>NZ_MRCS01000039.1 GCF_002303925.1 Pseudomonas sp. ACN8
CCATGAAATCCGATTCAGCCAATTACTGCGGTTTCAATAACTCCACTCTCCGACTCAGCGGCGCGGTGCTGCTGACCAACACCTTCGGTACCCGCCTGCTGCAAAGCAGCGCGGCGTCCAGGCTGGATGGCCCGCTCAACACCGCGCTGGCCTTGGTATTCAAGGCGATGTTGGCGGGGCGAGCGACATTTGCCGGTATGGCCTTTGATATCGCCGACGGTGTGAAAGCTTTCAATCAAAAAAAATGGTCCATCGCTGCAGTTTATTTTGTCAGAGCCACCGCTCAACTTAGCGCAGCGTTCTTCTCAGCAGCCATCGGATTGGCAGCGGCCGCCCCGTATCTGGAACGGCTAATCCAGATACATGGACGAAATCGTTTTTTGGTATTTACTCATCAAAAATCCACACAGCTTGCATTGAAAATGGCTTTTATGCTGCGTTGGTGCATACGAATAAACCTGGTGATTTTCGCAGCTTCCGTCGCGTTAGAAATGCTGCTCCCCAATGAGCTTCAGAATTACTTGAACCACTGTACTTTCCGAAAAGATCGAAGCAATGGAACCCCCGAATCCGTAGAGCAAGAGCTAAAAAACTTTCACAAACCTATCGAGACAACTCTCTAATGTATTTTTTTGAATGGCTCATGTACGACGGTCGCGCGACGACTGATTACGAAGCATTGGCGAAAGAAGCTGACCAGCAAATAGCGAACAAAGAAAAGCTCCCGCCTATCCGGGTAACGCAACCGGTTTCCCAAGCGATTTCGGACAACGAGTCTCTTTATGATTACAATTCCACGTACATTGATGTTCGCACTCCAAACGATGAGAAGCGTGGACTAATTACGTTAATACCTGGAACCTGTGGTGCTCTCTTTATCTGGATGCTCGTCGCGACACTTTACTTCCTTGTCATATATTACCGTGGCGAGTACAGCGATGAAACAACGCCGCTGGATGTTTTTAATATTATATTGTTGCATGCCATCCCATTGATCCCCATAACTTCTCTGTATTTATACATGAAATACGTTTTTCCTTACTTGCGACTTGAAATTTTCACCGCCCGACGCCTGATCGTCCGCTTCAACCGCATCACCCGCAAGATCTACCTGCTTCGCCCCAAACACCTGGGAGGCATTGTCGCCTTGGACTGGGACACCGCCGAAGTCTGCATCAACCCGAAGATGTCCGAACTGGACGGCACGGGAGGCTTCGTCATGCTGGGATGGGACAAAGAAACCCACTCCGTCCGTGACGCCGACGGCCATCTCAAGGACGACTTCGAAATCACCTTCGTGGGCAAGCCAACCCGTAACGCCTCCGAACTCTTGGCGTTCTGGGAATACATTCGGCGCTACATGGAAGAGGGGCCGGAAGCGGCGCCCAAACCCAAAAAACTCATCGGCAAATTTCCCTGGCCGTGGCGCTCTTTCATGGCTGTGTGGCAACTGGACAGCCGGTTCGTGAAAATCCCTCAGCTGTGGATCTTCGTGCCGATCTATGGCCTGTTACTGCCGTTGATCCTTGTGCATGCCTGTGGCCATTGGGTGTCCCTGCTGTTGTGTTACGAGCCAAGGTTTCCTCGCTCCATTGAGGATGCAGGCCGCTGATCCCATGAAATCCGATTCAGCGAGTACTGGGCCATGGCTCAACTGTTCATGCAACAAGGCCCACAAGCCCTGCCCACCTTCCCCCACCCGCCCCGCGACTGGAACAACGAAGACGTGACCTTCAACCTCGCGCGCCGTTTGGCGCCCAAGGTGCGGTGGCCGACGGAAATAGACCTGGAATCACGCACCGCACCCTAATGTCGCAGTAGCAGGGCGGACAATGCGGACTTGTGATCAGCTCCGAGCCTTCCCGAAAGGGAATAGCTGCCATGATGCGCCGCTCATAGGACAAAACGCCTCGTCCACCGACAGCCCCGGACAAGCATGAACCTCCATTGAATGGCGCACATCGTTTGATGGTCGATTGATAGTCGCGTGACTTTTCAGCAGGCAAAAAAAATCCCGCTGAGCGTCTAGCTCGCGGGATTTCTTTGGTATTTATGGCGGAGAGATAGGGATTCGAACCCTAGGTACCGGTGAAGGTACAACGGATTTCGAATCCGTCCCATTCGGCCACTCTGGCATCTCTCCAACGGCGCGCATCATAACAACACTTTCGCAGGAAGCGAACCCCCTGAGCGAAATATTTCTGTGCTATCAGATGCTTGCGTCGGTTAAAGCGGCACGCCCAGACGATTGGCGACTTCTTCGTAGGCTTCGATAACGTCACCGAGGCCCTGACGGAAGCGGTCCTTGTCCATTTTCTTGCCGGTGGCCTTGTCCCACAGACGGCAGCCGTCCGGGCTGAATTCGTCGCCCAGCACGATGGAGCCATCGTGGAACACGCCGAATTCCAGCTTGAAGTCGACCAGCAGCAGGCCGGCGTCGTCGAACAGCTTGCTCAGGACTTCGTTGACCTTGAGCGACAGCTCTTTCATGCGAACCAGTTGCTCGGCGGTGCCCCAACCAAAGGCCACGACGTGGGATTCGTTGATGAACGGGTCGCCCTTGGCGTCGTCCTTCAGGAACAGTTCGAAGGTGTAAGGGTTGAGCTTCATGCCCTCCTCGACACCCAGGCGCTTGACCAGGCTGCCGGCGGCGTAGTTACGCACGACGCACTCGACCGGGATCATGTCGAGTTTCTTCACCAGGCATTCGTTGTCGCCCAGCAATTTGTCGAATTGGGTCGGCACGCCGGCCGCTTCGAGCTTCTGCATGATGAAGGCGTTGAACTTGTTGTTCACCATGCCTTTGCGGTCAAGCTGTTCAATACGCTTGCCATCGAACGCCGAGGTGTCGTTGCGAAACAGCAGGATCAAACGGTTAGCGTCGTCGGTCTTGTAAACCGATTTGGCTTTGCCGCGGTAGAGTTCTTCACGTTTTTCCATGATGGGCTCCGCTTGCTAAGTAGATGGGCTAGGCGATGTGGCGCCAGTCGAGCCCTGAATCTTGATCGGCCAGTTGCAGCCAGTCCGGGTCGCACCCGAGGGTGTCGACAAAACATTGCCGGGCCAGCCGCGGCAGGTTGTTCTTGCTGCTCAGATGGGCCAGGACCAGGTGTTGCAGGTCTTTCCAGCCCAGCTCGGCCACCAGGAATGCCGCCTGGTGGTTATTCAAATGTCCCAGTTCACCGCCCACCCGCTGCTTGAGAAAGTACGGGTAGTGACCGCGAGCCAGCATGTCACGGCAGTGATTGGACTCGATCATCAACGCATCGAGGTCCCGATAGCCGTCCAGCACCTTGTCACAATAGGAACCCAGGTCGGTCAACAGGCCGAAGCGCCGCAAACCGTCACTGAAAACATATTGTGTCGGCTCCTGTGCATCGTGGGCCACGGCAATGACACCGATGCTCAAGTCGCCGATTTGCAGCTGCTCGCCGCCGGCCAGAAAGCCTGCGGGTTCAATCGGTTTGCGCATCCCGCGCAAGGTCCCGCGACTGAGGTAGACAGGCAGATTGTAGCGCCGAGACAGCAAACCCACGCCATGCACGTGGTCGGCATGTTCGTGGGTCACGAGTATCGCGCTCAGCTGCGCAGGGTTCACACCCAGGCGCAGCAGGCGTTTTTCGGTTTCCCGCAGGGAAAACCCACAATCCACCAATACATACGTATCAGCGCTGGCTATCAACGTGCCGTTCCCTTGGCTACCGCTGCCGAGAACGGCAAAACGCATGCGATCAGCCCAGGTTGTCCTGAATCTTGCTCAACACTTTACGCGCCACGTCTGCTGGCGCCACGGTGTTGATGTTTTTCTCGACGGTGACCTGGACGTTCTCGCCAACCTTGCTCAGGCGAACCTGATAACGCTCGGCGCGGGCCTCAAGCTCTTCCTTGCTCGGCGCGCTGCCGAACAGGCTGCTGAAGAAGCCTGGTTTGTCGTCTTTGCTCTCGGCTTTTTCGGCCAGGTTGATGTAGTACAGGCCCAGGCTACGGTTGATGTCTTCAACACGCCATTCGCCTTGTTCCAGCGCGCGACCGACGCTCGACCAGGCACGATCCAGGTCGGTGCCGACGTTCAGCACAGGGTTGCCGCTGCCGTCTTCACTCAGGCTGACACGGCTAGGCGCGTCGAAATCACGGGAAGCCAGCATGGAGACCGAACCGCCCTTCTCGGAGATACGGCTCATGCTCGCGAGCATATCGTCGACCAGTGCCGCGTCCAGGCCAGTGTTGACCGAACGGTTGGTGAAGGCCACATCGGCGGTGCTGCCGGCAGGACGCTCGGCGCTGACCACATAGACTTCACTGGTGTTGCGCTGCACGCCTGGCTCGATGCGCACCCGCACGCGGGTTTCGCTGTCCGTGCTGACGCCAGCCGCGCTCAGGCGCTTGGCCATGGCCGCGGACAGCTCATCGGAATGCTGCCAGGTCGTGGTGAATTCACCGGTTTGCGGACGCTGTTCATCCAGACGGAAACCATTGTCCTGGAAGAACTGGACGGCCACTGGCCAGATTTCAGCCGGTGGATTCTGCGCCAGGATGGAGCTGGAGCCGCCGCTCTTCTGCAGAGAATAGGGGCTGGCGTCCGCAGCCGCCGTCAGTGGCTGCGGGCGAGGAACGATGTATTCGCCCTTGGCGGTGTCATCGGCCACGTTACGCGGGATCGGCAACAGCGGATCCAGACGCTTGGCGGTATGGATATCCTGCGGTATTTGCATCGGTGCAGTCTGTTGCGCTTCCAGGTAATCGCTACCACGGTCACGGAAATAACCTTCCGGGCCCCAGACCCATCCACAGCCACTGGTGCTGGAGATAATCAAGGCAAGTGCGGAAAGTCCGGCCATTCGCTTCATGCGTTGTACTTCCTCAATTAAACCAGGACGCCGCACTGGCGCAGGACCGTGCGCAGCGTTTCGTGACAAGGTGTGCTCAGCCAGGTCAACGGCAGGCGAATGCCTTCGTGCATCAGGCCCATTTCAACCAAAGCCCACTTCACCGGAATCGGGTTGGCTTCGATGAACAGGTCCTTGTGCAGCGGCATCAGTTTTTCGTTGATTGCCCGTGCAGTCTCGGCATCGCCCTTGAGAGCGGCCTCGCACAGATCGGCCATTTCACGCGGCGCGACGTTGGCGGTGACGGAGATGTTGCCCTTGCCGCCCATCAGGATCAGCTCGACCGCGGTCGGATCATCGCCGGAAAGGACGACGAAGTCCTTGCTTACGCCGTCGAGGATGGCCTTGGCGCGCTTGAGGTCGCCAGTCGCTTCCTTGATACCGATGATGTTCGGCACGGTGGACAGGCGGATCACGGTTTCGGCCTGCATGTCGCAGGAGGTGCGGCCGGGAACGTTATAGAGAATCTGCGGGATGTCGACCGATTCGGCGATGTGCTTGAAGTGCAGGTACAGGCCTTCCTGGGTCGGCTTGTTATAGTACGGCACGACCAGCAGGCAGGCATCGGCGCCGGCTTCCTTGGCATTTCGGGTCAATTCGACCGCTTCGCGGGTCGAATTGGCGCCGGTACCGGCGATCACCGGAATGCGACCATTGACCTGCTTGACCACGGCACGGATGACTTCGATGTGCTCGTTGACGTCGAGGGTTGCCGATTCGCCGGTGGTGCCGACGGCGACAATGGCATGGGTGCCGTTTTCAAGGTGGAAGTCCACGAGTTTGCTGAGGCTGTCCCAGTCAAGACGCCCCTGTGCATCCATGGGTGTGACCAGTGCCACCATACTGCCCGCAATCATGAAACCGCTCCTGCCGGAAAAAGAGAGCCGTAATGGTACTGGCGCCAAGATGCTTGCACAAGCGAAGTACTGTGCTGCCGCCATTCCCCTTGGCGCCGGTTTTCGCTACCCTTCAGACTTTGATCGGTACAGACAAGCTCGTGCGTCGGGTTTCAGCCTCCATTTTCGGCATCACAAGCCCTGATCCAGCGTTGCCGCCTCTCGCTCCCGCCCTGCCGGAGCACGTTGCAACCTGCCGCTTGGGGTTTTCTGAATTCGCATCCGCAGGCTCGCTCCCGGCAAAACGCCCTCTGGACGTACCGACCGCTCATCGCTTTAGGAATGCTGCATGTCCACCCCCACAGTTCGCGAACAATTCCTTGTTATCAGTGCCCTCGGCGCCAACCCCATGGAGCTGACCAACGTCCTGTGCCGCGCCAGCCATGAAAACCGCTGCGCCGTTGTCACCTCTCGCCTGACCCGCCATGGCGAATGCAGTGCCCTGGTGCTGGAAATCTCCGGTAGCTGGGATGCCCTGGCGCGCCTGGAAGGCAGCCTGCCAGTATTGGCCAAGCGGCATGCGTTCACGGTCAACGTGGTGCGCAGCGCGGCCCTGGAAAACCGCCCCCAGGCCCTGCCGTACGTCGCCTATGTCAGCTCGGCCTACCGCTCGGACATCATCAACGAGCTGTGCCAGTTCTTCATGGACCACAATGTCGAGCTGGAAAACCTGACCTGTGACACTTATCAGGCTCCGCAGACCGGCGGCACCATGCTCAACGCCACGTTTACCGTGACCTTGCCGGCCGGCGTGCAAATCAGCTGGCTGCGCGATCAGTTCCTGGATTTTGCCGACGCGCTGAACCTCGATGCCCTGATCGAACCCTGGCGCCCACAGAACCCAATGTAAGGAAGCTTTCATGGCCGTTGCCATCGACCAACCGGTCGCCGATTTCGAAGCCCCCGCCACGAGCGGGCAGACCGTCAGCCTAGCGGGCCTGAAGGGCAAGCAAGTAGTGATCTACTTCTACCCCAAGGACAGCACCCCAGGCTGCACGACCGAGGGGCAGGGTTTTCGTGATCAATACGCTGCATTCAAGACCGCCAATACCGAAGTGTTCGGCGTGTCTCGCGACAGCCTGAAATCCCACGAGAACTTCAAGTGCAAACAGGAATTCCCCTTTGAGCTGATCAGCGACAAGGACGAAGCCATCTGCCAGCTGTTCGACGTGATCAAGCTGAAAAAGCTCTACGGCAAGGAATACATGGGCGTGGATCGCAGCACGTTCCTGATCGATGCCAACGGCGTGCTGCGTCAGGAATGGCGTGGTGTGAAGGTGCCGGGGCATGTTGATGCGGTATTGGCTGCCGCTCAGGCCCTCAACAAAGCCTGATTTCTTCGAGACCTGTTCCGACGCTATCGCGAGCAGGCTCGCTCCTACAGTTGACCGAGTTGTTTTGACTGACGCGATCTGATGTAGGAGCGAGCCTGCTCGCGAAGAGGCCCATCAGCCTCACTGAAGATTTAAAGCAGCGGCGATACCACCGGTTCCTTTCGCGGCCACGCATCCAGCACGGCCTTGAACAGCGTCGCCAGGGGAATCGCAAAGAACACCCCCCAGAACCCCCACAACCCGCCAAACAGCAGCACCGCGCAGATGATCGCCACCGGGTGCAGATTCACCGCCTCCGAGAACAGCAATGGCACCAGCACGTTGCCATCCAGCGTCTGAATGATCCCGTAGACCGCCATCAAGTAGATGAACTGATCGCTCCAGCCCCACTGGAACAACGCAATCAGAAACACGGGCACGGTCACCACTACGGCACCGACATAAGGCACCACCACCGAAATCCCCACCAGCAGTGCCAGCAGCGCCGCGTAGTTGAGCTCAAGGACAACGAAGGCGATGTAGGTCACGCCACCGCAAATGAAGATTTCGATGACCTTGCCGCGAATGTAATTGGCGATCTGCCGGTTCATTTCATGGGCGACCCGGGTGATCAACGCCCGCTCTCGGGGCAGGTAACCGCGCACCCACTGGCCGATCATGGCCCGATCCTTGAGGAAGAAAAACACCAGGATCGGCACCAGTACCAGGTAGATCATGATGTTCACCAGCAATGGCAGGCTCGACAGCGAGAACGTCAGTGCCCACTGGCCAAACTTGCCGATTTCGCCCCGCGCCACTTCGATGGCCCGCAGCACTTGTTCGTCGGATACCAGGTGCGGATAGCGCTCGGGCAGCAACAGCAATAGCGACTGCCACTTGGCAAGCATGCCGGGCAACTCGTTGAACAATGTGATCAATTGGTGCCATAGCAATGGCACGACAACCACGATGAATACCAGCAACAACCCCATGAACAACGCAAAAACCAGCCCCACCGCTGCCCAACCCGGCACGCGCAGGCGCTCAAGGGCCACCACCAGCCCCTGCATCAGGTACGCCAGCACCATCCCGGCGAGTACCGGCGCCAGCATACCGCCCAGGGTCAGTACGACGGTAAATGCCAGAAACAGCAGGACAGCCAACACCACCGCTTCTTCATCGGAAAAATAGCGCTGAATCCAGTCGCGTAACACTTTGAACATCAATAATCCTTAGGAGCAAACGCAGCCGATTTCAGGCTTTTTTCAACCAGTAGCGGTAAACACCCGCATCATCTTCTTCACGAAGCAGGGTATGACCGGCCAATCGGGCAAAGGTGCGAAAGTCGCGCTGCGAACCCGCATCGGTGGCGATGACCTTGAGTACCGCACCACTGGCCAGCCGGTTGAGCTCCATCTTGGCCTTGAGCAACGGCAACGGGCAATTCAGGCCACTGGCGTCCAGTTCAACGTCATGTTCTACAGCGTCGGTCATTGCATCACTCCGGGTCAGGTGGTTGAGTTGCCTAGAATATCTGGTCGCAACGCCGGTGTCCGGCTACAGTAAGGTCTTTGTCGACTAAGGCTTTGTGCATGACATTTTTGCGCCCTACCCTGCTGACGCTCGCTTGCCTGCTCGCCTCACCGGGCTTCGCCGACGACCTGCCGTCACTCGGCGACGCCAGTTCTGCCATTGTCTCACCGCAACAGGAATACCAGCTCGGCCGCGCCTGGCTGGCCATGTTGCGCAGTCAGGTTTCGCAGCTCAACGATCCGCAACTCAAGAATTACGTGGAATCCAGCGTTTACCGACTGGTCGAGACCAGCCAGGTCACTGACCGGCGCCTGGAATTCATCCTGATCAACAGCCCGCAGCTCAACGCCTTTGCGGCACCCGGCGGGATCGTCGGGGTGAACGGTGGTTTGTTCCTCTACGCCCAGACCGAAGGCGAATACGCCTCAGTATTGGCGCACGAATTGGCTCACTTGTCGCAACGCCACTTTGCCCGAGGCGTCGAAGCGCAGCAACGCATGCAAGTACCCATGATGGCTGCATTGCTGGCGGGTATCGTGTTGGCAGCCGCAGGTGGCGGTGACGCCGGGATTGCAGCCATTGCCGGCACACAGGCCGCAGCCATCCAGGAACAGCGGCGATTCTCCCGCCAGAACGAGCAGGAGGCCGACCGTATCGGCCTCCTCAATCTGGAAAAGGCAGGTTACGACCCCCGCTCGATGCCCAGCATGTTCGAGCGCCTGGGGCGTCAGTACCGCTACGATGCCAAGCCGCCGGAATTTCTGCTGACTCACCCGGTCACCGAGTCTCGTATCGCCGACACCCGCAACCGCGCCGAACAGTTTCCAACGGGCGGTATCGAAGACAGCATGCGCTACCAACTGATCCGCGCACGCGTACAGCTGATCTATGAAGAAACCCCGGGGCTTGGCGCCAAGCGCTTTCGCGCACAGCTCGACGAGAACCCGAAAAACGACGTGGCTCGCTACGGCCTGGCGATCGCCCAGATCAAGGGCGGCCAATTGAACGAAGCACGGGAAAACCTCAAGCAGTTGCTGGCCAAGTCACCCAATGAAATCATCTACAACCTGGCTCAGGTCGATCTGGATATCACCAACAATCGCCTGGCGGATGCCCAGTCCCGGGTTGACCGGTTGATGGGCCAATACTCTGGCAACTACCCGCTGAACCAGATGCGAGTCGACCTGCTGCTCAAGCAGAACCGTACTGCGGATGCGGAGAAAGCCCTCGAAGGCCTGCTCAAGTCGCGCCCGGATGATCCGGACGTTTGGTATCAGGTTGCCGAGACGCGCGGCCTGTCGGGCAATATCATCGGCCTGCACCAGGCTCGCGCCGAATACTTTGCGCTGGTCGGCGACTACAAACAGGCCATTCAGCAACTGGACTTCGCCAAACGCAGGGCTGGCAGCAACTTCCCGCTGTCTTCGCGGATCGACGCACGGCAACGCGAGTTGATGGAACAGGAGCGCATGATCAAGGACATGATGGGCTGACGCCCCGAAGACAAACAGTCCAGACAAAAAAACCGCCTCTTTCGAGGCGGTTTTTTATTCAACCAACAACCGGATTATTCAGCCAGTTTGAAGGTGATGAAGCTCGCACGCCCCTGACGCAGTACCCGCATCGACACCGAGCGGTTCTTTGGCAGCGCCTTGGCGATGTCCGCGAACTCCTTGGTGGAACCGATGGCCTGGTTGTTCAGATGGGTGATCACATCACCCGGCTGCAAGCCGATCAGCGCGGCAGGACCGTCCTGCACTTCCTTGATCAGCACACCACCTTTGAGGTCGTAGGTTTTCTTCTGCTCGTCAGTCAGCTCGACCACGGAAACACCGAGGCGATTGCTGCTGCGCTCGATGCTGGATTTTGGCTCGGCGCCCATCTCCTTGCCTTCTTCCGGAATTGCACCGACGGTCAGCTCGACATTCTTGCGCTTGCCTTCACGAATCACTTCCAGATTGGCTTTTGCACCAGCCTTCAACGCGCCAACAAGGTGCGGCAGGTCGGCCGACATGACGATCGGCTGACCGTTCATGCTCAGGATCACGTCCCCCACTTGCAGACCACCCTTGGCAGCCGGACCATCATCCTGGATTTGGGCCACCAGCGCACCGGCCGGTTTCTCCAGACCGAACGACTCGGCCAGATCCTTGCTCACTTCCTGAATCACGACGCCCAGCCAGCCACGGCTGACCTTGCCACCGGATTTCAGCTGATTGGAAACATCCATGGCCACGTCGATCGGGATTGCAAACGACACGCCCATGAAGCCACCGGAGCGGGTATAGATCTGCGAGTTGATCCCGACCACCTCACCGTTCAGGTTGAACAGCGGGCCACCGGAGTTACCCGGGTTGATCGGCACGTCGGTCTGGATGAACGGCACATAGTTTTCGTTCGGCAGGCTGCGACCAACGGCACTGACGATACCTTGGGTCACCGTGTGGTCAAAACCGAATGGCGAGCCGATCGCGACAACCCATTGGCCGGCCTTCAGGTCCTGGGATTTACCGAGCTTCAGCACTGGCAGATCCTTGCCTTCGATTTTCAGCAGCGCCACGTCGGAACGTGGATCGGTACCGATCAGCTTGGCTTTCATTTCGCTGCGATCGGCCAGGCGGACGAGGATTTCGTCAGCATCGGCGATCACGTGGTTGTTGGTCAGGATATAGCCATCGGAAGAGATGATGAAACCCGAGCCCAGGGACGTTGCCTCGCGCTGACGGTCACGAGGTGAGCGTGATTGTGGCGGCATGCCCCGTTCGAAGAATTCGCGCAGCATCGGCGGCAAGCCTTCGAGGTCGGGCATTTGCTCGCTGACTTTGCGGTCTGGCAGCTTTTGAGTGGTACTGATGTTCACGACCGCAGGCGAGGCCTGTTCGACCAGTTGCGTAAAGTCAGGCAATTCGACCGCTTGGGCGGTGACCGCCTGACCGAGCACCAGCACGGTGGCAATAATGGAGAGGTAGGACTTCAAGCGAGGTATCGACATACGGCTCCCGTTACGACGAGCATGGTTAAGCGATATGGAGCAAGGAACACCGGGAACGATACGCCGGTATTTTTGTTCCGGGAACAACAAACAAGGCCAGAGCCGAGGGGCTCTGACCTATAAGAAATTTACGGGATTTTTGCAAATTGAAATGCTCACGAAACATTTCGAATTCAGCTCACTGCTTGGTTGCAGCGGTGTCGGTGCGCATCGAAAGCGCTATCCGTTCAGCAGTACCGACCGGTATCTCGCCGACGACCGTCACCATCATGTCGCCCTGTGCCGTGGCCAGGCGCCGGGAAACCGCAACGGTCGGCCCCAACTGAGTACGGGTGTCGGTGACTGTTTCGCCATTCAACGGCTCGAGGAATACCGAAAAGCGCGTCAGGCCATCATCATACATCAGGCTGTTGACCTGGGTCTTGGTCTGCGGATCCTTGCGAGCGGTGCTGCTGGTCAGCTCGAAGCCGGGCGGCAACCAGTCGGAACGCCAGACCTGGGCAGACTTGGCGGCAGAAGCCTTGTCACTCTCGAGGTTGACCGGCTTGCAATCATTACTGGCCTGCAGGTCTTTTTCGGAAGGAACGTCAGCGGTATCCAGTTGCGTGAACTGGAAGCGCTCCAACAACCGCCCCTTGTCGTCCAGCAGCAAGGACTTCAGAGGCAGGCCGGTCTCTTTGTCCAGATGCAGTTCAAAGCCGTAGCGGTGCTGATCGCGGGGTTTCAGCGATACGATCACCGCCGGACGCCCGGCGACACGCGACTTGCCGATGACGGCGAGGTCATACCAATTCTTGAGCTTTTGAGGATCGAGTGCACGGGCAGCGGAGTTCGGGGAGTCCCCAAGCCCGGCTATCAGTGTGCCGCTGACGCATTGGGTTTGCCCATCAATGCGCACGACTTCCTGAGCGGAACCGTCGAGCTGGATCAATCGCTCTCGGACCTTTCCATCCTGGACGTGGTGCCAGATGTTATGGGTAGAAAAACTACCGTTACGCTCGTAGACGAAAGTACCCTGAAAGCTTTGCTGTTGCTCTGCCTGGCCCAGGCGGGTCAACCAGTCCTGGGCTTCATCGGCTTGGGCTGGAACGATGAACCAGCCGCTGAGCAGAAGCGAAAGTAGAGGTATGGCGCGCATGATCCTCCTTAACGGTTTTCCAGGCTTGCGGCACGAGCGTACGGCAGAGCGCTCTCAGTGCCTTTCAGTGCAGCCTGTTGTGCGTGTTGGCGCAAGTAACCTGGCAGACGCTGATCGTGCCAGCCTGGCTGACCTTGCAATACGCCGTTGGCCATTGGGCCGGTAGCATCCGAACTCTCATTGTAGCCTGCCAGAACGGCTGGGCCTTTTACTTGAGGAGCGGCCAACGCGGGTTGAGTGGATTGCTGGGCCAATTCGACGCCGGCGATCTCATCCTGGTTGTACAGACGCACACCGGCCAGCACCGCCAGGGTCACGGAAGCTGCGACCGCCAGACGACCCAGGCTGCGCCATGGACCACGGGAGGCTTTTGCCGGTACGGCTTCGTCAGCCAGGGCAGCAGAAACAGCCGCGGCGATATCCAGGCGTGGAAGCAGCAGATCCTTGTGCATCACTGCCCGAGCGATCTGATAACGAGCCCAGGTATCACGGTTTTCAACATCGTCGCAGGCATTCAATACCCGACGCAATTCCAATTCGTCCGCTTCGTTATCCATCACTGCGGACAGCGATTCCTGCAGGGCTTCACGACTCATGGCGTTCCTCTCTTGGCTGTCGCCGCTGTCTTTAGTTTTCCTGCAACAACGGCTGCAGGGCTTTGTCGATGGCCTCCCGGGCGCGGAAGATCCGGGAGCGCACGGTGCCTACCGGACATTGCATGACACTCGCAATGTCCTCGTAACTCAGACCATCAAACTCACGTAAAGTTAAAGCCGTACGCAAATCTTCCGGCAGTTGCTGAATGGTTCGATGGACGGTGCCTTCGATCTCATCCCGCAGCAAGGCCCGCTCTGGCGACTCGAGATCCTTGAGGCCATGATCGCCATCGTAGAACTCTGCATCCTCGGAACTGACATCGCTATCCGGCGGCCGACGGCCGCGTGAAACCAGATAGTTTTTCGCCGTGTTGATGGCGATGCGGTAAAGCCACGTATAAAACGCGCTGTCTCCGCGAAAATTTCCAAGTGCACGGTATGCCTTGATAAAGGCTTCTTGTGCCACATCCTGGGCTTCATGGGTGTCGTGCACGAAACGCACGATCAACCCGAGAATTTTGTGCTGGTATTTCAGCACTAGCAGATCGAAAGCACGCTTGTCGCCGCGCTGAACGCGTTCGACCAGTTGCTGATCCTCTTCCTGGGTTAGCATGAACACTCCTCGATGAGCTCGGAGGAGGCTTGCAGAAGTAAACCACCAGACTTGCAAACATAGACTCGTGCTTTTCGCAAAAGTTCTCCCCCTCCAGGCAAGTTTCCTGCGGGCTCTGATTTGGCACGCACGAAAAGCGCAGCACGAGTTGACCCGGCTGCGCGGATAATCTTGTCATCGGATTCTTCAGCAAGGATCGAACTGCAATCCCGCGCTGAAACCGACACTGTCCCTTGTTTCAGGCAACCGTCTATTGATCTTGGCCCTTTGGCAAAAGTTCCAAATATTTATAGTCGTGCCAACCCGACATTGTGCAACCGTGAAGGGAAAAAGACTGTTAAATCGGCGATACAGTCATTCTCGCGCCCAACGGGCAGAAAAACATCCGACGAAGCGTCCGGTGTTTTGGGTCACGGTAGTTTCACAATGCCATGAACGCTCGGGTATTGTGCCGCTCCCCCCCTCTATATACTAGTGGGCTGTGCGGCTGCACTGACTCGACAGTCCAGCTGCGCCAACCCCGACCCGGGTCGCTTTGAGCGGAATCCTGAAATGAGCCAACAGTTTCAACACGATGTTCTGGTAATTGGCAGCGGCGCTGCCGGCTTGAGCCTTGCGCTGACCTTGCCCGGTCATTTGCGCATTGCCGTTCTGAGCAAGGGCAACCTCGCCAATGGCTCGACTTTCTGGGCCCAGGGCGGCGTTGCGGCCGTGCTGGACGACACCGACACCGTTGAATCCCATGTCGATGACACCCTCAATGCCGGCGGCGGCCTGTGCCATGAGGAGGCCGTGCGCTTTACCGTCGAGCACAGCAAGGAAGCGATTCAATGGCTGATCGACCAGGGCGTGCCCTTTACCCGCGATGAACAGTCGGGTAACGAAGACGGCGGGTTCGAGTTCCACCTCACCCGCGAGGGCGGCCACAGCCATCGGCGCATCATCCATGCCGCCGATGCCACCGGCGCGGCCATTTTCACCACCCTGCTCGACCAGGCCCGGAAACGGCCGAACATCGAACTGCTGGAGCAGCGGGTGGCGGTCGACCTGATCACCGAGAAACGCCTGGGACTCGAAGGTGATCGCTGCCTCGGCGCCTATGTGCTCAATCGCGGCACCGGCGAAGTCGACACCTACGGCGCCCGCTTTGTGATCCTCGCCTCCGGTGGTGCGGCCAAGGTTTACCTCTACACCAGCAACCCTGACGGTGCCTGCGGCGATGGCATTGCCATGGCCTGGCGCTCGGGCTGCCGGGTGGCGAACCTGGAATTCAACCAGTTCCACCCTACTTGCCTGTATCACCCGCAAGCCAAGAGTTTCCTGGTCACCGAAGCCCTGCGAGGCGAAGGTGCGCACCTGAAGCTGCCCAACGGCGAGCGCTTCATGCCGCGCTTCGACCCACGGGCCGAGTTGGCGCCACGGGACATCGTCGCCCGGGCCATCGACCATGAAATGAAGCGACTGGGTGTCGATTGTGTCTACCTGGACATCAGCCACAAGCCCGAAGCCTTCATCAAGTCGCACTTCCCGACGGTGTACGAACGCTGCCTGGAGTTTTCCATCGACATCACCAAACAACCGATTCCGGTTGTCCCGGCGGCGCACTACACCTGCGGCGGCGTGATGGTCGATCAACAGGGCCGTACCGATGTGCCTGGGCTGTACGCCATTGGCGAAACCAGTTTCACCGGCCTGCACGGCGCCAACCGCATGGCCAGCAACTCGCTGCTGGAATGTTTCGTCTACGCCCGTTCGGCGGCGGCGGACATTATTGAACAACTGCCCCGGGTGCCGATGCCGGCCCCCCTTCCCGTCTGGGATGCGAGCCAGGTCACCGATTCCGATGAAGACGTGATCATTGCGCACAACTGGGATGAACTGCGGCGATTCATGTGGGACTACGTTGGCATCGTGCGCACCAACAAGCGTCTGCAACGTGCGCAACACCGCGTGCAACTGTTGCTGGATGAAATCGACGAGTTCTACAGCAACTACAAGGTCAGCCGGGACTTGATCGAGCTGCGCAACCTGGCCCAGGTGGCCGAGCTGATGATTCTGTCAGCCATGGAGCGCAAGGAAAGCCGCGGCCTGCATTACACCCTCGACTACCCGGACATGTTGCCGGTCGCGCTGGACACTATTCTGGTGCCGCCCACCTACGTCGGCTGAATTTGAGCCGGACCCGCAGGCGTCGGTGCACATCCGCCGCCTGCGCATCCCGGGGCACGCAAATGGCCCGGACCCGGCGCTCGCCACGCAGCCGAAAACGCAGTACCACCACCAATGGCAGCGCCAGGCTGTCCGGGCGCAGTTGCACGGGCTGCCAACCCTTCGATTGATTCCACAACTGCCAGCCATCCGCATCGCGACGCAAGCCGCGGAATGCCTGTGGGTGCGTCAGTAAAATCCGACGCGGCAGCACCCAAAAGCCATGCAGCAGACAGCCAAAAACACCGAGCAAACTGGCCCAGAGTGGAATTGATAGTAAAAACAACGAACCCAACGCGAACAGCTGGGCCAGAAGATACGCCGCCAGCAACTGCCGTGAGGCATGCCAGCGGCATTCGAACCCGTTATTTGGGCTGGACACGATCCAGGATCATGCGGACCATGCGTTGCAGCTCGGGATCTTCCGATTCGCTGCGTTCCATGAACCAGCCGAACATGTCCTGATCCTCACACGTCAGCAGTCGGACGTACAACGCGCGATCCACTTCGTTGAGCGTTGCGTAAACCTCTTTCGTGAACGGTACCAGCAGCACGTCAAGCTCAAGCATGCCGCGGCGGCTGTGCCAAAAGAGGCGGTTCAGTTCAACATCTTCGACCATGGAGCGCTCCTCAAATAGGCCGCAAGTATACAGGCCCGCGCCCCATCGAACAGTCGGCTTTGGTCGGCCACCGTCGAGCCTTTGTTAACTACCCATTTCGAAGGCGCGCCCTTATGATGTCCACCAGACTTTTTACCCTGCGATGACCCATGGCCGATTCTGCTTTTTTCTGCACCCTTTCTCATGAAGGTGTTCTCGCGGTCCGCGGCGCGGACGCCAGCAAATTCCTGCAAGGCCAACTGACCTGCAACCTCAATTACCTGAGCGACTCCCGGGCCAGCCTCGGTGCGCGCTGCACGCAAAAAGGCCGGATGCAGTCGAGTTTCCGCATCCTGCTCGAAGGGGACGGCGTGGTCCTGGCCATGGCCAGCGAATTGCTCGAACCGCAACTGGCGGACCTGAAAAAATACGCGGTGTTTTCCAAGTCGAAACTGACCGACGAAAGCTCCGCCTGGGTCCGCTTCGGCGTTGACCATGGCGACGCCGCACTGGTCAGCCTCGGCCTGGACCTGCCGGCGGAAACCGACAGCGTCGTGCGCAACGATGGGCTGATTGCTATCCGTGTCTCGCCGGAACGCACCGAACTGTGGGTCGCCGCCGGTCAAGCCGATGCGGTCAAAGGCAAGCTTTCAGCGGTACTGAGCGAAGGCGATCTGAATCAATGGCTGCTGGGTCAGGTCCGCGCAGGGATCGGCCAGGTCATGCCCGGCACCCGCGAGTTGTTCATCCCGCAGATGCTCAACCTGCAAGCGGTCGGTGGCGTGAGTTTCAAGAAAGGTTGCTACACCGGGCAGGAAATCGTCGCGCGGATGCAGTACCTGGGCAAACTCAAGCGCCGCCTGTACCGCCTGCAACTGGCTGCCGGCGAACTGCCTGAACCGGGTACCCCGCTGTTTTCCCCGACCCACGGCAGCTCCATCGGCGAAGTGGTGCTGGCTGCCCGCGCCGGACAGAACATTGAACTCCTGGCTGTGTTGCAAGCCGAAGCAGCAGAAAGTGGAGACATCCACCTGGGCGCGCTCGAAGGGCCGTCCTTGAAGCTGCTCGACCTGCCTTATGAACTGGACCGCGACCGCGAAATCCAGCAATAACGGCAGTATTTGACGCAACACCTAGAGAGACTAAATGAGCGAGCTGGCGGAAAAGGTCCAACAGGATTTGGTTGAGGCCATCAATAACGATGACCTGGTTCTGCCAACGTTACCGGAAGTGGCCCTGCAGATTCGCAAAGCCGCGGAAAACCCGGAAGTCAGCGTCAGCACCCTGAGCAAAGTGATCGGCCGTGATACCGCGCTGTCGGCACGCCTGATCAAAGTGGTCAACAGCCCGCTGTTGCGCGCGGCCCAGGAAGTGACCGACCTGCATACCGCGATCACCCGCCTGGGCATCAACTACAGCTGTAACCTGGCGATCGGCCTGGTCATGGAGCAGATTTTCCATGCCCGCTCCGAGGTGGTGGAACAGAAGATGCGCGATGTCTGGCGCAAAAGCCTGGAAATTGCCGGCGTCAGCTACGCCTTGTGCCGCCGCTACACCCGACTCAAGCCCGATCAGGCGGCCCTTGGCGGGCTGGTGCACCAGATCGGTGTGCTGCCGATCCTGACCTACGCCGAAGATCACTATGAGCTGCTGTCCGACCCGGTCAGCCTCAATCATGTGATCGACCGGATTCATCCGCTGATCGGCGAAAAACTGCTCAAGGTCTGGGAATTTCCCGACATGCTGGTGCAAGTTCCACAGCTATACCTGAACTTCAAACGTCAGTCTGCGCAGGTCGACTATGTGGATCTGGTGCAGGTGGCCAGCCTGTATTGCCACAAAGACACTGACCATCCAATCTCGCGCATCGATGCCTTCAGCGTGCCTGCTTTCGTCAAACTCGGGATCGATCCGGACGATAAGGCGATGTGTGCTGACCTGGAAGAAACACGCTCGATGTTTTACTGATCTAGACCGCGTCGCCCCCATCGCGAGCAGGCTCGCTCCCACAGGGATTTGTAGTTCTGCATAGATCCAATGTGGGAGCGAGCCTGCTCGCGATGGGGCCAGAACAAGCCCCATCACTCCCCCGCAATAAAACTCACCCGCACCTTCAACCCCGCGTGCTCACCATCGTGCAGGCTGATCTGCGCCAGATGCGCGCGGCAGATCTCACCGACAATCGCCAGACCCAATCCGGAACCGGCCACTTGCTGATTGCGTCGGTAAAAACGCTCGAATACCCGATCCCGCTCTTCAAGTGGTATGCCGGGACCATCATCTTCGACTTCCAGCACGGCGGGCGCCGAGACCCGCAGAATCACGTTGCCACCCGGCGGCGTGTGGGCCAGCGCGTTATCCACCAGATTGCTCAGCAGTTCGTTCAATAGCGTCGGCTCGCCCCGCAGCCAGACCGGTTCATCCGCCTCCAGCGCCAGCGCGATGCCACGCTTGTGGGCCAACGGCGCCATGGCCATGCCCAGTTCCCGAGCCAATTGACTCAGGTCGAGTAACTGCGCGCCGCCCTCGGCAATCGCCCGGGCGCCGTTTTCGACCCGTGCCAGGGAAAGCAACTGATTGGCCAGATGGGTCAAGCGATCCGTGCCCTGGGCGGCGGTTTCCAGCGTGCTGCGCCAGGTTTCGGGCTCGGCTGAGCGCATGCCCAGTTCCAGGCGCGCCTTGAGCGCCGCCAGCGGCGTGCGCAGTTCGTGGGCAGCATCGGCGATGAATTGCGCCTGCTTCTCGAACTGGCCGCGCAAGCGCTCGGTAAAGTGATTGAGCGCGCGCACCAGTGGCCATAATTCGCGCTGCACTTCCACCAACGGCAAGGGGCGCAGATCGTCCGGCTGGCGCTCTTCCACCGCCGTGCGCAGACGCTCAAGCGGACGTAACGCGGCACTCACCGCAAACCACACCAGCATCAGCGCACCGATTGCCAGCATGCCCAAGCGCAACAAGGTGTCGGCCGCCAGACTACGGGCCATGCTGACACGCGCTTCATCGGTTTCCGCCACGCGAATTTCCGCCATGCCGTTCATGTTCGGCTCGCTCACGGGTTTGAGCAGGCTTACCACGCGCACGTTCTGCCCGCGATACTGGGCGTTGTAGAAGCGTGCCAGCGCCGGATAGTCATCGGTGCGCGGTGTTCCCGGCGGTGGCGCCGGCAGGTTTTCGTATCCGGAAATCAGCTTCTGATTGATGTCGTTGACCAGGTAGAAAATTCGCCCGGCACTGTCGTAGGCAAACGTATCGAGGGCCACGTAGGGCACGTCGGCACTCAGGGTGCCGTCGCGTTGGGAGACGCCGGCGGCGATGGTTCGCGCCGAGGCCAGCAGGGTCCGGTCATAGGCCGTGTCGGCCGCTTCACGACCGTTCCAGTAGGCGCTCAAACCACTGGCCAGCATCAACACCACCAGCAACAGCGCCAGGTTCCACAGCAACCGCCAGCGCAAGCTGCTGGGCTTATGCATCGCGGCTTTCCAGCAAGTAACCGAGGCCGCGGAAGGTCACGATGGCGACCGGCTGGCCATCGAGTTTCTTGCGCAGGCGGTGCACGTAGATTTCGATCGCATCGGGGCTGGCTTCCTCATCAAGACCGAACACTTGCGACGCCAGTTGCTCCTTGCTCATCACCCGACCGGGGCGCGCGATCAGGGCTTCGAGTACGGCCTGTTCGCGGGAGGTCAGGGTCAGCAATTCTTCGCCAAGGGTAAAACGCCGGGTTTCCAGGTCATAGGCCAGCACACCGCAACGCTGAATGCGCTCACCGCCCAGCACACTGCGGCGCAACAAGGCTTTGACCCGGGCTTCGAGCTCGGTCAGTTCGAACGGCTTGGCCAGGTAGTCATCGGCGCCGAGGTTCAGGCCATGGACCCGGTCCTTGACGTCGCTTCGGGCGGTCAGCATCAACACCGGCAGGTTCTTGCCCCGCGCCCGCAAACGCGCCAGCACTTCGAATCCATCCATGCGCGGCAAGCCGACGTCGAGGATCGCCATGGCGTACTCCTCGCTGCCCAGCGCCAGGTCGGCTGCCACGCCATCGTGCAGAACGTCCACGGTCAGCCCGGTGCTCTTGAGCGCCTGAGCGACACTTTCGGCGAGCTGCAAATGGTCTTCGACGAGCAGGACACGCATGGATCTTTACCTCATTCAGGGATGGTCGACGCCATTCTTTGGCGCGGAGTTTACAGCGGCATCCATCGCTGTGAAGCCCGAAAAATCGTGAAAGCCCGCTGAAAGGTTAGCGAAAGGTTGGGACGTTAGAGTCGGCCCACGGATGGTTTCGACTGCCAACCATCGAATCGTAGTTTGAAAGCGTGCTTTGACATGTAACTACCGAAAAACGCCTCGAAGCGTTTTCGCCAATAAAAACAATAAACGAGGTATTGCACCATGCTGTCCACACAGCTTCAGGCTTGCCCGCCCCGCCCTTTCTCTCGCTCCCCGATGTTTACGCTTGCCAGCGCCGAAGCCGGCTGCTCGTCGTTCAGTCCGTACGGACTCGAACGCGCCAGCACCGTGCGAAATCGTCGCACCTGAATCATCCCGAAAAACAACAACTCCAATGGAGACAAAAATGAGCCGTTCAATGCGCCGTTTCGCCCTCGCCGCCAGCTGTGTGCTGTTCGCCGGCCAACTCATGGCCGAGCCAAAACGCCCGGAATGCATCGCCCCGGCCTCGCCCGGCGGTGGTTTCGACCTGACCTGCAAACTGGCGCAAAGCGCGCTGGTCAACGAAAAACTGCTGACCAAACCGATGCGCGTGACCTACATGCCCGGCGGTGTCGGCGCGGTGGCGTACAACGCGGTGGTCGCCCAGCGTCCGGCCGATGCGGGCACCCTGGTGGCCTGGTCCAGTGGTTCGCTGCTGAACCTGGCCCAGGGCAAGTTCGGTCGTTTCGATGAAACCAATGTGCGCTGGCTGGCCGCTGTCGGCACCAGCTACGGCGCCATCGCGGTGAAAAGCGATTCGCCCTACAAGACCCTCGACGACCTCGTGCAGGCACTGAAGAAAGATCCGAGCAAAGTGGTGATCGGTTCCGGGGGCACCGTCGGCAGCCAGGACTGGATGCAAACTGCCTTGATCGCCAAGGCCGCCGGGATCAACCCCCGTGACCTGCGTTACGTTGCCCTCGAAGGTGGCGGCGAAATCGCCACCGCCCTGCTCGGCGGCCACATCCAGGTCGGCAGCACCGACATTTCCGACTCCATGCCGCACATCCAGAGCGGCGACATGCGCCTGTTGGCGGTGTTCGCCGACAAGCGCCTGGACGAGCCGGAAATGAAGGACATCCCGACCGCCCGCGAGCAAGGCTACGACATCGTCTGGCCAGTGGTCCGTGGTTTCTACCTCGGGCCGAAAGTCAGCGATGAAGACTATGCCTGGTGGAAGGACTCCTTCGACAAGCTGTTGGCATCACCCGAGTTCGCCAAGCTGCGCGATCAGCGTGAACTGTTCCCGTTCGCCATGACCGGCCCGGAGCTGGACACTTACGTGAAGAAACAAGTCGCCGACTACAAAGTGCTGGCCAAAGAGTTCGGCCTGATCCAGTGATCGCCCCTGTCTAGCGGCCGCGGCTCCGTTTGGCGGAGTCGCGGCACAGGAGTTCCCCATGCTCTTACAACGCATTTTTGCTTCGGTGCTGTTGCTGGCCTGTCTCGGCCTGGCATTGATGGCGTGGCCGTATCAAGCGGCTTTTTCCTACGAACCGGTGGGGCCTCGGGCCTTTCCGTTGCTGATGCTCGGTCTGATGGGTTCGGCACTGCTGTACATGGTGTTTCGTCCCGCGCCGATCAAGCACAGCGATGACGAGCCGCCGCTGGACCGCGAAACCCTGACCAAGATCGGCATCTGTGTGGCGCTTTTGCTGGTGTTCGCCGGCACCTTCGAACCCCTGGGTTTCATCGTCGCCAGCATCCTGATCGGCGTGCCCATGGCCCGTCTGTATGGCGGTCGCTGGGTGCCGAGCATCGTGATCATCAGTCTGATGGCCGTCGGCCTCTACCTGCTGTTCGACAAGTTGATGGACGTGCCGCTGCCGCTTGGCGTGCTCGACGTTCTGGAGAACTGATATGGATACTCTTGGCTATTTGGGTCAGGGTTTCGGCGTCGCGCTGAGCCCGTACAACCTGGTGACCGCACTGTGCGGCACCCTGATCGGCACCGTGGTCGGCCTGTTGCCGGGCCTGGGGCCGATCAACGGCGTGGCGTTGCTGATCCCGATCGCATTCGCCCTCGGTCTGCCACCGGAATCGGCGCTGATCCTGCTGGCGGCGGTGTACCTGGGATGCGAATACGGCGGCCGGATCAGCTCGATCCTGCTGAACATCCCGGGCGAAGCGTCCACCGTGATGACCACCCTCGACGGTTACCCGATGGCCCGCAAAGGCCTGGCCGGTGTAGCGCTGTCGCTGTCGGCATGGAGTTCGTTCATCGGTGCCTTCATCGCAACCTGCGGCATGGTGCTGTTCGCCCCGCTGCTGGCGAAATGGGCGATTGCCTTCGGCCCGGCGGAATACTTCGTGCTGATGGTGTTTGCGATTGTCTGCCTCGGCGGCATGGCCGGTGACCGTCCGCTGAAGACGTTCATCGCGGCGCTGATCGGCCTGTTCCTGTCGACCGTCGGCATCGACGCCAACAGCGGTGTGTATCGCTTCACCGGGGACAACATCCACCTGACCGACGGCATCCAGTTCGTCGTGCTGGTGCTGGGCCTGTTCTCCATCAGCGAAATCCTTCTGCTGCTGGAAAAAACCCATCACGGCCAGGAAGCAGTGAAAGCCACCGGCCGCATGATGTTCAACTTCAAGGAAGCGGCGTCGGTGTTCGCGGTGAATATCCGTTGCGGCGTACTGGGTTTCATCATGGGCGTGTTGCCGGGTGCCGGTGCGACCCTGGCCAGTGCCGTGGCCTACATGACCGAAAAACGCATGGCGGGTGCCAAGGGTACTTTCGGCCAGGGTGACATGCGCGGCCTCGCAGCGCCGGAAACCGCCATCGGTGGCGCGGCCTGCGGTGCGCTGGTGCCGATGCTGACCCTCGGCGTTCCAGGTTCCGGTACCACGGCGGTGATGATCGGCGCATTGTCGCTGTACAACATCACCCCGGGCCCGCTGCTGTTCCAACAGCAACCGGACATCGTCTGGGGCCTGATCGCTTCGTTGTTCATCGCCAACGTGATGCTGGTGATCCTCAACATCCCGATGATCCGCATCTTCACCCGCATCCTCGCCGTGCCAAACTGGGCACTGGTACCGGTGATCGCGATCATTACCGGGATTGGCGTCTACGCGGTGCACGCGACAACGTTCGACCTGTTCCTGATGATCGGCATCGGCATCTTCGGTTATATCCTGCGCAAGCTGGACTTCCCGCTGTCGCCGGTATTGCTGGGCTTCATCCTCGGAGGCCTGATGGAACAAAACCTGCGCCGCGCCCTGTCGATTTCCAACGGTGCGCTGGAAATCCTCTGGTCGAGCCCGATCACCTTCGGTTGCTGGATCCTGACGGCGATCATGCTGCTGATGCCGCTCATCCGCATCTGGCGCAAACGTTCGGCCGCGCAAGGCGTTATCGCCGATGTCTGATCGGTCCCCCTTCACACTCTGGTGGGGAACCCCGCTGGTCGGCCTGCTGGGCGGTTTCCTCGCCAGCCAGGTCGGCTGGCCTTTGCCGTGGATGGTCGGCTCATTGCTGGCGATCATCCTCGTGCGCTGTCTGACACCCTGGCAATTGGCCGAAATCCCTGGCGGGCGCAAGTGCGGCCAGTGGATCGTCGGTATCGGTATCGGCCTGCACTTCACTCCAGTGGTGGTGGAGCAGGTACTCAGTCATTTCGGTCTGATCTTCTTCGGTGCGTTGGTCACCAGCCTGTCGGCGGTCGTCGGCGTGTGGCTGATGCGTCGCACCGGTGAAGATCGCGCCACGGCGTTCTTTTCCAGCATGCCCGGCGGTTCCGGGGAGATGGTCAACCTCGGCGCCCGCAATGGCGCGGTGCTCAGCCGTGTGGCGGCGGGGCAGAGCTTGCGGGTGTTGGTGGTGGTGCTGTGCGTACCGGCAGCCTTCAAGTATTTGTTGGGCGACGGTACGCCAAATTCCCACGTTGGCAGCATCGATTGGCGCTGGCTGGCGGTGTTGTTCCCCGCGGGTGCGTTGGCGGCCTGGATCTGGGAGCGCCTGCGCCAACCCAACCCCTGGCTGTTCGGGCCGTTGCTGGTCAGCGCGGCGGTCAGCATCGGCTGGGATCTGCACATCGGTTTGCCCAATGGCGGAAGCCAGATTGGCCAATGGTTGATCGGCAGCGGCCTGGGCTGTCACTTCAACCGGCAGTTTTTCCGGCATGCGCCATCGTTCATGGGGCGCACCCTGATCGGCACGGTGTTGACCATGTTGATCGCCACGGTGGCGGCATTGGGCTTGAGTGCGCTGACCCATCTGGATCTGCGTTCACTGACTTTGGGCATGATGCCTGGCGGTATTGCCGAGATGAGCCTGACGGCGGAGACCCTGCAACTGTCGGTGCCGCTGGTGACGGCGATGCAGGTGATGCGGCTGTTGTTTGTGCTGTTTCTGGCGGAGCCGTTGTTCAAGTATTGGAACCGGAATCCGGAGTAAGACCGAGTTGAATTCATCGCCAGCAGGCTGGCTCCCACAGGTTTTGTAAACACCGCAAACCAATGTGGGAGCCAGCCTGCTGGCGATGCTTTTCAAACCGGCGGCAACCGCCACTCGATCGGCGTCTCGCCATTCTGCTCCAGAAACTTGTTGGTGCGGCTGAAGTGCCCGCAACCGAGAAAGCCGCGATAGGCCGACAGCGGTGACGGGTGCACCGAGGTCAGTACCAGATGCTTGGTCGCATCGATCAGCTTCTGCTTGCTCTGGGCATGAGCGCCCCACAGCATGAACACCAGATGCGGTTGCTGTTGGCTGACCACTTCAATGACCCGATCGGTGAAAAACTGCCAGCCCTTGTCCTTGTGCGCATTGGCGTTGGCGCGCTCGACGGTCATGGTGGTGTTGAGCATCAGCACGCCCTGATCGGCCCAGCTCTGCAGGTAGCCATGGTTGGGGATGTCGATGTTCAGGTCGCGCTTGAGTTCTTTGTAAATGTTCACCAGCGACGGCGGCGCCGGTACGCCCGGTTGCACCGAGAAGCACAAGCCATGGGCCTGGCCCGGGCCGTGATAAGGGTCCTGACCGAGGATCACCACCTTGACCTTGTCCAGCGGCGTGGAATTGAGCGCGTTGAAAATCATCGGCCCCGGCGGATAGATCTCCTTGCCCGCCGCCCGCTCCTGTTGCAGGAAGTTTCGCAACTCTGCCATGTAAGGCTGGTCGAATTCGGCACGCAGTGCCTCCTTCCAGCCCGGTTCGAGTTTGATACGGTCGTCAGCAGTCATGGTTACATCCGGCAAAAACAATGGGGCGAACCCTAGGAAAGCGCATCACGCTTGTCAATTGATCTGTCGCAGATCCGGCACTTTCCCACACAGCGATCATACTTAACCCTCAAATTCCCGATCGAGGTCACGATGAATCTGCACTTCGAAGAACTCACCGGCACCGACGGCGCACGCATCGGCATCGCCAGCCTGGATGCCGAAAAATCCCTGAACGCCCTGTCCCTGCCGATGATCAACGCCCTGCGCGACCGCATGGGAACCTGGGCCAAGGACCCGCAAATCGTCTGCGTCCTGTTGCGCGGCAACGGCGCCAAGGCCTTTTGCGCCGGCGGCGAAGTGCGCAGCCTGGTGGAGGCCTGTCGCGTCCATCCGGGTGAAGTACCGCCACTGGCCGCGCAGTTTTTTGCGGCGGAATATCGCCTGGACTTCAAACTCCATACCTACCCTAAACCGCTGATCTGCTGGGGCCATGGCTATGTGCTCGGCGGTGGCATGGGGCTGTTGCAAGGGGCAAGCACCCGTATCGTCACGCCGAGCAGCCGCTTGGCCATGCCCGAGATCAGCATCGGCCTGTACCCGGACGTCGGCGCCAGTTGGTTTCTGTCGCGCCTGCCTGGCAAGCTCGGGCTGTTCCTGGGCCTGACCGGCGCGCACATGAACGGCCGCGATGCCATCGACCTGGACCTGGCCGATCGTTTCCTGCTCGATGAGCAGCAGCCGCAATTGATCGAAGGCCTGTTGCAATTGAACTGGCAGGAACAGACACCGATGCAGCTCAACAGCCTGCTCAAGGCCTTGCAGCAGGAAGCCGTGGCGCAGATGCCCGAAGCCCAGTGGCTGCCGCGCCGACAGCAGATCGACGAGTTGCTGGATGTCAGCGACGTGCGTTGCGCCTGGAAGGCCATCAGCGCCTTGCGCGATCACACCGACCTGTTGCTGAGCCGTGCAGCCAGGACCCTGAGCGAAGGCGCGCCGCTGACCGCTCATCTGGTGTGGGAGCAGATCATCCGTGCCCGGCACCTGTCGCTGGCCGAAGTCTTCCAGATGGAATACACCCTGAGCCTCAACTGCTGTCGTCATCCGGAATTCAGCGAAGGCGTACGTGCCCGATTGATCGACAAGGACCAGAAACCGCACTGGCACTGGCCGGACATCAACAAAGTGCCGGACGCGGTGGTAGAAGCGCACTTTCACAAGGCGTGGGAAGGTCGGCATCCGTTGGCGGATTTGTCCGAATACTGAAGTCCAGGCATAAAAAATGTGGGAGCGAGCCTGCTCGCGATGAGGGCGTGTCAGTCGACGTTATTGCTGTCTGACACACCGCCTTCGCGAGCAGGCTCGCTCCCACAGGTTTTGTATTTATTCGGTTTAACGGTTAGCGGTGATTACTCCGCCCGCTGCGATAGCCGCGACCGTCGTGACCGCGATAGTCGTTGTTCCAGTTCCCGCGGTTACGGCCGTCCCAGTGATGGTTCTGATGCATGCGGTAGTCGCCCCGCGACGGCTGATAGTAACGAGGGGCCGACTGGTAATGGCGCGAGGGTTGATACATCCGCGGCTGCGAGTAATAGCGCGACGGTTGATAGATCCGCGGCTGTGAGTAATAGCGCGGTGTCGGCTGGTAGTAGCGCGCTGGAGGCACGTAATACCGGGGCGGCGGTGTGTAGTAACCGCCACCATTGTAGTAGTAGGAACTCCCCCCGGCGTAATGGGTTGGCGCCGGCGAGGTATAGGCCTCGGAACTGTAGTAACTGCCTCCTTCATCGTAATAAGGCACGCACCCACCAAGGGATAATCCCAACACAGCTAGCAGAAGTATTCGACAGAGCATGGCGGCCTCCTGGACCGCGGGTAAGCCACACCAACGACGCTGGCAGGCGACAGTCAAATGTTCGGTGACTGTCGAAATATCAGACACCGAATTCGGAATCTGGTGCGTCCTTGAAACACCTAGAAACATCTGACCGATGAAAGGTTTTTCATCCATTCACGCCCTGATCAACGGTGGCCACCGCGATGGCCACCGCCATGATGTCCACCGCCGTGGCCACGGTAGTAACCATGCCCACCGTAGTAATAAGAGCGATGGCCACCGTAATAACGTGGACCGTAGTAACCGTAGTAATAGGGCGAGTAGTAGCCGGGGTAGTAATAAGATCCCCCGTAGACGTCGGCAGGACCGGCGTAGTAGTAGCAGCCAGACAACCCAAGACCGAGTACTGCACCTAACAACAATCGACGTAACATGGCGGCCTCCGTAAAGACCTGCGACAGCAGTGACACCTTTTTTGACTGGCAATCCCCTGCCAAGTGCGACGTTGCATCCACCGTCTGATCAGCGGCGGACAGGTTCCAATGCGGTGCACCCGCGCACCATCACAAGGCAGCGCGCCTTTCCAACCAACACCGTCGACCTCCCTGGCCCCCACGCTAGAGCGCTCGGACCAACTTGGCACGTCTCTCGCTTTAGCGCACTTGTTCCAAAAAAAGTGCAGGCGTCACTACAGGTTCGCGGCACCACAATTTGCAATGGCTGACTAGGGTTCCGGCTCGCAATCGCGAGTGACTGGTCCGAGAGTTGGCGACCTCCAGTTGAGGTTACACGGCGGGACAAAAGCCCGGGAGACAAGCCACCGTTAGCGGTGCCGCTGCCGTCCTGTCCGTCCTTGATCAACTGGAGAACCACCATGTCTCAGCTTCGTTTACCCGCCCTGCTCGCCGCTACGTTCGCCGCCCTCGTGAGCTTCTCGTCCCAGGCCGCCCAGAAAGACCACTTCAGCGTGTGCTGGACGATCTACGCCGGCTGGATGCCGTGGGAATATGCCGGCAGCCAGGGCATCGTCGACAAATGGGCAAAAAAGTACGGCATCAAAATTGATGTGGTGCAGCTCAATGACTACGTCGAATCCATCAACCAATACACCGCCGGCCAGTTCGACGGCTGCACCATGACCAACATGGACGCGCTGACCATTCCGGCCGCCGGCGGCGTCGACAGTACCGCGCTGATCGTCAGCGATTTCTCCAACGGCAACGACGGCATCGTGCTCAAGGGCGAAGGCAGGAAAGTCACCGACCTCAAGGGCATGGACGTCAACCTCGTGGAGCTCTCTGTCTCCCACTACCTGCTGGCCCGGGCCCTGGATTCGGTGGACCTCACCGAGAAAGACCTGAAAGTGGTCAATACCTCCGACGCCGATATCTCGGCCGCCTTCAACACCGATCAGGTCAACGCCGTCACCACCTGGAACCCGATGCTCTCGGACATCAAGGCCAAGCCCGCGGTGACCGAGGTGTTCAACTCCAGCCAGATCCCCGGTGAAATCATGGACATGATGGTGGTCAACTCCCAGACCCTCAAAGACAACCCGGCCCTCGGCAAGGCACTGACCGGCGCCTGGTTCGAAGTGGTCGAGTTGATGAGCGCGAAAAACGCCGCCAGCAAAGCCGCCCTGGAGCACATGGCCAAGGCCTCCGGCACTGACCTGGCGGGTTTTCAGGCGCAACTGGACACCACCAGATTGTTCGCCACCCCGAAAGAAGCCCTGGCGTTCAGCACCAGCAAGCAACTGCCGGAAACCATGCGCAAGGTCGCCGAGTTCTCCTTCCAGCACGGCTTGCTGGGTGAAGGCGCCAAGGACACCAGCGCGGTCGGCATGGCCTTCGCCAACGGCGTGACCAGCGGCGACAAGGGCAACCTCAAACTGCGCTTCGACCCGAGTTACGTGCAGATGGCCGCCGACGCCAAGCTGTAATCAGGAGACCTGGCCATGCGCCTGATCAACCGTCACCCGGACCGCCCGAGTCGCCTGTTGCTGGTGATCCTGCCGTTCGCCCTGGTGCTGTTCGCCTACTTCATGGGCTCGGCCGAGCGACTGGCGGACAACCCCAACGACAAGCTGCTGCCCAGCGCCGTGCAGATGACCGATGCAGTGAAACGCCTGGCCTTCGTCGCCGACAGCCGCACCGGCGAATACCTGCTCTGGCAGGACACGGCATCCAGCCTGCGGCGTCTGGCCATCGGCCTGGGCATCAGCGCCCTGGCCGGGCTGTGCCTGGGGATCGCCGCCGGTACCCTGCCGCTGTTCGGTGCGCCGCTGTCACCCTTGCTGACCGTGCTGTCGATGGTGCCACCGCTGGCGATCCTGCCGATTCTGTTCATCGTCTTCGGTCTGGGTGAGTTGTCGAAAGTGATGCTGATCGTGATCGGCATCACCCCGGCCCTGGCCCGGGACCTGGAACAGCGCGCCCGGGAAATTCCCGTGGAACTGCTGATCAAGGCCCAGACCCTCGGCGCGTCTACCTGGACCCTGATGCTGCGGGTGGTGTTGCCGCAACTGCTGCCACGACTGCTGATTTCGCTGCGACTGATGCTCGGCTCGGCGTGGCTGTTCCTGATTGCCGCCGAAGCCATCGCCTCCACCGACGGCCTCGGCTACCGGATTTTCCTGGTGCGCCGCTACCTGGCGATGGACGTGATTTTGCCCTACGTGGTGTGGATCACCTTGCTCGCCTGGCTGATGGATTGGGGGCTCAAGCAACTGACCCGCCACGCATTCCCTTGGTATGAAGGTGCGGCCAAATGAGCTTCATCACGGTGAAAAACGTCTGGCAGCAATACGCCGATCAAGTGGTACTCGAAGGCCTCAACCTGAACGTCAACGAAGGTGAGTTCTGCACCCTCGTGGGGGCTTCCGGTTGCGGTAAATCGACCTTCCTTCGCCTGCTGCTCGGCCAGGAACGCGCCAGTCGCGGCGAGATCCTGCTTGACGGTCAGCCCTTGGCCGGCGAGCCGGACGCCAGCCGTGGCGTGGTGTTCCAGCGCTACTCGGTGTTCCCCCATCTCAGCGTGCTGGACAACGTCGCCCTCGGCCTTGAACTGCCCCGCTCGCCGCTACTCGGACGTCTGTTCGGCAGCGCGAAAAAAGAGGCCCGCGAACAGGCTTCGGTGCTGCTGCACAAAGTCGGCCTTGGCCACTCGCTGGACAAGTACCCGGCAAAGCTCTCCGGCGGCATGCAACAACGGCTGGCCATCGCCCAGGCGCTGATCATGAAGCCGCGGGTGTTGCTGCTCGACGAACCGTTCGGCGCCCTCGACCCGGGCATCCGCAAAGACATGCACGCCTTGCTCCTGGAGCTGTGGCGCGAGACCCGACTGACGGTGTTCATGGTCACCCATGACCTGTCCGAAGGCTTCAGCCTCGGCACACGCCTGCTGGTGTTCGACAAGGTCCGCCTCGACCCGCATGCGCCCGGCCGCTATGGCGCACGCATCACCTACGACATCCCTTTGAACAGCGACCGCCGCACCCACCGTGCCGCCGTCGATGCCTTGCCGGCTCCTTTGGCGGGCACGCTTCGTATCGCTTAGAGGAATTTTGCAAATGACTGATTCGACCCGACTGTTCCCGCCCTTCGCCGAAGAAATGCTCCCCGGCGGCGGCCATCGTTCCTTCGTCTTGAAACGCGGACAACTGCTGCGCCTGACCGACCTGCGTGGCGGCGCCAACGTCAGCCTGACATTACTCAACGCCAATGAAAAAACCGAACGCCTGAACCTGCCCGACAGCCTCAAATGCCAACACACCACCAAGCTCACCGCAGGCCACTGCCTGTACTCGGACATGGGCCGCGTGCTGGCTGCCATCACCGCCGACACCTGCGGCTGGAGCGACAGCCTGGGTGGCGTGCTCTGCGCTGAAGAAGTGGCGCAAAAGTACGGCGCGGGCCGCTATCAGGAACTGCGCAACGGCTTCTTCCGCAACGGCACCGACAACCTGTTGGTGGAGCTGGGCAAGTGGGGGCTGGGCCTGTCCGATCTGCTGATGACCCTCAACCTGTTCAGCCGCGTGAGCGTCGATGACGCCGGGCGCTTCCATTTCGTCGAGGGCAATTCCAAGGCTGGCGACTACATCGAGTTGTACGCGCCGATGGACACCCTGGTGGTGCTCACCGCCCTGCAGCACCCGATGGATCCGTCGCCGGAATATGCACCGAAACCGCTGAAGCTCAGCTGGATGAACGCCGACGCCAGCGTCGCCGAACACTGCCGCACCTCGCGCCCGGAAAACGAGCGCGGCTTCATCAACACCGACCGTTTGTTTGTCTGAGGATCGCTGCCATGTCACCCGCAATCGCCATCGCTCCACAGTCGCCTGAAACGGCCGTCTACCGCGCCACCATCGCCGCCGGCGAACCCTGGCTGATGGAGGTCAAGGCCGGACAGACCCTGCGCATCCTCGACCTTGAGGGCAACCAGGCTGTCGACACCTTGTTCTACAGCGTCGCCAATCCCAGGGAGCGCTACGACGTGCAGCGCACCCTGCGTCGGCAGAACAGCGTGTACCTGAGCACCGGCAGCGTGCTCTATTCCAACCTCGGCAAGCCGATGCTGACCATCGTCGCCGACACTTGCGGGCGTCACGACACCCTGGGCGGCGCCTGTGCGCAAGAGAGCAACACCGTGCGCTACGCCCTGGAAAAACGCTACATGCACAGCTGCCGCGACAACTACCTGCGCGCCTGTGCTCACGATGGTCGACTGGGCAAGGGCGACATCGGGCCGAACATCAACTTCTTCATGAACGTACCGGTCACCGCCGACGGCGGCCTGACCTTCGAAGACGGCATCTCCGCACCGGGCAAGTACGTCGACCTACGGGCCGAGATGGACGTGATCGTATTGATTTCCAACTGCCCGCAACTGAACAACCCCTGCAACGCCTACAACCCCACCCCTGCGGAGTTGCTGGTATGGAATTGAAATTCCCGAGACTGCGCCGCTGGTTGTTTGTCTTGTGCCAGGCACGTTCCGGGCAGTGCTTCAAACCGTCCAAACACCACTAAACCCTGTGGGAGCGAGCCTGCTCGCGATGGCGTCAGCACCTTCACCACTTGTGTTGGCTGACCCACCGCTATCGCGAGCAGGCTCGCTCCCACAGTGATCTGCGTTGATGTTGCCGTCGGGGACGACCCCGGTGCCTTTCGAAAAACTGCGGGACGGCCCGCATCCCCATCAGGGGTTATGCCATGTTCGAAAAAGTCCTGATTGCCAACCGTGGCGCCATTGCCTGTCGCATCCTGCGGACCCTGCGTGAACTGCAAGTGCAGGGCGTTGCCGTGTACTCCGAAGCCGATGCCGCCAGCCTGCACATCCTGCAAGCCGATGAGGCCCACTGCCTCGGTGAGGGTGCAGCGGCTGGAACTTACCTGGCGGTCGACAAGATCCTCGCCATCGCCAAGTCCACCGGCACCACCGCGATCCATCCCGGCTACGGCTTTCTTTCGGAAAATGCCGCGTTCGCCGAAGCCTGCGAGGCCGTCAACATTGCCTTCATCGGCCCAACGCCGGAACAACTGCGGGTGTTCGGCCTCAAGCACACCGCACGCGCCCTGGCCAGACAACACGGCGTGCCGATGCTCGAAGGCACCGAACTGCTCGACAGCCTCGATGCCGCGCTGCTGGCCGGTGAACAGGTTGGCTACCCGGTGATGCTCAAGAGCACGGCTGGCGGTGGCGGGATCGGCATGCGCGTGTGCCGTAGCGCGGCCGAGTTGAGCGAATCCTTCGAAGCGGTCAAGCGCCTGGGCCAGAACAATTTCAGCGACGCCGGGGTGTTCATCGAGAAGTACATCCAGCGCGCCCGCCACCTGGAAGTGCAGGTGTTCGGCGACGGTCGTGGCGAGGTGATCGCCCTCGGCGTACGCGATTGCTCGGTGCAACGTCGCAACCAGAAAGTCCTCGAAGAAACCCCAGCGCCGAACCTGCCCGACGGCATGGCCGAGGCGCTGTGCGCGGCGGCCATCAAACTGGCCAAGGCAGTGAACTACCGCAGCGCCGGCACCGTGGAGTTTGTGTTCGACAGTGAGGCCCGGCGTTTCTATTTTCTGGAAGTAAACACCCGATTGCAGGTGGAGCACGGCGTCACCGAACAGGTTTGGGGTGTCGACCTGGTGCGCTGGATGGTGCAACTGGCGGCCGGCGACCTGCCGCCCCTGAGCGATCTGGTACAGGGTTTGAAACCGGTGGGCCATGCGATTCAGGCGCGTTTGTATGCCGAAGATCCGGGGCGGGATTTTCAACCGAGCCCAGGCTTGCTCACCGCCGTGGATTTCCCCGTGGCCAATGGCATTGAACTGCGTATCGACACCTGGGTCGAGGCTGGCTGCGAGATCCCGCCCTACTTCGACCCGATGATCGCCAAGGTCATCAGTTGGGCGCCGACTCGCGAGGAGGCCGCTGCGGATCTGCATCAGGCGCTGGGGGCCAGCCTGCTCTATGGCGTGGAAACCAACCGCGATTACCTGCGACAGATTCTGCTCGATGCGCCTTTCGCCAGCGGCCAGCCGTGGACCCGTTGCCTGGAAGGCCTGGTCTATCAGGCCAATACGTTCGAGGTGCTCAGCGCCGGCACCCAGACCAGCGTTCAGGATTATCCCGGCCGTCTCGGTTACTGGGCGGTCGGCGTGCCGCCATCGGGGCCGATGGACAGTCGGGCGTTGCGTCTGGGTAACCGTTTGCTGGGCAATGACGAAGGCGCGGCGGCGCTGGAAATCACCATGAGCGGGCCGTTGCTGCGCTTCAATTGCGAGGCGGTGGTGGCGGTGACCGGCGCGGTGATTCCATTGCTGCTCAACGGTGAAAGCGTACCGATGAGCACGGCACTACTGATTCCAGCGGGCGCGACGTTGAGCCTTGGCACCATCGCAGGCACAGGTGCACGCAGCTATCTGTGCCTGCGTGGCGGCCTGCAAGTACCGGATTATCTGGGCAGCAAAAGCACCTTTACCCTCGGCCAGTTTGGTGGTCACGGTGGCCGCGCGTTGCGCGCCGGTGATGTGTTGCACCTGCCAGCCCTCAATGACCGCTGTGCCGGTCAGCAGCTGGCTGAAGAACAGCTCACCGAGTTGTCGGCGATTCGGCAGATCCGGGTGATCTACGGCCCCCACGGTGCGCCGGAATACTTCACGCGAAACTACATTGGCACCTTCTTCGCCACACAGTGGGAAGTGCACTTCAACTCCAGCCGCACCGGCGTTCGCCTGATCGGACCGAAGCCTGAGTGGGTGCGTGCCGACGGTGGTGAAGCCGGTTTGCATCCGTCGAACATCCACGACAATCCGTATGCGATCGGTGCGGTGGATTTTACCGGTGACATGCCGGTCATCCTCGGCCCGGATGGCCCGAGCCTCGGCGGGTTCGTGTGCCCGGTGACGGTGATCGAGGCGGATCTTTGGCAACTGGGGCAGCTCAAGGCCGGGGACAAGGTGCAGTTCCTGCCGGTCGATATCAAAACTGCCCGAGCCCTCGCCTTGAAATGGAATCCCTCCTGTAGGAGTGAGCCTGCTCGCGATGACGGCATCACCTCCGACATCTCTGTGACTGAAACACCGCAATCGCGAGCAGGCTCACTCCTACAGGGGATTGTGTCGCCTGTTGTGTTGGATTTGGGTCAGGACAATACGCGGTTGGTGGCGCGCCTGTCCGGCGACACCCACCTGCTGCTGGAAATCGGCGCCCCGGAACTGGACCTGGTCCTGCGCTTCCGCGCCCACGCCCTGATGCAGGCGCTGGAAAGCAAAGACCTGCACGGCGTGATAGACCTCACCCCCGGCATCCGCTCACTGCAAATCCACTATCAGCCCGAGCAACTGCCGCTGTCCGACCTGCTCGGCATCGTCGCCGGCGAATGGGACGCCGTGTGCGCCGCCAAGGACCTGCAAGTGCCCTCGCGCATCGTGCATCTGCCCCTTTCCTGGGACGACCCGGCGTGCCGGTTGGCCATCGAGAAATACATGACCACGGTGCGCAAGGACGCGCCGTGGTGCCCGAGCAACCTGGAGTTCATCCGCCGCATCAACGACCTGCCGAACCTCGATGAAGTGCAGCGCACGGTGTTCGACGCCAGTTACCTGGTGATGGGCCTGGGCGACGTCTACCTCGGCGCACCGGTCGCCACCCCGCTCGACCCGCGCCATCGCCTGGTGACCACCAAGTACAACCCGGCGCGCACCTGGACCGCGGAAAACTCCGTGGGCATCGGTGGCGCCTACATGTGCGTCTACGGCATGGAAGGCCCCGGCGGCTATCAGTTTGTCGGGCGCACCTTGCAGATGTGGAACCGCTACCGCGAAGTCGCCGCGTTCGATGGCAAACCCTGGTTGCTGCGGTTTTTCGACCAGATCCGTTTCTACCCGGTCAGCGCCGATGAACTGCTGCGCATCCGCCGGGATTTCCCCCTCGGGCGCTTCGACCTGAACATCGAGCACAGTCAGTTGAACCTGGCGCAATACCAGGCGTTCCTGGCCCGGGAAGCCGAGACCATCGACGCGTTTCGCGAGCAGCAAAAAGGCGCATTCAACGCCGAGCGCGAACGCTGGATCGCCAGTGGCCAGGCGCATTTCGACAGTGAAGAACTGGCCCCGGAGGCGACCGAAGATGCACCGCTGACCAGCGGTCAGCAAAGCGTCGACAGCCACATCGCCGGCAACCTCTGGCAGGTTCAGGTCGAGACCGGTAGCCGTGTCGAGGCCGGTGACGTGCTGGTGATCCTGGAGTCGATGAAGATGGAAATCCCCCTGCTCGCGCCAATGGCCGGCGTGGTACGCGAGATTCGCGTGCAACCGGGTTCGGCGGTGCGCGCCGGGCAGCGCGTTGTGGTGCTGGAACTTGACTGAACCCATGTTGAAAAGGACTATCGCCATGAACATCGATCTGCAACTCGACACCCTGCGCGGCGCTTATCGCGACGGCCGCATCACGCCACGGCAATTGCTGCTGCAACTGCGGGACAAAGCCGCCGCGCTGAACCCGGACTATCACCTGTTCATCCACTTGCTCAGTGTCGATGAACTGGAGCCTTACCTCGCCGCCCTCGACGATCGCGATCTCGCTAGCCTGCCGCTGTATGGCGTGCCGTTCGCGATCAAGGACAACATCGACCTGGCGGGCATTCCGACCACGGCGGCGTGCCCGGCATTCGCCTACGTGCCGGAGCGTTCGGCGACCATCGTCGAACAATTGCTGGCCCTTGGTGCGATTCCGTTGGGCAAGACCAATCTCGACCAGTTCGCCACGGGGCTCAACGGCAGCCGCTCACCGTATGGCGCGTGCCCCAACAGCGTGTTGCCGGAGTATCCGTCGGGCGGCTCCAGCGCCGGATCATCGCTGGCGGTGGCGCTCGGGGTCGCGAGTTTTGCGCTGGGCACAGACACCGCCGGCTCAGGGCGTGTGCCGGCGGCGTTGAACAATCTGGTCGGCATGAAGGCCACCAAGGGCCTGATCTCGACGGCTGGCGTGGTTCCGGCCTGTCGTACGCTGGATTGCGTCACCACCTTCACCGCCACGGCGCGGGAAGCCAGTCAGTTGCTGGCGCTCACCGCACGCCTCGACCCTCGGGACGAATACAGCCGCAGCAACCCCCTGTGGAACGACGGTTCGGCGTTCGGTACACCGCGCCCCTTCCGTTTCGGCGTACCCCGTGCACAGGACCTGCAATTCTTCGGTTGCCCTGAGGGTCCGCTGTTGTTCGGTGATGCCATCGACCGCCTCAAGGCCCTGGGTGGCGAAGCGGTGGAACTGGACCTGTCGCCGTTTCTGGAGGCCGCACGCTTGCTCTATGAGGGTCCGTGGGTGGCCGAACGCTACAGCGTGGCCGGGAAGTTGATGGCGCAAAATCCCGAGGCCGTGTTGCCGGTGATTCGCGCCGTGTTGGCCAAGGCACCCGCCGTCGATGGCGTGCAAACCTTCCGCGCCCAATACCGGCTGCAAGCGCTCAAAGCCCTGTGCGACACAGCTCTGGAAGGCCTGGATTGCGTCGTCACGCCGACCATCGGCCGCCCGGTGACGCTGGCGCAGCTCGAGGCCGAACCGGTGCTGCGCAATTCGGAACTGGGCTACTACACCAACTTCATGAACCTGCTCGACTACGCCGCCGTCGCCGTGCCCAGCGCGTTCATGGACAACGGCATGCCCTGGGGGGTGACGCTGTTTGGCCGGGCCTTTACCGATCAGTACCTGTTGAGCGTGGCGGATACCCTGCAGCGTCAGCAAGGCCTGGTCGCGCCTGCACCGACGACGGTTGCCCGCCATGATCGGGCGCGGCTGGTGGTCTGTGGTGCACACCTGGACGGGTTGGCGTTGAACTGGCAACTCAAGCAGCGCGGGGCCCGTTTGGTGGAAACGACATTCAGCTCGCCGGATTATCAACTCCATGCCCTGGCCGGCGGCCCGCCGTTTCGTCCGGGCATGGTCCGCGTGAAGGACGGCGGCGTGGCGATTGCGGTGGAGATCTGGGAGTTGCCGAGCAGCGAGTTGGGTTCATTCCTGACCGGAATCCCGGCGCCACTGGGGTTGGGCAAGGTGCAACTGTCGGACGGTCGCTGGGAGAGCGGGTTTATCTGTGAGGCGTATGGGCTGGAGGGCGCGGTGAACATCAGCCATTTGGGCGGGTGGCGGATGTATCTGAAATCACTGGGCTAAGCACCAGACGCCCATGCAACACCAAACCCTGTGGGAGCGAGCCTGCTCGCGATAGCGTCAGCACATTCACGATTGATGTGACTGACACACCTATATCGCGAGCAAGCTCCCCACAAGGAGCACCTGCAACCTCCGTGGAACATGGGAACGACCATTCGCCGCGCACATGGAGCAGTTATTTCTCCGCTGTGCCATTAGAATGCAACCATCGGATGACTGCCAATGGAACTGCCATGCCGCTTCGCTCGCCGCTGTACTCTCAACGTTCGTTGGTGCTCACGCTGGTCGCGTTGCTGGGCGCAGGTTTCCTCGCCACCTCCTTCCTCAGTTACTACGCCTCCCGGGCTTCGATCCGCGACAACATCGTCAACACCGAGTTGCCACTGACATCGGACACGGTCTACTCGGAAATCCAGAAAGACCTCGTCAGGCCGATCCTGATTTCCTCGATGATGGCCCGCGACACCTTCATGCGCGACTGGGTGGTCAATGGTGAAAAGGATTCCGACCAGATGACCCGCTACCTCAACGAGGTCATGACCCACTACGGCGCCTACACCGCGTTCTTCGTCTCCAACACCAGCCTGACCTACTACCACGCCAAGGGCGTGCTCAAACAGGTCAAGACCACCGAGCCCCGCGACGCCTGGTACTTTCGCGTGAGGGACATGAAGGATCCGTACGAGATCAACGTCGACCCGGACCTCGCCAACAAGGACAACCTGACCTTCTTCATCAACTACAAGGTCTACGACTACAACAGCCGATTCATCGGCGCGGCCGGGGTTGGTCTGACCGTCGACGCCGTGATCAAGCTGATCGACAAGTACCAGCAGCGCTATCAACGCAGTGTGTATTTCGTCGACAACTTCGGGCGCCTGGTGCTCACCGGCGCCGAAGGGGGTCCGCAGGGTGCGCACATCGGGCAGAAACTCAGCGAACTCGACAGCATGAAAGACCTGGTCAGCCGGCTGCCCAAACCCCACAGCGGCAGCTATGAATATTCCGTGCAGGGCCAGGGGCATTTCCTCAACGTGCGGTTTATCCCGGAGCTGAACTGGTACCTGTTCGTCGACAAACGCGAAGACAGCGCCCTTGGTGAAATCCGCCACTCGCTGTACCTCAACCTGCTGATCTGTCTGCTGGTGACCTTGATTGTGCTGGCCCTGCTCAACCGGGTGATCAAGCGCTATCAGGACAAGATCCAGGCCCAGGCCATCCTCGACAGCCTGACCGAACTGCCCAACCGTCGTGGCTTCGACCTGCTGGCCGCGCAAGCCATGCACGAAGCCCGGCGCGAGCCCAAGCCGCTGACCGCTTTGCTGTTGGACCTCGACCACTTCAAGGCGCTGAACGACACCTACGGCCACCTGGCCGGCGACCAGGTACTGATCGGTTTCGCCCGGGACCTGGAAAGTTGCCTGCGGCACTCCGACATCGTCTGCCGCTGGGGCGGTGAAGAGTTCATCGTGCTGCTCAAGGACACTGACGGTAAGACCGCTCTGATGATTGCCGAGAAAATTCGTCAGCATGTGGAACAACAGCGCTATGCCTACAACGACAAGACCTTGCAACTGACGGTGAGCATCGGACTCACCACCCTGCAGCCCGATGACACCTTGCACAGCCTGCTGTCACGGGCGGATCATGCGATGTATCGGGCCAAGCAAAGTGGCCGCAACCGAACCTGCATGGAAATGTCTCACTCCAGCTATGAACCAGCCTGACCTCTGCCCCGCCTGCGGCGCCCCCAACGACTGCACCCTGGCCGATCCGCGAACCGCTGACCGCGCCTGCTGGTGCTACGGCGTCAGCATCGACCCGGCCGTGCTCCAGGCGCTGCCGGCGGAACTGCGCGACGCCTCGTGCCTGTGCCCGCGCTGCGCCGAGGTCGAGGCGCAGTTGCAAGCAGCGTCCGAGTCGATCAAGTAAGATGCGCGCCCCTTTCTTCACCGATCCTTAAGTCATGCGTGTCGACCGTTTCCTCAGCAACCTGCCGTGCTTCAACCGTAAGCAGGTACGCCTGTTGCTGGTGGAAAAACGCGTCAGGGTTGACGGAAAAATCGTCAGTGACCCCCACAGCGAAGTCCGCGAATTCAGCCGCGTCGAGGTCGACAATGACGTGCTGCAAGTCGGCAAACCCCTGCGCCACTTCATGTTGCACAAGCCCGCCGGATGCGTCAGCGCCACCCGGGATCCGCAGCACCCGACCGCGCTCGATCTGATCGATGAACCGGACAAGGACGAACTGCACATCGCCGGGCGCCTGGACTTCAACACCACGGGTTTGATGTTGATCACCAACGACGGCAGCTGGTCGCGGCGCCTGACCCAGCCGCAGACCAAACTGCCCAAGGTCTATTACGTTGAAACCGAACAGGACATCGGCCCCGAATACGCGATCAAATTCAACGAAGGGCTGTACTTCGCCTTCGAAGACCTCACCACGCAACCGGCCGGGCTAGAGTTGCTCGGGCCAAAATGCGCGCGCCTGAGTATCGTCGAAGGCCGCTATCACCAGGTCAAGCGCATGTTCGGCCACTTCAACAACAAGGTCATGCGCCTGCACCGCGAATGCATGGGGCCGCTGGTACTCGACGACGCGTTGAAACCGGGCGAATACCGCCCGCTGAGCGATGAAGAGATCGGCTCGATCTAAGCCAGCGACCGCTCAGCAGAAAGTTGTCGAACAATTTACCAATGGCACTTGCGCATTGATGTGACCCCTGCTTGAATCAGGACGTCGGCCGAAATGTGACCGACGAGTCACCACATACCTCTAAGAAACTTTTTGCCGGTAGGAGCCCAAGGGTTCCGGCCTCATCCGGCAGACTGCCCGCCAATAACAATACCCGTCGACCGGACTGCAATGGATCGACATGGGCCTCTCAAATTCCAGGCGTATGCCTACCTGTCACAAAGCTCGTGCAATCTCATTTGCGCGCATACCCGCTTGCCAGGAGTCTTATGACATGAGGCCAGAAATCGCTGTGTTGGATATACAGGGTCAGTATCGGGTTTACACGGAGTTCTATCGCGCAGACGCCGCAGAGAAGACCATTATTTTGGTCAACGGCTCGATGGCCACGACTGCGTCGTTTGCACAAACCGTGAAAAACCTCCATCCGCAGTTCAACGTCGTCTGCTACGACCAGCCCTACGCGGGCCGGTCAAAAGCCCACAACCTGCATGAAAAAATGCTCACCAAGGAAATCGAAGGGCAGATCCTGCTTGAGCTGATCGACCACTTCGCCGCCGAACACGTGCTGTCCTTTTCCTGGGGCGGTGCCGCGACCATGATGGCGTTGTCGCAACGGCCACGGCGCATCGAAAAAGCCGTGATCAGCTCGTTTTCCCCGGTGATCAACGCGCATATGCTCGACTACCTCGAGCGCGGCGTCGAACACCTCGGCAACCTGGACCGCGACCGGGTCGGACACCTGGTGAACGACACCATCGGCAAACACCTGCCGTCGTTGTTCAAGCGCTTCAACTATCGCCACGTCAGCTCCCTGGCCGAACATGAGTACGGGCAGATGCACTTCCACATCAGCGACGTGCTTCACAGCGACCGCCAGTGCTACCTGCACGCGGCGAAGAAGATCGACGTGCCGGTGCTGTTCCTAAACGGCGAATGGGACGAATACACCGCCGCCGACGACGCCCGGTTGTTCGCCGGCCACGTGCAACACAGCACGTTCAGCACCCTTCAGGCCACCGGCCACTTTCTCGACATGGAGCACAAAGCCGCCTGCCGAGACAGCCGCAACGCACTGATGGGCTTCCTTAAACCAGCGCAACTCGAAAGCCGACCGCGTTACCACAACGTCCAGGAACACCATGCATTGGCAAGCTGAAGTAGCGTCATCGCGAGCAAGCCCCGCCCTGCTGCGTTAAACGTATTCTGCAGGCGCGAGGCTTGCCCGCGATCGACCGTCATGCGGTCCGGGCTTTTTGTCACATCTGCGTTAAACCCGCTCCACGTAAAGAAAAACTTCAAATCCGCGGCCGTATCTGGTACAAAGTCACCGCTCTGAGCGGGTGTCGTATAATGGCATTACTCCAGCTTCCCAAGCTGATAACGAGGGTTCGATTCCCTTCACCCGCTCCAATCGAATTTTGATCTCACGTCAGGGTGGTTTTGACGGGGGATGTAGAGACAGAAAAAACCGGTCCAAGTGGCCGGTTTTTTTGTGTCCGGAATTTGGATTAGCGTCTCCAAACTCTGAAAATTAGCGTTTTGGCGCAAGAACCGGGTTTTGTTAACGTTTTACTTATCCCGATAAAGGATTTCCTCCACGGAATCAGAGATTGCATCTCTTCGAAACGAAGACTACCACCTCCCAAAACGGGAGGAAGTGCAGTGTGTGTGATTGCAAAAGGGACATTGCGGGAGTTCCGGGAAAGTAGCCCGGCTTATACTGACTCCGAAACACCACTGGTTGAATGGTATCGGCACATGGAGAAAGCCGTTTACGGCACGCCGCAAGAGGTTAAAGCGGAGCTGAGAACGGCCAGCATCCTCAAGGGTGGCAGGGTTGTATTCAACATCGGTGGCAATAAATACCGGGTAATCATGGCAATCGACTATCAGCGCCAGCTCGGTTTCATACGATTCGTTGGCACCCACACCCAGTACGATCAGATCAACGCGGAGACCGTGTGATGGACATTAAACCTATTCACAACCAAGAAGACCTGACCGCTGCATTTGCACGCGTGGAGCAATTGTGGGGAGCTGAAATGGGTTCGCCTGAGGGCGATGAGCTGGAAAATCTGGCGCTGCTCATCGAAAAGTACGAAGACGAGCATTACCCGATGCCGCCCTCCGATCCGATTGAGGCAATTAAATTTCGCATGGACCAGCAAGGCCTGACCCCTCGCGATCTGGAACCCTTCATTGGCACGAGCGGAAGGGTATCTGAGGTGCTGAACCGTAAACGTAAATTGAGCCTGTCGATGATCAAGCGCCTGCACGACGGGTTGCGGATTCCTTACGAAAGCTTGCTGGCGGGTGTTGCCTGATAACGTAGGCCTCCCCCAATTTCAACCTCACGTCAGGATGGTGGAGGGAGATGCAGAGATAGAAAAACCGGTTCAGGTACCGGTTTTTTTGTGCCTGAAATTTGGATCCCGTGTTCACGGCAAAACCTCGCAATACACAAAACAGATCAATTCAGGTTTGCCCCAAGCCCTTGCCAGAACACCCTTCTAGACTCGATTCCTATAGCGTTCCCGCCGGCCCCAGGAAGGATCCGGTGGTTATAGTGTTGATTAACAAATAGCAGTAGGTATAGTAACCACAAGCACACCACAGGGAGGTGATGTGAATAGCCGATTTTTGATAAGCCAACTCGTTGCGGACGGCTGGTATCTGGTACGAATCAGAGGTAGCCATCATCACTTCAAGCACCCGACCAAACCGGGGCTAGTGACAGTCCCTCACCCGAAGAAAGATCTGCTCAAGAAAACGGCCATCAGTATTTTGCAACAGGCGCTGCTCTAAGGAGCCCGATGCGCTAGGTCCGTGGAGGACAATGAACATGCTGTACCCAATTGCAATTTCAATGGGCGACGACCAACACGCCTGGGGTGTGGAAGTCCCCGACATTCCGGGCTGCTTTTCCGCTGGGGAAGACCTGGATGACGCGATGGCCATGGCGCGGGAAGCCATTGAAGGCCACTTCGAGATTCTGGCCGAAGACGGTTCGCCAATTCCCCCCGCCAATAAAGTGACCTTACATGCTGCCAACCCAAAGTATGCGGGGTGTGCGTGGGCGCTGGTGGACATCGACGTAACCAAATATCTGGGCAAGGCCCAGAAGCTGAACATCACGTTGCCTGGCTACCTCCTCAACCGGATTGATGAGTACGTACTGCATCACCCGGAAGAGAAAAGCCGTTCGGGTTTTCTGGCCTCGGCGGCACTCAAGGTCTTGCAACAGAGCTGAAAACCTTGCTTTCGACATGAATAAACCGGTCCCAAGTGGCCGGTTTTTTTGTGGGCGGGATTTGATAAAGGGCCCGTCGAAGTCAGTGCAAAGACCCACTTTTAAAGGCCCAACGGAGATCAACGCCAGAAAAAGCAACGTCCTACACGACACTGGGAAATGTCCGTACACTTGCGCATTGCTGTGCCTTTGTCATGAGACCTATAGTCCGACCACGCCAAAATGGCGTATCGGGTTTGGCGACTCGATGGCAAAGCATAGAAACCTCCGAGCTATCTCGGAGCGTTTCTGAACGCACTTGGCTACCTGTTTATGGTGGCTGTGCGTGGGAGACCTTTGGGTCTGCCGGTTTGCCTTGTCCCGGTTCGCCAACCTGCGTACAGCTGCCACCCATTGTTTGGCGACTCTGAGTGGTAGTTCACCTCAATTCAAGGAATCACTCATGAACGAATACATGGCTCTAACCAGCAACGCCGACGACCTCCCCTCCCTCTACGTCAACACCACCCAACCCCTGCACTCCCTGCTCAGCACCGCCAGCTACAGAATTCGCGCCGTGACGCAGCTTCTTGAAAACCTCGCAATGCGCGGCGACCTGACCTCTGACTCGGTTGTACTCAGTGACTTCGCATTGCTCTGCTGCGTGCCTTTGCGCGACGGTTGCGATGTGCTGGATGTAATCGCTCGACGCATGGATGCAGAGCCGTCCTGATGCCCCATGCCCGATCTTCCAGTGCTGGCTTGGTCCGGTACTATGTTCGGGCCTTTTCTTTCCGGGACATGGACTTTCACATGACTCAAAACATCTACGACGACCCTGAATTCTTCCAGGGCTACAGCCAGATGCCCCGTTCCATCAGCGGCCTCGATGCCGCACCGGAATGGCCTGCATTGAAGACCATGCTGCCGCCAATGCGGGGCCTGAAGGTGGTGGATCTCGGTTGCGGCTACGGCTGGTTTTGTCGCTGGGCCAGCGAGCAAGGCGCTGATAGCGTGCTCGGTCTGGATGTTTCGGAAAAGATGCTGGAGCAGGCGCGCAAGACCACATCCGCATCAAACATCCGTTATGAGCGCGCCGACCTGGAGCATCTCGATCTGCCCGCCGCCGGTTTCGATCTGGCCTACAGTTCCCTGGCGCTGCATTACATCAAGGACTTGCCTGGGCTGTTCGCCAGTGTCCACGCAGCGCTCAAGCCCGGCTCGCATTTCGTGTTTTCCATCGAACACCCGATCTTCATGGCGCCGCGTAACCCTGGCTGGATCATCGATGCCGAGGGCCGCAAGAGTTGGCCCGTGAATGGTTATCAGCTGGAAGGCGAGCGTGTGACCAACTGGCTCGCGGACGGTGTGATCAAGCAGCATCGCACCATTGGCACGTTGCTCAACACGCTGATTGGCGCAGGGTTCAGCATCCGGCACGTCAACGAATGGGGGCCGAGCGATGCCGAGGTGGCGGCGCAACCAGCCCTTGCCGAAGAGCGGGAGCGGCCAATGATGATGCTGGTCGGCGTTCAGCGTTGATGGATCAAAAAGGGACAGATCACGCCGTCCCTTTTTCCCGTCAGCGGGTCGCGACGATAAACAGTCGCGGAAACGGCAACAGCACCGAACCATCGGCCAGGGCCGGATACGCCCGCTCAATAGCAGTCTGATATTGGTTCAGATACTGCGCCCGTTCCGCCTCGTCCAGCGGTTCGAGAAACGGCCGCAGGCCACTACCCTTGAACCACTCCACCACGCCAGACGCACCGCCCGCGAGCGGATGATGGTAAGTGGTGCGCCACACATCGACGCGGGTGCAACAGGCTTTGAGTATCGAGTAATAAGCGCTGGCATCGGCCATTTCGGTCCGCAGCCCGGCGGTGCCTGCCAGTTTGCCGACCCATGGGCCATCAGCGGCGACTTCGCGCATCAAGCGGTGCGAGTGCTCATTCAGGTTGTCAGGCATCTGGATAGCCAGGCTGCCACTCGGCGCCAGTTTGCTAACCAGCGAGGGTAGCAACGTCGCGTGATCAGGCACCCACTGCAACACCGCGTTGGCGAAAATCACATCGAACGGGCCACTGTCATTCCAGGTGTCGATGTCGGCGATGTCGAACTGCACCTGCGGCAGGCGCTTGCGAGCGGCTTCGATCATGTCGCTGGAACTGTCCAGCCCACACACCTTGGCATTGGCAAAGCGCTCCACCAGCAACTCGGTGGAGTTGCCGGGCCCACAACCGATATCGATGGCCAAGCGCACGTCCCCGGCGGGGATGGCCGCCAGCAGGTCACGGGCGGGACGGGTGCGTTCATCTTCAAAAGCGACGTACTGTTTGGCGGACCAACTCATTGTGTTCTCCTGTCGGTACGTTGTCCTCGGGACGCTACGATACCGCGATGAACACCGCTAAAGGTTTCAGAGAATCACCTTTTCGAACATTTCGAATTTTCATCCCAACGCCACTGTCTGAAAAATCAGGCGCCCCCTCAAAAGGAACTCGGTCATGAAATTCGCAAAAATCGCGCAGAAACTCGCCCTCTGGGCCGGTAGCCCCAAGACGTTCATGAGCGCGTTGATCCTGATTTTCCTGTGGGGGTTGAGTGGACCGATTTTTCATTTCAACGATACGTGGCAGCTGATCATCAATACCTCGACCACCATCATCACGTTCCTGATGGTGTTCCTGATCCAGAACACGCAGAACCGCGACACCGACATCCTGCATTTGAAAGTCGACGAGTTGTTGCGGGTGACCAAGGAGGCGCAAAAGGCCATGCTCGGGCTTGAGGCGTTGGACCTCAAGCAGCTGGAGGCGCTGCGCAGGCATTACCGCGCCATGGGCGAGAACCAGGTGTTCGACCTCGATGGCCTGAACCCAACGCATAATCCCAAGCCGCATCTGGATCAGTGCTGATCAGAAAAACGGCGCGTGACTGAAGCCCCGCGCCGTTTGTGCTCAAACTTTTCGCTTAACTTTTGGCCTGCAACGCCTTGGCCATTTCCAGGTGATTTTGCAATTTAGGCAGGGTTTCTTCGGCGAATGCCTTGATTTGCGGTACGTCGGTGGTCTGCGCCTCCTGCTGCAACTGATCGATGGCTTCCTGGGTGGTCTTCACCTGACTGGCGGTATAGGCCTCGTCGTAGGTCGCCCCATCCATGACTTGTGGCATCAGGGCTTTGGCCTTTTCGACAATTTCTTCGCGGGGGGCGACCGGTATATCCAGTTGCCTGGCGATTTTCGCCAGGTGCTGGTTCGCCGTGGTGCGGTCGTTGATGACGATAATGGTGTAGTCCTTGACCTCTTTGGATTCGGCTTTCTGATGCGCCAAGCGACTCGTTTCAATATCGGCAATACCTTTTGCCGAGGCCTCGTCGATGAATTCGGCAGTCGACTGGGCAAAGACGCCGCTGGCAAACAGGCCCAGTAACGTGGCAAGACTGGTCTTACATAATCGGGTGGCCATCCGGTTCATGGTCGCGCCCTCCTCGTTAAATTCAAACGGGAGCTTTCGCCCCCGCCTCTCAATCAAAACCACCTGCATCCTTTAGCGGGATTTCTGACCGCCCTTGCGGCCCATGTCGGGTTTCGCCGGGTCTTTTTCGACGGTCGTAGTGGTGGTTTTCCCACCCTTGCGACCGGCTTCAGAAGCCTTCGTTCGATCGTTGGCGAAGTTCCCCGAGTTCGAGTTTCTTGAATTAGGCATGATTCTCTTCCTCTTGGTGGTAGTCGCGGCGAGCTGTAGCCCGCATAGAATCTGAATTTGCGCGCCCCAAAAGGTTTAGAAAATTACCTGGCTGCCACGACGAACGGTGCGCGGTTTTTCAGACCAGTCGCAGGTGATGTTCGCGTTTGGCGCAGTACATCGCCTCGTCGGCATGCCGAAACAATTGCTTCTCTTCAGTACCGTGATCGGGGTATCGAGCGACGCCGATACTTGGATGGATGTTCAGGCTGTGCCCGTCCAGCCGCAGAGGCTGGGCCAGGACCTGACGGACTTTCTCGACCACGATGTCGGTATCGTCCGCCGCATGAATGCTGTGCAGCAACACCACGAATTCATCGCCGCCGATGCGGGCCACGGTGTCGGTTTCCCGCACGCAACCCTTGAGTCGGTTGGCCACCGCTTGCAGCAGCATGTCGCCGACCGCGTGGCCATGGGTATCGTTGACTTGCTTGAAGCGGTCGAGGTCGACGTACAACAGCGCCATGCGCCCGTCGTCCTCCCGGGCCACTTGCAGTGACGCCTTGAGCCGGTCGCGCAGCAGCTCGCGGTTGGGTAACTGGGTCAGTTGGTCGTACTGGGCCATGTATTGCAGGCGGGCGTGCAATTGCTTGCGCTCAATGGCGGTCGCGACCTGGGCGCAGACGTATTGCAGCAGTTCTTTGTCCTGCTCGGTGTAGCGCTCGCCGCCCGGAATGCTTTTGACGATCAACGCGCCGATGGTGCCGTTCTGCGAGTTCAGCGGCACACCCAGCCAACAGGGTGCGTTCTGCCCGGTCGGCAGCACTTCGAAGCCAACGGGAGGTGGGTGCTGGTCCGGAGTCAACAGGATCGGCTGCCCCGTGCGGATCACTTCGGCGCACAGGCGCCCGGTCATGGTTCCGGGCTGCTCGGGCTGTGGCTCATGGTCATCGACGTGATAAGGGAAATTCAACTGCGCGCAGCGCTCGTCGTACAGCGCCACGGAAAAATTCAGTGCCGGCAGCCATTCGCCGATGATCATGTGGATGCGTTTGAACAACGCCAGCAGATCCTCTGCCGCATGGGCCGCCTCAGAAATCGCATACAACGCGGCCTGCCGGGATTCGGCCTGCTTGCGTTCGGTGATGTCGCGAGCCACCGCGATGCGCAACTGATCGTCCTCGGACCAACGTGCCGACCAGAGGATGTGCACCACGCTGCCATCCTTGCGCAGGTAGCGGTTTTCGAAGTTGAGCTTGGGCTCGCCGCCCATGATTTCCCGAGCGGCGTCGAGGGTGCGCTGGCGATCGCCCGGGTGCACCATGTCGATCATCGCCTCGCCGATCATCTCTTCGGCGCTGTAGCCGAAAATACGGTCGCACGCCGCGCTGACAAAGACGAAGCGGCCCTGCTTATCCACCGCACAGACGGCGTCCAGCAACAAATCGATATAGCTCGCCAGCGGCGCGGAATTCCGGTTTTCCATGGTTCAGCGTGGGTGTCCCGATAATGCAGCGCTCATCAATCATCCCTGCCCTGCCAGCCTTGCGTCCTTGTGATCACGTTCAAGCCTTGTTCGGCATCAGCCCCGGCAACGCATGTACCAGCGCGTTGATGGCGAAACCGATGAACATCACCCCGCACAACCGGGTGATTGCCAGTTCATGACGCTGGTACAGGCTGCGCACCCGCCGCGCACCGACAACGCCAATGAGAATAGCGTAGGCGAGCAAACCGCCGACGAAACTCAGGGCGATCAGCGCCGGCAGCATCGACCAGTTGAGCAGTTCCGCGCGGCTCGACAGCAGTGCCGTGAACGTCGCCACCGCCACCGGATAGGCCTTGGGGTTGGTCAGACCAAACAGAATGCCGTGCCAGAACGGCTGCCGCGCCGGGCCCTGTGGCGCATCAGCGCTGCTGCGACGGGCGCGCACCGCACGCCAGCCGAGCCAGAACAGGTACAGTCCGCTGAGCACTCCGAGCACGTCGAACGCGGTACTGCCGATCTCCCGCGCACCGACAATCGCGATCAGCGCCGTGCTGCACCACATCACATCGCCGAGCAAATGCCCGCACAGAAACCCCGCCCCGGCCCGTCGCCCATGGGCCGCGCCAATGCCGAAAACCGCCAGCACACCCGGTCCCGGGGTGATGCCGTAGATAAAACCCGAGGCAAGCACGGCCATTAGCAAGGATGGGGTCATGGGGAGTCCTTTTGAACTGCCTGGTGAATGGTGGCCAGTCTATATCAGGTCTTCAGCTGTCGACTGCCTGATCGCGACAGAAATTCTTCAGCGGTGGGTCCCCTGCACGATCCGTTCATTCAACCAGTTCAACGCCTGATCTCCGCCCCGACGCTTGTGCCAGACCAGCACAAAGGTGAACGACGGGATGTGAAATGGCGGCGGGACGACAATCAGTGATTGCTCATCGATATCGCGCAAGCCTCGCGACGCGACAGTGAGGATCAGGTCGGTTCCACTGATGAATTCCGGGGCGACGCGCCAGTGCGGCAGGCTGACAGCCACACGACGACGTTCGCGCAATGCAGTCAGGGCGCGCTCGATTTCCGGGGTGCCGCTGCCGCGCATCTCCAGCAGGACGTGAGGTCGTGCCAGGTAGGTGGGCAGGTCGAGCACACCATCGGCGGGCAGGCTGTCGCCGTCCACCAGGCAGGCATAGTGCTCTTCGAACAGCGGAGTGCTGCGCAATTCATTGGGCATTTCCGGGAATACACCGGCGGCGACATCAATGTCACCGTTGAGCACCCCTTCGAGCATGCTTTCGCGGCTGCCATGGCTGATTTGCAGGTCGATGCCCGGCGCTTCACGGCGCAAGGTCCGGATCAGTCCCGGCAGGACAATGGCTGCGCCGTAGTCGGACATCGCCAGGCGAAAGGTCCGCTGGGTGGTCGCAGGATCGAAGGCGTTCGGCGCCAGCAGCGCTTGCACCTGGGCCAGGGCTTCGGCCAGCGGCGCCACCAGCTCCAGCGCTCGCGGAGTTGGTACAAGGCCGGCACCAGCGCGCACCAGCAGCGGATCGCCAAGCAGGTCACGCAACCGCGCCAGCGCATGACTAACCGCTGGCTGACTCAAGTGCAGACGCTCGGCCGCCCGGGTCACGTGTTGCTCGCTGAGCAAAGCGTCGAGGATCACCAGCAAGTTGAGGTCGATACGTCGAAGATCATTCATCTGCTGCATGTTCTGGATAACAAAACGGAATTTAAATCTGCGCGACGAATACCCTAGAGTCCAGCAAAACCTGTTGGAGATCGATCATGAGTACGTTGCATTGGGCCGGTCTGATAGGGCTGGCGATGATCGCCGGGGCGGTGGTGCCGTTTCAAAGCGCAATCAACGTCAACCTCGGGCGCGGGTTGGGCCATCCGTTGTGGGCAACACTGGCATCGTTGGTGGTGAGCGTTCTGGTGTTGTTGCCGATCATGCTGGCGCTGCGTTTACCCCTGCCCTCGCTGGCGTTTATCAGCAAGGCATCACTGTGGATGTGGACCGGTGGCGCATTTGGGGTGTGTTTTATTTCGCTGGCGCTGGTGCTACTGCCCAAGCTGGGGGCTTCGGGGTTCATGGCATTGGCGTTGGCGGGGCAAGTGGTGGCTTCACTGTTACTTGACCACTTTGGCTGGTTCGGGTTGGCGGAGCGGCAGGTGACATTGCCCAAGGTGTTCGGGGCGGTGTTGTTGATTGCAGGGGTGGTGTTGATTCAATTCGGTGCCACACCGAGCAAAACTTTGGTGACGGGGTAAGGCGACAGTGCTGTGGTGCTCGCGATGGCGTCAGCGTTGTCACCACAGACTTCAGACCATTGATCACAGCCTTCGCCAGCCCCGGCACGGATGCGTGGTCCGTGCAGGGACCGGCGTAGCCTGCGAACCGTTTAGAACTTATCCAGCGTGCGCAACTTCTGCGGCAACCCCCATAGCAACAGCGCCACCGCGATCAGCGCACACACACCAATGACATACAGCGCCGGCGTGGTGCTGCCGGTCAGGTCCTTGATCCGGCCGACCATCACCGGGCTGACGATGCCGCCGAACTGGCCCAGGGTGTTGATCACCGCGATCCCGCCGGCAGCGCCCGCGCCGGCACCGGCCAGCAGTTTTGGCGGCAGGGTCCAGAAGCTCGGGATGGAGGCGATGATCCCGGCACCGAGCAGGCCCAACGCGACAATCAGGAAGGTCGTGTGACTGGCGAAGATCCCCGCGCTGAAGAACCCGACCGCACCAACCGCCACCAGACCGGCGACAAACTTGCGTCGCTCGCCAGTAGCATCGGACAGGCGTCCGATCACCACCATGCTGATGGCACCGCAGATATAAGGGATGGCTGTCAGCAAGCCGATCATCACCGGACTCTCGGTCCCTGCGCTACGGATCAGTTGCGGTGCCCAGAAATTCAAGCCGTAGGACGCCACCTGAATCAGGAAATAGATCAGGCCCAAGGTCAGGAAACCCGGAATCCTAAGTGCGGCGAGCAGCGAACCACCGCTCTTGTGCGGTTCATGTTGAGCAATGCGGCTGGCCAGCAGGGTCTTCTCCGAGGGCGTCAGCCAATGGGCGTCTTCGATGCGGTCCTTGAGCAGGGTCAGCACCAACAAGCCAAGGCCGATGCACGGCACGCCACCGAGCAGGAACAGCCAGTGCCAGCCACGCATTTGCAGCACGCCGTCGAGGTGTTGCAGCACAAGGCCGGAGAACGGCGCGCCCACCAGGCCGGCGAACGCCGACGCCAGGAACAGCATCGAGGTGATGCGCCCGCGATAGTGCTGCGGGAACCACAACGTCAGGTAATACAGCACGCCCGGGGCAAAACCCGCCTCCATCGCACCGATCACGAAGCGCAGCACGTAGAACTGCCATTCGCTGTTGACGAACACCATGGCCGCCGTGGCCAGGCCCCAGGACATCATGATCCGGGCGATCCAGCGCCGGGCGCCGACCTTGTACAGCATCATGTTGCCGGGCACTTCGAAAATCACATAACCGACCACGAACAACCCGGCACCCAGGCCGTAAGCGGTGTCGCTCAGACTCAGGTCGGCCTGCAGCTGAAACTTGGCGAAGCTGATGTTGATGCGGTCGAAAAAGGCGAACAGGTAGCAGACCATGATCAGCGGCATCAGGCGCCAGGCGACTTTGCTGACCAGGGCTTTTTCTTCGTCGTGGCTAACGGCCGGGCTCGCGCCGGCCTCCAGTGCATTAAGGCTCATTGCAGTTCTCCAGGCGGACTTCCCGTAGGTGTCCGATTGTTTTTGTTGTCTGGTTAAGGTGCTTTTTTACTGTAGGAGCGAGCCTGCTCGCGATGACTGAGTCACATCCAACATTGATGTCGACTGACACACCGCTATCGCGAGCAGGCTCGCTCCTACAGGGGGTTGGTGTCAGGTAGGGATCGGGTGCAGGTCACAATTACGCCCGGCCTTGGCCAGTTGTCCGGGCACTTCATGGCCGAGCAGCGCCGGCAGTCCTCGGGACAGTTTCAGTAGCAGCGGCAGATCGATACCGGTGTGGATGCCGACTTCATCGCACAGGTTCAGCAGATCCTCGGTGCAGATGTTTCCCGACGCACCCGGCGCAAACGGGCAGCCGCCGACGCCGCCGAGGGCCGCGTCGAAACGTCGGGCGCCAGCCTCGTAAGCGGCCAGCACGTTGCACAGGCCAAGGCCGCGAGTGTTGTGAAAGTGCAGGGTCAGGTCCGCCGCGGACACACGCTGCAGCACCCGGCGCACCAGTCGGTCGACCTGACGCGGATTGGCCATGCCGGTGGTATCGGCCAGGGTGATGCCCTGGATGCCGAGTTCCTGATAGGCCTCGACGATTTGCACCACGCGGTCCTCATCGATCTTGCCTTCGAACGGGCAGCCGAAGGTGGTGGCGATACTGCCGTTGAGTCGCACGGAACTGTCGCCAGCGAACTGCACAATCTCGCCGAACGCGGCCAATGAATCTTCACAGCGCATGCGCATGTTCGCCAGGTTGTGGGTCTGGCTGGCGGACATCACCAGGTTCAGTTCATCGGCACGGCATGCCAGCGCCCGTTGCGCGCCCTTGAGGTTGGGAATCAACGCGACGTAGATCACCCCCGGTTGCCGGGTGATGCCCTTGAACACCAGTTCGCCATCGCGCAGTGCCGGAATGGCCTTGGGCGACACGAACGAACCGGCTTCGATGCGGCTGAATCCGGCCTGCGACAATTGATCGATCAGAGCAATCTTGTCGTGGGTTTCAACCCAGGTCGGCTCGATTTGCAAACCGTCGCGCGGGGACACTTCCTGCACGATCAGGCTGTCGGAATAATCGGTGATCATTGCACTACTCCTTCGACTTTCAGGCGTTCGATGTCCATCGCGGTCAGGCCCAATTGCGCGAGGATGCCGTCGGTGTGCTGGCCCAGTCCGGGGCCGGACCAGTTCACGCCGCCAGGGGTTTGCGAGAGTTTCGGCACGATGCCCGGCATCTTCACCGTGGCGCCACCGGGCAGTTCGGCATTGAGCAGCATGTCCCGCGCCTGATAGTGCGGATCGGCGACGATGTCGGCCACCGAGTAGATGCGCCCGGCCGGGACTTCGGCGGCTTCCAGGGCGACCAGTACCTCATCGATCGGCAGGCTGCTGGTCCAGTGGGTAATGGCGGCGTCGAGCACATTGCTTTTGGCTGCACGCCCGTCGTTGTGGGCGAACTCCGGCGCTTCGGCCAGATCGGCGCGGCCGATGGTTTGCATCAGACGCCTGTAGATCGGATCGCTGTTGCCGGCAATCACCACGTAGGCGCCATCGGCGGTCAGATAGGTGTTGGACGGCGCGATGCCCGGCAAGGCGCCGCCGCTGCGTTCGCGCACATGGCCAAGCATGTCGTATTCCGGCACCAGGCTCTCCATGACGTTGAATACGCTTTCGGCCAGGGACACATCGACGATTTGCCCGCCACCCTGCCCGGTCTTGACCCTGAGTAGCGACATCAGCGCACCGATCACCGCATGCAGCGACGCCAGGGAATCGCCGAGGCTCACGCCGACCCGCGCCGGCGGCGAACCGGGGGTGCCGGTGGTGTAGCGAATCCCGCCCATGGCTTCGCCTATGGCACCGAAACCCGGGCGATCACGGTATGGGCCGGTCTGGCCGTAACCGGAAATCCGCACCAGCGTCAGATTGGGATTGAGCGCGTGCAACACGTCCCAACCGAGGCCCAGTTTCTCCAGGGCGCCGGGGCGCAGGTTTTCGATCAGCACATCGGCACTGGTCGCCAGTTGCTTGACCAGTTCGATGCCTTCGGGGGATTTGAGGTTCAGCGCCAGGGACTTCTTGTTGCGCGATTGCAGGTACCACCACAGCGAGGTGCCTTCGTGCAGCTTGCGCCATTTGCGCAGGGGATCGCCCTGGCCCATGGCTTCGATCTTGATCACCTCGGCGCCGAACTCGGCCAGCATGCGCGCCGCAAACGGCGCGGCGATCAGCGTGCCGATCTCGATCACTTTGATCGCACTCAAGGGGGCAGTCATCGCGGGGTACCTCTTGTTCTTGGAATATGCGCCAAGGCTAGAGGACAGGGGGCTCGGGAATCCAACCTTCAGTTGGCAACGGGCGTTCGCGAAATGCGAACGCTCGGGGAGATTGTCGTGGCCTCAGGTCAGTCATCGCGAGCAAGCTCGCTCCCACAGGGGAACGCATTCCAATGTGGGAGCGAGCCTGCGCGCGATGAGGCCGGTGCATTCAGCCGAGAACTGTCAGACATGACCCCGCAAATGCTCAAACAACATCCGGCTCACCGGCGACAGCAACGCCTCATCGCGCACCACCAGAATCAACGCCCGATCCGACCACTCGTCCGTCAACGGCACCGCGTGCAACCCCAGCGCCCGGCCAAACAGCTCATAGGCGCGCTGCGGAAGGATGCCAATCCCCATGTTGGCCTGGACCATGCGGCACATGGCATCGAACCCTGGCACATGAATGCGCACCCGCAACACCTTGCCGGCCTCACGGGCTGCGGCGTGGGTGCGCATGTTGATCGAACTGGCGGCATGCAACCCAACGTAATCGCTGCCCAGCGTATCGGCGAACGCCACGCTCGACCGGCTCGCCAATGGATGGTGCGGCGGCATTAACACCATCAGTTTGTCCCGGCGATACAGCACGCTGTGCAGGCCCTTGATGTCACTGTCGATGGAACAGATCCCGAAGTCGGCCACCCCGTCGAGCACGCCCTGAATCACCCCGGCGCTGGGGCGTTCTTCGAGGTCGGTCTTGACCTGTGGGTGACGCTCGGAAAAATCCCGCAGGTCCTCGGGCAAAAACTGAATGATCGCCGACAGGTTGGCGAGCATCCGCACATAGCCGCGCACACCGTGACTGTGCTCCCCCAGTTCAAGCCCCATTTTCTCGACGTTGAACAACATTTGCCGGGCATGGTGCAGCAGGGTTTCACCGGCCGGCGTCAGGGACATGCCCTTGGCCTGGCGCACGAACAGGCTGATGCCCAGCGCCTCCTCCAGCTCCATCAAGCGCTTGCTCGCCGCCGAAACTGCAATCGCTTCGCGCGAGGCGGCACGGGTCAGCGTGCCTTCTTCATGCACAGCGACGAACAGTTGCAGGGTGATCAGGTCGAGACGGCGGATCAGGCTTTTTTGCAGCATCGGGTACTCGGCGAAGTCGGCTCAGGCGAAGTCGCAGCATAGCGTTCTTCGCCCACGTCGTGCCGTGGTCCGGTCACCGCTCGTGATAAAGTCGCCGCCCACAGACCTTTTGCCGTGAGACGAAGACCGCAATGACCGATTTCCAGGATGTCGATGCTCAACTTGAAGACTGGAACGCCTTGCGCAGCACTGCTTCGTTCAGTGGGTTGCTGGTGGGCAACGGTGCCAGTCGCGCGGTGTGGGACGATTTTGGCTACGAGTCGCTGTTCGACAACGCCCGCACCGTTGAAGAAAAACCCCTGAGCCCGTCCGAGCTGAGCGTGTTCGATGCGCTGCAGACCCGCAGTTTCGAGCAGGTACTGAGCGCCTTGAAAACCACCAGCCGGGTCAACAAGGCCCTGGCTGTCAGCTCTGCCGCCCCGCGCAACCGCTACTATGCGATCAAGGAAGCGCTGATCAATACCGTGCATGCGGCGCATATCCCATGGCGACTGGTGGTGCCTTCGACGCTGGCATCCATCAACCAGGAACTGGCGAGCTATCGCACGGTGTTCACCACCAATTACGACTTGCTCAACTATTGGGCAGTGCAACACCAGCCTGAGGCGATCACCGATCTGTTCCAGGGCACCGAGCCCGGTTTCGACCTGAGCGACACGGCCACCGATAAAACCCGTTTGCTGTACCTGCACGGCGGTCTGCATCTGGTGCGCAACCAGGACGGTACGGCGCGCAAGCTGATGTCGACCGAGGGCACGTTGCTGGGCAGTTTCGCCATCAACAACACGATCAAGACCCTCGACGACGTGCCGCTGTTCGTCAACGAAGGGCCGAGTGCGGACAAGCTCAAGACCATTCGCAGTTCGGACTATCTGTCGTTCTGCTACGAGCAATTACTCGGTCACGGCCAGGCGCTGTGCATCTTCGGCCATGCGTTGGGGGAACAGGACAGCCACATCATCCATGCCTTGCGCCTGGCGAAACCACAGGTGGTGGCGATCTCGATTTACCCGCGCAGCAAGGCGTTCATCCAGCACCAGAAGCGGCATTACGCAAAGGTGTTTGAGGGGACGGGGGTTGAGTTGCGGTTTTTTGATTCCAAGAGCCATGCGTTAGGTGGCACGAAGCTCACGGTTCCTGTCGAGGTTTAGCGGCGACGCGGCTGACGCTATCGCGAGCAGGCTCGCTCCCACAGTGACCGGGTTTCTACAGGAGAAATGCAGTCAAATGTGGGAGCGAGCCTGCTCGCGATGCTTTTGGCAGTCGACTCACTCTTCGCTGCTGTGCACCACCACCAGCAACTGCGCCTGCACCTCGCCCACCGAACGAATCCGGTGCGGCTTCTGCGCATTGAAGTGCAACGCATCGCCACGTTCGAGCAGCACGCGCTCGTTCATGAAGTCCACTTCCACACGCCCTTCATGGACAAACAGAAACTCCTCGCCCAAATGCTCCTTGAAGGTCTTGTCGGCGAATTCGGCCGGCGGGTAAATGATGAACGGCAACAGGCTGCGTTCGCTGACCTGATGGGCCAGCACCGCATAACCCGAATTGCTGTCACTGGCACCCAAAGGTTGCCGCTCGTGGCTGCGCACCAGGCTGTAGCTGTCGAGGCTGACGTTGTCTTCAGAGAACAACTCTTCGACCTTCACGTTCAGCGCCTTGGCCAGTTTCAACGCCGCCGCAATCGATGGCGTATTCAACCCCCGTTCGACTTTCGACAGGTAACTCTTGGTCATGCCGGATTTTTCGGCCAGGGCTTCCAAGGTCACGCCAAGTTTTTTTCTGAGTAATTTCAAACGGATAGACATGTAGAGCGATTAATCCATCAAGGAGGCAGCGATTTGTCCTTGCCAATGACACAAGGTGTCATATAGCCTCTTTAGTGTCATTTGCACTCATCGACGACTTTGCGAGGAACCGATGAGCGGCAAACCCGACGTCCATTGAATCACCCAAAGGACACCGATATGGCCAAGACATTAGCACTGCCCAAAGAGCAACTGGTCAAGCAAGCGCTGAGCCAAATGCAAAATACCCTGGCGGATAATACGTGGACTGCCCGACAAAAGCTGGCCCTGACCTGCCGTGTCCTGTTCGAGCACGGTCACGACTCCGGCCTTGCCGGGCAAATCACCGCCCGTGGTCCGCAACCTGGCACTTACTACACTCAGCAACTGGGCCTGGGTTTCGACGAAATCATCGCGAGCAACCTGCTGCTGGTCAACGAAGACCTGGAGGTGCTCGAGGGCCACGGCATGCCCAACCCGGCCAATCGTTTTCACAGTTGGGTGTACCGCGCCCGCCCGGATGTGAACTGCATCATTCACACCCATCCGACACACGTTGCGGCCTTGTCGATGCTGGAGGTGCCGCTGCAGATTTCCCACATGGACCTTTGCCCGCTCTACGACGATTGTGCGTTTCTTGAAGGCTGGCCGGGTGTGCCGGTGGGTAATGAAGAAGGCGAGTTGATTGCCGGGGCGCTGGGCGACAAACGGGCGATCCTGCTTTCCCACCATGGCCAATTGTCCACCGGCAGCACCATCGAGCAAGCCTGTGTCATCGCGCAACTGATCGAACGCGCCGCGAAGCTGCAATTGCTGGCGATGAGCGCCGGGAACATCAAACCGATCATCCCCGAACTGGGGCGCGAAGCCCATGACTGGATTGCCCGGCCGAAACGCCACGCCGCCGCTTTCAACTACTACACCCGGCAGATCCTGCGCCAACACGCCGATTGCCTGAACTGAACCCATTGATAGAACGGAGAGACGCCATGTCCACCGCAAACATTCACGGCATCATCGGCTACACCATCACGCCTTTTACCGCCAATGGCGAAGACATCGACCTGGACGCCCTCGGGCGCGCCATCGATCGACTGATCGAGGGCGGCGTGCACGCCATCGCCCCGCTGGGCAGCACCGGTGAAGGTGCCTACCTGAGCGACGCGGAGTGGGATCAGGTCAGCGAGTTCAGCATCAGGCACGTGGCCAAACGCGTGCCGACCGTCGTCAGCGTGTCCGACCTGACCACCGCTAAAGCGGTGCGTCGCGCGCGTTTCGCCGAAGCCCATGGCGCCGATGTGGTGATGGTGCTGCCGACGTCCTACTGGAAACTCAGCGAAGCGGAAATCCTCGCCCATTACCGCGCCATCGGCGACAGCATCGGCGTACCGATCATGCTCTACAACAACCCGGCCACCAGCGGCACCGACATGTCGGTGGACTTGATCCTGCGTATCGTCAAGGCCGTGGAAAACGTGACCATGGTCAAGGAGAGCACCGGCGACATCCAGCGCATGCACCAACTGCAACGCCTCGGCGAAGGCCAGGTGCCGTTCTACAACGGCTGCAACCCGTTGGCCCTGGAAGCCTTTGCCGCTGGCGCAAAAGGCTGGTGCACCGCTGCGCCGAACCTGATCCCGCAGCTCAACCTGGACTTGTACGAAGCGGTGCTGGCCAACGATTTGCGCAAGGCACGCGAGCTGTTCTATCGCCAGTTGCCGCTGCTGGATTTCATACTCAAGGGTGGCTTGCCGGCGACGATCAAGGCGGGCTTGCGGGCGACGGGGCTGGAGGCGGGGGATCCGCGGCTGCCGGTGTTTGCGTTGGGTGAAGCGGGTTGTGCTCAGTTGCAAGATCTATTGAAGACCCTGCGCTGATCTTCAGCCGTACATAAAACCACTGTGGGAGCGAGCTTGCTCGCTCCCACAGGGATACTCAGTGAAGTTGAAACAGTGATTCAAAGCACCGGCAACGTCTTGTCCTTGACCACCTTGGACGAGCCGTTGGCCTTCACGCTGGCAATGCCTTTCTCCATGGCGGCATCAGAGGAATAGGCTTCGCTGCTGCCGATGATCTCGTGGTTGCCCGCCTTGAGGTTGAAATACGGGTGGCCATCCTTGGTGCTTTTCTTCTCGTAACGCTCATCCAGCTGGCTGTTGGCCTGGACCGAGGCGATGCCTTTGTCGGCGGCGGCGTGGGTGGTGTACAGCTCGCTGGTCAGAATGGTCTCGGCGTTGGCCGCCTTGAGGACAAACCTGAACTGGCCACTGCTGCTTTTGCTCACTTCATACCATCCGGACATGCTCTTTCTCCTTGGCGATTGAGAGGTTGCGCGCTTCACAGTAAAGACCAAGCCGGGATTTCTGTCGCCTGCACCATCGCCATCGCGAGCAAGCTCGCTCCCACAGTAGATTTGTGTACACCAGATCATTGTGGGAGCGAGCCTGCTCGCGATGGAGTCGACACGATCTTCCTTACTTCGCCGCAGCCCGCACCACCGACAACTCCGGCGCCGACGTGCGCCGCTGGCTCAGATACCGCGTACAACTCACCCTCAGGAACGAAGCGAAATTGACCACCTCGCCGCGGTAGTCCATCACCTCTTCATACAGCTTGGCGATCAACTGATTGGTGGTCATGCCATCGACCTCGGCGATTTCACTGAGGATGTCCCAGAACTGATTCTCCAGCCGCAGGGTGGTGACCACCCCGCAGATGCGCAGCGAGCGGGAGCGCGATTCGTAGAGTATCGGGTCGGCTTTGACATACAGCTCGCACATGGACATGGCCCTCGTTACAGCGTGATTTTGGTGCCCAGCAACCCCAGGAAACCGGCCAGCCAGTTCGGGTGTGCAGGCCAGGCCGGCGCCGTGGCCAGATTGCCCTGGACATGGCCGTCCGTCACCGGAATATCGATATAGGTACCGCCCGCCAGTCGCACTTCCGGAGCGCAGGCCGGATAAGCGCTGCATTCGCGACCTTCGAGAACACCCGCTGCCGCCAGCAACTGCGCGCCGTGGCACACGGCAGCGATCGGCTTGCCGGCCTTGTCGAATGCGCGCACCAGTTCCAGGACTTTTTCGTTCAGGCGCAGGTACTCCGGCGCGCGGCCGCCCGGAATCAGCACCGCGTCATAATCGGCGGCGTTGACCTTGGCGAAATCGAAGTTCAGGGCAAACAGGTGACCGGGTTTTTCACTGTAGGTCTGGTCGCCTTCAAAGTCATGGATCGCCGTGCGCACGGTCTGGCCGGCGGCTTTGTCCGGGCAAACGGCGTGCACCGTGTGGCCGACCATCAGCAACGCCTGGAACGGCACCATCACTTCATAGTCTTCGACGTAATCACCGACCAGCATCAGAATTTTTTTTGCCGCCATGGGGAGGACTCCTCTGGAAGTGGGCTTGCAGGAGTATTCAAGTTAGTCCGATTCCGCGGGAGTGGGTAATAACCAGCTACTACTGTGTAATCGTTCTTCGCGAGCAGGCTCGCACAAGGACGACACAATCCCTGTGGGAGCGAGCCTGCTCGCGAAGTGGCCCGCAAACTGTACGGATAACTCTGCGACTAGCTGTAACAGCGGGAAACCCACGGTTTATGGCTATATGAAGCCCTATCCCATTTCCCAATATTCTGGTTGCCATCATGTCCTCGCGCGAAAACACCGGCATGGCCCTGGGCCTGCTCGGCGTTGTGATTTTCAGCCTTACTCTGCCCTTCACGCGGATCGTCGTGCAGGAACTGCACCCGCTGCTCAACGGCCTGGGCCGGGCACTGTTTGCGGCGGTTCCGGCGGCGTTGCTGTTGCTGTGGCACCGGGAAAAATGGCCGACCTGGAAACAAGTCAAAGGCCTGACGTTGGTGATGGCCGGGGTGATCCTCGGTTTCCCGGTGTTGTCGGCCTGGGCCATGCAAACCTTGCCGGCGTCCCACGGTGCGCTGGTCAACGGTTTGCAGCCGCTGTGCGTGGCGCTGTATGCCGCGTGGCTGTCCCATGAGCGGCCGTCGAAAGCCTTCTGGGCCTGCGCCGCATTGGGCAGCGCGCTGGTGCTCGGTTATGCACTGATCAGCGGTGCCGGCAGCATTCAGGTCGGTGACTTGCTGATGCTTGGCGCCATTGCAGTGGGCGGACTGGGCTACGCCGAGGGAGGCCGACTGGCCAGGGAAATGGGCGGTTGGCAGGTGATCTGCTGGGCGCTGGTGCTGTCGACGCCGCTGCTGATCGGGCCGGTGGTATATCTGGCACTGCAACATCAGGGCGAGATTTCCGCCAAGACCTGGTGGGCCTTCGGTTATGTCTCGCTGTTTTCGCAATTCATCGGCTTCTTCGCCTGGTACGCCGGGCTGGCCATGGGGGGCATTGCCCGGGTCAGTCAAATCCAGTTGCTGCAGATTTTCTTCACCATCGCCTTCTCGGCGCTGTTCTTCGGTGAACATGTGGAGCCGATTACCTGGCTGTTTGCTGGCGGGGTGATCGTGACAGTGATGCTGGGACGCAAGACAGCGGTCAAATCCAATCCTGTGGGAGCGAGCTTGCTCGCGATTGCGGACTGACATTCAACACCTATGTTGGATGTGACGACCCCTTCGCGAGCAAGCTCGCTCCCACAGGGGTTAGAGAAAGCCGTCAGCGCGCAGCAGGGTTTCCAGGCAATGCTCGCTGATGTGATAGAAATCCTTCAGTTCCTGAATCTTCGCCAGCAACCGGGTCGGGTCCACCGGCTCGGCGCGCTTGACTGCCAGGATCATCTTGTTCTTGTTGGTGTGGTCCAGTGAGATGAACTCGAACACCTTGGTCTCGTAGCCGCAGGCCTCAAGGAACAACGCGCGCAAACTGTCGGTGACCATCTCCGCCTGCTGGCCCAGGTGCAAGCCGTATTGCAGCATCGGCTTGAGCAGCGCCGGGCTCTGGATTTGCAGGCGGATCTGTTTGTGGCAGCACGGCGAGCACATGATGATCGAAGCGCCGGAACGGATGCCGGTGTGGATCGCATAGTCGGTGGCGATATCGCAGGCATGCAGGGCGATCATCACGTCCAGCTCGCTCGGCGCCACGCTGCGCACGTCACCGCACTTGAACACCAGGCCGGGGTGTTCAAGCCTGGCGGCCGCGGTGTTGCACAGGGTGACCATGTCTTCACGCAGTTCGACGCCGGTCACCTCGCCTTCGGCCTTCAAGGTGTTGCACAGGTAATCGTGGATGGCGAAAGTCAGGTAGCCCTTGCCCGATCCGAAGTCCGCCACCCGCACCGGTTTGTCCAGCGCCAGGGGCGACGAGGTCAGCGCGTGGCTGAACACTTCGATGAACTTGTTGATCTGCTTCCACTTGCGCGACATCGCCGGGATCAGCTCATGCTGCTTGTTGGTCACCCCCAGGTCGGCGAGAAACGGCCGGCTCAGGTCAAGAAAACGGTTTTTCTCACGGTTGTGCTCGGCCGAAGGCACTTCGCGCAATTGCTGAGGTTGGCTCTTGAACAGCGATGACTTGCCCTTTTTGCTGTATTCGAGCTGGGCTTCGTCGGTCAACGACAACAAATGCGCATTTTTGAACGACGCTGGCAGCAACCCGGCAATGCTCGCCACGCCTTCGGCCAGCGGCAGGTTCTTGGTGATATCGCGGGTCTTGTAGCGGTAGACAAAAGACAGGCAAGGCTGTGCCTTGACCGTCACCGGCTTGATGATGATCCGCTGCAGGTCCGTTTCATCACCCACGTACTTGGCCAGCACCAGTTTGATGAACGCGTTGTGCTCGAGGCTGGTTTGCAGCAGGTCGATGAACTGGGCGTGATGATCCGGCGCGAGGCTGGCGGGAGTGGCGGTGACGGACATGGAAAAACGGCCTCGGCAATACGAATCGGGGGATGCCGGGTATTTTAGGGGGGACGAGGGTTTTGGGCACGGGGTAATTTTGCGCCAGGTCCCGTTCCCGCCGATCGGGACCTGAATCCAACCGTCGCTACCTCAGGGCTCCACCAGCCGAAGTTTGCGATTGGTCGGCGAGTTAATGACGAACTTGACGATCAACCCTACCGGCACCGCCCACGTCAGACCGTTGGCCGGATCAGTGACCACGGCGACAGTTTCGGAACTTGCGTCCAGATCCAGACGCCGGCGATCGTTGCTGGACTTGAGCAATCCGTAGGCGTGGCTGACCAGCCGCTCCGCTTGGTGCATCGGCATATCCAGACTCTGCAAATGCCTCACCGCGCGGCAGAACAGCACTTGATCATCAATCACACCCTCGCCCTCATGACGGGCCAGAAACGTCTGCGCTATGGCCAATAGCTCCTCATTCAAATGGGCCTGTTCATCAACCTCCTTCATGCTCAAGACTCCTGTTGCACTTGCGTCGCCGGGGCGCTTTCGGCGACAGGCCGCGCGGCGCGACGCAAGTCAGGTCCGGCGCACGGCAGGTGCACGGCCGGATTGGGCATGCCACTGGGGGAAAGCTCGTGGGTCATTTCGAACTCGGCCCGTACCGACCAGCCACAGGCCTCCGACGTACATTGCAAGTACGCCACCCGCAGGAAAATATGCCGCCCTTCGCTGGTACGTATGCGCATCCTGCTCAAGCAGTGCGGGCACACCATCTTGTAAGTACTCATACGTGCTTCCCTAGCGCCATCCGGTGGTAATCGAATTGATCAAACGCAATACTGCTTGAAACACAATTCGTGAAAGACGGGTGCTGCAAATAACGTCCGCCAGACAAAAGGAAGTGCAACCGGCGGACATGTAATAGATACGAGCCAAGCTCGTAGGAAATCACCCTGATACCATTAGGAAGTTTCGACATCGTATTCTTCTGATTCATAGTTGATGATTGATTACTTACAAGAAAAAAAGTACTCATTACGCATACGTTAAGCACTCAAAAAGCATATGTCAAAAGGAAGAGGCTCAAATTGCGTAGCAAAAAATCACAAGCTGTTTTGGCTCGTCTGAAACAAATTACGGGCACAAAAACTGACGCTTCCCTGTCTTCTGCGCTACAGATCAGCCCGCAGACACTCAGTAGCTGGAAAGGCCGCGACAGCACGCCATACTCATTATGCGTAGAAATCGCGCAGACTCGCGGCATCTCCCTTGACTGGTTGCTGCTGGGCGAGGGGCCGATGCTGCGGCAAACGCCTCTAAACACCCCTGCAAATGTTGCGCAAACCGCAACAACGCAGGAAAGCACCATCCTTTCGCTGTGGCGATTGCTTGATGAGGATGACCGCCGCGCAATACAAAACGCATTGGAAGAAAAGCGACGCCTGCGGGATCTGGAAACGCAACTTTCGGAAATGGCCGCTATCCTGGCAACACTTGGACACTCGAACAAAACCTGACTTGAAGCCCGACGTTTCAATGCTTGAAGGCATGCCACAAAACAATAATGTTGCCACTACTGCGAACAATCATTACGCATGAAAAAACACTCACCGCTGCATGCCATGGGCTCACCGGCAGGAATGTCAGCAATATATCGATGCCGGCGATATAGAACACTGCGCCACACAAGTTGATCAATATCCTGTCTCGCCAGTTGTAGCGCTGCTCGTCGCGCTGGTAACACGCCAGCCTGAACGCACTGATCAGGTGAGCCACGCCCGTCACCCACACCAGAGCCGCCATCTCAAAGGTCATTGCCCTCGCCCTCTGAGATGACGAAGGATGTCCCCGAGGCCGGCGCCATCGATCCATTGCATGAGCTTGATGCTGAGGGGAATGACCAGCAATGCGCACAGGAAGGCCGTCACACCGGCTGTCAGAAAAGGCGCCAATGGCTGGGCGACCGGGGCAAACAGGTAACCGACACCCGCCGACAACAGCCAGGAGCCGATGCGTTGCCAGGCCTTGAAGTTGGCGCGAGTGGTCGTGACCAGCCACGCGCCAAGCGTTGCCCCGAACAGGACTTCTCCATCGATAACCGGCAACGTCGCAATACCCAACCCCACCATGAGCCCGCTGATACTGTTGTAAGTCGAATCAGTCAGGCTCATGGATATCTCGCGACTGCAATGGCTCAACAGAAATGGCTCCCGACTTCAGCGCCTTGAATACGGCAGCGTTGCGAGAACCGACGGCGAACTTGCGGCGGATATTGGAGAAATGGAAGTTGATAGTGGATTCCGAGCAACTCTGAATCCTGGCGATTTCCCAGGACGTTTTGCCTTTGAGGCACCACTCCAGGGCTTGCGTCTCTTTCGCTGTCAGTTGCACCGGCGGAGCGTACATTGCGCGACTGGGGGCATCCTCCACCGAGATGTCCAGCGATTGTTGCGTTTTCATAAGAACTCCCTCTACACAGAACGCCCATCGCAGGGCGTGCACCATGTGAGAGATGTTGAAGACAAGCTCCCTGGCGGACAACGCTCGGGAACTGTGTCGCGGCGTACTACAAAAGCTGGTGAAGCCCAGGCTTACCCCAGCACCACCAGACGATTCGGCAGCTCATTGCGCACATGGGTCACCGGCACATGCACCTTGAGCAACTCGCCACAGGCCTCGACGCAACTGACAAAGCCCTGCAGCGTCTGCCCCTGCTTAACCTGCCGGGTGAACGTCGCGACAATCGCGTCCCAGTTCTTGTTGTCCAGGCGACTGGAAATCCCCTCATCCACCAGGATCTCCACGTAACGCTCGGCCTCGGAAACGAAAATCAGCATGCCGGTGCTGCCCTCGGTGTGGTGCAGGTTCTGCTCCAGGAACTGCCGGCGCGCCAGGTTCGAGGCGCGCCAGTGGCGCACCGAGCGCGGGACCAGATGGGTGGTGACTTTCGGCAGGCGGAACACCAGGCACAGCACGATGAAGATGGCCCACTGCACCAGCAGCAGGCTGTGCAGGGTCAGCCAACCGGTGAAGTAATGCACGATGCCCGGTACCAGCAGCGCCAGCAGACTGGCCCACAGCAGCGGGATGTACGCATAGTCGTCGGCGCGGGCCGCGAGCACGGTCACCAGCTCCGCGTCGGTGTCGCGCTCGACCCGGGCAATGGCCTCGGCCACCTTGCGTTGTTCGTGTTCAGTCAGTAATGCCATGTCGTGAAGTGCCTGCTCGTTTTTATTATCACCAGCCGCCGGATGAACCGCCCCCGCCGAAACTGCCCCCGCCGACGACTATGCGTACATCCCGCTGCTGTGGGCCAGTCTGCTGGCGCTGCTGGTAC
>NZ_MRCS01000040.1 GCF_002303925.1 Pseudomonas sp. ACN8
CAGGGGCTGACGCTATCGCGAGCAGGCTCGCTCCTACATGGATTACATGCAACCTTTAGCTCATCTCCCCCTCAACCCGATCCCTTCCCGCCTGCTTCGCCGCGTAAACCCCCGAATCCGCGCGCAACAGCAAGGCATCGGCGCCCTCCCCGACCCGCCAACCGGCAATCCCGAAACTGGCGGTGACCGTACCGACTCCTTCAATGGGTGAACTGCGCAAGCCTTGCCACAATTGCCGGGCCAACATATAGGCCTGTTCGCCGCTGATATCCGGGCACAGCACCATGAACTCCTCTCCGCCCAGGCGGCAGAACACATCGGTGCGCCGCAACCGGTGGCCGATCCGTTGGCACACGGCCTGCAACACCCGATCACCGATGGCATGGCCATGCAGGTCATTGATGCGCTTGAAATGGTCGATATCGAGCATGATCACCGACAGATTCCCACCGCCACGCTCCACCCGGGCCATTTCGATGGTCAGGCGTTCCTGGAAATAACGGCGGTTGTGGATACCGGTCAGCGAATCGGTGACCGACAGCGCGCGCAACTCTTCTTCCACCCGCTTCATATCGGAAATGTCCGAGATGTAGCCGTGCCAGAGCACACCGCCACCGGGCAGTTCCTCCGGCGTGGCCTCGCCACGCACCCAACGCAGACCCCGTTGCGGCAGTTGCACGCGGTATTCCTCGCGCCAGGGGCTGAGGGTGTCGGCCGAGGCTCGGATCGAGGCGCGGACACGGGTGGTGTCCTGGGGATGAATCCGGGTGAAGATCGCTTCGGCATTGAGTAGCAGCACGTCAGGTTCGAGCTCGTAGATCTCGCGAATGCCGTCGCTGGCGTAGATCACACTGAAGCGTCCGTCGAACTCCATCTTGAACTGGTAGATGCCACCAGGCACGTGGGCGCTGAGCTTCTTCAACAACAGGTCCCGCGCCGCGAGTGCCTCGTGGACCCGCTTGCGTTCGGTGATGTCGATGCACACCGCCAGGTGCCCGACCCACAGGCCTTGTTCGTCGAGCACCGGCGTGGCGAGCATGTTGACCATCAGATGGCTGCCATCGCCGCGTACCAGCGTCCACTCCCGCGCCTCGTGGTCGCCCTCCGTGTCGCCTTCGACCAGCATCGCCTGGCAGGTCGGCACCGGTTTGCCATAGCGGGTGCTCAACTCTGCCGAGCGAGCGACCAGTTCCCTGGGCAGGTGCAGGTTCTCCAGGGTCATATGCCCCACCACTTCGGCACTGGAATAGCCGAGCATCTGCTCGGCACCGGCGTTGAAGGTGCTGATGACCCCGCGCAGGTCGGTGGCAATGATCGCGACCTGGGTGGCGGCATTCAGCACGCCACGCAACTGGCCGTGGGTGCCACGCAACTCCTGCTCTCGATCGCGCAGCTCCCGAGTGCGTTGCTCCACCAGTTTCAACGCCCGCTGCCGCTGACTGACCAACACATACAGCAAGGCACTGAGCATCACGCTGAGCAATCCACCCAACACCACCACACTGGTCACGGAGGAATGGTTGGCCTGCACGAACGCGTCGCTGGGCTGGATATCGACTTGATAGTCGTGGTCGGCCATGCGCAACAGGCGCGTGGTGGACAGCTCGCCGATGGCCGGCGGGTTGGGTGACTCAAACAGCACTTCGTGCTGGTCATCGGTAGACAAATCGAGGATGCGCACCGAGAGATAGTCATGGCTGGCGTCCGGCAGTCCGTCCGCCAGCAACTGGCGCATGCTGATCACGGCCATGACATAACCGTAGGGCTTCACGGCCTTGTGGTCTTGACTGTTGTGCTGCGTGACCGGTGCGACCAGCAGCACACCACGCGCATAAGCCGGCTCGATACTCACCAGATGCATCGGTTGCGACACCGCCATGCCGCCATGCCGATCGGCCCGATCGAGCGTGGCACGCCGCAGCGGCTGGGCCAGCAAGTCGTAACCGAGAGGAGAACCGAGTTTGCTTTGGGTCTGGCTATACAGCACCGCCACGTACTCATCTCGTTCTCCGGCCAGTTGCAATTGGCCGTCCGCGTTGAGTTCTCTCAGGGTGAAACTGCTCAAACCTTCGTCACGCACTCGGCGCTCGAACGCCGAACGCTCGTCACGGGTGACCCGCTGGGCGTAGGAATACGCCTGGGTCCGCAGCAGTAAAGGTTGGGTGTAGCCGTCGAATTCCGCTCGGGACACCGAATCGGAATTGGCGAAAAACCGGCGCAGACCGTCGAGGCGCTGCTCCTGATCTTCGAAACGCTCTTCGATACGGCTGTAACGCTCACTGACCAGCAGTTGGAAGCGTTGCCGCAATTGATGGTGAAACAGATTCAGCGTCGACCACGCCAGCAACCCGGTGAGCACCCCGCCGATCAGCAATACCAGCAGTGCGACCAGCCAGGCCGAGGCATCTTCGCTGATAAACCCCAGGATCTTTGGGCGCATGGCGTGCAACGACATAAAACACAACTCAAAACGCCAGGTGCGGGAAAGCCCTTTGGCCCTGAGTTGAGTTATAGCTATTAGCCACTAATTTGACCAGCACTGTAGGAGCGAGCTCTGCTCGCGATGGTCGATAACGATAACGCATGCTTTCTGAATACACGCGGCGCTTTCGGGTTCATCGCGAGCAGGCTCGCTCCTACAGTGAATCAGCACAGCTATTTAGCGAGCCGTGACTTTCCAGGCGCGATGGATCTTGGTGTTGCGGGCAAAGTCCGGATCGATGGTCTGGGCGGTGATCTCCTCGACCGCATAGCGCTCGCCGAGATTGGCTTCCAGTTCGAACTTGCGGAAGTTGTTGGAGAAGTACAACACGCCGCCGGGCGCCAACCGCGCCATGGCCAGGTCGATCAGTTGCACCTGGTCGCGCTGCACGTCGAAGACACCTTCCATGCGCTTGGAGTTGGAGAACGTCGGCGGGTCGATGAAGATCAGGTCGTACTCGTCACGACTGGCTTCAAGCCAGGCCATCACATCACCCTGCTCCAGGCGGTTCTTGTCGGAAAAACCGTTCAGCGACAGGTTGCGCCGAGCCCAGTCCAGGTAGGTTTTCGACAGGTCGACACTGGTGGTGCTGCGCGCACCGCCCTTGGCCGCATGCACACTGGCCGTCGCGGTGTAGCAGAACAGGTTGAGGAAGCGTTTGCCGGCCGCCTCTTTCTGGATACGCATGCGCATCGGCCGGTGGTCGAGGAACAGACCGGTGTCGAGGTAGTCGGTGAGATTCACCAGCAGCTTGATCCCGCCTTCATTGACCTCGACGAACTTGCCCTGTGCCGCCTGGCGCTCGTACTGCCTGGTGCCGCTCTGACGCTCGCGGCGCTTGACCACCACACGGCTCTTGTCGATGTTCAACGCCTGCGGGATGGCTGCCAGGGCATCGAACATACGGCCCGAGGCCTTTTCCGGATCGATGGATTTCGGCGCGGCGTATTCCTGGACGTGGACCCAATCGTGATACAGGTCGATGGCCATGGAATATTCCGGCATGTCGGCATCGTACACGCGGTAGCAGTCGATGCCTTCACGCTTGACCCACTTGCCCAGGGCCTTGAGGTTCTTTTGCAGGCGGTTGGCGAACATCTGCCCGCCTTCGCTCAGGCGCGGCTGCTCGACCACCGGAGCCGGTGCCGGCGTCGGTTTGATCGGATTACCGTTTTTGTTGAACTTGCGTTCCTGCGGTTCATTCGGTGTCTGATCGTAGGCGGCTTGCTCGCGCTCGACCTGACGCTGTTCCGGAGTACGACGCTCGCCGGTGACGAATTGGTCCGGCAGCACCTTGATCAGCAGCAGCTTGCACGGCAAGGCACCGTTCCAGAACGAATACTGCTTGTGGCTGCGGATACCCATGCGCTTGCCCAGGTCCGGCGCGCCGGTGAACACCGCCGCTTCCCAGTTCAGGCAGGCCTGACGCAGGCGCTCGCCGAGGTTCTGGTAGAGATAGAGCAGGCTCGCCTCATCGCCCAGACGCTCGCCGTACGGAGGGTTGCAGATGACCAGGCCTTTCTGGTTCTGGTCCGGGCGCGGTTCGAAAGTCGCGACTTCGCCCTGGTAGATCTTGATCCACTCGCTCAGGCCGGCGCGCTCGACGTTATTGCGGCCCGGTTGAATCAGTCGTGGATCGGCTTCGTAGCCGCGGATCCACAACGGAGTCTTGGCCAGGCCGGCAGCGGCGCGCTCGGACGCTTCTTCGTGGAGTTTTTTCCACAGCGCCGGGACGTGACCGAGCCAGGCGGTGAAGCCCCACTGCTCGCGGCGCAGGTTCGGCGCGATGTCGGCGGCGATCATCGCCGCTTCCACCAGGAAGGTGCCGACACCGCACATCGGGTCAGCCAGTGCGCCGCCTTCGGCCGCGATTCGTGGCCAGCCGGAACGGATCAGGATGGCGGCCGCGAGGTTTTCCTTGAGCGGCGCCGCACCTTGCTGCAGGCGATAGCCGCGCTGGTGCAGGCTGTGGCCCGACAGGTCCAGGGACAGAATGGCTTCGCCGCGATCCAGGCGCAGGTGAATGCGCAGGTCCGGGTTGAGCTTGTCGATGGACGGACGGTCGCCTTGCGGGGTGCGCAGTTTGTCGACGATGGCGTCCTTGACCTTCAGCGCGCCGAAGTGGGTGTTGTCGATACCCGAGCCATGGCCGCTGAATTCGACGGCCAGGGTGCCGTCATTGAGCATGTGGTCTTGCCACTCGATGTCCAGCACGCCGTGGTACAGGTCTTCGGCGTCCTTCATCGGAAAGCGCTTGAGCACCAGCAGCACGCGGTTGGCCAGGCGCGACCACAGGCACAGGCGATAAGCGGTTTCCATGGTAGCCATGCCGCGCACGGCGGAGGTGTGTTCCCGCGCTTCCTCAAGGCCAAGCCCGACGGCTTCCTCGATGAGCAGGCCTTCAAGGCCTTTTGGGCAAGTGAGGAAGAGTTCGAAACGATCGGACATGGGAATTCCAGAACCTTTAGCTGAGTGACCGGGCAACGCATTGCCGGTCCGGTTTTCAATCAGGCGCTTTTCTCGAAGAGCGCCCGCGTGGCACGAAGGTGTGCCGCTCCACCCCTGCTGCCCGGGTTAAATGAGCTTAGATGCAAGGACAGATAAAAAAGTTGATGCAACAAAATGTCATAAGTCGACCCTTCGTCGAATAGTGCATCCCGGCAACGGGAGCCATTCTCACTAAAGGATTAAGCCCATCATCCAGCGCAGGGCCGATCATACCGGGGTTTGGTCAATAAATACGCTACAAACGCTCTGTTACTTATGGCGTTAGCACATTAATGGTTACGTCCTTATGACAAAACGATCATTCCCTCGATGTGACGCATTGGTTAGAACTCAATACAGGTTGGCGCCGCAATGACGCCAACACCTTGGCTCGTCACGCCGGCAACGAGCCCCCAACGGCAGAGTTTTTCTGCCAGACCTCAATAGAGGTCGACGCGATAAATACAGTCAACAAGTGAGGGCAACACCCTATGAGAAGACTTAAGCGTGATCCGTTGGAAAGAGCATTTTTGCGCGGATATCAATATGGCGTTGGTGGTAAATCCCGTGAGCTTTGCCCATTTACTCTACCGTCGGTACGTCAAGCCTGGATCAACGGCTGGCGAGAAGGACGCGGCGACAACTGGGACGGTATGACCGGCACTGCGGGAATCCACAGACTCAACGAACTTCACGCCGTCGGCTAATTACAGGGCACAACACTCCGACACGACAATCTGAACTTGTACTGAATTAACCACGCACGTCCCATCCGGACGGCGGGCTCCGGCCCAGGGGCTCCTTTATGGAGCCCTTTTTTATGCCTGCTCGTTGGTCCAAACAATCCCCTGTAGGAGCGAGCTTGCTCGCGATGGACCCGAGAACACCGCGTGCATCCAGAAATCACGCGTCATCGTTACCGACCATCGCGAGCAAGCTCGCTCCTACAGGGGATCAGCGTAGCGCTGCGATGGCGTCTACCGACTCGCGAATCAGCGCCGGGCCTTTGTAGATGAAGCCCGAGTAGATCTGCACCAGGCTCGCGCCTGCGGCGATTTTCTCTGCCGCGTGCTTGCCTTCGGTAATGCCGCCCGCCGCAATGATCGGCAAACGCCCGCCCAGCTCCGACGCCAGCACTTGCACGGTGTGGGTGCTCTTGTCACGAACCGGCGCACCGGACAGACCGCCGGCTTCTTCGCCATGCTCCATGCCTTCGACGCCTACGCGGCTCAGGGTGGTGTTGGTGGCGATGACGGCATCCATCCCGGTTTCGATCAGCGCTTGCGCAACTTGTGCGGTTTCTTCGTCGTTCATGTCCGGCGCAATCTTGATCGCCAGCGGTACATGTTTGCCATGACGCAATGCCAGTTCCGCGCGGCGTTCGGCCAGATCGGCCAGCAACTGCTTGAGCGAGTCACCGAATTGCAGGCTGCGCAGGCCCGGTGTGTTCGGCGAACTGACGTTGACTGTCACATAGCTGGCGTGGGCGTAGACCTTGTCCAGGCAGATCAGGTAGTCGTCCACGGCACGCTCGACCGGCGTATCGAAGTTCTTGCCGATGTTGATGCCCAGCACGCCCTTGTACTTGGCCGCCGCCACGCGGGCCAGCAGGTGGTCGACGCCGAGGTTGTTGAAACCCATGCGATTGATGATCGCCTCGGCTTCCGGCAAGCGGAACAGGCGTGGCTTCGGGTTGCCTGGTTGCGGGCGCGGCGTGATGGTGCCGATTTCGACAAAACCGAAACCCAGCTGGGCGAAACCATCGATGGCCGCGCCATTCTTGTCCAGGCCGGCGGCCAGGCCTACCGGATTGGGAAAGTCCAGGCCCATGACATTCACCGGCAGCTTCGCCGGGGCCTTGCACAGCAAGCCGTTGAGCCCAAGACGCCCGCCCGCGCCGATCAGGTCCAGGGACAGATCGTGGGAGGTTTCCGGGGAGAGTTTGAACAACAGCTGACGGGCCAGGGTGTACATGGGCGGATTTGACTCGATTGGCGGCGAATTGAGGGGGCGATTATAGCCGGGCAACGGTGTGGCAAGCGAGGCGCGTGATCAAATCAGCGGTTAATGGCATATGCCTTGCACCACTCTGGGCACCAGCACCCATGCCAACGACCGAATGTGTGCAAAGACAATGGCGTCGTCCCCGGCCTGCTCATGCAAGAACCCGGACGACGTTTTTTTTGCAAGGTGAATACACGATGAACGAACCGTCAGCCGGCCCCCTGGCCTGGGTCCATGGCAGTGATGCCCCGGAAAAAACCGAAATCAATCTCGGCTTCATGGCCCTGAGCGACTGCGCCTCGGTGGTTGTCGCCGCCACCCAGGGCTTCGCCCAACCCCACGGTTTGACCCTGAACCTCAAGCGACAATCGTCCTGGGCCAACCTGCGGGACAAATTGGTCAGCGGCGAACTCGATGCCGCCCACAGTCTCTACGGTCTGATTTATGCCGTTCACCTGGGCATCGGTGGCGTGGCCGCGACCGACATGGCCGTGTTGATGGGCCTGAATCAGAACGGCCAGAGCATCAACCTGTCCCGCGGTTTGCAAGCGCTTGGAGTGACCAGTCCTGAAGCACTGGATCGGCACGTGCACCAAACTCGCTCAAAACTCACCTTCGCCCAGACGTTTCCCACCGGAACCCACGCCATGTGGTTGTATTACTGGCTCGCCAGCCAGGGCATTCACCCGCTGCTGGATGTCGACAGCGTGGTGGTACCGCCACCGCAAATGGTCGCGCATTTGCGGGCCGGGCGTATCGACGGCTTCTGCGTCGGCGAACCCTGGTCCGCCAGCGCCGTGCAACAGGACCTCGGCTTCACCCTGGCCACGACTCAGACCATCTGGCCCGATCATCCGGAAAAGGTCCTCGGCTGCACCCGTGCGTTCGTCGAGCAATACCCCAATACCGCCCGGGTGTTGGTGATGGCGGTTCTGGAAGCCAGCCGCTTCATCGAAGAAAGCACCGAGAATCGCCGCAGTACCGCACAATTGCTCAGTGCCGCGCAGTACCTTGACGCGCCACTGGACTGCATCGAACCACGCCTGCTGGGCGAATACGCCGACGGCCTTGGTCACCGCTGGCAAGACCCGCACGCGCTGCGCTTGCATGGGGATGGCGAGGTCAACCTGCCGTACCTGTCCGACGGCATGTGGTTCATGACCCAGTTCCGCCGCTGGGGCTTGTTGCGCGATGACCCGGACTATCTCGAGGTGGCCCGGCAGGTCCAGCAACTGGACCTCTACCGTGAAGCCGCTCGTGCCGTCGGCGTCGCTTCATCAGCCGGGGAAATGCGCAGCAGCCAATTGATCGACGGCAAGATCTGGGACGGCTCGGACCCGGCCGGTTACGCCCGCAGTTTCAAACTGCACGCCATGAGCGACAGCTCGCACCGATCCGCCAGCCGCTGACAGGAGACCACGAACATGCTGCGTATCCTGCTGATCAACGACACCGCCAAGAAAGTCGGACGCTTGAAGGCCGCCCTGACCGAGGCCGGATTCGAAGTGATCGATGAATCCGGCCTGACCATCGACCTGCCTGAACGCGTCGAAACGGTGCGTCCGGATGTGATTCTGATCGATACCGAGTCACCGGGTCGCGATGTGATGGAACAAGTGGTGCTGGTGACGCGCGACCAGCCACGACCGATTGTGATGTTCACGGACGAACACGACCCCGATGTGATGCGACAGGCGATCAAGTCCGGGGTCAGCGCCTACATCGTCGAAGGCATTCACGCACAACGCCTGCAGCCGATTCTCGATGTGGCCATGGCACGCTTCGAGAGCGACCAGGCCCTGCGTGCCCAGTTGCATGCCCGTGACCAGCAATTGGCCGAGCGCAAGCGCATCGAACTGGCCAAGGGGCTGCTGATGAAAATGAAGGACTGCAACGAGGAAGAGGCCTACACGCTGATGCGCCGCCAAGCGATGAGCCGCCAGCAGAAGCTGATACAGGTGGCGGAGCAGATCATTGCCATGAGCGAGTTGCTCGGCTGAAGTCCTGTAGCGCCTGTCCGGGCGCCATCGCGAGCAGGCTCGCTCCCACAGGTGATTTGTGTTCGACGCCATTCCCTTGTGGGAGCGAGCCTGCTCGCGAATGGCGGCGACTCGATTTCGAGTGTTGGCACAGATCTCGCTAAGTAATCACCACAGGTAACCAACGGCGGTTGCCCCACCTACGACAAAGACGTCGCTCACCTCATTTGCCCTTGGCGGATCGGGTGGCGGCGTTTTTTCGTTTTGGCCCCACAGCACGGGGTCGGTGGTGCGGCCGTATCGGCGCCCCACCTGCAAGCTCATGACTCCTTTCGAGACTCTTCACAGCTGAGGTGCGCAATGAATTCAAGCTTCTGGAAATCCGGCCATACCCCCACATTGTTCGCAGCCTTCCTCTATTTCGACCTGAGTTTCATGGTCTGGTACCTGCTCGGTCCTCTGGCGGTGCAGATCGCCGCCGACCTGCACCTGACAACGCAGCAAAGGGGGCTGGTAGTCGCCACGCCGATTCTGGCCGGGGCGGTGTTGCGCTTCGTGATGGGGATGCTGGCTGATCGCCTGTCGCCAAAAACCGCCGGCCTGATCGGCCAGGTCATCGTGATCTGCGCCCTGTTCGGCGCCTGGAAACTCGGGATCCACAGCTACGAGCAGGCGTTGCTGCTGGGCCTGTTCCTCGGCATGGCCGGCGCTTCGTTCGCCGTCGCCCTGCCCCTGGCCTCGCAGTGGTATCCGCCGCAGCATCAAGGCAAGGCCATGGGCATCGCCGGCGCGGGCAACTCGGGCACAGTGCTCGCCGCATTGATCGCTCCGGTGCTGGCGGCGGCGTTTGGCTGGAGCAACGTGTTCGGCTTTGCCCTGATTCCGTTGATCCTGACCCTGATCGTCTTCGCCTGGCTGGCCCGCAATGCCCCCGAGCGGCCAAAAGCCAAATCCATGGCCGACTACTTCAAGGCCCTGGGTGACCGTGACAGCTGGTGGTTCATGTTTTTCTACAGCGTGACGTTCGGCGGCTTCATTGGCCTGGCCAGCGCCCTGCCCGGTTACTTCAACGACCAGTACGGCCTGAGTCCGGTGACTGCCGGTTACTACACCGCTGCCTGCGTGTTCGGCGGCAGCCTGATGCGCCCCTTGGGTGGTGCACTGGCTGACCGGTTCGGCGGCATTCGGACTCTGTTGGCGATGTACACCGTCGCGGCGACCTGCATTGCCGTGGTCGGTTTCAATCTGCCGAGTTCCTACGCCGCACTGGCACTTTTCGTCTGCACCATGCTCGGTCTGGGTGCAGGCAATGGCGCGGTATTCCAGTTGGTGCCCCAGCGTTTTCGCCGGGAAATCGGCGTGATGACCGGCCTGATCGGCATGGCTGGTGGCATCGGCGGGTTTGCCCTCGCGGCCGGCATGGGCGCGATCAAGCAAAGCACCGGCAGTTATCAATTGGCGCTGTGGTTGTTTGCCAGCCTCGGCGTCCTGGCCTGGTTCGGTCTGCACGGCGTGAAACGTCGCTGGAGAACCACCTGGGGTTCGGCCGCCGTGACGGCTGCGCGGGTCTGACGCCTCGATGAGCCTGCAACTGAGTTTTGCCGAAGCCAGCGCCATCGGTCCTCGCGAGGAAAACCAGGACGCCCTGCGCCTGGTCACGCCGGCTCCGGCGCTGGCCGCGAGCAAGGGTTACCTGTTCGCGATTGCCGACGGTGTCAGCCAATGTGCCGATGGCGGGCTCGCCGCCCGTTCGACCTTGCAGGCACTGGCGCTGGACTACTACGCCACCCCGGAAACCTGGGGCGTCGCCCAGGCACTGGATCGCCTGCTACTGGCACAAAATCGCTGGTTGCAGGCTAACGGTGGCGGCCAACCGCTGCTGACCACCGTCAGTGCCTTGGTGATGCGCGGCCGGCGTTTTACCTTGGCACATGTCGGCGACTGCCGGGTTTATCGCTGGCACGCCGACACGCTGCAACGGGTGAGCGAGGATCACGTCTGGGACCAGCCTGGCATGCAGCATGTGCTTAAACGGGCCCTGGGGCTGGATCAACATCTGGTGCTGGACTTTCTGGATGGCGAACTGCGTTTGAACGAGAGTTTCGTGCTGCTCAGCGACGGCGTCTGGGCCGTCCTGGGCGATACCGCCATTGCGGGCATTTTGCGCGATCAACCTGACCTGAACAGTGCCGCGCAGACGTTGGTCAGCGCCGCGCACCTGGCTGGCAGTCAGGACAACGCCAGCGCCCTGCTGGTGCGGGTCGATGCCCTTGGCGAAACCAGCATCGGCGATGCACTGATTCATCTGCAGCAATGGCCACTCCCGCCTGCATTGAAGCCAGGCCAGACCTTCGAAGGCTGGCAGATTGAAGGGATCCTCGGCCAAAGCCAGCAATCACTGCTCTACCGGGTACGAGATGCTCAACAACAGCCTTGGCTGCTGAAAACCTTGCCCGGTGCGCTTCGTGACGATCATCAGGCCGGGCAGGCATTGTTGTCGGAGGAATGGTTCCTCAAACGTGTGGCCGGGCGGCATTTTCCTGAAGTTCATGCCGCCAGTCAGCGTCAGCATTTGTACTACGTGATGCGCGAATATTCCGGATATACCCTGGCTAAATTGCAGGAGCGTGTCGGAACGCTGCCACTGGCTCAATGGCTGGACCTGGCCGAACGCCTGCTGCGAGCGGTCGGCATACTGCATCGACGCCAGATTCTGCATCGTGATATCAAACCGGAGAACCTGCTTCTGGGGGACGACGGCGAGTTGCGCCTGCTGGATTTCGGTCTCGCGTACTGTCCCGGGCTGTCCGAAGATCAAGCCTTCGCCCTGCCCGGAACGCCCAGCTATATCGCACCGGAAGCCTTTCGCGGGGATTTACCGACACCGCAACAGGATTTGTATGCGGTCGGCGTGACCTTGTATTACCTGCTTACCGGGCATTATCCCTACGGCGAAATCGAAGCGTTCCAGCGCCCACGGTTTGGTGTGCCGGTCAGCGCCAGTCGCTACCGGCCCGACCTGCCGGAATGGATCGCGCAAAGTCTGGAACGCGCGGTGGCGGCAGCTCCGGATCAGCGCTTTGAAACAGCGGAAGAATGGTTGTTGCTGCTGGAACAGGGAGAACGACGCAGTTTGAGCGTGCGCCCCAAACCTTTGCTAGAGCGCGAACCGTTGAAAGTCTGGCGGACGTTGGCGCTGGTGTCCTTGCTGGTGAATCTGGTGCTGCTGTTTTTGTTGTTTCATGGCTGAGTTTTTCACTGCACCCAACAGATTTTTTGATTTTTCTGCTTCAAAACCGGGCGTCGCGCCTTGAACCAGTGCACGCAAACACCCTCCTCCCATGACGAGAGCCCATAAATCGGGCCCTTGCGAAACTTGGCACAACCACTGCATTACCTTTCCCAACATACATAAAGCCCGGCCTTCAACGTAGAAAGCTGCGCTGCCCGAGAGAACGGGACCAGGACAAAGGCGTCCTCGCTAGGCAACTAGCGGGACGCCTTTTTTTGTTTGCGCAAAATTTGTCGAGCATGGCCTGAACCCTGATGAGGCAGGCCTGAGCTCCCCCGGAGAACCTGATGAAAAAACTAAAACTGGTGATGATCGGCAACGGCATGGCCGGGGTTCGTACCCTGGAAGAACTGCTCAAGCTGAGTAATGAACTGTACGACATCACGGTCTTCGGCGCCGAACCGCACACCAACTACAACCGCATCCTGTTGTCGCCGGTGCTGGCGGGCGAACAGACCTTCGAAGAGATCGTGCTCAACGACCTGGACTGGTACCTGGAAAACAACATCAAGCTGCTGCTCAACCGCAAGGTGGTGGAGATCGACCGGGTCAAGCGCCGGGTCATTGCCGAAGACGGCAGCGAAGCCGAATACGATCGCCTGCTGATCGCCACCGGCTCGACGCCCTTCATCCTGCCCATTCCCGGCAACACCCTTGAGGGCGTGATCGGCTACCGCGACATCGCCGACACCCAGGCCATGATCGACACCGCGAAAACCCACCGGCACGCCGTGGTCATCGGTGGCGGCCTGCTCGGCCTGGAGGCCGCCAACGGCCTGATGCTGCGGGGCATGCACGTGACCGTGGTGCATATCGGCGAGTGGTTGCTGGAACGACAACTGGACAAGACCAGCGGCCAGCTGCTGCAAAGCGCGCTGGAATCTCGCGGCCTGCACTTTCGCCTGTGCGAGCAGACCCAGGCCTTGCATGACGCGGGCAACGGCCGGGTCGGTTCGGTGCAATTCAAGAACGGCGACATCATCCCCGCCGACCTGGTCGTGATGGCCGCTGGCATTCGTCCCAATACCGAACTGGCGGAGAAATCCGGCATTCCGTGCAGCCGCGGGATTCTGGTCAACGACACACTGCAAACCTACGACCCACGGATCTATGCCATCGGTGAGTGCGCCAGCCACCGCGGCATCGCCTATGGCTTGGTGGCGCCGCTGTTCGAACAGGCCAAAGTCTGCGCCAACCACCTCGCCCAACTGGGGTTTGCCACCTACAAGGGGTCTGTGACCTCAACCAAATTGAAGGTCACCGGCATCGACCTGTTCTCCGCGGGCGACTTCATGGGCGGTGAAGGCACCGAGACCATCACCCTCTCGGACCCGATTGGCGGGGTCTACAAGAAACTGGTGATCAAGGATGACGTGCTGGTCGGCGCCTGCCTGTACGGCGATACGGCAGATGGCGGCTGGTATTTCCGGCAGATCCGTGAGAATCACGCCATCGACGAGATCCGCGATCATCTGATGTTTGGCGAAAACGCTTTGGGCGACGTAGGACATCAGGGCCAGGACAAAGCCATGAGCATGGCCGAAACGGCCGAAGTCTGCGGCTGCAACGGCGTGTGCAAAGGCACCATCGTCAAGGCCATTCAGGAGCATGGTCTGTTCAGTGTCGACGACGTCAAGAAACACACCAAGGCTGCCAGCTCCTGCGGCTCCTGCGCCGGCCTCGTCGAACAGATCCTGATCAACACCGTGGGCGGCGCGGCGGACGTCAAACCGAAAAGCGAAAAGGCCATCTGCGGCTGCAGCGACCTCAATCACGGGCAAATCCGCCAGGCCATCCGCGAGCAGCACCTGCTGACCATCGCCGGCACCATGAGCTACCTGAACTGGCGCACCCCCAACGGCTGCGCCACCTGCCGGCCGGCGCTCAACTACTACCTGATTTCCACTTGGCCGGGCGAGGCCAAGGACGACCCGCAATCGCGCCTGATCAACGAACGCGCCCACGCCAACATTCAGAAAGACGGCACCTACTCTGTAGTCCCGCGGATGTGGGGCGGCGTGACCAATCCTTCAGAGCTGCGGCGCATTGCCGACGTCGCCGACAAGTACAACGTACCGATGGTCAAGGTCACCGGTGGCCAGCGCATCGACCTGCTGGGCATTCGCAAGCAAGACCTGCCGGGGGTGTGGAAAGACCTGGACATGCCGTCCGGCCACGCCTACGGCAAATCCATCCGCACGGTGAAAACCTGCGTCGGCAGCGAGTTCTGCCGCTTTGGCACGCAGAACTCCACACAACTTGGCATTGAACTGGAACATGACCTGTTCAACATGTGGTCGCCGCACAAGGTGAAGCTGGCTGTCTCCGGTTGCCCGCGCAACTGCTCGGAAGCCGGTATCAAGGATGTAGGAATTATCGGTGTGGACTCCGGCTGGGAGATGTACATCGGTGGCAACGGCGGGATCAAGACCGAAGTCGCGGAATTCTTCGTCAAACTGAAAACCGCCGAAGAAGTCCGCGAATACAACGGTGCATTCCTGCAGCTCTATCGCGAAGAAGCCTTCTACCTCGAACGCACCGTGCACTACCTGCAACGGGTCGGCATGGAACACATCAAGAAAGCCGTGCTGGAAGATCCGGAGCGGCGCAAGGCACTCAACGATCGCCTGCAATTCTCCCTGTCGTTCGAACAGGACCCGTGGAAGGAGCGCCTGGAGCAGCCGCAGCTGAAAAAAGAATTCGACGTCATCCCCGTGAAAAACCTGGAGGTGCTGGCATGAACTGGCTGGATATCTGCGCACTGGAAGAGATCAATGCCCTGGGCTCGCGGATCATCGCCGGACCAAAGGGAGACATCGCGATTTTTCGTACCAGCGACGACGAAGTGTTCGCCCTTGACGACCGCTGCCCGCACAAGGGCGGCCCGTTGTCCCAAGGTCTGGTGTACGGCAAGCGGGTGGCCTGCCCGTTGCACAACTGGCAAATCGACCTGGAAAGTGGCGAAGCCCTGGCCCCGGACATCGGCTGTGCCCATCACCATCTCGCCCGGGTGGAAAATGGCCGGGTGATGCTGGCCCTGCGGGATGCAGGCTGATGGACCGCCAGATCACTGCGTCCACCTGCTGTTACTGCGGGGTCGGCTGCGGGGTGCTGATCGAGCACGACGGTTCACGCATCCTCGGCGTCAGCGGCGATCCCGCGCACCCGGCCAATTTCGGCAAACTGTGCAGCAAGGGTTCGACCCTGCACCTGACCGGCGACTTGACGGCGCGGGCGTTGTACCCCGAACTGCGCCTCGGTAAAGGCCTGGCCCGCCACCGCACCGATTGGGATGCCGCCCTCGATCATGCCACCAGTGTATTCGCCGCGACCATTGCCGAGCATGGCCCGGACAGCGTGGCGTTCTACATTTCCGGGCAACTGTTGACCGAGGACTACTACGCCTTCAACAAGCTGGCACGTGCCCTGGTAGGCACCAACAACATCGACAGCAATTCGCGTCTGTGCATGTCCTCGGCGGTGGTCGGCTACAAGCGCAGCCTGGGTGCCGACGCCCCGCCCTGCAGCTACGAAGACCTGGAGCTGAGCGATTGCGTGATGATCGTCGGCAGCAACATGGCCTACGCCCACCCGGTGCTGTTTCGCCGGCTGGAAGCCGCCAAATCCCGCCGACCGCAGATGAAGGTCATCGTCATTGACCCTCGTCGTACAGATACCTGCGATCTGGCTGACCTGCACCTGGCGATCTTGCCTGGCACCGACGTCGCCTTGTTCCATGGGATTTTGCATCTGCTGCTGTGGGAAGACTGGATCGATCGTGACTTCATCCGCGACCACACCGAAGGCCTGGCTGAACTGAAAAACCTGGTGCGTGACTACACACCGCAAATGGTTTCGCAGCTCTGCGGTATCAGCCTCGAACAATTGCAGCAGTGTGCCGAGTGGATCGGCACATCACCGAGCTTTCTGTCGCTGTGGTGCATGGGGCTTAACCAGTCCACTGCCGGCAGCGCGAAAAACAGTGCATTGATCAATCTGCACCTGGCCACCGGGCAGATCGGTCGTCCCGGTGCCGGACCTTTCTCTCTCACCGGTCAGCCAAATGCCATGGGCGGACGGGAAACCGGCAGCCTGTCCAACCTGCTGCCCGGCCATCGTGACGCCGCCAATGCGCAACACCGCGAGCAAGTGGCATCCTACTGGGGCGTCGAGCAACTACCGGAAAATCCCGGGCTCACCGCGATCGAGCTGTTCGAGCAAGTGCGCAACGGCAAGATCAAGGCACTGTGGATCGCCTGTACCAACCCCGCGCAATCCATGCCGGACCAGACGGCCGTGCGCGCAGCCTTGCAAGGCTGCCCGTTCGTGGTGTTGCAGGAAGCCTTCAGCACCACTGAAACCGCGAAGTTCGCCGACCTTCTGCTGCCCGCCGCCAGTTGGGGGGAAAAGGAAGGTTGTGTGACCAACTCCGAGCGACGCATTTCCCACGTACGCCAGGCAATCGTCGCACCGGGTGAGGCGCGGCCGGACTGGGCAATCACCGTAGATTTCGCACAACGCCTGGAAAAGCACCTGCGTCCCGGCCAAACCAGCCTGTTTGAATTTGATAACCCCGCTCAGGTCTTTGACGAATACAAACAACTGACTCAAGGTCGCGATCTGGATCTGTCCGGTATCAGCCATGCACTGATCGATCGTCTCGGCCCGCAGCAGTGGCCCTTCCCTGCAGGTGCCGTTGAAGGCACGGCACGGCTGTACGTCGACGGGATATTTGCCACTGCCAATGGGCGCGCACAGTTCGTGGCCGATCCATACCGCGCCGCCAAAGAGCAACGCGATGCACGCTTCCCGCTGACCCTGATCACCGGCCGCCTGCGCGATCAATGGCACGGCATGAGCCGCACCGGCACCGCCGCGCAGCTATTTGGCCATGTCAGCGAAGCGGAGTTGAGCCTGCACCCGGACGAACTGCGCCGCCATCGCCTGCAGCCGGGGGATCTGGTCAGTCTGAAAAGCCGACGCGGCGCAATCGTCGTCGCAGTTGCCAGCGATGACAGCGTGCGCCCGGGCCAGGCCTTTTTGCCGATGCATTGGGGCGACCGTTTTCTCAAGGGCGGGGTGAACAGCCTCACCCTGCCCGCATTCGATCCTTTGTCGAAACAGCCCGAACTTAAACACAGCGGCGTTCGCCTGGATCCGGTGGATTTGCCCTGGAAACTGTTCGCACTGATCGAGGGCGATGTTCAACGGCACTTTGAGACGCTACGACCGCTCTGCGAGGCGTTTTCCTACGTCAGTCTCAGTCTGGTTGGTCGTGAGCGCCCTGCCCTGCTTGTACGGGCTGCCAATACTTCAGCGCCTTCGGTAGAGCTGCTAAGCGAAATCGATAAAAACCTGGCGCTCGATGACGGCCCGGTGCTGGCATACGACGACCCTCGACGGGCCATTGGCAAGCGCGTGCGAATCGAAAATGGCCGGATCACTGCCATTCGACTGGCCGGTGAAACCCTTGCCCAACACTGGTTGCAGGGGCTTTGGCTCGAAGGTCGCACGGACCAGCAATTGCGGCGCTGGTTGCTTGCGCCACTGAGCGCACCACCGGGCAATCTCGATGCGCCGGTCAATGCGAACAAGATCCTGTGCAATTGCAAGAACGTCGACCAGAACGCGATCCGCGCCGGTATCAGCCGAGGCCTGGACTTGCAGGGACTCAAGCAAGAACTGGGTTGCGGCACCCAATGCGGGTCCTGCGTTCCGGAAATCAAACGCCTGCTGGCTGCCACGGCGCGGCCAATCACCGTCATCTCGTGAGGAAAACACTATGAGTGCAAAAGTCTGGCTGGTAGGTGCGGGCCCTGGTGATCCGGAGTTACTCACGTTGAAAGCGGTACGCGCCTTGCGGGAAGCAGATGTGGTGCTGATCGATGATCTGGTCAATGTCGCGGTACTCGAGCATTGCCCTGGCGCGCGGATCATTCCGGTGGGCAAGCGCGGCGGCTGCCGCTCTACCCCGCAAGCGTTCATCCATCGCTTGATGCTTCGCTATGCCCGGCAGGGTAAATGCGTGGCGCGGCTCAAGGGCGGCGATCCGTGCATTTTCGGCCGAGGTGGAGAAGAGGCGCAGTGGTTGCGTGAGCGAGGGGTCGAAGCCGAGTTGGTCAACGGCATCACTGCCGGGCTGGCGGGGGCGACGCAATGCGATATTCCGCTGACTTTGCGCGGTGTCGCCCGCGGTGTCACGCTGGTCACCGCACACACCCAGGACGACAGCCAATTGAACTGGCAGGCACTGGCCCAAGGCGGAACGACGTTGGTGATTTACATGGGAGTGGCCAAGCTCGGTGAAATCCGTGAGCAGCTATTGGCCGGCGGCATGACGACGGATACGCCCGTGGCCATGATTGAAAATGCCTCCTTGCCCCATCAGCGGGAATGTCGGAGCACTCTCACAGACATGGATGAAGCGGCCTGCAGATTCCAGCTGAAAAGCCCCGCCATATTGGTGATCGGTGCAGTGGCAGCCTGTGCAACTCAATCCCTGGGGGAGCTTGATTTGCCTGTGATGGCGGCAGATCAGTCAGCTTAGTTTCACCTGTTTCACCAAATCGCAGACAAAGAAAAGCCCGGCCTGAGCCGGGCTTTTCAGAGCTGCGAGCTAATTACTTAGCTTGAGCTTCAACCTGCGCTTCTACGCGACGGTTAACAGCGCGACCAGCTTCAGTTTTGTTGTCGGCAACTGGGCGGGATTCGCCGTAGCCAACGGACTGAACGCGGGACGACTCAACACCGTACTGGTTGGTCAGAACTTGCTTAACGGCGTTTGCACGACGCTCGGACAGTTTCTGGTTGTAAGCGTCAGGACCGACGGAGTCAGTGTGACCTTCAACAGTAGTGGTGGTGGATGGGTACTGCTTCATGAAGTCAGCCAGGTTCTTGATGTCGCCGTAGCTGTTTGGCTTGACTGCTGCCTTGTCGAAGTCGAACTTCACGTCCAGCTCTACACGAACGACTTCAGCAACAGCTGGGCAGCCATCAGCATCAACAGTTACGTTGGCCGGGGTGTCCGGGCACTTGTCAACGTTGTCGCAAACGCCATCGTTGTCGCTGTCGGAGCAAACTTCTGGAGCTGGAACTGGAGCAGCAGCTGGCTTGCTGCCGCCGCCGAAGTTCACACCGAGACCGACGCTAGGAGCCCACTCGGTGTTGCCCTGGTCGATGTTGTACTGAGCTTCAACGCCTGCACGGGCGTAGAAGTTGTCGGTGAAGTACAGCTTGGCACCGCCGCCAACGTTGGCGAAGGTGGAACGGTTACGACCGTTCGAGCCGTTCTGGTCGATGCTCTGGTCGGAGAAACCGCCCGAGACGTAAGGACGCAGCATGTCGCCTGGGTTGTTGAAGTGGTACAGAGCGTCCAGAGCGGTGTTCGCGCCTTTAACGTTCTTGCCGTCGTTTGCACGGGCGTTGTGAACTTCGTCGTAGGCCAGACGCAGTTCAACGTCGTCAGTCAGGAAGTAACCGATCGAACCGCCCGGATTGATACCGTCGTTCTTGAAGTTACGGTCGCTATCGAAATATTGCTTCTTTGCGTAGCCTTCGATTTCAACTGCGCCTTGGCCTTGTGCCAGTGCGCCGAACGAAGTAGCGGCAATAAGAGTACCAATGGCCAAGCCCAAGGTGTTTTTCAGTTTCATCCGTTAAATCCCCATCTGGTGATTGTGAAGCAGTCCCGCAAACCGGGGGACAACTCGGCGGCAAGTCTAACAGAACTTGCCTACACGTAAGAGATATTTGCGCTGAACTAAGTTTCAGCAATGCCTGCAAATTTCTCACGCAATTTATCTAGAGCGCGTTTGTACCGCATTTTTGTTGCACTCAAACCCATATGCATGATGTCTGCGATCTCCTGAAACTCCAGCTCTGCGACAAATCGTAGCACCAGAATTTCCCGGTCAATCGGGTTCACATACACCAACCAGCGATCAAGTCCACCCTTTTCCTCAGGTTTCGGCGTCTTTTCTTCGGACGCTTCCTCGAGGGGGTCAAGACTCAATGCGTCCATCAAGCGACGCTTTCGCCGTTCCTTTCGATACTGTGTAATGCACTCGTTGTACGTGATGCTATATAGCCATGTCTTGAACTTCGATTTACCTTCGAAGTTCTTCAGGCCATACAGCACCTTCAACATGACCTCCTGACAGACATCGTCTGCGTCGCGATCGTTCCCGAGATATCGTGCACACACATTAAATAATGTTCGTTGGTAACGCCGCATCAGTTCTTCATAGGCGCGTGTTACGTGAAACAGCTCGGAATGCGAGCGCGCGACCAACTCCTCATCAGAGAGCTCGCGGGGGTCGTAGCGCATGGATAACGATTGGGCTTTATTCAAAACAAGTCGGGCCGACAGTCAGGTCAATGTCCGCCGCAGCCAGCGTGAGCAGGCATTTTGCGGCGGCATACATTAGCAGGGTTTGCCGGGTTAGCGGCTACTCACATGCTGCTCAAGGAGGATCCGATTGGAAAGAGAGACTAGCTCACCCTCATCGGTCAGCAATGTGGTTTTAACCGTGCCGATCTCTTCGATCTGGCCTTCGACCTCGCCAACACGCACTTGTTGCCCAACCTGGTACAGCTCACGCACGTAGATTCCCGCAAGAATCTGGCCGGCAATTTCCCGGCTTCCCAATCCCATGGCCAGCGCTACCGCCAGACCAACGGTTATCAACACAATCACAATCACATGGTTCAGCAGGTCAGTCTTGACCTCCAACTGGCTGATTGCAACCGAAATACTGATAATGATCACCAGTCCCTGGGCAATCCGTCCAAGCCCTGAAGCATAGTCCAGCCCCACGCCTTCTGCCGCTCCGCGCACCAGCCCGTTGGCCAGTTGCGCCAGCAAGACACCTACCAGCAACACCAGCGCCGCGCCGAAAACCTTCGGCAAATACAACGCTAGCATGTCCAGCGTAGCTGAAACTCGCTCAAGACCAAGGGATTCTGCGGCAGAAACCAGAAAAATCAGCAGAACGAACCAATAGACGATCTTGCCGATCAGGGTCGAAATAGGCACTTGCAACCCGGCGCGGGCCAGCAATTTGGTCAGGCCGGTGCCTCCCATCAAGCGGTCAAGGCCCAATTTGGCGAGCAATTTGGACAGCAGGGTGTCGAGCAGCTTGGCCACGACAAAACCCAACAGCAGCACGACCAGTGCGCCGAACAGGTTCGGAATGAAGTTCGCAACCTTGGTCCACAACGCAGTCATTGCAGTGACGAGGCTCTGAGTCCAGAGATCAAGTTCCATATTCAATCAGCCTTATCAGCAGTGCGAGCAGCAGGTTTACGAAGACGGGATACCGGCGCGACATGGGCCGATCCGTTATTCAGGGCGATCATCAGTGCGGGCAACCAGCGCCCCAGCAGGCTGAACAAATCACCGGCGCCAACCTGGCGGTTGGCGGTTTTCAGCACACGCCCCAGGCACGCATCGTCGTCCCGGGTGGACGGTGAGGCGTTGAGCATGTCGCGTAAAGACTGTTCAAACGGATCGTGCATACGCACCTCTCGTGATGTCTGTGGGAGACGCGGTCAGTTTTGCTCGGGTCACATGCTTTCCCTCAGACCCAGCGCAATCGTCGGAACAACCACCACTGCCCCAGCGCCACCGAGACCATCATCAGGCAGGCGATCAGAAAGCCGTAAGGGCTGGCAGAGAACGGAATTCCACCGACGTTGATCCCCAAAAGCCCGGTCAGAAAACTCATCGGCAAAAAGATCCCGGTGATGATCCCGAAGCGATACATCGTGCGATTCATGCGCACGCTCAAGCGGCGGTCTTCAGCCTCCAGGACCAGCCCCACCCGTTCCCGGGTCAATTCCAGCTCTTCAAGGTAGCGGGTCAGGCTGTTGTTCAATTCGTTCCAGTAATCGCCATCGTCCTCGACGAACCAGGGCAACTTGATCCGCGTCAATTGACCGAAAATGTCCCGCTGCGGAGCAAGAAAGCGCTTCAACGCAGCCGCCCGGCGTCGAATCTGCAAAACCGATCCGTGTTCAGGAGTATACCGTTCGTCGGCATCCAGTTTTTCTTCTTCCTCATCGACCACTTCCGAGAGACAGCTGACCAGATCCTGCACTTTGTTGGTGAGGTACTGCGCCATGCAAAGGATGAGTTCGGAGGCGGTTTTCGGCCCCTTGCCTTCGGACAGTTGCACCAGCAACTCGTCAGTGGCACGCAACGGACGCAAACGCAGGGAAATGACACGCTGGGCAGAGCCGAAGATCCGCACCGACACCATGTCTTCCGGCTCGGCACCGGGGTTCAGATTGACCCCGCGCAAAAATAGCAGCAGTTCGCTGTCGGAAAGCTGTAAAAGTCGCGGACGGGTGTTTTCTTCGAGTAACAGGTCACAGCTGAACTCGCTCAGACCACTGGATTTGCGTAACCAGGTCCGGGTTTGCGGATGACTGCGATCCCAGTGCAGCCACAGGCTTTCATGGGCCTGCAGCTGCAAGTCATCGAGCTCAGTCCGGGCAATCGAACGCGCGCCGCCTTTACCGTCCAGCACCAGGGCATGCACCAGCCCCCATTGCGCGTTTTCTTCCTCGAACATCCGCACTCCTTTGGTCGACCAGCGCTTTATTCAGGCATTTTCAGCGGGCTGGGCGAGATGATCACGCCGTTGTTGTCCGCATAGATGTAATGACCCGGGTGGAAGGTCACGCCGGCGAAGGTCACGGCAACGTTGAGATCGCCGATACCGCGCTTGTCGGTTTTCATTGGGTGGCTGGCCAGCGCCTGAACCCCCAGGTCGGTTTGCGCGATGACGTCGACGTCACGGATGCAACCGTAAATCACCAGGCCTTCCCAGCCATTCTTGGCCGCTTTCTCGGCGAGCATGTCACCCAGCAGTGCGCGGCGCAGGGAGCCTCCGCCATCGACTACCAGGACCTTGCCATCCCCCTTGAGCTCGACTTGCTCCTTGACCAGCGAGTTGTCTTCGAAGCACTTGATGGTCACGATTTCGCCGCCGAAGGAATCACGGCCGCCGAAATTGCTGAACATCGGTTCCAGCACCTGCACCAGTTCCGGATAGGCATCGCAAAGGTCAGGCGTGAGGTAATGGATCATCGAGAAACTCCTGTGAAGAGGAAGACAGCACGAACATCAGTGATGACTCAGCCACGCAAAGTGACCAGAACAGCTCAATGCGTCATATCTTAGCCGCAAGCCGACCAGAGCGAAATGCCCTTGTTAGAGCATCGGGCTCAGATTGCCGCGACCAAATCCTGTTGCGCGCCCGGCAAAGGTGTCTGCTGATCGGCCAGCCAGCGAGTCACCAAAGGCCAGACTTCAGCCTGGGCTGCCTTGCTGACGAGCATTTCCACGTGACCGAAATTGTCGCCGAAGCCCTGCTCGCGTCCCAGGTGGATGAATTGCTTGTGCTCGGAACCGAACTGCTCGAACAGTTTGCGACACGCCCAGGCCGGGTCCTGATGATCACCCGCGGCACTGACCGCCAATACGGGCAACTTGACCTCGGCCAGGCCTGCCCACCAGTCCTTGTCGGCATCACCGAAGCGCCCGAACAAGCCAAACCAGCGCATGCTTTCCAGAGCCAGGCCGATGGGCTCGTCCTCCGGGCCGCGCTTGAGCCTTGAGCCGGACAACTGGGCAAAACGCTTGAGAATGAAGCGACCGCTCCACTCCACCGGTGGAATCTTCAATGGCCAGTAAGTACGACTGACTTGCGTACCGAAAAACGCCGCCGAGGCCACGACCGGCTCACCGATGTACTCGCCACCCAATGCTGCGGCCAGTGTAGTACCGCCCAGCGAGTGACCGATCCAGTGCGGCACCTGCCCGCTCTGTTCGCGCACGAACGCGCCAATGGCCGGCAGGTCATAGCGTGCGTAGTCGGCGACACGGTTCTTGCGGTAGTCATGGTTACGCTGGGACAGGCCGTGACCGCGCATTTCCGGAATCCAGACGTCGAATCCCTGACGGGCCAGGTAAGCGCCCAACCCCAGGCCTTTGGGAGAAAACCAGAACCGGCGATTGGAAAAGCTGCCGTGCAGCAGGATCACCGGCACGCCACGGGAGGACGACTCATCGGCCATGCCAAGGCGTGTCACAGCCAGTTCGACGGTGAAGTCGGGGCTGTTACCGGGTTTCAAACGATACACATCTTCGCTCAGATCACCGCGCCGTTCGGCGCTGATCAGGGCGACAGGAAATAGGTTGCTGCTGCTTTGCATAATCTCTTGCACAAAAAAGGGCGGCATCCAGATGGAGCCCGCCCTGCTTGAATCTTAAAGGCACCGCCCCGTGTGGGAGCGGATCAGGCCGAAGCTTGACCTTCCGCCAGGAAGAACCAGGTTTCCAGTACGGAGTCCGGGTTCAACGAAACGCTTTCAATGCCCTGCTCCATCAGCCACTTGGCCAGGTCCGGGTGGTCCGAAGGACCCTGACCGCAGATGCCGATGTATTTGCCGGCCTTGTTGCACGCGGCAATGGCATTGGCCAGCAGCTTCTTCACCGCCGGATTACGCTCGTCGAACAGGTGGGCGATGATGCCGGAGTCACGGTCCAGGCCCAGGGTCAGTTGGGTCAGGTCGTTGGAGCCGATGGAGAAACCGTCGAAGAACTCGAGGAACTCTTCAGCCAGGATGGCGTTGGATGGCAGTTCGCACATCATGATCACGCGCAGGTCGTTCTGGCCACGAGCCAGACCGTTTTCCGCCAGCAGATCCACCACCTGGCTCGCTTCGCCCAGGGTACGGACGAACGGCACCATGATTTCGACGTTGGTCAGGCCCATCTCGTTGCGCACGCGCTTGAGAGCGCGGCATTCGAGTTCGAAGCAGTCACGGAACGATTCGCTGATGTAACGCGAGGCACCGCGGAAGCCCAGCATCGGGTTTTCTTCTTCCGGTTCGTACAGCTTGCCGCCGATCAGGTTGGCGTATTCGTTGGACTTGAAGTCCGACAGGCGCACGATGACCTTTTTCGGCCAGAACGCAGCCGCCAGGGTGCTGATGCCTTCAACCAGTTTCTCGACATAGAAGCCGACCGGGTCGTCGTAACCGGCGATGCGCTTGTCGACGCTTTCCTTGATGTCCAGCGGCAGACCGTCGTAGTTCAGCAGTGCCTTGGGGTGCACGCCGATCATGCGGTTGATGATGAACTCGAGGCGGGCCAGGCCCACACCGGCGTTCGGCAGCTGCGCGAAGTCGAAGGCACGGTCCGGGTTGCCGACGTTCATCATGATCTTGAACGGCAGCTCCGGCATGGCGTCCACGGAGTTCTTCTTGATATCGAAGCCCAGTTCGCCTTCGAAGATGAAACCGGTGTCGCCTTCAGCGCAGGAAACGGTCACGCCCTGGCCGTCTTTCAACAGCTGGGTGGCGTTGCCGCAACCTACTACCGCTGGAATACCCAGCTCGCGAGCGATGATCGCCGCGTGGCAAGTACGTCCGCCACGGTTGGTGACGATGGCGCTGGCGCGCTTCATGACCGGTTCCCAGTCCGGGTCGGTCATGTCGGAAACCAGTACGTCGCCTGGCTGGACCTTGTCCATCTCGGACACGTCCTTGATGATGCGGACCTTGCCGGCGCCGATGCGCTGACCGATGGCACGACCTTCCACTAGCACGGTACCGGTCTCTTTCAACAGGTAACGTTCCATGACGTTGGCCTGGGTGCGGCTCTTCACGGTTTCCGGACGGGCCTGCACGATGTACAGTTTGCCGTCGTCACCGTCCTTGGCCCACTCGATGTCCATCGGGCACTTGTAATGCTTCTCGATGATCATCGCCTGCTTGGCCAGCTCGCTGACTTCAGCGTCGGTCAGGCAGAAACGTGCGCGTTCAGCCTTGTCCACGTCGACGGTCTTGACCGAACGACCGGCCTTGGCCTCGTCGCCGTAGATCATCTTGATGGCCTTGCTGCCCAGGTTGCGGCGCAGGATGGCCGGACGACCGGCTGCCAGCGTGCCTTTGTGGACGTAGAACTCATCCGGGTTCACTGCGCCTTGTACGACGGTTTCGCCCAGGCCGTAGGCGCCGGTGATGAACACCACGTCACGGAAGCCCGATTCGGTATCGAGGGTGAACATCACGCCGGCGGTGCCGGTTTCGGAGCGGACCATGCGCTGCACACCAGCGGACAGGGCGACCAGCTTGTGGTCGAAGCCCTGGTGCACGCGATAGGAAATGGCACGGTCGTTGAACAGCGAGGCGAACACCTCTTTGGCGGCGCGAATGACGTTTTCGACACCACGGATGTTCAGGAAGGTTTCCTGCTGGCCGGCAAAGGATGCGTCCGGCAAGTCTTCGGCGGTGGCCGAAGAACGCACGGCCACGGCCATGTCAGGGTTGCCGGCGGACAGCGTGGCGAACGCGGTACGGATTTCGGCATTCAGTTTTTCAGGGAACTCGGCTTCCATGATCCATTGGCGGATCTGGGCACCGGTCTTGGCCAGGGCATTCACGTCATCGACGTCCAGGGCATCGAGCGCATCGTGAATCTGCTGATTCAGGCCGCTCAGTTCCAGGAAGTCACGATAAGCCTGAGCGGTCGTGGCGAAGCCGCCGGGCACCGATACACCGGCACCTGCAAGGTTGCTGATCATCTCGCCCAGGGATGCGTTCTTGCCCCCCACATGCTCTACATCATGGACGCCGAGCTTATCGAGGGAAACTACGTACTCTACCAAGGTGATCTCTCCACTAACTGTGTTGGAAAAGCTCAGAAACCGGCTGCTTGAATGTGCATTTGCCGGCTATATGGCCTGGACCTGGAAAATAAGTGAGAATGCGGGCCAATGGCGGCCGGCAAATCGCGCCTATCATATCCAAGATTCGTCACTAGCTTAAGGCCCAAGGTGCAAATGAAACGATCTGCTTTCTTTATCTCCGATGGTACCGGTATTACTGCCGAAACCCTGGGTCAAAGCCTTCTGGCGCAGTTCGAAAACATTACCTTCAGCAAAGTCACGCGGCCGTACATCGACAACGTGGACAAAGCTCGGGCCATGGTACAACAAATCAACAAAGCCGCCGAAACCGACGGCTTCCGTCCGATTATCTTCGACACCATCGTCAATCAGGACATTCGTGAGATTCTCGCAACCTCGAATGGTTTCATGATCGACATTTTCTCGACGTTCCTGGCACCGCTTGAACAGGAACTGACCGAGCATTCTTCCTACACCGTGGGCAAGTCCCACTCCATCGGCGCCAACACCAATTACATGGAGCGTATCGAGGCCGTTAACTTCGCCCTCGACAACGACGACGGCGCCCGCACGCACTATTACGACAAGGCCGACCTGATACTAGTGGGCGTGTCGCGATGTGGTAAGACGCCGACGTGCCTGTACATGGCGATGCAATTCGGTATCCGTGCAGCCAACTATCCGCTGACCGAAGACGACATGGAACGCCTGCAACTGCCGTCCGCCCTGCGCGCCCACCAGCACAAGCTGTTCGGTCTGACCATCGACCCCGACCGCCTCACCGCGATCCGCAACGAGCGCAAGCCCAACAGCCGCTATTCGAGCTACGCCCAGTGCGAGTTCGAAGTGCGCGAGGTGGAAAACCTGTTCCGCCGCGAGAACATCCCGAACATCAACTCCACGCATTTTTCCGTGGAGGAAATCTCCGCGAAAATCCTTGTGGAGAAAGGCGTCGAGCGGCGGTTCAAATAAATCTCTATTGCCTGTTCTGGCCTCATCGCTAGCAGGCTAGCTCCCACAGTTGATTTGTGTTCACCGCAGATCCCTGTGGGAGCTAGCCTGCCAGCGATTGAACGATAACGCGGTCTCCTAGATAACAAACAAATCCACAAACCGGTTTACCGCTGTCGCCTCGAGTTTCTGCTGATCCTTGCACAGCGCGAAAATCTCCTCACTGCGCTGCCCGGTGAATCGTGTCAGCAAGTTCGCCCTGAACTTGTCCTCCAGCAACGGAATCCCTTCAGCCCGACGCCGACGATGCCCGATCGGGTACTCCACCACTACATTTTCGGTACTCGAACCGTCCTTGAAAAACACCTGCACCGCGTTGGCAATCGAGCGTTTGTCGGGCTCCAGATACTCGCGGGTGAAACGCGGCTCCTCAACAATCACCATCTTGTCGCGCAGCACATCGATGATCGGATGTGCCTTGTGAAAATCATCTTCGTAGTACTCGGCAACCAGATTGCCGAAAGCCAGCGGTACAGCCGTCATGTACTGGATGCAGTGATCGCGATCAGCAGCATTGGCCAGTGGGCCGACCTTGGAAATGATGCGAATCGCCGACTCGTGCGTAGTAATCACGATCCTGTCGATTTCATGCAGTCGATTGCGCACCTGCGGGTGCAGAGTCACCGCCGCCTCACAGGCCGTTTGCGCGTGGAACTCGGCCGGAAAACTGATCTTGAACAACACGTTCTCCATCACATAACTGCCATACGTCCGCGAAAAACTGAACGCACGCTTGTCTTCAGGCTTGAGCGCCAGATCATTGTTGGTGTGGCTGAACAATACGTCGTAAAACCCCCACTGCCTGGCACTCAATACACCGGGAATGCCCATCTCGCCGCGCATCGCCATGTCCGCCAAACGCACGCCACGACTGGACGCATCACCCGCCGCCCAGGATTTACGCGAACCGGCATTCGGTGCATGCCGATACGTGCGCAATGCCTGACCGTCAGCAAAGGCATGAGACAACGCCGACAACAACTGCTCGCGATTGGCACCCATCAGCTTGGCTGTGACCGCGGTAGAGGCGACTTTCACCAGAATGACGTGATCGAGGCCGACACGGTTGAACGAGTTTTCCAGGGCGATCACGCCTTGAATCTCGTGGGCCATGATCATCGCTTCAAGCACTGTACGCATGGTCAGCGGTGCCACGCCATTGGCCAGGTGCTTTTGTGATAAATGGTCGGCTACGGCGAGAATACCGCCGAGGTTGTCCGACGGATGCCCCCACTCCGCCGCGAGCCAGGTGTCGTTGTAGTCGAGCCAGCGCACGATGCAGCCGATGTCCCACGCCGCCTTCACCGGATCGAGTCGGTAACTGGTCCCCGGCACCCGGGCGCCGAACGGCACGACGGTGCCTTCCACCACGGGTCCCAGATGCTTGGTGCACTCCGGAAAACGCAGGGCCAGCAGGCCGCAACCCAAGGTATCGATCAGGCAGTTGCGCGCGGTATCCAGCGCCTCTGCGGACTCGATCTTGTAGTTGAGGACGTAATCGGCAATGTCCTGCAGGACCTTGTCGTAGTCCGGACGGTTGTTCAGGTCGACGTTGGCACTCATGTTCGATTCACTCTATGAAGTGGGTCGTTGATGGGACCTCGATTCAGGGCATTCTCAGTCAATGACAATTCTTACTATTGAAATCCATTCCACTGTGGGAGTGAGCTTGCTCGCGATGGCGTCGGCACATCCAGCATTGATGTCGTCTGACACTCAGCTATCGCGAGCAAGCTCGCTCCCACAGGGTTTTCGGTGATCTTAGAAAGAATCACCCGGCACACGCACAAAGCCTTCCATCAACACCCGCGCACTGCGGCTCATGATTGCCTTGTTCACAGTCCACTCGCCGTTCACCAGACTGGCCTCGGCGCCTACACGCAAAGTGCCGGACGGATGTCCGAAGCGCACCGCGTTGCGTTCGATGCCGCCCGCTGCGAGGTTGACCAGAGTGCCGGTGATCGCTGCCGCCGTGCCGATTGCGACGGCCGCCGTGCCCATCATTGCGTGGTGCAGCTTGCCCATGGACAACGCACGCACCAACAGGTCGACATCGCCTGCCGCAATGGCTTTGCCGCTGGACGAAACGTAGTCCGCCGGCTTGGCCACGAAGGCCACTTTTGGTGTGTGTTGGCGTTTGGCCGCTTCGTCGATATTGGCAATCAGGCCCATGCGCAATGCACCGTAAGCGCGGATGGTTTCGAACATCAGCAAGGCTTTCGGGTCGCCATTGATCGCGCCCTGCAACTCGGTGCCCTTGTAGCCGAGGTCTTCGGCATTGACGAAAATCGTCGGGATGCCGGCGTTGATCATGGTCGCCTTGAAGGTACCGACGCCGGGCACTTCCAGGTCATCCACGAGGTTGCCGGTAGGGAACATCGAACCGCCGCCGCCCTCTTCGTCCGCCGCCGGATCGAGGAACTCGATCTGCACTTCGGCCGCCGGGAAGGTCACGCCGTCGAGTTCGAAATCGCCGGTCTCCTGCACTTCACCATTGGTGATCGGCACGTGGGCGATGATGGTCTTGCCAATGTTGGCCTGCCACACGCGAACCACCGCCACGCCGTTGTGCGGGATGCGGCTGGCGTCGACCAGGCCATTGCTGACGGCAAACGAACCGACCGCCGCCGACAGGTTGCCGCAGTTGCCGCTCCAGTCCACGAAAGGCTTGTCGATGGACACCTGACCGAACAGGTAATCGACATCGTGAGCAGCCTTGATGCTTTTCGACAGGATCACGGTTTTGCTGGTGCTGGAAGTCGCGCCGCCCATACCGTCGATTTGCTTGTCGTACGGGTCGGGGCTGCCGATCACGCGCAGCAACAAAGCGTCGCGGGCCGGGCCCGGGACCTGTGCCGCTTCAGGCAAATCCTTCAGGCTGAAAAACACACCTTTGCTGGTGCCGCCGCGCATGTAAGTTGCTGGAATCTTGATCTGAGCTGCGTGAGCCATGGTGCTCTTACTCCTAACCTTGAAAACAGACACGGGACTCAAAGTCCCGTGTCTGCACAGCTGTATTAAACGGCAACCGCCGATTCTTCGAGGAAGTCCTGGGCGAAGCGTTGCAACACGCCGCCAGCCTCGTAGATCGACACTTCTTCAGCGGTGTCCAGGCGGCAGGTCACCGGCACATCGACGCGTTCGCCGTTCTTGCGATGGATCACCAGCGTCAGCTCGGCACGCGGGGTGCGGTCGCCAATCACGTCGTAGGTTTCGCTGCCGTCGATGGCCAGGGTGTGGCGGTTGGTGCCCGGCTTGAATTCCAGCGGCAACACGCCCATGCCCACCAGGTTGGTGCGGTGAATGCGCTCGAAACCTTCGGCTGCAATCGCTTCCACACCGGCCAGACGCACGCCCTTCGCCGCCCAGTCGCGGGACGAACCCTGACCGTAGTCTTGACCTGCGATGATGATCAGCGGCTGCTTGCGCTCCATGTAGGTCTCGATGGCTTCCCACATGCGCATCACTTTGCCTTCCGGCTCGACACGGGCCAGCGAACCCTGCTTGACCTTGCCGTTTTCCTGAACCATTTCGTTGAACAGTTTCGGGTTGGCGAAGGTCGCGCGCTGCGCGGTCAGGTGGTCACCACGGTGAGTCGCGTAAGAGTTGAAGTCCTCTTCCGGCAGGCCCATTTTCGCCAGGTATTCGCCGGCGGCGCTGTCGAGCATGATGGCGTTGGACGGCGACAGGTGATCGGTGGTGATGTTATCCGGCAGCACTGCCAGAGGGCGCATGCCCTTGAGCGGACGAGCGCCGGCCAGCGCGCCTTCCCAGTACGGCGGACGGCGGATGTAGGTGCTCATTTCGCGCCAGTCGTACAGCGGCGCGACTTTCGGGCCGGTGTCTTCGTGGATGGCGAACATCGGGATGTACACCTGGCGGAACTGCTCCGGCTTGACCGAAGCTTTCACCACGGCGTCGATTTCTTCGTCGCTCGGCCAGATGTCTTTAAGGCGGATTTCCTTGCCATCCACCACGCCCAGCACATCTTTTTCGATGTCGAAACGGATGGTGCCGGCGATGGCGTAAGCAACGACCAATGGCGGCGACGCGAGGAACGCCTGCTTGGCATACGGGTGAATCCGGCCGTCGAAGTTGCGGTTACCAGACAACACGGCAGTGGCGTACAGGTCGCGGTCGATGATCTCCTGCTGGATCACCGGGTCCAGTGCGCCGGACATGCCATTGCAGGTGGTGCAGGCGAAGGCCACGACGCCGAAACCGAGCTGGTCCAGCTCTTCGGTCAAACCGGCTTCATCGAGGTACAGCGCGACGGTTTTCGAACCCGGTGCCAGGGACGACTTGACCCATGGTTTGCGGGTCAGGCCGAGCTTGTTGGCGTTGCGCGCCAGCAGGCCGGCGGCGATCACGTTGCGCGGGTTGCTGGTGTTGGTGCAGCTGGTGATGGCGGCGATGATCACCGCGCCGTCCGGCATTTGACCCGGCACATCGTCCCATTGGCCGGAAATGCCTTTGGCTGCCAGATCCGAAACCGCGACACGAGCGTGCGGGTTGCTCGGGCCAGCCATGTTGCGCACGACCGAAGACAGGTCGAAGGTCAGGCCACGTTCGTACTGCGCGCCTTTGAGGCTGTCGGCCCACAGACCGGTCTGCTTGGCGTAGTTCTCAACCAGTTGCACCTGCTCGTCTTCACGGCCGGTGAGTTTGAGGTAGTCGATGGTCTGCTGGTCGATGTAGAACATCGCCGCCGTGGCGCCGTATTCCGGGGCCATGTTGGAGATGGTCGCGCGGTCGCCGAGGGTCAGCTTTGACGCGCCTTCGCCAAAGAACTCCAGCCACGCGCCAACGACTTTTTGCTGGCGCAGGAACTCGGTCAGCGCCAGCACCATGTCGGTGGCGGTGATGCCCGGTTGCAGCTTGCCTGTCAGTTCGACACCAACGCTTTCCGGCAGACGCATCCACGATGCGCGGCCAAGCATCACGCTTTCGGCTTCGAGACCACCGACACCGATGGCGATCACGCCCAACGCATCGACGTGCGGGGTGTGGCTGTCGGTGCCGACGCAGGTATCAGGGAAGGCCACGCCGTCACGCACCTGGATCACCGGAGACATCTTCTCCAGGTTGATCTGGTGCATGATGCCGTTGCCCGGTGGGATCACGTCGACGTTCTTGAACGCCTTCTTGGTCCAGTTGATGAAGTGGAAACGGTCTTCGTTGCGACGGTCTTCAATGGCGCGGTTCTTCTCGAACGCCTCGGGATCGAAACCACCGCGCTCCACGGCCAGAGAGTGGTCGACGATCAGTTGGGTCGGCACCACCGGGTTGACTTGCGCAGGATCGCCGCCTTGCAGAGCGATGGCGTCACGCAGGCCGGCGAGGTCGACCAGCGCGGTCTGGCCGAGAATGTCGTGGCACACCACGCGAGCCGGGAACCACGGGAAGTCGAGGTCGCGCTTGCGCTCGATGAATTGCTTCAGGGATTCGGTGAGCGTGGCCGGGTCGCAGCGACGCACAAGGTTTTCCGCCAGCACACGGGAGGTGTACGGCAGGGTGTCGTAGGCGCCAGGCTGGATCGCCTCGACTGCCGCGCGGACATCGAAGTAATCCAGGTGGCTGCCAGGCAGCGATTTGCGGAATTCAGTGTTCATCGGTCAGGACTCGGTCACGGTAGTTACAAAAGGCGGGGCCTGGCACCGGGTTCGAAATCAACACGATCCACTGTAGGAGCGAGCCTGCTCGCGATGGTGTGTCAGACGACACCCGTGTGAATGACACACCATCGCGAGCAGGCTCGCTCCTACAGGGATCTGCGTTGAATTCAGATCCCTGCGTCAAACCTCCACCATTCAGCGTTGTTCGATGGGTACGAACTTGCGCTGTTCAACGCCGGTGTATTCGGCGCTTGGACGGATGATGCGGTTGTTGGCACGTTGTTCGTACACGTGGGCGGCCCAGCCGGTCAGGCGTGAGCAGACGAAGATCGGTGTGAACAACTTGGTCGGGATGCCCATGAAGTGGTACGCCGAGGCATGGTAGAAGTCGGCGTTAGGGAACAGTTTTTTCTGCTCCCACATGGTTTGGTCGATGGCTTCGGACACCGGGAACAACACCTTGTCGCCCACTTCGTCAGCGAGTTTTTTCGACCAGCCCTTGATCACCTCATTGCGCGGATCGTTGTCCTTATAGATCGCGTGACCGAAGCCCATGATCTTGTCTTTGCGCTCGAGCATGCCGAGGGTGCCCTTGATCGCGTCTTCCGGCGACGAGAAACGCTCGATCATTTCCATCGCCGCTTCGTTGGCGCCGCCGTGCAGCGGGCCGCGCAGCGAGCCGATGGCCGCGGTGATGCACGAATACAGGTCAGACAGGGTCGACGCGCAAACACGTGCGGTGAAGGTCGATGCGTTGAACTCGTGCTCTGCGTAGAGGATCAGCGAAACGTTCATCACCTTGACATGCAGCTCGCTCGGCTTCTTGCCGTGCAGCAGGTGCAGGAAGTGTCCACCGATGGACTGCTCGTCGCTCACGCAATCGATGCGCTTGCCTTCATGGCTGAAACGATACCAGTAGGTCATGATCGCCGGGAACGCGGCCAGCAGGCGGTCGGTCTTGTCGTGCTGCTCGGAGAAATTGTTCTCCGGCTCCAGGTTGCCCAGGAACGAGCAGCCCGTGCGCATCACGTCCATCGGGTGGGCGTCGGCGGGGATGCGTTCCAGCACTTCTTTCAGTGCTTGCGGCAGGTCGCGCAGCTTGCTCAGTTTGTCGATGTAGGCGTTCAGTTGCGCCTTGCTCGGCAGTTCGCCGTACAGCAGCAGGTAGGCCACTTCTTCGAACTGTGCGTCAGCCGCCAGTTCACGTACGTCATAACCACGGTAGGTCAGACCGGCACCCGACTGGCCCACGGTGGACAGTGCGGTTTGCCCGGCGACCTGGCCACGGAGCCCGGCGCCACTGAGTACTTTTGCTTCGGCCATTTTTTGTCTCCAATATTCTTTTTGTCAGAGAAACCTGTAGGAGCGAGCCTGCTCGCGAAGGTGGATGTAACACCTCGGTGCATCAGGGACACCACGTAATCGTTGACGTCCATCGCGAGCAGGCTCGCTCCTACATATAAAAAGTTCGATTATTTCTTGGCAGCGAACAACGCATCGAGCTTCTGCTCGAAGGTGTGGTAGTCGATGCGATCGTAAAGCTCCATGCGGGTCTGCATGGTGTCGATGACGTTTTGTTGAGTGCCGTCGCGACGGATCGCGGTGTAGACGTTTTCCGCAGCCTTGTTCATGGCGCGGAACGCCGACAGCGGGTACAGCACCAGCGATACGTCGGCAGCAGCAAGCTGCTCGGTGGTGTACAGCGGCGTCGCGCCGAACTCGGTGATGTTGGCCAGGATCGGCGCTTTCACACGGCTGGCGAACAGCTTGTACATTTCAAGCTCGGTGATGGCTTCCGGGAACACCATGTCGGCGCCGGCCTCGATGCACGCAGCGGCGCGATCCAGGGCAGACTCCAGTCCTTCCACCGCCAGGGCGTCGGTACGGGCCATGATCACGAAGCTGTCATCGGTACGGGCATCGACGGCCGCCTTGATGCGATCGATCATTTCCTGCTGGGTCACGATTTCCTTGTTGGGACGGTGACCGCAGCGCTTGGCGCCGACCTGGTCTTCGATGTGAATCGCTGCGGCGCCAAACTTGATCATCGACTTGACGGTGCGAGCGACGTTGAACGCCGAGGAACCGAAACCGGTGTCCACGTCCACCAGCAGCGGCAGGTCGCAAACATCGGTGATACGGCGCACGTCGGTCAGCACGTCATCCAGGCCGGTGATGCCCAGGTCCGGTACGCCGAGGGAGCCTGCAGCCACCCCGCCACCCGACAGGTAGATCGCCTTGAAACCGGCGCGCTTGGCCAGCAGCGCGTGGTTGGCGTTGATCGCACCGACCACTTGCAGTGGATGTTCGCTGGCGACCGCATCGCGGAAACGCTGGCCTGGAGTGCTCTTGTTCAAACTCATGACTCACCTCGTTTGGCTGTCGGGTTAGCGCCGTCCTGGTAATGACGGGCGATGTTGCGTTTGGAGGCGCCGATGTGACGGCGCATCAACAACTCGGCCAGCTCACCGTCACGGTCGGCGATGGCATCGAGAATTCGGTGGTGCTCGGCAAACGCCTGGTGCGGGCGATTGGGCGTGGTGGAAAACTGGATGCGGTACATGCGCACCAGTTGATACAGCTCGCCGCAGAGCATTTGGGTCAGCGTGCGGTTACCGCTGCCCTGGATGATTCGGTAATGAAAGTCGAAATCGCCTTCCTGCTGGTAGTAGCCTCTCCCGGCCTGAAACGCTTCATCGCGCTCGTGGGTTTCCAGGACCCGACGCAGCTCGTCGATTTCTTCGAGGCTCATGCGCTCGGCGGCCAGTCGACAGGCCATGCCTTCCAGGGATTCGCGAATTTCGTATAGCTCAATCAGTTCGGCGTGGTTGAGCGACACCACCCGGGCGCCGACATGCGGTACGCGAACCAGCAGGCGCTGACCTTCCAGACGGTGGATGGCCTCGCGCAACGGGCCACGGCTGATGCCGTAGGTGCGCGCCAGTTCCGGCTCGGAGATTTTGCTGCCCGGCGCGATATCGCCTTTGACGATAGCCGCCTGAATGCGTCGGAAGACGTTCTCGGAAAGTGTCTCCGTATCGTCTTGCGTAGAAACCGGGGGATCGAGTTGATCCAGCATATTGTCGACACCTTGTAAGCCAATGCCGCAAAAACTAACGAATACAGGCGGCACAGTCAAAGGTTAAATCGATATTGTCGACAATCTTCTGATAACCGGTTGCACCATTACGAAGCAACCCCCTCTATTTATAGCCACCGGCCAGCGCTGGCGCCAACAGACCACCGTGCTAGAATGCCGCCCGCATTTGTTTGTCACATCTGCACTGCCTGTCATAAAAACCTGACAGGCATACGAGGGAGCTTGCGCAGCGATGCCAGGGCCTTGAATCAAGTCGGACCGCTGCGCACCAGGATTTATGAGACTCAAGCCCTTCCCCACCTTCCTTTATTTCTTTTGCCTGCCCGGCTTCGCAATGGCCGGGGAAAAGACCGTGTATGGCCTCAATGAGTACGCATCGCTCAATGGCATCGATCTGGAAGTGGCGGCCAAACTCGACACCGGGGCAAAAACCGCGTCCCTGAGTGCACGGGATATCAAACGTTTCAAACGCAACGGCGAGTCGTGGGTGCGCTTTTACCTGGCCATCGACGCCGCCCATTCGCACCCGATCGAACGCCCGCTGGCCCGCGTCAGCAAGATCAAGCGCCGGGCCGGCGACTACGACCCGGAGGAAGGCAAGAAGTACACCGCCCGCCCGGTGATCGAACTGGACATCTGCATGGGCTCGGCCCTGCGCAGCATCGAAGTGAACCTGACCGACCGCAGCGCTTTCCAATACCCGCTACTGATTGGCTCCGAAGCGCTCAAGCGCTTCGATGCACTGGTTGACCCCAGCCTTAAATATGCTGCCGGCAAACCTGCCTGCACCACCGACGCTCATACCGCCGAGTAATTCAAATGCGCTCTCTTACCCTTCACCTGAAACTGCTGATCGCCATCCTGGTGGTGCTGGGCATTTCAGTTACGGCCTACCAGATCTTCGTCCTGGGCATCCCGGTGACCGAAGACGCCACCGACGACCTGTGGAACATCGACGCCAAGGTCGAGTTCGTCGCCAGTGCCAAGGACCCGGTCAAGATCCAGATGTTCGTGCCTCCGCTGAGCCGCGACTTCGTCAGCCTCAACGAGAGCTTCATCTCCAATAACTACGGCGTGGCCGTGAACCGGGTCGACGGCAACCGCAAGGTCACCTGGTCGGCGCGCCGGGCCAAAGGCAATCAGACGCTGTACTACCGCCTGGTGCTGACCAAGCGTTATTCCGGCGAGAAAGCCAAGATCAAAGGCCCGACCTTTCGCGACAGCCTGACCATCGAAGGCCCGGAAAAAATCGCCGCCGAAGCCCTGCTCGCACCGATTCGCCAACACTCGGCCGACGTCGAAACCTTCGTCGGCGAAGCCATCAAGCGGGTCAACAACCTCAACGACGACAACGTGAAACTGTTGCTGGCCGGCGACCCATCCGCTGCGCACAAGGCGAAAATCGTCGAGTTGCTGCTGTCCATCGCCCACGTACCGATCGAGAAAGTCCACACCATCCGCCTGGTGGCCGACCAGCCGCAAATGCCGGAACTGTGGCTGCGCAGTTTCAATGGCAGCGACTGGCTGTACTTCAACCCGGAAACCGGTGAACAGGGCCTGCCGACCGACCGCCTGCTGTGGTGGACCGGCGACGAAAACCTGATCACCGTCGATGGCGGCAAGAAAGCCAACGTGACCTTCAGCCTGAACAACAGCGAAATGAACGCCATTCGCCTGGCCAAGCTGACCGACGAAAACACCGACGCCAACTTCCTCGAATACTCGCTGTACGGCCTGCCGCTGCAGACCCAGCAGACTTTCATGATCATGGTGATGATCCCGATCGGCGTGCTGGTGATCCTGATCCTGCGCAACCTGATCGGCATCCAGACCCTGGGCACCTTCACCCCGGTGCTGATCGCCCTGGCCTTCCGCGAAACCCAGCTCGGCTTCGGCATCATGCTGTTTACCATCATCACGGCGCTGGGCCTGTCGCTGCGTTCCTACCTTGAACACCTGAAACTGCAAATGCTGCCGAGGCTGTCGGTGGTGCTGACGTTCGTGGTGGTGTTGATTGCGGCGATCAGCCTGTTCAGCCATAAACTCGGCCTGGAACGCGGCTTGTCCGTCGCGCTGTTCCCGATGGTGATCCTGACCATGACCATCGAACGCCTGTCGATCACCTGGGAAGAGCGCGGCGGTGGCCATGCCATGAAAGTGGCCATCGGCACGCTGTTCGCCGCGTCCCTGGCGCACCTGATCATGACCGTGCCGGAACTGGTGTACTTCGTGTTCACTTTCCCGGCGATCCTGCTGATCCTGGTAGGTTTCATGCTGGCCATGGGGCGTTATCGCGGTTATCGCCTGACCGAACTGGTGCGCTTCAAGGCCTTCCTGAAAAAGGTTGACGCCTGATGTTCGGCCTCTGGAAGACCTGGAAGGCCCTGGAAGCCCGGGGCATCATGGGAATCAATCGGCGCAACGCAGACTACGTGCTCAAGTACAACAAGCGCAGCCTGTACCCGATCGTCGATGACAAGATCATCACCAAGGAGCGCGCCATCGCCGCCGGCATTCATGTACCGGAACTCTATGGGGTGATTTCCACCGAGAAGGAAATCGATAACCTCGAAGAGATCATCGGCGCACGCAATGACTTCGTGATCAAACCGGCCCAGGGCGCTGGCGGTGATGGCATCCTGGTCATTGCCGACCGCTTTGAAGGGCGTTATCGCACGGTGTCCGGCCGGATCATCAGCCATGAAGAAATCGAGCACCAGGTTTCCAGCATCCTGACCGGCCTGTACTCCCTGGGCGGTCACCGCGACCGGGCGCTGATCGAATACCGCGTGATTCCGGACCAGATCTTCAAGAGCATCAGTTACGAAGGCGTACCGGACATTCGCATCATTGTGTTGATGGGCTACCCGGTGATGGCCATGTTGCGCCTGCCGACGCGCCAGTCCAACGGCAAGGCCAACCTGCACCAGGGCGCCATCGGTGTCGGCGTGGACCTGGCCACCGGCCTGACCCTGCGCGGCACCTGGCTGAACAACATCATCAACAAACACCCGGACACCACCAACGCAGTGGATGGCGTGCAACTGCCCTACTGGGACGGTTTCATGAAGCTCGCCGCTGGCTGTCATGAGTTGTGCGGCCTGGGCTACATCGGTGTCGACATGGTCCTGGACCAGGAAAAAGGCCCGCTGATTCTGGAACTCAACGCCCGGCCCGGGCTGAATATCCAGATTGCCAATGACTGCGGCCTGACGTTGCGTACTCATGCGGTCGAGGCACGGCTGGAAGACCTGAAGACCCGTGGCGTGACCGAAACGGTCGAAGAGCGCGTGGCGTTTGTGCAGGAGTTGTTTGGGCATATTCCTGCGGTCGAGGGCTGAGCAACTCCAGTAGGAGCGAGCTTGCTCGCGATGGACGTCAACGATAACGCGTGCTTCCTGGATGTACGCGTTGCTCTCAGGTTCATCGCGAGCAGGCTCGCTCCTACAAGCACCCAATCTTCCAATTTCCGACATCCCTCTAGGACCAAATCCTGCAGAGGACTACAATCGCCACCCCGCCTCGATGGCTGACTTCCCCCGCCCATGTTGATCTGCTCCGTACACCCGCTGCCCTATCGCGCCAACCCCGCCGAATATTTCGCGGCGATTCGCCATGCGCCCGGCGCCGTCCTGCTCGACAGTGGCCGCCCCAGCGCCGACCGCGGTCGCTATGACCTGCTCAGCGCCTGGCCATTGGAGCAATTGACGGTATCACCCGACGAAAGTGGCGACGCGTTCCTGCAACGCCTGCGCGACAACCTGACACGACTGGGCGAAGCCACTCTGCCGGCACCTTATGAGTTGCCGTTTGCCGGTGGGTTGATCGGCTATCTGAGTTACGACTTCGGCCGACATCTGGAGCGCCTGCCGAGCCAGGCCCGTGACGACCTCCATTTGCCCGACGCGCGTTTCGGCTTGTACGGCTGGGCATTGATCAGCGACCACCTGTCGCTGAGCAGTCAATTGGTGTTCCACCCGACCCTGCCCGACAGCGAGCGTCAGCGCCTGATCGAGCTGTTCAGCCAGCCTGCCCCGCAAGAGGTCGCGCCCTTCAAACTGCTCACCCCGATGACCGCCGACTTGAGCGCAGACGAGTATCAACAGGCCATCGAACGCATCCAGCAGTACATTCAGGCCGGCGACTGTTACCAGGTCAATTTCGCCCAACGGTTTCGCGCGCCTTGCCAGGGTGATTCGTGGGCCGCTTACTGTGCGCTGCGCGCAGCATGCCCAACGCCTTTTTCCGGTTTTCAGAGCTTGCCCGACGGCGACGCCGTACTCAGCCTGTCGCCGGAACGCTTCGTCAAAGTCAGCCAGGGTCATGTGGAAACCCGCCCGATCAAGGGCACCCGCCCGCGGGGCCTGACGCCTGAGCAAGACGCCGCGAACGCCGCCGAATTGCTGGCCAGCCCCAAGGACCGCGCGGAAAACCTGATGATTGTCGACCTGCTGCGCAATGACCTCGGTCGCACCTGCCGCACCGGTTCAGTACGGGTGCCGGAACTGTTCAGCCTGGAAAGCTATCCGAACGTGCACCACCTGGTGAGCAGCGTCACCGGTGAACTGGCGGATGAGCGCGATGCCCTGGACCTGATCGCCGGCAGCTTCCCTGGCGGCTCGATTACCGGCGCGCCAAAGATTCGCGCCATGCAGATCATCGACGAGCTGGAGCCGACCCGGCGCGGCCTGTATTGCGGTTCGTTACTGTACCTGGACGTACGCGGCGAGATGGACAGCTCCATCGCCATTCGCAGTTTGCTGGTCAAGGACGGGCAGGTGTGTTGCTGGGGCGGCGGCGGGATTGTCGCGGACTCGGAGTGGCAGGCCGAATATCAGGAGTCGATCACCAAGGTGAAGGTCTTGCTCGATACGCTGCAAAACCTGTAGGAGCGAGCCAGCTCGCGATGGTCGTCAACAATAACGCCGGAAACCTGACACCCCGCGGCGCTCTCAGGCTCATCGCGAGCAGGCTCGCTCCTACAAGGTCGAGGTTACAGGCTCAAAGTGCGGTTCGAAGCCTTGATGAACTCCTGCTTCAGCGCTTCAAACGTATGCACCGCCGGGAACTGCGGGAACTGCGCAATCACATTGTCCGGCGCATGGAACAGAATCCCGGCATCGGCTTCGCCCAACATCGTGGTGTCGTTGTAGGAATCCCCTGCCGCGATCACCCGGTAGTAGAGGCTCTTGAAGGCCAGGACCGACTGACGTTTTGGATCTTTCTGACGCAGTTGATAGTCAGTGACTCGCCCGGTGTCGTCAGTAATCAGGCGATGACAGAGCAAGGTCGGGAAGCCCAGCTGACGCATCAGCGGCTGGGAAAACTCATAGAAGGTGTCCGACAGGATCACCACCTGGAAGCGCTCGCGCAGCCAGTCGACGAACTCGATGGCGCCGTCCAGCGGCTTGAGCGTGGCGATCACCTCCTGAATGTCGGAGAGCTTCAGGCCGTGCTCGTCGAGGATCCGCAGGCGCTGCTTCATCAGCACGTCGTAGTCGGGAATGTCCCGGGTGGTGGCCCTGAGGGATTCGATCCCGGTTTTTTCGGCGAAGGCGATCCAGATTTCCGGAACCAGCACACCTTCAAGATCCAGACAGGCAATTTCCACAAGACACTCCCATTTGTATTGATTATTGAGTCGAGCGAGCAAAAAGACTGCCGAACTCTAGCGACTCGGGCCTGCCTGCGCAACGCAGAGGATGCCCCGGCCCGCGCAGCTTTTTGTTACCATCGACCCCATATAGAGCGCCCAGCGCCACCGACCTGTAGGAAGCCGCCCTGATGAGCCCAACGTTCGACGTCGTGGAACTCGCCACGACCTATGCCAACAAGTCCGCCCAGGACATTCTCAAACTCGCTTTTGCCGAGTTCGGCGATGACCTGTGGATATCTTTCAGCGGCGCCGAAGACGTAGTGCTGGTGGACATGGCCTGGAAGCTGAACAAGAACGTCAAGGTGTTCAGCCTCGACACCGGCCGCCTGCACCCCGAGACCTACCGCTTCATCGATCAGGTGCGCGAGCACTACAAGATCGACATCGAACTGGTGTCGCCGGACCACACGAAACTTGAACCGTTCGTTAAGGAAAAAGGCCTGTTCAGTTTCTACAAGGACGGTCATGGCGAATGCTGCGGCATCCGCAAGATCGAACCGCTGCGCCGCAAGCTGTCAGGCGTGAAGGCCTGGGCCACCGGCCAGCGCCGGGACCAGAGCCCCGGCACCCGCAGCGCCGTCGCGGTGATGGAAATCGACACCGCGTTCTCCACCCCGGAACGCACCCTGTACAAGTTCAACCCGCTGGCACAAATGACCAGCGAAGAGATCTGGGGCTACATCCGCATGCTGGAGCTGCCGTACAACAGCCTGCACGAACGCGGTTTCATCAGCATCGGCTGCGAACCCTGCACCCGCCCGGTACTGCCGAACCAGCACGAGCGCGAAGGCCGCTGGTGGTGGGAAGAAGCGACGCAGAAGGAATGCGGGCTGCATGCGGGGAATATCATTAGCAAATCGAAAGCGTAAACCCCGCGTTATCGTTGACGACCTCGCGATGAACCCGAGAACGCAGCCGGGTATCAGGCACCCCGCGTTATCGTTGACGACCATCGCGAGCAGGCTCGCTCCTACAGTGTTATCTGCAGCTTCAAAAAATGTGTACACAGGAATGTCACCATCAGTGCCATTTATGTGTGCACTTTTTGTTTCCGCGCCCCCAAAAGTTACATCCCTCCGCTTGCCTGGCGCCGCCACTCCCTCCTGAATCCCCTCCGGAAAATAAATACCTGATCAAACAGTCAATTTATATTGATTGCTTTTCAGTAACTTGGCGAAAAGCCATAACAAAAAGAAATGAGCAATGCCTTTCATAGAACTTCCGACTGGCATGGATCTGGCTTAAGTGCATACATGTTTTGTATACAATAAAATCAAAACATACACACACTTTAGATCCGCAAGCCTGAAGCGCCCTATCCCGTACAGGCTGCAGATGCCCCGTAACCAATGATATTCGCCACCCGCGACGAAGATTTGTCGAGCCAACGCTCATGCACAGTCATCGCGGCGTCGAGCATCAGGAGCCTGCCGGAATGCGTACTAGTCTCTCCAATAACAACATCGCGCTGGATCTACCCTCCTCCCATTCCACCCACACCGCCGACAATCAGGCGCATCACGCCCCCGTGGTGCTCAGCCCCCGATTGCACAACAAGGACCTGGCGCCGACCAAGGCCGAAGGTCGGCGCTGGGGCCGCTACAGCATCTTTGCCCTGTGGACCAACGACGTGCACAACATTGCCAACTACTCGTTTGCCATCGGTCTGTACGCTTTGGGTCTGGGTGGCTGGCAGATTCTCCTGTCCCTGGGGATCGGCGCGGCGCTGGTTTACTTCTTCATGAACCTGTCTGGCTACATGGGCCAGAAAACCGGGGTGCCGTTTCCGGTCATCAGCCGGATCAGTTTCGGCATTCACGGTGCGCAAATTCCTGCGTTGATCCGCGCCGTTATCGCCATCGCCTGGTTCGGCATTCAGACGTACCTTGCGTCCGTGGTCTTTCGCGTGCTGTTGACGGCGGTCCATCCCGGCTTCGCCGACTACGACCACGACTCGATCCTCGGCCTGTCGACCCTGGGCTGGGTGTGTTTCGTCGCGATCTGGTTCGTGCAACTGGCGATCCTTGCCTATGGCATGGAGATGGTGCGGCGCTACGAGGCATTTGCCGGCCCGGTGATTCTGCTGACCGTTGCCGCCCTTGCCGCGTGGATGTACACCCAGGCCGATGCGACCATCGCCTGGTCGATCCGCGAACCGCTGACTGGCGGTGAGATGTGGCGCAACATCTTTGCCGGTGGCGCGTTGTGGCTGGCGATCTACGGCACCTTGATCCTCAACTTCTGCGACTTCGCCCGCTCTTCGCCGTGCCGCAAGACCATCAAGGTCGGAAATTTCTGGGGCTTGCCGGTGAATATCCTGGTGTTCGCCAGCATCACCGTCCTGCTGTGCGGCGCGCAATTTCAGATCAATGGCCGGATCATCGAAAGCCCGACCGAAATCATCGCCTCGATCCCCAATACCTTCTTCCTGGTGCTCGGCTGCCTGGCGTTCCTGATCGTCACCGTGGCAGTGAACATCATGGCCAACTTCGTCGCCCCGGCGTTCGTGCTCAGCAACCTGGCGCCCAAGTACCTGACCTTCCGCCGCGCCGGGCTGATCAGCGCGACCATCGCCGTGCTGATCCTGCCGTGGAACCTCTACAACAGCCCGCTGGTGATCGTGTATTTCCTGTCCGGCCTCGGTGCCCTGCTCGGCCCGTTGTACGGGGTGATCATGGTCGACTACTGGCTGGTGCGAAAAGGCCGGGTCAACGTGCCGCAGTTGTACAGCGAAGACCCGAACGGCGCGTATTACTACAGCCGCGGGGTCAATTTGCGCGCCGTGGCGGCGTTCATTCCCGCCGCCCTCATCGCCATTGTCCTGGCCCTGGTGCCGGGTTTCCACAGCGTATCGCCGTTCTCCTGGCTGATGGGTGCCGGCATCGCCGGGATGCTCTACCTGATCATCGCCAAGCGCCAACCGCTCTACACCGATGTCAGCGGCGAAGCCATCGCGGTCGACAACGTCAGCCACTGATCCTGTCGCGGCCCGCCGTTGTCGGGCCGCAGAACCAACTGCAATAAGGACTCCCCATGCGCATTCTCGTGGTCAACGTCAACACCACCGAATCCATCACCCAGGCCATCGCCCGCTCGGCGCAGGCCGTCGCGTCGCCCGGCACGGAAATCGTCGGCCTCACCCCGTACTTCGGCGCCGACTCCATCGAAGGCAATTTCGAAAGTTACCTGGCGGCCATCGCGGTCATGGACCGGGTGATGTCCTACGACCAGCCGTTCGACGCCGTGATCCAGGCCGGCTACGGCGAACACGGCCGTGAAGGCTTGCAGGAACTGCTCAATGTGCCGGTGGTGGACATCACCGATGCCGCCGCCAGCACGGCAATGTTTCTCGGTCACGCCTATTCCGTGGTCACCACCCTCGACCGCACCGTGCCGCTGATCGAAGATCGCCTCAAGCTCTCCGGCCTCTGGGACCGTTGCGCCTCGGTACGGGCCAGTGGTTTGGCCGTGCTGGAACTGGAACACGAACCGCAGCGCGCACTGGAGGCCATCGTGCATCAGGCCGAACTGGCGGTGACCCGGGACAAGGCCGAAGTGATTTGCCTGGGCTGCGGCGGCATGGCCGGGCTGGACGAGCAGATTCGCCGGCGTACCGGGGTACCGGTGGTGGACGGCGTGACGGCGGCAGTGACCATTGCCGAATCATTGGTGCGACTGGGGCTGTCGACATCGAAAGTGCGGACCTATGCGACGCCGCGGCCGAAAAACATCATTGGCTGGCCGGGGCGGTTTGCCCGGTAGACCGCGTTATCGTTCATCGCGAGCAGGCTCGCTCCCACAGGGAATTTGCTTGCGTCGCAAATCCAGTGTTGGGAGCCTGCTCGCGATGGCCGCACCCCGGTTTCAAGACTTGCTCAAACAGCACTAAACCTCTGCCCCAACCCCCGCTCGGCAAACTGCTCAATGACGAATTCCACAAACGCCCGGGTCTTGCCAGGCAGCAGTTTGTGTTCGGCGTAATAGATGGAAATATTGCCATCGTCGACATACCAGTCCGGCAACACCCTCTGCAACGTCCCCGCCTCCAGATAGCCCACGGCAAACGGCATGCTCACCAGCGCAATGCCCAGGCCCTGGGTGGCCGTGGCGCAAGCGGCCTCCGAGTCGCTCAGGGTCATCCGCGTCTTGAGGGCCAACGAACTGTGTTGCTGGGTGCGACTGGTCAATTGCCAGGAGCGCACGCGACCGGTCTGCGGCGAGCGAATGAGGATGCCGTCGTGCTGCTTGAGATCATCGGGCTCGAGGATCGCTTCGTGCGCCGCCAGGTAACCCGCAGAGGCTACCAACACGCGATGGGCTGGCGTCAGCTTGCGTGCCACCACCCCTTGAGGCAGTTCGAATCCGCCACCGATCGCGGCATCGAAACCCTGGCCGATCAGGTCGACCTGACGGTTGTCGAAATGCCAGTCCGGATTGATCGCCGGAAAACGCCGCAAGAACTCCCCGAGCAGCGGCACGATATACAAGCGTCCGAACACCGTGCCCATGCTGACCTTCAAGGTGCCTGCCGGGCGTCCCTCGGCGCTGGCGAGATTAGCCACGGCATTCTGGATGGTGTGCAGACTGGCACTGACTTCACCAAGGAAAAGTTGACCGGCCTCCGTCAGGGTCAGGCTGCGAGTGCTGCGCTGGAACAATCTGACGCCCAGGCGCGCCTCGAGTTTGGCAACGCTCTTGCCCACCGCCGCCGGTGTCAGGCTCAAGCGACGCGCCGCTTCGGCAAAGCTGCCGACCTCGGCACTGCGCACAAAGCATTCGATACTGCTGAAGGTTTCCATAGGCGCCACTATAAACTTTTGGTTTACACAGACTATCGCAATTATGGTCTACACAGCAGGTAATCCTGAATCGATACTAGGCTCCATCAACCGGGACATCTCGCCTCGGGACTTGGAGATCGACATGACTACTCAGAACCTCAGCGGCAAAGTGGCATTGATTCAAGGTGGTTCCCGCGGTATCGGCGCCGCCATCGTCAAGCGCTTGGCCGCTGAAGGCGCGACCGTTGCCTTCACTTACGTCAGCTCCACGGCCAAGGCCGAAGAACTGCAAGACAGCATCATCGCCAAGGGCGGCAAGGCCCTGGCCATCAAGGCCGACAGCGCCGACGCCGACGCCATCCGCGGTGCCGTGTCCACCACGGTAGAAGCCTTCGGTCGCCTGGATATCCTGGTCAATAATGCCGGCGTACTGGCGGTCGCACCGCTGGCCGAGTTCAAACTCGAAGACTTCGACCAGACCCTGGCCATCAACGTGCGCAGCGTGTTCATCGCCACCCAGGCCGCCGCCAGGCACATGACCGAAGGCGGTCGCATCATCAACATCGGCAGCACCAATGCCGACCGCATGCCCTTCGCCGGTGGCGGCCCGTACGCCATGAGCAAGTCGGCGCTGGTCGGCCTGACCAAAGGCCTGGCCCGTGATCTCGGCCCGCAAGGCATCACTATCAATAACGTGCAACCGGGCCCGGTCGACACCGACATGAACCCGGCCCACGGTGACTTTGCGGAAAGCCTGATCCCGTTGATGGCCGTGGGCCGTTACGGCAAGGCCGAAGAGATCGCCAGTTTCGTCGCCTACCTCGTCAGCCCTGAAGCGGGCTACATCACTGGAGCCAGCCTGACCATCGACGGTGGTTTCGGCGCCTGATTCGTATCTGCCAACTGCAATAACTGTGGGAGCGAGCCTGCTCGCGAAGAGGGAGTATCAGACACCTTGATGTTGTCTGAAACACCGCCTTCGCGAGCAGGCTCGCTCCCACATTGGCCAGAGTCGAGCCGTCTTTTTGCTAGGTCCACTCAAGCGCCGGCAAACCAAAAGCACTCGGCACAAACGCCTTCAGCGTACGAAGAATGCCATCGGCATGTGCGTACCTGGCGTCGGCCATTGCCGCATCCGGAATTGCAATCGCCGTCATCCCCGCCGCTTTCGCCGCGGTGACACCGAAAGGCGAATCCTCGAACACCAGGCAATCTTCGGGTGCAACACCCAGGCGCCGCGCCGCCGTCAGGAAAATATCCGGTGCCGGTTTGGCCGCGCCCACCTCGGGGTCATCGGCGGTGACGATGAAGTCGAACAGGGCGAACCAGTCGCGGTGCAAGGTGGTTTTCTGGCCGAACGACTGACTCGACGAACTGGTGCCCACGGCAATGGGAATGTTGTTGGCCTTCAGATGCCGTACCAGTTCCTGTGCGCCGGGCATTGCCTGTGCTGTAGGAAAACGCTCGCGCATCAGCGGCTCGCGGATCACCAGAAATTCTTGCGCCGTAATCGGCAAGTCCAGCGCTTCAACCACATAGCGCGCCAGATCGCCTGCGCCCCGGCCAATGATGTTCTGTTTGATGCTCCAGTCGAACGTCCGGCCGTAACGCGCGGCGATGATGGACGTGACTTCGGTGTAAATGCCCTCTGTATCCAGCAACAAGCCGTCCATATCGAAAATCACGGCCTTGATCGGGCCGATTGCTTTCAGTGGTGCATTCATCGCATCTGATCCGTTTTCTAAGTCATCCCGGGCAGCTCAGGTACGGCCGATGCCCCATGGATTAAAGGATTCAGCAGCATAGCGAGCGCCACCGGTCCAGAGCAATGATCAAATCCCAATCGACGCCGAATGGCCCTCCGCGATTTAGCGAATCGCCCTACAGCAAGCGCCACCTTTCCCGACTTCTTTCCTCGCTGATCCCCCGCAGAGTTTCGCGCTCCATACTCCGCCAAGCGAAAGACAGCAGATGTTCGATCCCCAAGAGGTATTGGCATGCCCCGCCAGCGGTCCCCTGACACTTCGCTCCGGTAGGCAGGAACGCCGCGAGGACGCCTCCAGGAAAGCGAAAAACCCCAACGACGACAGCGCCGACACCGTCGAGCGAACCGCCACCCACAACGGCCCGGTGTCGATGGTTACCGGCGAAGGATTGCTGTCCCTCACCGACGGCACCCTCGACGGGATCCTGCCCTTCGATTTCACCCGCCTCTATCGCACCAGTGCCGTTGAAATCGACAGCGGCCTCGGTTTTGGCTGGAGCCATTCACTGTCCCAGCACCTGGAACTCCACGGCGATAAGGTACTGTGGATCGACCCCGAAAACCGCCGCACACCCTTTCCCCGCCCGACGGCGACGCGGCCGGTGCTCCACAACAGCCTGTCGCGGGCGGCGATTTACCTCGGCGAGAAGCCGGACGAACTGATCCTTTCCCCGGCCGGCGACCGCGCGCGGTTCTACCACTTTCATGACGGCCGGCTCAGCGCGATCAGCGACGCCTACGGCAACCGCCTGACAGTAGAGCGGGACCGCTGTGACCGGATCCAACGCCTGGACAACGGCGCCGACCGCGCCTTATTGCTGCGTTACGACCTCAAGCACCTGGTGGCCGTCGACTATCAGGTGTTTCAGCGCGGCGATCCCGAGACGAACACCTGGCGCACCGAACAGACACTGGTCAGCTACCGCTACGACGCCCGCCAGCGCTTGATCGAGGCAACCAACGCCGCGGGTGAAAGCGAGCGCTATGACTACGACGAGCAGCACGTCATCCTGCAACGGCAACTGGCTGGTGGCGCGAGTTTTTTCTGGGCGTGGGAACGCTCCGGCAAGGCAGCCCGCTGCATCCATCATTGGGCCTCGTTTACCCAAATGGAGGCGCGTTACGCCTACGACGATCAAGGCCGCCTGATCGCTGAGCAGGACGCCCTCGGCGCCGTCACCGGATACCAATATGACAAAGTCGGTCGGCTGGTTACGCTGCTTGCGCAGAATGAGGCGCCCACGTCCTGCGAGTATCGTCACGGCGTCCTGCACACCCACACGCGGGGTCAGGAGACGTGGACCTGTCAGCGCAATCTCCAGGGCGATATCACTGCCGTTACTGATTCGGACGGGCAGATCACCCGCTATGTCTACGACCCGCAGGGGCGCTTGCTGACAATCCGATTCCCCGACCAGAGCAGTCACCGGTTTGTCTCGAACGCCTTGGGGCAACTGTTGGAGGAGACTTTGCCGGACGGTACCCAGCGCACTTTTTCCTACGATGTGCTGGGCCGGCGGATTACCGGGCAGGACGAACACGGTGCGGTCACCAGCTATGAGTGGGACGCCGTGGGTCGACTGACACGGACCACACTGCCCACCGGTGCCTGCCGTGCCTGTCGCTACAACGCCTACGGCCAGGTCACCGCCGAAACCGACGAACTGGGACGGGTAACCCGTTACGAATACGCCGACGACCTGCACTTGGTCAGCCGTCGGATCAACCCCGACGGCAGCGCACTGAAGTACGGCTACGATCATGCGCAGCTATTGCTCACCGAGATCGAAAACGAGGTCGGCGACACCTATCGGCTGGACTACACGCCAGGCGGATTGATCCGACAGGAAACCGGCTTCGATGGCCGTCGTACCACTTATGCGTATGACGGTAATGGTCAGTTGCTGGAGAAAACCGAGTTCGGCGACGACGGTTCGCAACTCGTCACGCAGTACCAACGCGACAGTGCCGGGCGCCTATTGCTCAAGACCCTGCCCGACGGGATCAAGGTCGAGTACCACTACGACAACTTCGGGCGACTGGTCCGCGTCGATGACGGTCAGGACCATCCGCTGGCGTTCGAATACGACTGCCAGGGCCGGCTGATCACCGAGCATCAGGGCCGGGTCACCCTGCGTTACGTCTACGATGCCTGCGGTCGGCTCAAGCGACTGCGCCTGCCGGACGACTGTGTCCTTGTCTACCACCATGCCAAGGGCGGCGTCCTCACTGCCATCGATCTCAATGGCACGCGCCTGACCAGCCACCGTTTTGTCGGCGGGCGCGAACAGCAACGCCAACAGGGCCTGCTGCTCAGCGATTACGCCTACGACGAGCAAGGCCGTTTGCAGGCCCATGCCGTCAGCCAAAAGCAACGACCGATGTACAGCCGCGAGTATGCCTACAGCGCCAAGGGCAATCTCCTGCAGATTACCGACAGCCGTCGGGGCCAACGCCACTATCAATACGATGCACTCGATCGCCTGACCGGCGCACACCACGCCCGCGACCCGTTCGCGGAGAGCTTCACCCATGACCCGGCCGGCAACCTGCAGATCCACGGCCGTCCGAGCCCGTTCGTGCACCAGGGCAACCGCCTGCGCCGCCATTGCAACAGCCACTACGTCTACGACGTCTTCGGCAACCTGATCCGAGAACACCGCGGTATGCCGCCTCTGGTCACCCAATACACTTACGACAGCCAGCACCGCCTGATCAGTATCAGCACCCCGGACGGTAAAAGTGTCAGCTACCGCTACGACGCCTTCGGCCGGCGCATCCGCAAAACCGTCGACGGCCAGACCACGCAATTCTTCTGGCGAGGCGACCGGCTCATCGCGGAAAGCGCTCCCCGACACTACCGCAGTTACATTTACGAACCCGGCAGCTTCCGCCCGCTGGCGCTGCTCGACGGCAAGGGCCGGGCAGACGTCCGCCCGTTCTACTACCAACTCGACCATCTCGGCACCCCGCAGGAACTGACCAGCTACAGTGGTGCCATCGTCTGGTCGGCGAAATACACCGCCCACGGCAAACTCCGCGAACTGAGCCAGGGCGCCGGCGAACGATTCGAACAGCCGCTACGGTTCCAGGGGCAATACTTCGACGCCGAGAGCGGCCTGCACTACAACCGCCATCGCTACTACCATCCCGACATCGGTCGCTATCTGACGCCGGATCCGGTCAAACTGGCCGGTGGGTTGAACCCGTATCGGTACACCCGGAACCCGACAGGGTGGGTGAATCCATTGGGGTTGGACGGGAATTGCCCGCAGGCGAACAAGCCGGAATGCTCGGCTCCATTTGGGGAAGGAGGGGCAAAGGTTGATGTGGGGGAGCCTGGTGTGCCCTCTCCAACCTTCGAATAAATACGCGTATCACGCAGACTCACGGGAGTCCCGGGCTTGCTCACTGTCGTTTCGTAATAGCTGGCTCACTCGCACCCGCGCCATCGTCCCGATCATCGGAATCGGCCTCAATATCGTCCTTGCTCGGAACCTGCTCCACACCTGCATCATCATCGTCCGGCGGTCGTTGATCGCGGCTCAAGGAATCGGTAGGCGACGGCAGCGGATACTCCGGTGTTTCATCAGCGTCGGGGACTTTCCGATCAGTCTTCATATCGCACCTCTCGCGTGACCTGAAGTGAAGGCCATGACCTGGCGAGGATCGGACGATGGACGCGTTCGATCAGTTGGACAACCAGTCATTCCGCCAACTGGGCTCGATCAATCTTCGTCCTCTTCCTCATCGTCAAACTCGATATTCCCCACATCGCCCAAATCATCAGCATCGTTAAGCGGCACCGTCGCATCATCCATCAGCGATCCCGGATCCTCATTGCCGGGATCGTTGATAGATGGCAGTCCGCTCGGGTCTTTTTCTTCCTTGCCTTTGCTTTTCACTGTCATGGGATGCCTCACTCAACTAGCGATGCTTTTTGTGGTGTTTGTTCGAATGTTTATAACCGTTACCGGAATGGGAATGACCGCTGTCACTCCCCAGATCATTGCCGACCGCACCGCCGGCTGCACCGCCCAGGCCTGCGCCGATGGCCGATCCGGTCGAACCGCCAAGACTGTTGCCGACCACCGATCCACCCGCCGCGCCCAAACCACCGCCTACCGCCGCCTCGGTGCGACTGCGCTTGGGTGCGGCAATGGCACTGCCGGCCGCTCCGCCGACACCTGCACCAATCGCTGCCCCCGTACTACCGCCCACCTGACCACCGACAACGTTGCCCAACACCCCACCAAGACCACCGCCCACCGCGGCATCTCCATTACCTCCCGCCAGTGCCGCCTGAGAGATCAGCCATCCAAAAACAATCGCAGGCAACATCAATCGTCGAGCACTCAGGCTTGCGGTTTTCTTGCCGTTGGTTTTCGGGTCCATGGCGTGCCTCACATTTTTCAGGGGTATGGAAGATTTGAGCCGCGGCACCGTAAAACGTTCATAAATGAAAAAGCCCGGCATCAAGCCGGGCTCTTTTTAGATGCACAATCAGGATCAGTGACCCTTGTGACCCTTGGCCAGGTTGCTGCCTACGCCACCGCCCAATGCACCGCCCAGGCCAGCACCGATGGTGGCGCCGGACTTGCCGCCAAGGCTATTGCCGATCACCGAACCACCGGCCGCGCCAACACCGCCACCGATAGCAGCGCTGGTGCGATGACCTTTTTTGGCGGCAACTGCACTGCCCGCCGCGCCAGCGACGCCCGCGCCAATCGCTGCGCCAGTGCTGCCGCCCATCTTCTGGCCGACCACGTTACCCAATGCGCCGCCCAAGCCACCGCCCAGCGCGGCAGTGCCGTCACCAGCCATTGCACCTTGAGCAACCAGAAGCCCCAGAACCAGAGCGGGCAGTGTTAAACGCATGACAAAAACCTCAAAAAATAGGGGTACACAAAAAGGGGGCGAGATTGAATGCTTTTGCGCGGATAAAGTCCAGCACACCGATCCAACTTCGCGATTGGCGACGGTTGGACAGCGTTTACCGAAAAGGTTTTATCGCGGACAAAAAAAAGCCCGCTGGGGAAACGGGCCAGGTGTTGCTTTCTAACGGATGAGTCGAGATTACGAAGGGACCTGTGAAAAGTTTGTGAAAAATCACTCCCTTCAAAAAAATTGTCATGAAATTTTTCAGACACAAAAAATCCCGTTCTATGACGGGGTCTGTCTAACGTTCGGTTACTTCCTGACCGGTGCTGTCACCCTGGGTAAGAATTTGCCCTTCAGTACCCGGCACGCCCTGGTCTTGATCTTGCCGACCTCAGTCTGGTCCTCGCCGAAACTCGCCACATACTGGGTCTGACCACACCGCACGGCGTTGTTGATCGGAAATTCTGCGCCATCGTCCTCGATATATGGATCAGCCATCTCTTCACCCCTTTCAAAACGCGCGATCGACACCGGCAAACCCTTTGCCTGAAAGAATATCGATCGCCAAGGTTTTTCAGACTAGCCGGTCACCAACAGACCCGCTGTTCGGATTTTCCCGTGACCGACGAATGGCTTCTCACCTTTCACCTCAACTTGACCGCCGTCCCGGCCACAAACACCACGACCATCCCGCCCTTGCCGGCCGGCATGCTGATCTCATAATCAAGCCCGACCACCGCGTCCGCCCCAAGCGCCAGCGCCCGCTCCCTGATCTCATCGGTGGCCTGAATGCGCGCTTCCTTCAACGCTCGTTCCAGTGTCTGGGAACGCCCGCCGAAAAAGTCGCGCATCCCGGCAAACACGTCGCGGACAACATTGATCCCTTGCACCGACTCGGCGCTGACGATGTCCAGGTAGGCGGTAATTTGCCGGCCTTCGATGGCGTGGGTCGTGGTGACGATCATGGGCGTTCCTTACTGTTCAGAAATTCAGCCAGCGCCTCAAACGCCGGCAACGTGACGGGATCGTTGGCCGAGTTACTGGCCACCGGATGGGTTGCGTAGCGGACGATGACCATCTCGGCCTTCGGGTCGACATAGATGCGCTGCCCATGGACCCCACGCGCCATGAACGCCCCGCCCTCCTTTCAATTTTCAGTTGGATTTCGCAGGTACATCGCTGAAGTCATAGATACCCTTAAAAAGATTCACATGGATCCTGGAACAGGTATCCGGATTTTTTCGGATGTAGACAACGTCATTTTCCACTGGCCCGCAGGTCGTGACCTTGGACGCGTCAGCGAGAACCGCATACCGGATTAAAGGATCAACTTGTGATGAAGCGAGCATGCCGGCTCCCATCAGGGTCCCGATGAAGAAAATCTTCAGCCCTGGAACGTGTTCTTCGGCAGACGCGCCAATCCTCACACCAAACAACGCCTTCATCTGCCAACAGACGAGCATGCAAATGCTGATCAACAGCAGTGAAATGGGTACAGATAAAATGACACCACCGATTGTCGAGGCGTACCTGATATTTTCGACTTCAATTCCAGTGGTAGCGTTGATGGTTTTCTCCGCTACGATTTTACAAATGTAAAAAACGATTGCTGTGTAGGCCAGGGAGCTTGGCCATTTCTTTGCAAAAGCACTGATGTTCTTGCGGTTGCAAAAAGCAAAATACGCACCACATGAAAATACAGACGTAAAAATTAAAGCCGTCAGCGTCTCGTGCTCAAGAAACTGCGCAAGCCACACCGCAAAAATCAACACGGCAGCCTTGATCATGTTCTTTATTTCAATGCTCATACTTGCGAAAAACCCTATTCAAAAACTGTGTCATGCATAGGAAGCAGCATATCGAGGCGCCCTCGCTCTGGCTGTAGGAGAGCTCCGCGAGTTTCGAAGGACCTTACGCTTGCTTCGTTTTCGCTTGGATATCGGCACGATGATGTATTTGGGGCCGGATTGCGGAGTAGATGGCCATACGAACGGGAATATGATCCGGCAACATTCCCTATCGCTCTTTTTCAGACGCCAAAAACCACAAACCCCCGACTTTCTCTAGGAAAGTCAGGGGTTTGTGTTTGCAGAATGTGGCGGTGAAGGAGAGATTCGAACTCTCGATACAGTTTCCTGTATACACACTTTCCAGGCGTGCTCCTTAAGCCACTCGGACACTTCACCGTATCTCTTCAAACAAGTTCTGTCTGTCGAGGCGCGCTAATGTAGTCGAAAGCTTTTCCGATGGCAAATATTTTTTTCAGAATTTTCATGCGGTTAACGCGATTCAGCGTTTGCGGTCGTTCCGGGCCATGGCAAACCGGCCAATCTCCGGCTTCGTGCCCTCTTCTATATAGAGGGGAATGCGCGGCAGGCGCGGCGGGCTACGCTTGGCGGGCGGGAAAAGGGTGACTGGTGGGTCAGCCACGGCGCTTTACCTGGCCTGCGGCGGTGGGTAACGTCTGCCCAACTTTATTGAAAGGAATAGCGTCATGAGTGAGTTGATTTCTTACCATCTCGAAGACGGTATCGCGACCCTGACCTTGAACAATGGCAAGGTCAATGCCATCTCTCCGGATGTGATTGCCGAGTTCAACGCTGCGCTGGATCGGGCCGTGACGGATCGTGCGGTGGTGATCATTACCGGCCAGCCGGGCATTCTCTCTGGCGGTTATGACCTGAAGGTGATGACGGCCGGCCCCAGGGAAGCCGTGGCATTGGTGACCGCCGGCTCGACCCTGGCCCGCCGCCTGCTGTCGCACCCCTTCCCGGTGATCGTGGCGTGCTCGGGGCATGCGGTGGCCAAGGGTGCGTTCCTGCTGTTGTCGGCCGACTATCGCATCGGTGTAGACGGTCCATTCAGCATCGGCCTGAACGAAGTGCAGATCGGCATGACCATGCACCACGCAGGCATCGAGATCGCCCGTGACCGCCTGAACAAAGTGGCGTTACAGCGTTCGGTGGTCAACGGCGAGATGTTCAATCCACAAGGCGCCGTGGCAGCCGGCTTCCTTGATGTGGTGGTCTCGCCTGAAGAACTGCAAGGCGCGGCGCTGGCGGCGGCTCGTCAGTTGAAGAAGATCAACATGACCGCGCACAAGAACACCAAACTGAAAGTGCGCAAGGCGTTGCTGGAGGCCCTGGACAACGCGATCATCCAGGACCAGGAACATTTGGGCTAAGCCCGGAACTGCTGCAACGAAAAGCCCGACCGTCGTGTCGGGCTTTTTCATAGGTGTCTTGGTTAAACGTCTGCAAACGCTCTAGACCGCGTCTGACCAAATAGTCGGCAACATCAGCTCAAACATCGGCCATCTCCCACTTCCCTGGGAGCAATTGCCGAAAACAGTGCACATCCGTACACTGCGCCACCTTTTGTCCCGGTGGGGCCTGTAAATGCTGTTTTTGTTCCGTATGTCGTTGATGAGCATGCACTTTATTGTGGCGGGGATGCTGGGAGTGATTCTCGGCCTGTGTCGGCCATTCAATCCGGACAACAGCCGCCTGTGCGCACGCCTGTATGCATGGCCGGCCATGTGTATTTTGCGTTTGCGGGTGAAAGCCGAAGTCGGGCCGTTGATGGATAAACCCGACAGCTGCGTGATCATCGCCAATCACCAGTCCAACTACGACCTGTTTGTGTTTGGCAACGTGGTGCCCCGCCGCACCGTGTGCATCGGCAAAAAGAGCCTGAAGTGGGTGCCGCTGTTCGGGCAGTTGTTCTGGCTGGCCGGCAACGTGCTGATCGACCGTGGCAATGCGCAAAAGGCACGCCAGTCGATGTTGACCACCACCCACACCCTGCAAAACAAAGACACTTCGATCTGGGTTTTCCCGGAAGGCACGCGCAATCTGGGTGAGGACTTGCTGCCCTTCAAGAAAGGCGCGTTTCAGATGGCTATTGCCGCCGGGGTGCCGATCGTCCCGGTGTGTGTCAGCAGTTACGTCAAACACATGCGATTGAACCGCTGGCGCAGCGGGAAAATCCTGATTCGCTCGTTGCCGGCGATTCCCACCGCCGGATTGAGCCTGGACGACATGCCCCTGCTGATCGCCCAGTGCCGCGAGCAGATGCGTGAATGCATCGAATCGATGGACCGGCAACTGCAAGCCGCCTGAAAAAGAAGACCCGCCTGGCGCGGGTTTTCTTTTGCCTGTGCGTCTTTGCCCAGAACTCGGCAGATTTAACTGACTCTCAAACACTGCGAGGCTAAGCTGATCCACACTGCCAATGCATTCGTTGCCAATTGAAAGCTGCCAAAAGAAGTGAACCACCATCATGGGTAGAGTTGTTGCTGCTGCGGTTTATAGCGCCGGTAAGAGAGTCACCAATATTACCCTTGACGAAGGCGCAGCCTGGGCGGCAAAGCCCGGGCACTTTGTCTGGATCGGCCTCGAAGAGCCGAACGCCGAGGAACTCTATAATCTGCAACGCCAGTTCAACCTGCACGAACTGGCCATCGAAGACGCCCTGGAAAAGCACAGCCGGCCGAAGCTGGAAACCTTCGGCGATGCACTGTTCATCGTGACCTACTCCCCCATCCGCCACGAAGGCAAACTCGAGTTCATCGAGACGCATATCTTTGCCGGCAATGGCTACATCATTACTGCGCGCAACGGTCACTCGGCGTCCTACGCCCATGTCCGACAGCGCTGTGAGGCGCGTCCGCTATTGCTTGAGCACGGGGAAGATTTCGTACTCTATGCCATCCTCGATTTCGTGATCGAAAACTACCAGCCGATGGGCGAAGCCATTCACGCGGAAATCGATGTGCTGGAGGGCAATGTGTTATGTGGCTCGCTGAATGATTACGACATCCAGAAGCTACATGGCCTGCGTCGTGATGTTTTACGCTTGCGTCGTTATGTGGCGCCGATGATCGAGATAGGAGAGGAACTGCAGAGGCTGAGCTTCCCGTTCATCGACAAGAACATGCGCCCGTACTTTCGCGATGTGCAGATCCATGTAACGCGGCAGATGGAAGACCTGACGACGCTGGCGGATATTGCCAGCCAGACGATTGAGGTCGGGGTGCTGTTGGAGGCCTCACGCCAGAGCGTGGTACAACGCAAGTTTGCGGCCTGGGCGGCGATCCTGGCCTTCCCGACGGCGGTGGCGGGGATCTATGGGATGAATTTCCAGAACATGCCCGAGTTGACCTGGCACTACGGGTATTTCGGGGTGCTGGGGTTTATTACGGTGGGTTGTCTGGGGTTGTGGGCAAGTTTCAAGAAGTCGGGGTGGCTTTAAATCCAAGGCGAGTGCTTCGCACTCGATCGCGAGCAGGCTCGCTCCCACAGTCGATCTTCGGTGTTGCAGAGATCAATGTAGGAGCGAGCCTGCTCGCGATGTTTTTAATTTCAATCAGCTGCTGGCTTGTGTGCCACAAACCGCATCATCCACTCGGCCACCGTGGTGCCGTGGTGTTCCTGTTCCAGGCTCGCAATACCCTTGGAGTAGACCTGCTCGCCCAGTGCCTGTTGGCGAATCTCCAACAAGGCGCGGGAGTAGTCGTGGATGAACTCCGGATGCCCCTGGAAGCACAGCACCTGATCGTTGATGTGGTAGGCGGCAAACGGGCAGAAATCGCTGGAAGCGATGACCGTGGCGTTTTCCGGCAGCGACGTGACCTGATCCTGGTGGCTGATCAGCAGCGTCAGTTCTTCGCGCACCGGGTTCATCCATGGCGCCTTGGCGGCCAATTTGTAGTTGTGGGTGCCGACGCCCCAGCCCTGGGTCGCACGCTCGCTCTTGCCGCCGAGCAGCAACGCCAGCAACTGATGACCGAAACAAACGCCCAGCAACTTGTCGCCGCGCTCGTAGCGGGTCAGCAGATATTTCTTGAGGGTTTCGATCCACGGGTCGGTGCCAAAGGAGTCGGCCTTGCTGCCCGTCACCAGATAGGCGTCGAACGTCAGGTCGTCGCTTGGGTATTCACCCTGCACCACGTTGTAGACGGTGAACTCGGCGGCAATCGGCTGCTGCGAAAACAGGTGTTTGAACATCTGCCCGTAGCCCTGATATTGGTCAACCAATTCCGGACGCAGGTGGTCGGTTTCCAGAATGCAGATGCGTAACGACATAAAAAATACCTGACACGTGATGGGAATAATGCACACCCCAGAGCCTGCCTTGAAACGCTGTGACAAGGCAAGCCCCGAAATGCATCATCTCTCCCCCCTTAGAACACCTCCCCTTTGGCCGCCTTCTCCAGCAGCAAGGCAGGTGGCGCGAACCGCTCGCCATATTGCTTGGCCAGATACTGCGCCCGGGCCACAAAGTCCTGCACGCCGTACTGGTTGATGAACTGCAGTGCACCGCCGGTCCAGGCGGCGAACCCGATGCCGAAGATCGAGCCGACGTTGGCATCCGCCGTCGAGGTCAACACGCCCTCCTCCACACAGCGCACGGTTTCGATGGCTTGCACGAACAGCAGGCGATCACGCACGTCCTTGGGAGAAATCTGCCCGTCGGCTTTCTCGAAGCGGGTTTTCAACTCAGGCCACAGGTGTTTCTGGCCTCCCGCCGGATACTCGTAGAAACCTCCACCGCCAGCCTTGCCGGGACGCTTGAACTCATTGAGCAGTAAGTCAATCACGGAAAATGCCGGGTGTTCTGTCAGCGGTTTGCCTTCTGCTTGCAGGTCCTTGGCCGTTTGCAGACGGATATGGTTCATCAGGCTGAGGGAAACTTCGTCAGAGATCGCCAGCGGTCCTATCGGCATGCCGGCCTTGCGCGCTTCAGTCTCGATCATCGCCGCGCTCACGCCCTCGCCCAGCATGGCGATGCCTTCGTTGGTGAAGGTGCCGAACACCCTTGAGGTGAAGAAGCCGCGGCTGTCGTTGACCACAATCGGGGTTTTCTTGATTTGCAGGACGTAATCGAAGCCGCGGGCCAGGGTTTCGTCGCTGGTGTTGGCGCCCTTGATGATTTCCACCAGCGGCATTTTTTCCACGGGGCTGAAAAAATGCAGGCCGATGAATTTGCTCTGGTCGGGCACGGCGCACGCCAGGCCGCTGATCGGCAGGGTCGAGGTGTTGGAGGCGATCACAGCGTCCGGGCCGACGACCTTCTGCGCCGCCAACGAGACCCTGGCCTTCAAGTCTCGATCCTCGAACACGGCCTCGATGATCAGGTCGCAACCGGCCAGGTCGGCATCGCTTTCGCTGGTTTGAATCCGTGACAGAACGGTGTCGCGTTGCTCGAGGCTCATTTGTCCGCGAGCGACTTTCTTGTCCAGCAGCGCCGCCGAATGCGCCTTGCCCTTCTGCGCCGCCGCGAGGCTGATGTCCTTGAGCACCACCTCGATCCCCGCCGACGCGCTGACAAAGGCGATACCGGCGCCCATCATCCCGGCGCCGAGTACGCCGACCTTGCGGGTGACATAGGGCGCAAAACCCTGGGGCCGCGAGCCGCCGGCGTTGATTTCATTGAGCTGGAACCAGAACGTGCCGATCAGGTTTTTCGAGACCTGGCCGGTGGTCAATTCGGTGAAGTAGCGGGTTTCGATCAGGTGCGCCGTGTCGAAATCCACCTGGGCGCCCTCGACCGCCGCGCAGAGGATTTTCTCCGGCGCGGGCATCGTGCCCTGGGTTTTGCTGCGCAGGATCGACGGCGCAATCGCCAGCATCTGCGCGACTTTCGGGTTAGACGGCGTGCCACCCGGTATCTGGTAGCCCTTCACGTCCCAGCGCTGCACCGCCGCCGGATTGGCCAGAATCCACGCCCGCGCCTTGGCCAACAGGTCTTCGTGATCGCTCGCCAGTGCGTCGATCAAGCCTGCCTGCAACGCCTGTTGTGGCCGCACCTTCTTGCCTTCAAGCAGATAAGGCAGGGCTTTTTCCAGGCCGAGCATGCGCACCATGCGCACCACGCCTCCGCCGCCCGGCAGCAGACCGAGGGTGACTTCCGGCAGGCCGAGTTGCACCGATGGGTTGTCCAGCGCCACGCGGTGATGGCAGGCCAGGCAGATTTCCCAGCCGCCGCCGAGAGCCGCACCGTTGATCGCCGCAACCACTGGCTTGCCGAGGGTTTCCAGGGTGCGTAACTGGCCTTTGAGGCTCAGCACCATGTCGTAGAAGGCCTTGGCCTGGGGTTTGCCGACCTTGATCAGTTCATTGAGGTCGCCGCCAGCGAAGAAAGTCTTCTTGGCCGAGGTGATGATCACACCGGCGATACTGTCCTTGTCGGCCACCAGACGCGCAACGCTGTCAGCCATGGCCTCGCGGTACACCGCGTTCATGGTGTTGGCACTCTGGCCGGGCATGTCGATGGTCAGGACGACGATCTGGTCCTGGTCTTTTTCGTAACGAATGGCTTCGTTCATAACGGGGTTCCTTGAAGTCCGGGCTCAGAGGCGTTCGATGATGGTGGCAATGCCCATGCCGCCGCCGACACACAGGGTCGCGAGGCCATAACGCAGGCGTCGGGCTTCCAGCTCATCGAGCAGCGTGCCGAGGATGGCGCAACCGGTGGCGCCCAGCGGGTGGCCCATGGCGATTGAACCGCCGTTGACATTGACCTTGTCCGGATCGACGGCCATGTCCTTGATGAACTTCAACACCACCGACGCGAACGCCTCGTTGACCTCGAACAAGTCGATGTCTTCGACCCGCAGCCCGGCCTTGGCCAGTGCCTTGCGGGTCGCCGGCGCGGGGCCGGTGAGCATGATGGTCGGATCGGTACTGGTGACTGCCGTGGCGACAATCCGCGCCCGAGGCTGCAAGCCCAGCGCCCGGCCCTTGGCTTCGGAGCCGATGAGCATCAGCGCCGCGCCATCGACAATCCCGGAACTGTTGCCGGGGGTGTGAACATGGTTGATCCGCTCGACATGGCTGTAGACCCGCAGCGCGGTGGCATCGAAGCCCATCTGCCCCATCATCTCGAAACTCGGCTTGAGCTTGCCCAGGCCTTCCAGGGTCGATTCGGCGCGGATGAACTCATCGTGATCGAGCAGGATGATGCCGTTCTGGTCCTGCACCGGCACCAGCGACTTGTTGAACGAGCCATCAGCTCGCGCCCGCGCAGCCTTTTGCTGGGAATGCAGGGCGTAGGCATCGACGTCCTGGCGGCTGAAGCCCTCAAGTGTGGCAATCAGGTCGGCGCCCACGCCCTGTGGCGTGAATTGACTGTGCAGGTTGGTCGCCGGGTCCAGCGCCCAGGCCCCGCCATCGCTGCCCATCGGCACCCGGGACATCGACTCGACACCACCGACCACCACCAGGTCTTCGAAACCGGAACGCACTTTCATCGCGCCGAGGTTCACGGCCTCCAGCCCCGAAGCACAGAACCGGTTGATCTGGACTCCCGCCACGCTGACATCCCAATCAGCCACCTGAGCGGCGGTCTTGGCGATGTCGGAACCTTGATCGCCGATCGGTGTCACGCAGCCGAGCACCACGTCATCGACCTGGCTGGTGTCCAGCGCAGTGCGTTGTTGCAGTGCGTTGAGCAAACCGGCAACCAGGTTCACCGGTTTGACGCTGTGCAAGGCGCCATCGGCCTTGCCTTTGCCACGGGGCGTGCGTAACGCGTCGAAAATCAATGCTTGGGTCATGACGTCCTCGAACCGCAGTGCAGGTGGGTAAATACCGAGTGCCCACTCTTGGCCCGAGCCGCGTTTGATTCAATGACCGCAGCGCTCACAGACGTTGACGCTCACGCTCAGACGAACGGTAGTCAGCTACCATTCAGGACCCCAAGCTGTCTAGCCAACGGGCGCCAAAGAAGCTGGCAATAGGCCTCATGCCTTTTTTAAAGCGAATTGCAAGAACACCATACGAAATGGATCTAAACCAAGCTTAACGCGGGCTCTAAGGTGAACTTGTACGAAGTTGTCGTCGGGTTTTGCCGAGGCACTCGTCACTACAGGAAGTGCAACGCGCTGCCATCATGGAGCTATGCGGGCAGGCATCAGGAAATAACAAAAAAGGCGGTCAAGCCATGTTCAAACAATCGAAAGTACGTCAAGCCGGGCTCATCCTTTTCGCCACCACGCTGTTATTGATATTGCCGAACCTGACCAAGGTCATCGGCTAGTCGCGTCTAAAAGCTACGGCGTCACAGTTTTTGAATTGCCACTCTCAAAATGTGACTGGCCCGCTACCCGGGCCAGCGTGGCTGTGCCAATCTTTGCGGCACTTGCACACGACATGGACGACGATCACTTGAAAATGCTCATTCTCCTCGGGGCCACACTGTTCGGTTCGCCCCTGTATGCCGCACAGCTGAATCTGGAGCTGGGCGCGAACAGTCGCACCTGGCAGACCGAGCAATTGCTCAAGCATCCTCAGGTTCAAACCATCAACATCAGCAACGACGTTTCCTACAAGCGTGACATGAGCTACCGCGCCGTGCCGCTGTCGGCATTGCTGACCGGCATCAAGCCTGACGACCACCTGCAAGCCGTGGCCCTGGATGGCTTTGCCGCCGAAATGACAGCGGCGCCGTTGCTCAATACCCAGGGTGCGCAGGCATGGCTGGCGATTGAAGACCCGGCCAAACCCTGGCCGCCGCTCTCCGAAGGCAAGCCAGGCGCCGGGCCGTTCTATCTGGTCTGGAGCAATCCGCAGGCCGGCAACATCAGCCCCGAGCAATGGCCGTTCCAGGTGGCGAGCATCAAACGCCTGGCGCCCGTTGCCGAGCGCTTCCCTGCCCTGCTGCCCGATCCGGCGTTGAAGGCGGATGATCCGGTGAACAAGGGCTTTGCGTTGTTCCAGAAGAACTGCCTGGCCTGCCATCGACTCAATGGCGACGGGGACGCGCAATTCGGACCGGACCTGAATATTCCGTACAACCCGACCGAGTACTTCGGCGCGGACTTCCTCAAGCGCTACATTCGCGACCCACAGAGTTTGCGCCAGTGGCCGCAGGCGAAGATGCCCGGGTTCTCGGCCGAGGTGTTGCCGGATGGGGATCTGAGGATGCTGGTGGGGTATTTGAAGCACATGGTGGGGCGCAAGGTGAAGCCGTGATGCATTTACCTGTAGGAGCGAGCCTGCTCGCGATGGCGTCATGTCAGTCAATACTTCGCTGGCTGACACACCGCTATCG
>NZ_MRCS01000041.1 GCF_002303925.1 Pseudomonas sp. ACN8
CCCGCGATCCCTTTAGGAGTGAGCCTGCTCGCGATTGGCGGTAGTCGCTTAAGCGCTGACCTTGAGCCCAACGAGTCCGCTAATGATCAACGCCACACTCGCCAACCGCACCAGCGCCATGGATTCGCCAAACAGAATGATCCCGGCGATCACCGTGCCCACGGCGCCGACCCCGGTCCAGATTGCATAGGCCGTACCCAGCGGCAATTCCTTCATTGCAAGGCCGAGCAAGCCAAGGCTGATCGCCATGGCCGCAACGGTCAACACAGTGGGGAGCGGGCGGGTGAAGCCGTCGGTGTACTTGAGGCCGACGGCCCAGCCCACTTCGAACAGGCCGGCGAAAAACAGAATGATCCAGGACATGAAGACCTCCATCGTCTGACGGGGTCGTCCCCTGATTAATGACTCGATCGAGCCGCGAGGTCGTCCTCGCGATGGGCAATAGAGTGCCCAGCATTAACCCGGGGATCAAGTTTTTGAATCAGTCAGTCGCCTGCTGTGCAGCCATTTCCCGATCCTGTTTCTCGCTCATGCGGCGGAAATACGTGGAGAGCAATGCCCCGGAAATGTTGTGCCAGACACTGAACAGTGCACTTGGCACTGCCGCCAGCGGTGAGAAGTGTGCGCTCGCCAACGCGGCACCCAACCCGGAATTCTGCATGCCGACTTCCAGGGCCAGGGACTTGCGCTGGGCCAGAGGCAGCTTGAACAGGCGCCCGGTGAAGTAACCCAGCAGGTAGCCGAAGCTGTTGTGCAGCATGACCACGGCCATGATCAACAGGCCGGACTCTGCGATCTTCGCCTGGCTGGCGGCGACGACTGCGGTGACGATGATCACGATGCTGACCACCGATACCAGCGGCAACACGTCCACGGCGTGGCGAACCTTGTCGCCGAGCACCCGTTGGGCAACCACGCCCAGCACGATCGGCAACAGCACCACCTGCAGGATCGACCAGAACAACTCCATGAACGACACCGGCAACCAGGCCGAGGCCAGCAGCCAGATCAGCGCCGGCGTCAGCAGCGGGGCGAGGAGGGTGGTGACGGCGGCGATGGCTACCGACAGCGCCAGGTCGCCACGGGCCAGCCAGGTCATCACGTTCGATGAGGTGCCGCTCGGGCAGCAGCCGACCAGAATCACGCCGACGGCGATTTCCGGTGGCAAGTGGAACGCCTGGCAAAGCAACCACGCCACGCCGGGCATGATCACGAAATGGGCAACCACGCCCAAGGCCACGCGCCATGGATGGCGAGCGACTTCGGCGAAGTCTTCGAGTTTGAGGGTCAGGCCCATGCCGAACATCACCAGCCCCAGCAAGGGCACGATGGCGCCCCTGAGGCCGAGGAACCACGCCGGCTGCAGAAACGCCACGACAGCGAAAATCAGTACCCAGTAAGCGAAGGTGTTGCCGACAAAACGACTCAATGCAGCCAGTGCGCGCATGGCTTGATCCTTTTTTATAAGTAGCATCACTAAACCAATGTAGGAGCGAGCCTGCTCGCGATTGCGGACTGACATTCAACAATGATGCTGACTGACATTCCGCTATCGCGAGCAGGCTCGCTCCTACAATTTGGACATCGCCAGGGTTTAGATGCCCTGCGGAGTCTCTTCGCCGCCCAGCGCTTCAACCAGCGCCGGCAGGAAGTCGCCGAAGGTCAGCATCATCAGGGTGAAGCTGGCGTCCAGTTGGCCCAGGGCTTCGTCGCCGCCGTCCTGTTCGGCCTGGTCTTGCAGCAGGTCTTCGAACTTCAGGCGCTTGACCACCATTTTGTCGTCGAGGACGAACGACAGTTTGTCCTGCCAGGCCAGGGACAGTTGAGTGACCACTTTGCCGGTGCTCAGGTGCAACTGGATTTCTTCGCTGGTCAGGTCCTGGCGCTTGCAACGCACGATGCCACCGTCTTCGTGGGTGTCGCGCAGTTCGCACTCGTCCAGCACAAAGAAATCGTCCGCGGCTTTCTGGGTGGTAACCCACTCAGTCATGGTTGCGGTCGGGGACATCTTCACGGTCAGCGGGCGCACCGGCAGGGTGCCGATCACTTCACGCAGGGTCGACAGCAAGTCTTCGGCGCGTTTCGGGCTGGCCGAGTTGACCAGAATCAGGCCCTGTTTCGGCGCGATGGCGGCGAAGGTCGACGAGCGACGGATAAAGGCGCGGGGCAGGAAGGCCTGGATGATTTCATCCTTGATCTGATCGCGTTCCTTCTTATAGACCTTGCGCATTTGCTCGGCTTCGATCTCTTCGACCTTTTCCTTGACCGCGTCACGCACGACGCTGCCCGGCAAAATACGTTCTTCCTTGCGCGCGGACACCAGCAGGAAGTCACCGCTGACGTGCACCAGTGGCGCATCTTCGCCTTTGCCGAACGGCGCGACGAAACCGTAGGTGGTCAACTCCTGGCTTGCACATGGGCGCGCCAGTTTGGTGGCCAGTGCAGTTTCCAACGCCTCGGCATCAACAGGCAGATCTTGGGTCAGGCGATAGATAAGCAGGTTTTTGAACCACATGGGGTGAGTCTCTCCTTTATACAAAGGGGGGCATTATTGTCTTCGCCGTGCCATAGGCCAACCTTTCTCTAAGCCTTTGGAAGGGCTCGGAAAATTATTTTAAAAAGTGCTTGCCAGAGGTTGGGTCGCTCCGTAGAATGCGCGCCACACCGAAGCGAAGGGTGATTAGCTCAGCTGGGAGAGCGTCTGCCTTACAAGCAGAATGTCGGCGGTTCGATCCCGTCATCACCCACCATTCGTTTTCAGTGTTACGCGCAGCGGTAGTTCAGTCGGTTAGAATACCGGCCTGTCACGCCGGGGGTCGCGGGTTCGAGTCCCGTCCGCTGCGCCATATTCGGTAACCTGGAACACTGAACGCCAGGTCACCACGGGAAAGCCCGCTTAGGCGGGCTTTTTTCTGCCTAAAGTTTGACTGTTGTTCCTGTGGGTTGCATCGTTTCACCGGGTTTTTAGATTTTTTGAAAAAAACTTCAAATAAATCAACACTTTATAAAAACCTGTGGCATAATGTGCCCCGCAACGAAGGTAAAGGGTGATTAGCTCAGCTGGGAGAGCGTCTGCCTTACAAGCAGAATGTCGGCGGTTCGATCCCGTCATCACCCACCACTTACTTTCAACGCTACGCGCAGCGGTAGTTCAGTCGGTTAGAATACCGGCCTGTCACGCCGGGGGTCGCGGGTTCGAGTCCCGTCCGCTGCGCCATATTCGGTAACCTGGAACACTGAACGCCAGGTCACCACAGAAAGCCCGCCTTGTGCGGGCTTTTTGCTGTCCGGGATTTGGCTTTCCTCGCTCTGTGTAGGAGCGAGCTTGCTCGCGAAGGTCGTGAACGATAACGCGTAAATTCAGGTGCCCAGTGGCGGCCATGAGTTTTTCGCGAGCAGGCTCGCTCCTACAGTTCGGCATTGCGGGCGTGCCGGTAGTCACTGACGGCTTCGTAGACGGCCTTGCGCAGGCGATTGATCCCGCCGATGGGGCGGTGCGCCTCGACGCCAAACCAGGGATTGAACGACTGGTTGTCGCATTGCAGGTTCAGCGCCGGTGTATCGAAGTCCTGCGCCGGCACTTTGATTCGCGCCACTGTCTCGAAGGGCGCATCGCTTTCACGCCACTCAATGCTGGTGTCTTCAATCGGCATGTACTTGTTGGCGTTCTGTCGCTGGATTTGCAAGGCGAAACACGCCGGCACACGGTCAGTCGACAGCTGTTGGTTCAGCGCATTGCGCAGAAAGTTCGGCAGCTTGCGATTCTGTTCCGGCAGGTAGTAGGCCGGGCAGCTATCCGGATCGGGCATGACCCGGAACTTCGCATTGGCTTCACCGAACTTGTAGGGTGAAACCGAAAAATACGTCGTCTGGGTCGGGCTCGACGGGGCGGGGGCCAGTGTCGCCAGGGCAATGAACAGGTGGCGAACCTGCCACGTGCGTGGATCCCGGCCGGGGAAGAAGGCCATCATCTTTTTACCGTCGGCCTGGGCGGCGACGTTCTGACGGTATTCGGCGACATTACTGACAAAGAAGTTCGGGTGGCTGAACATCACAAAGTCCTGTTCGCTTCGCCCCTGCTGATCGCTCAACAGTTGCTTGCCCGGCACATCGAACAGTTTGATCGCCATGCCCCGGGCATCGCGGATGCTGTCGAACTGCGGGTAGGCATTGCCGTTGGACAGCCGCATCGTCGCTTGCCAGGTTTTGCCCGGCTCGCTGAACACGCCCTGGCGCAGTTCGCCTGGCAATTCCGGCAGCACCTGAACTTCGGCCTTCACACAGCCGTGGGCCTTGGCATGGGCGTCGCGCAAATAGCGGGTGCTTTCACGGTGCTGATCGACGATGCGCACGGCGGTCTGGATGATGTCCCGGGTCATCGCGGCTTCGTTGTCCGCAATCAACTCCTGCGTCGAGACCGGCCCGCGCTGCTGCCAGGCAAACCAGGCGCTGGCCAGGGCCCAGCCAAGCACGCCGAGACCCAGTAACCACAGCAACAGCTTGCCGAGAAAGGCGCCCAGGCGCAGCCAAAGTGTAATCAGCATGGGAAAGTCCTTTTGACTGAGGTGGTGGTCATGGCAATTGCGCTTCCAGCGGGCCGCCCAGCACTTTCAGGTATTCCAGCAGGGCCCAGCGTTCTTGCGGCTGCAACCCGCGGCCGATTACACCATTGCCGAGTTTGCCGGCGCGGAATTCATGGCCACTGTTGTGGTTGCCGGTGATTCGCGTATCGAACAGAAATCCGTTGGTAAAGGCTTCGGTGCGATAGCCCAGGTGTCCCGGGTCGTATTCGAACGTGCCTTTATAGAACGTGGTCGCACGCTCATCCTGAGGCGACAGCAATTGATAAAGGCTCGGCACCGAACCGTTGTGCAGGAACGGCGGTGTCGCCCATACACCCGCCAATGGCCTGGCCTTGTACGAACGCAACTCGCGCACACCGATTGGCAGGCCGAAACCGTCCATTAAAGGACGCTCAGCAGGGGTGACATTGGCGTCTTGATACGCGCGGTCCCGGACAAATGCGGTGACGTAGGCCAGCCCCTTGGCCACGGACATCTTGCTCAGGTCCAGTGGTTCGTCGGGTTTTGGCTCGACATCGAGTTTTTCCAGTTCCGCCTGCTTCCATTGCAGCGCTGTCAGGTCGAAGCGGTGGTCAGCGATGTTGTTGGCCGCGCCGGGGTCGGTGCCGATGTAATCCACCGGGAGCATTTTCAGGTGCTGAACGTATCGCCCCTCGCCCTGGGTGGTGCGCGGTACATGACAACCTGCGCAGTTTTCGGCGAACAAGGCGCGCCCCTTGGCTGCCAGGGGTTTGTCGACCGCGCCCAACAGTTCTTCCGGCCAGGCTGGAGGCGCGAGTCGTTGCAGGGTTTGTTCGATCAGGTGCAGATCGCGCACGCGGACACTGGAGGGATAGCGGGCATCGCCCGTCAGCGGCTGGCCGTTCTTGTCGAAGAAGTTCAGCGTGGCACCGACGCCCAGCGCCTCGCCGATGTTGCGGGCCATCGGTTGTTTTGCCGAGCCGTTCCACTGCACCCATTCGAACGTCCACATGTCCCACAACTGCGGATAATCGACCGGGGCATTGGCTACGCGGTAGTTGTCGGGGGATATCGCATCACCGAAGCTGGCATTGGCGATGCGCCCGAAGGCGTCTGTGCGCCCCGGGCCTTCCTCGGTCGGATAGAGCCCGCGATGGGTGTCGTTCCAGGCCACCTTGAGGAAGGTGTCCAGTGAAGATTTGAAATCTTTGCGCAACTGTTGGTGGCGCGTCTCGTAGTCCTGACCGAGCACGTTGCGTGCGAAGCGTTCGAATTTCCACGGGTTGTAGTAAGTGGAGGCGAGGCTGGCCACCAGGGCCTGTCCGAAACTGCCCCCTTTGAGCGTAGGAACACTGGACGGCAGCACATGCTGCGCCGAGCCGCCGTCGATACGCACGGCCTGGCCCTTGAAACGCAGTTCACCGGTGTGACAGGCCGCGCAGGTGATATCCAGAAACACATCCGGGCTCCCCGCGTTCTGGTGCCGGGTAAAGCCTGCGGGGAGGTTGCCAGGGTTGTTCGGTATCGGTTTCTGGCCGGGGTCCACCAGGAAACCGAAGCGGGCGAGGTATTCGGGGGCGGCGAATCGTTGTTGCGAGAAGGGCAGTTCGAGGGCGGTGAACCAGTCGTAGCGCAAGCCTTTGACCTGAGTGCCCTGGGGGGTGAGGTAATAGGTCTCGCGATCGGCGGCGCTCCATTGCTCCAGGTAATGCACCTGTTGTGCAGGCGACCAGGCCGGCAGCTTCGGGTTGGCGACGTAGTAAAGCACCACGGCCATGATCAGCCCGAGCAGTACTGTGATGAGAACCAGCAAGCGAAGGAAGAGGCGCAAGATAAACGTCCTTGTCGAATGATCATGCCGTTATGCCCGAGTACCCAGGATGCGGCAAGAGGCCATTACGCCAGATGTTGTAGGTTCAGGAATCGGCCTGCGTCGGATCAAGATGAAAGAAGCTTCATCAGCCGAATTGTGAAAAGCGTTTAAACACCTGAACTTATCAATTGTTTCCAGCTCTCATGCCGGTAGCCATTGGTCGTGGCGGCCTGATAAGCTCGCGGCTTTACTCGATTGCCCTTTAGGCGCATGAACAAGGAAATAGCATGAAACAGCATCGGTTGGCGGCGGCGGTAGCCCTGGTTGGCCTGGTACTCGCGGGTTGTGACTCGCAGACCAGCGTAGAGCTGAAAACTCCGGCGCAAAAAGCTTCCTACGGCATTGGTCTGAACATGGGCAAGAGCCTGGCTCAGGAAGGCATGGATGACCTGGATTCCAAGGCTGTAGCCCAGGGCATCGAAGACGCCGTCGGCAAGAAAGAGCAGAAGCTCAAAGACGAAGAACTGGTCGAGGCGTTCGCCGCACTGCAAAAGCGTGCCGAAGAACGCATGGCCAAGATGAGCGAAGAGTCGGCAGCCGCCGGCAAGAAATTCCTCGAAGAAAATGGCAAGAAGCCTGGCGTGACCACCACCGCTTCGGGCTTGCAGTACGAAGTCGTGCAGAAAGCCGATGGCCCTCAGCCAAAGCCGACTGACGTAGTGACCGTTCACTACACCGGCAAGCTGACCAACGGCACCGTATTCGACAGTTCCGTCGAGCGTGGCAGCCCGATCGATCTGCCGGTCAGCGGTGTGATCCCGGGTTGGGTCGAAGGCCTGCAACTGATGCACGTTGGCGAGAAGTACAAGCTGTACATTCCTGCTGACCTGGCTTACGGCGCTCAAAGCCCAAGCCCGGCGATTCCAGCCAACTCGGTGCTGGTATTCGACCTGGAACTGCTGGCCATCAAGGATCCGGCAAAAGAAGACGCCGCTGCCAAGTAACCAGCGCCTGCTTCGATAACAACGCCTCGCTCATGCGGGGCGTTGTTGCATCTGGCGTTCGGCGGGGGTAAACAAAACGAACAGACGCTCTAGGCCGGAGTCTTAGGCATAGTGGTGTTGGCGGTAGTCGCACAAGGCCGCCAAGTCAATGAAATTATGGGTTTTTTTTGATGAGTAAAAAACGCCCGATCTGAACGCAGACCTTGTAAAACGGGGCTTACAGCGATGAAAAGCAGCTCTGTTCACAAGGTTATCCACAATTTGTGTGGATAACATTTCAACGGGAGGAATGATGAAAGCACCCTGGAGTTTCGCTCGTTTCCTGCCACTGGCCGGACGCCTGTTGGCACGCGGTCGATTGCCGACCCTGTTGTTCGCGGTCGCCAGTAAAGTTGCAAGCCAGGGCAACCGGTTGGGCAAGCTCAAGGATGACTTGCGCCTGATGCAGGCACTCTGCCTGGCCTACTGGCGTGGTGAGTATCGCGCCATCAGCCCCAGGGCGCTGGTTTCGGTGGTTGCGGGCCTGATGTATTTCCTCAGTCCGGTGGATGCGATCCTGGATTTCATTCCAGTATTTGGCATGCTCGATGACATCGCGGTACTGGCATGGCTGATGAAAGTGCTCGACGACGAGCTCAATGCCTTCCGCGCCTGGCGCAAACGGCAAGTGCCGGAGAAGCTCGCGGTGGTTGAGCGTCTGCCTGATACCCCCGAGCAACTTCAACTTCAAGGCCCGAAAAAACACTGAGTCGATTTTGACCTGTTCACAGATTGATGTCCCCCGCGACCTTGGCCGCTGTTAGGATTACACTTCTAGGGAAAAGTGCTGACTCGCTAAGTGTTGTTGTCCTACGGGGTAGTGATGGATATTCAGATAATTACACGCGAAGGCGAGCCCGAATATGCGGTTCTGCCATGGGCTCAGTATCAGGCGTTACTGAAAGCAGCGGGTATCAAGGAGCAAGCGTCACCTCAAGCTGCAAAGCTTCAGGCGGCAACACCAGACGCGATTCTTCCGGGTCTGGATCAACTACGCAGTTTGCGTGAGGGGAAGGGCATCGCCATCGAGGCGTTGGCCCGCACGGTAGGCATCAGCCCGTCTTACCTGGCCATGATCGAAAGTGGCGAGCGTCTGCCCGACGCCGCGATTCGTCGCAGCCTGGCCTGGGAATTGACGGTGCCTGGGTGGAGGGATGAATCGTGAGCGTACGCATCAGTCGTCAACACTGGGACGGATTGTTGGGCGAACTGGATCAGGCGCGTCGCCAGCGCCATCTGTTGACGTATCGGGCATTGCTGGAGCGTTTGCAGCTGCCGACCCCGGCCATGCAGACCCTGACCGCGGCCCTTGAGCATCTGGCGGCCCTGGACGCCAGGGCGGAGCAGCCATTGCGCAGTTCGCTGGTGATCAGTCAGGGCGCCAGCCGCTTGCCGCGCACCGGGTTCTTTGAATGTGTCGAGCGTCTCGGGCGTTTTTCCGGGCCGTCGGACGGCGTTGCCGCCGCGTCCTGGCATGCTTCGGAAGTGGTGCGGGTGTTCGAGTACGAATACCCGGAATCGGCGGAGGCCTGAGTGTTCTTGCAACTCAAGGCGCGGGTCGGTTACTGGCTCGCGCGCCGATTGTTTCACTGGTCATGGTTTGTCCGTCAGCCTCGGGGCTGGCACTGGCTCGAAGGCCAGTTCGCCCGCATGGCCAGCCTCGGCGATGTCGGCGCCCAGAGCTTCTATGGGCACATCCTGGCGTTTCGCGGCGTCGGCCTCGGTGCTCGTGAGGAGGGCGTGCGTTTGTTGCGCCTGGCGGCCTTGGCGGGCGATGGCAAGGCGGCGTATCAAGTGGGCGTGATCAGTTTGGCCGGGACGGCGAGCAAGGCTCCGGATCCGGTTGAGGCCGCGCGGTTCTGGGAGATTGCGTTGAAGGCCGGGCATCCGTTGGCGTCGATCAAGCTCGAAGAGCTGAAGTCTTCCTCGGCGCCTCGCTGATTGGACTGTTGCCGAAAAGCTCCCTTATCGATGCCCGGAAACGAGCAGCTCTTCAACCGTCGACACTACCCGGCTATCAATCACATGCACGCTATGGCCCTGCACATTCTTGGCATGGTGCTTGGCCTGTGATGCCATCTCGGCCAACTGGCTCGCATCGAGTTGTTCACAGGCCTGTGGATGCAAATGCACAACGCCGATCGACAGTGACAACAACGCAAACTCCTGGCGCTGTCCCTGGCGATTCGGTGCGATGAAGCAGCCGGCTTCCAGGTGTTCGCTGCGGTAGAAGCGCCGGCACTGACTCTGGAAGTCGCCCTGCAACTGGTTCAAACGTTTGCGCCAGTCTTCCGGGCCAAGCACCAGCAGGAAATCATCGCCGCCGATGTGTCCGACGAAGTCGCGGGACGGGTCGACGCGGTCGTTCAGGCATTGCGCCAGGCACAGCAGGACTTCGTCGCCGCGACCATAGCCGTAGATGTCGTTGAAGGGCTTGAAACTATCGATGTCCACGTAGCAGATCACCGATTCCCGTCGCTGTTGCAGCAGCCGCGTCAGGCATTGCTGGATCGGCACGTTGCCCGGTAGCAAGGTCAGCGGGTTGGCGTAGCGGGCCTGCTGGATCTTGAGTTCCGTGATCAGCTTGAGTACGTCGATCACCCGGCCCAACCCCAGATAACCGCCGTTGAGGGTGATGATGAAATCTTCTTCGATGCGCTGTCGGGCGCGGCTGGTGATCAGGCGACTGACCTGTTGCAACGACTGGCTCAGCTCGACAGCGAGGAAGTCATCGTTCATCAGGCGGCTGATGGGCTTGCGCGCGAACAGGTCGGTGGCAAAGGGCTTGAGCAGGGCGTCGGAGAGTGAATGACGATGGACAATGCCGCAGGGCTGACCCTGTTCATCCAGGACCGCCAGCGAGTTCAGGTTGGCCTGGCGGCGAAAGGCTTCGAGCACTGTGGCGGTCGGGGTGTCGCGGTTCACCGCGGGTAGTTCGTTAAGCAGGGCGCTGAGGTCGCTGCCGTCTTCGCTCAGTACGACGGCGGTGCTGTCCTGGCGGGGCATCAATGCCCGGGCATCCCGGGGTGGGTGTTCCTGGGGGCGGCAGAGCAGATAGCCCTGCACCAGGTCCACGCCCATTTCGGTCAGCACCGCGAGTTCTTCGGGGAGTTCGATACCTTCGGCGATGACTTGCGCCCGGGAGGCTTTGGCGATTTGCAGGATCGAGCCGACGAACTCGCGCTTGAGCGCATCCTGATGAATGCCATCAATGAAATGCCGGTCGATTTTCACGTAATCGGGCCGCAGCTCGGACCACAGGCGCAAACTCGAATAGCCCGCTCCCAGATCATCCAGCGCAATCGAAAACCCCATCGCCCGATAGTGATGCAGGGCGGTTTGCAGCAGCTGGAAATCGTCCGTCGGAGTCTGTTCCGTGAGCTCGATGACCACCTGGCTCGGCGCAATGCCGAAGTCCTGCAGCAATTGCAGGGTGCGCCCCGGTTGATGGGCCGCTTCGAGCAGGGACTCCGGGGACACGTTAAGGAACAACAGGCCAGGCAGTTGTTGCTCATTGAAGCGTCGGCAAGCGCTTTCGCGGCAGGCAATTTCCAGCTCGCTCAGGCGTCCGGCCTGGCGGGCGACGGCGAACAGGGCGATAGGGGAGTGCAGAGGGCTGTTGGAGGGGCCGCGACTGAGGGCTTCGTAACCGAGGATGCGTCGCTCAGAGAGGCTGATGATCGGTTGGAACAGACTGTGTAAACCGCTTTGACTCAGGATCGAGTTCAAGGCGCTCAGCTGTTCGGTTGTGGTCATGGCGATCTCTGGCAATAAAAAAAGGACCGGGCGTGCCCTTGGTAAAAAGAGCACGCCCGGTCCTTTATTTCACGACAGAATGATGACTGTTTGATGACGCTACAGGGCCGTCAGCATTAAATTGCCATCAGTTGTTTGTACAAACTCAGTGCTTGGCCACTGCCGTGTTGAGTTTCAGGTAGTCCAGCAGAATCCGCCCTGTTTCGCTGAGGTAGGCGTCGTCCTCCGGCTTGGTCTTGTCGTCCTCGGCCGCAATGGCGTCCTCGTCTTCTTTCTTCAGCTCTTTGAGCGGTTCTTCGCCCTTGGCCTTGCGACGGATGTTTTCCATGGTCAGCTGTTTGGCTTCGATGTCGGCGTGCTGGGCGCGACGCTCGACTTCATTGAGGCTGACGGTTTTCTCGGTCATCAGTTTCTGCGCCAGGGCCAGCTTGTCGCGGATGAACACGAACTCCGCATCTTTGGCCGTGCGCACGTCATGCTCGGATTGGAGCTGCGAAATGTACGGTTTGAACGGGTCGAGCGCAGGTTTGATCGCCGCCTTGATGGTGTCCCACGGCATGGCTTCCGGCAGGGCGCTTTCACCGATTTCCTTGGTGTCGATGATCGACGGGTAATCGATGTCCGGCAAGACGCCCTGATGCTGGGTGCTCTGCCCGGAAACCCGGTAGAACTTGGCCAGGGTCAGTTTCAGTTCGCCATGGTTGAGCGGCTGAATGGTCTGCACGGTGCCTTTGCCGAAGGTCTGGCCGCCGATGATCAGTGCGCGGTGGTAGTCCTGCATAGCACCGGCAAAAATCTCCGAAGCCGAGGCGGACAGGCGGTTGACCAGCAACGCCATCGGGCCTTTGTAGAACGCGCCCGGGTTTTCATCTTCCAGTACATCGACCCGGCCATCGGCGTTACGCACGAGCACGGTCGGGCCTTTGTCGATGAACAGGCTGGTCAGCTCGGTGGCTTCTTGCAAGGAACCGCCGCCGTTGTTGCGCAAGTCGATGACCACGCCGTCAACTTTCTCTTTCTGCAACTCGGTCAGCAGTTTCTTGACGTCGCGGGTGGTGCTCTTGTAATCCGGGTCGCCGGCACGGAAGGCCTTGAAGTCCAGATAGAACGCCGGGATCTCGATGATGCCGAGCTTGTAGTCCTTGCCGTCCTGCTTGAGATTCAAGACCGATTTCTTCACGGCCTGATCTTCGAGCTTCACCGCTTCACGGGTGATCGGCACGATCTTGGTGGTCTGGTCGTTCGGCGCATTGCTGGCCGGGATGACTTCCAGGCGCACCACGGTGCCCTTCGGACCACGGATCAGCTTGACCACTTCGTCCAGGCGCCAGCCCACGACGTCGACCATTTCCTTGTTGCCCTGGGCAACGCCGATGATCTTGTCGGCCGGTGCAACCTGCTTGGTCTTGTCCGCCGGACCTGCCGGCACCAGGCGCACGACTTTCACCTGGTCGTTATCGCTCTGCAACACGGCACCGATGCCCTCGAGGGACAGGCTCATGTTGATGTCGAAGTTCTCCGCGTTATCCGGCGACAGATAGTTGGTGTGCGGGTCGTAGGACATGGCGAAGGTGTTGATGTACGCCTGGAAGATGTCTTCCGCGCGGGTCTGGTCCAGGCGCGCCAACTGGTTCTTGTAGCGCTTGGTCAGGGTTTCCTGGATTTGCTTGGAGTCCTTGCCGGCGATCTTCTGACGCAGGACTTCGTCCTTGACGCGTTTGCGCCACAGGTCGTCGAGTTCCGCGGTGGACTTGAGCCAAGGGGCATCCTTGCGATCGATCAGCAAGGTTTCCTTGGTGGTGAAGTCGATCTTGTCGACGCCCTTGTTCAGCTCGGCAAGGGCGAAGTCCAGACGCGCCTTGACGCGGTCCAGGTAGCGCTTGTAGATGGTGAACCCGGCGTTAAGGTCGCCGCTCTTGAGGAAATCGTCGAACTGCGTCTTCCACTTGTCGAATTCGGCAATGTCGCTGGCCATGAAGTAGCTGCGCGACGGATCCAGCAGCTTGAGGTAGCTGTCGTAGATGATCACCGAGCGCGCGTCATCGAGTGGCGGCTTGCTGTAGTGGTGGCGCTTGAGCAACTCCACGACGTTCAGGCTGGCGATCACTTCGTCACGATCGGGTTGAAGCTTGTCCCAGCTATTGGCTGCGAATGTATTGCTCGACATCGGCAGCAAGCCGATACCGATGAACAAGGCGAGGGCAGTGCTGGGGAACAGATGCTTCATGCTGATTCGACGCGGGGACAATTGATAACGCATATTAGGCCGTCTTTGAAGTCGCCGGTTCTTTGGGAGCCGGTCGCATAATGCAAAAAGCCCGGCGCTACAGCTTCGGGCTCAGTCCAGACTCACTATGGAGGCACTGTGAAAGCATTGCAAGGCGTTGACGGTCAAGTGGTGTGGGTTGATGAGCCGAGTCCTACATGCGATGTAGGGCAAGTTCGCATCCGAGTGTCGGCAGCGGGTCTCAATCGCGCCGATTTATTGCAGAAAGCCGGCCTTTACCCGCCACCACCGGGGGCTAGTCAAGTGCTCGGTCTAGAGTGCTCGGGGGTCATCAGCGAGGTGGGCGCCGGGTCCTCCTGGCAGGTTGGTGATCGGGTTTGCGCCTTGCTGGCCGGGGGTGGGATGGCCGAAGAGGTGGTAGTCGACGGGCGGCATGTGCTGCCAGTTCCCGACGAAGTGTCACTGGTCGAGGCGGCTGCATTGCCAGAAGTTTATGCAACAGTCTGGTTGAATTTGTTTCAACTGGCTGCGCCCAAACCGGGTCAGAAAGTGCTTCTGCATGCCGGGGCAAGTGGAATCGGTTCAGCGGCCATTCAGCTGTGCAAGGCGTTCGGCAACCCCTGCTGGGTCAGTGTCGGCTCCGCCGAGCGATTGGCGTACTGCGAAGCACTGGGCGCCCAGGGCGGCGTGTTGCGTAATGGCGATCTGGAGAGCCTGAGGGATCTGGGGCCGTTCGATGTGATTCTCGACCCGGTGGGCGGCAATTACTCGGCATTGAACCTCAAGCTGTTGGCCCAGGATGGCCGCTGGGTATTGATCGGTCTGATGGGCGGCCGTGAGGCCAAACTGGATCTGGCCCAGGTGCTGGCCAAGCGTGTGCAGTTGCTGGGTTCGACCCTGCGCAGCCGTGACGATCAATTCAAGGCCGATCTGTTCAGCGATCTACGCCTGCATGTGTGGCCGCTGTTTGCCGAGGGGCGCTTGAGCCCGCAACTGGCCAGGACATTCCCGATCAAGGATGCCGAGGCAGCGTTTGCCGAGCTGGCGAGCAATACCGTAGCGGGGAAGGTGGTGTTGGTGATTGACGAAAGCCTGAGCTGACAACACAAAAACCTGTAGGAGCGAGCCTGCTCGCGAAAGCGGTGGATCACTCGACGTTAATGTTGACTGACCTTCCGCAATCGCGAGCAGGCTCACTCCTACAAGGGATACGAGTTACTTCCAGAGATGGATCGGCCAGCCCGCCTTTTCAGCCTGCTCGCGCAACACCGGATCCGGGTTCACCACATGCGGATAATCCACCTTCAGCAACAGCGGCAGGTCATTGCGTGAGTCGGAATAGAAACTCGCGCCTTCGAGGTTTTCCTCCTCTGCATCCAGCCACTCCAGCAAACGGGTGATCTTGCCTTCGCGGTAGGTCAGGGTGCCAACGGTATGGCCGGTGTAAACGCCATGGTCCACTTCCAGTTCGATACCGAGAATCTCGTCGATGCCCAGGCGTTCGGCGATGGGGCCGACCAGGTGGGTGCCCGAGGCCGAAATCACCAGAATCCGGTCACCGGCCTTACGATGCGCCGCGATGGTTTTGGTGGCGTCGCTGAAGATGATCGGTTCGACGAAGTCTTCCACCCATGGGCCAACCAGATGCTCGACCTCTGCGGGCGTACGACCGATCAACGGTTCCAGGCTGAAGGCCATGTAGTCCTCCATGGCCAGATGGCCCCTGCCGTACGCATCCATCAACTCCTTGTCGCGACGCAGGAACGATTCGCCATCGACCCAGCCGAGGCGGACCATTTGCTCGCTCCAAAGCGAGGCGCAATCGCCGTGGATCAGGGTTTCGTCCAGATCAAAAATTGCCAGGGCCATCAGTGCAGTTCTCTCTTCAGCATCAGCAAAGGCATCAGGCTACCTCACACAGGGCCGTCGGATCGATGGAAAGCGCCAGGCGCTGACCATCGGGATGCAGGTCGGCCGCCGAGCGGTTCAGCACATCCACCACCAATTCCACGCCCCGGGCTTCGACCCGGTAGCGAATCACATTGCCCAGCAGGCTGTGGCTGCGTATCTGTGCGTCCAGTTCGCCGTCAAGGCTCAGTTCGATGGCTTCCGGGCGAATGGCGATGCGCTTGCTGATCGGTCGCTGCAGCAGCTTCGAAGCGCTGTCGGCATCCAGCAGGTTGTAGTTGCCGATGAAACCGGCTGCGAACACATCCACCGGTGCGGTGTAGAGGGTTTCGGCATCGCCGCTCTGTACGATCTTTCCCTGATTCATCAGGAAAATCCGGTCAGACATGGTCAGGGCTTCTTCCTGATCGTGTGTGACGAAAATCGTGGTCAGGCCCAGTTCACGCTGGATCTGACGAATCTGTTCACGCAGGTGTTTGCGAATCCGCGCGTCCAGGGCCGACAGCGGCTCATCCAGCAGCAACAGGCGTGGCCGGGTCACCAGGGAGCGGGCGAGGGCAACGCGCTGGCACTGGCCCCCCGAGAGCTGATGCGGGTAACGCGCGGCAAAGTCATTGAGCTCCACCAGTTTGAGTACTTCGGCGACACGTTTGCGGCTGTCGTCGGCATTGACCTTTTGCATGCGCAGGCCGAAGGCGACGTTCTGTTCCACGGTCATGTTGGGAAACAGCGCATAGCTCTGGAATACCATGCCGATCCCGCGTTTCTGCGGACTCAGGGGCACTATGTCCTGGCCGTCGAGCAGGATCTTGCCGCCATCCACCGAAGTCAGTCCGGCGATGCAGCGCAGCAGCGTGGATTTGCCGCAACCGGACGGGCCGAGCAGGGTGACGAACTCACCTTTCTGGATTTCGCAATTGATGTCGCTGAACACCGTGGTGCCCGCGAAGCTTTTCTGAAGATGTTGGACGCTGACATAGCTCATTCGCTTTTGTCCCTGTTCAAGATATTGGCAATCCAGGTCAGAACCAGCACAAAGAAGAAGTAGGAGATCACCAGCGCACTGGTGAAATGGCCGCTGCTGTTGCGCATGTTGTTGAGGTAGACCTGCAGGGTTTCGTAGCGGGTACCGACCAGAATGTTGGCGAACACGAACTCACCGAACAGGAACGAGAACGACAGCAGCAACGCCACCATCAGGCCCTTGCGCAGGTTCGGCAGCACCACCAGGAGGGCTGCCTGGAAGGTGCTGGCGCCGAGCAACTGGGCGGCGTCCATCAGGTCGCGCAGGTTGATCGCTTGCAGGTTGTTGGTGATCGCCCGGTACATGAACGGCAGCGCCACGGTGAAGTAGCAACCGATCAGGATCCACGGCGTCCCGACCATGGCGAACGGTCCGGAACCGTAGAGCTGCAACAGCCCCACCGACGACACCACCGGCGGCACGGCGAAGGGCAGCAGGATCAGGATGTTCATCAGCGCGTCGAGTTTCGGGAAGTGGTAATGCACCACGAACAGCAACGGCAGAATCAGCACCACCGAAAGGATCAGCGAACCGACGCAGACCAGCAGCGATTGTCCGAACGCATTCAGGAAGCGCGGATCGCTCCACAACTGGATGTACCACTTGAGGGTGAAACCGCTGGGCAGGATGGTCGCCGACCAACTACTGGCGATCGAGTAGATCAGCGTGCCGGCCAGCGGCAACAGCAGGATGGCAAACAGCAAGTACACCACGACCCGGTGGTAGACACCGGCGGGCCCCAGTTCAGCGCGTGACATGGTAGCTCCTCTTCAACAGCAACTGATGCACGATGGTCACCAGGGTCATCAAGGCCACCAGCACCACGGCCAGGGCGCTGGCCAGGTTCGGGTCCAGGGAAATGTCACCGGACACCATTGCCGCGATGCGAATCGGCAGCACGTTGAAGTTACCGGTGGTCAAGGCGTACACCGTGGCGTAGGCCCCGAGGGCGTTGGCCAGCAGGATCACGAAGGTGCCCAGCAGTGCCGGCGTCAATACCGGCAAGCCGATGTGCCGCCAGAATTGCCAGCCGCTCGCGCCGAGCAGTGAAGCAGACTCGCGCCAGTCTTCGCGCAGCGCATCGAAGGCCGGGTACAGCAACAGCACGCCGAGGGGAATCTGGAAGTAGGTGTAGAGAATGATCAGTCCGGTTTTCGAGTACAGGTTGAAGTCCTGAATGATGCCGGCCTGCTTGAGCATGATGGTGAAGCTGCCGTTGAAGCCGAGCAGAATGATGAACGCGAAGGCCAGGGGCACACCGGCGAAGTTGCTGGTCATGTTGGCGAAGGCGTTGACGAAGTTGCGCAGTTTCGAATCGACCCGGCGCAGGGAGTAGGCGCCCAGAATTGCGATGACGATCCCGAACACGCTGGACCAGAAGCTGATCTCAAGGCTGTACTGGATGGCCTGCAGGTAAAACTTCGAGCTGAAGATCTTGCTGAAGTTGGCCAGGCCCCAGCCGAATTCTTCCGATTGCAGGCTGTTGATCATCACCCAGGTCAGCGGTGCGATCTCGAACACGATGAAGAACAGCGCGAACGGGACCAGGCATAAGGCTGCCAGCCATTTACTGCGTGTCATGGCATTCACTTCAACAGCTCCCGGCAGACCGGTTTGTCGTGGGGCACGCCGAGCAACTGGCAGACGGTGCCGCAGATCTCGGTCTGTTTCGGCGCGGCACCGGCGTCGAAGCTGAACGCGTCACCGAGAACGAACAGCGGCACCTCACGTTCTTCCGGCAGCAGGCCGTTGTGGGAGCGGTCGTTGTTCATGCCGTGGTCGGCGGTGACCAGCACCTGGTAACCGGCATCGAGCCAGCCTTGCAGGTAGTCGGCCAGGATGATGTCGGCCGAGCGGGCACTGTTGCGGTACTGCGGGGTGTCGAGGCCGTGCTTGTGCCCGGCGTCGTCGATGTTCATCGGGTGGATCAACAGGAAGTTCGGCGTGTGGCGCAGGCGCAGGTTTTCGGCGTCGGCGAACAGGTGCGAGTCCGGGTAGTGATCGTTCCAGTAGAAATGCCCGTGCTGGATCGGCAGTTTCGGGTCATCGGTGTGACGATCCCTGGCCGCGACGAAGGGCGAACGGTTGTACAGCTCACTGACCCAGTGATAGGCCGCCGCTGCAGTGACAAGGCCTGCGTCAGTGGCGTAGTGATAGATGCTGCGCTGGTTGGACAGGCGCGAGACGTTGTTGTGGACGATACCGCTGTCGATCGGCGCGACGCCGGTCAGGATGCATTCGTACAGCGGTCGGGACAGGGCAGGCAACTCGCACTCCAGTTTGTAGAGTGCGGCGCGTCCGGCGCCGACGTAAGCCTGCAGGTGCCCCATGGCGTGGCGGGCGACCTCGTAGTTGAGGCCGTCGAGCACGACAAGGATGACGTTGTGCTTCATAGGGGCAAAAACTCCGTGGAACAGGAATTCGGAATTCACTCGGTCCACTGTGGGAGCGAGCCTGCTCGCGATGAGGGACTACCATTCAACATCCATGTTGAATGTCTAATCGCTATCGCGAGCAAGCTCGTTCCCACAGGGATTCTCATTGGCCCATCAAAAAATGGTGGGCCACAGGGTTATTGCATATTGATGATGACTTCTTCCTGCCACTTCTGAGGAAGGGCCTTGGAGGTCTTTTCCCAGGCGTCCGCGTCTTTGATCGGCGTGACCTTCTTGTACTGCTCGTTCGGCAGCAGCTTGGCCTTCACGTCTTCCGGCAGTGTGATGTGCTCGGCACGGATCGGACGGGCGTTGCCTTTGGCCAGGTTGATCTGGCCGGCGTCGCTGAAGATGTATTCGCGGGTCAGCTTGGCGGCGTTCGGGTTTTTCGCGTATTTGTTGATGATGGTGGTGTAGCCGGATATCACCGAGCCGTCGGACGGAATCAGCACCACGTAGTCATCCGGATTGGCCATCTTGGCCTTGTAGCTCAGGCCGTTGAAGTCCCAGACCACGCCGACTTCGATTTCGCCTTTTTCCATGGCACCAATGACCGGATTGGACATTGACAGTCGACCCTGCTTGGCGATGTCGGCGAACAGATCCAGGGCAGGCTTGAGGTTTTTCTCGTCGCCACCATTGGCCAGTGCCGCCGCCAGAACGCCGTTCGCAGCCTGGGCAGCAGTGCTCACGTCACCGATGGAAACCTTGTACTTGCCGGTCTTGAGGTCTGCCCACTTGGTTGGCACTTCGGAACCGTGCAGCAATTTCTTGTTGACGACGAAAGCGATGGTGCCGGTGTAAGCCAGTGCCCAGTTGCCGTCCTTGTCCTTGGCCCAGGCTGGAATTTGATCCCAGGTCGAAGGCTTGTAAGGCTGGACCACGCCTTGCTTGACCGCGATCGGGCCGAACGCTGCACCGACGTCGCCGATGTCGGCGCTGGCGTTGTCTTTTTCCGCGGCGAACTTGGCGATTTCCTGGGCCGAACTCATGTCGGTGTCGATGTGCTTGAGGCCGTACTTGTCGCTCAGGTCTTTCCAGGTGCCGGCCCAGTTGGCCCAGTCATTGGGCATGCCGACGCTGTTGACGGCGCCTTCCGCTTTTGCAGCGGCTTCCAGGGTTTTCAGATCATCGGCCGCCATGGCGGCGGTGCACATTGCGATGGTCGAGCCTAACAGTGATGCCAGGAAAAACTTTTTCATTCCAAAGCTCCTTGGGTCGTGTTCAACGCTGCGATTGCGGTTCGTGTTGGTCTAGGTCAGCAATACCTGAGCCAATTTAAGGGGGCTGGATGACACTTTGATGTCGCTCGTCGCCCGGAATGACTTTTTGCTCAGCGGTATAGCGACTGGCCTGCTAAGCGTAGACCATGGTCAAGGCCCCGGAAGGCAAGGGACTTGGCCGATGAATTGCAGGTTGTTGAGGGCAGAGGATGGCGACCGTTGGGCAGCTTTGTCACATCGCGGTCATCTGCACTGCCTACGCTTGCAGACTATTGAATGAGCCGGTTTACGCTGTGGTTCTGCCCTGAAATGGTGCTGGTCTAGTCCAGAAAGGAAACATTGATGCGTGAAGAGGCAACAAAAACGGTAACAGCCATCGGCCAGGTGCTTCAGGAGCAGATCGACCACGGACTGTTGACTCCCGGCAGCAAATTGCCGGCCGAGCGCAAGCTCAGTGAATTGTTCGGCACCACGCGGATCACCTTGCGTGAAGCGTTGTTGCAGTTGGAGTCACAGGGTCAGATTTATCGCGAGGAGCGTCGCGGCTGGTTCGTCTCGCCGCCACGCCTGGCCTACAACCTCATGCAGCGCAGCCACTTTCACGCGATGGTCAGCGCCCAGGGGCGGGTGCCGTCCACCGAGGTGATTTCGGCGCGATTGCAACCGGCCTCGGCGGCGGTGTGTGCCTGGCTGCAATTGCCGGCGCTGTCGAGCGTGATTCAGATCTGCCGCTCACGGCGGATCGACGGGCGACTGGTGTTGTATGTGGAGCACTATCTGAACCCGCAGTACTTTCCCGGGATCCTCGATTTCGATTTGAATCAGTCGATCACCGAGTTGTATGCGCGGCATTACGACTTGCACTACGGGCGGGTGCGCTTCGAGATTGTGCCCACGGCGTTGTCAGTGGATGCGGCGGCGGCGTTGAAGGTATCGGTGGGCAGTCCGGGCCTGCGGATTGCCCGGGTCAACTATGACCAGCATGAACGCCTGATCGACTGCGATCTGGAGTTCTGGCGACATGATGCGATTCATGTCGGTGTGGATGTGGTTTGATTCTGCTTCAGTTGTTCGTGAAGTAAGCGTGAGCTAAGGCGCGGCAAGTGCGTGTTTGATCTGATGGTTAAATATTGATATTAATTAATGCGCTGTTTTGCTGTTTTTGTTTGTGTTTTCTGAGTAGGTTTAGGGGCGCCGCTACACAGGCGGTATTGGAGCTATTTATATAAGGATATTGTTATGACAGCATCGACTTTTTCATTTTCTGCCACCCTGCATATTTCCGGGTACCCGGTCAGGGTGCTGGAAAATGGAAGTATAGGAACGCAATGGAACGGTGGCGAACCAACACTGTTTTATTTTAATTTTGTAGGTAGTTACTGCAGTATCTATGTGGCTGGGGAGCAGGCTGCCTGCGTAAGTTGCGATGAGAGAGGGTATCTGGTGCTACGCGCTCAGCCGACAATTTTTCATCTGCAAGATACCGAGACGGGCTCAATGGAGTGGAGTGGTGTTGCCGCTGGGAGCGCTTTGATTAATCTGTCTACAGTTTACGGTGGGCCGGTTCTGCAGTTTGGTGGGGATGATGCTTTCAATGATAGAGATACACTCTATAACTTTCTGATAGCCGCCCAGAAAGTCAAGGTAGAGACCATTCGGGACACTGTTAAATATATAGTGCCAAGCGGGGAGGATAGCTGGAAAAGTATTTCTGAAAAACAATCATACTCTCCAAAGCCAGTGTCGATTGGGCTGAGCATTAAAAATATTGGAGTACCCGGCTCTTGAAGTTGATGCCTGGCAAATCGTAATGCTCTTTAAGGTGAAATCAGGCAGCGTTGGGTTATTCCCATGCTGCCTTTTCGTTTGATTACTCTTGTGACCCCGTGCCGGCTGTCATCACCTGCACGCTCATTCGCGGCATCGCCAGATCCAGCCCAGCCTCATCCATATGCCGTTTCAGTGACAGATTGAACGCCCGCGAAACCTCCCACTGCTTGATCGGCGCCGTCTTGAAGCGGGCGCGCAGGATTGCATTGCCCGACTCGAAACTTTCCACCCCCTGGAACTCCAGCGGCGACCAGATATTGCGCCGCTGCAGTGGATCGGTGCGCATTTTCTGGCCGACTTCGCGCATCAGTTTGATGGCATTGTCGATGTCCATGTTGGCCGGCACCGCGACCCGGAAGATCGCGTAGCCGAATTCCCGGGAGTAGTTCTTGATGCTTTTGATTTCACTGAACGGAATGGTGTGAACGATGCCGTCGATGTCCCGCAGACGCACGGTGCGGATGGTCAGGCCTTCGACCGTGCCGAGATGGCCGCCGACATCCACGTAGTCGTCGATGGCCAGGGAGTCTTCGATGATGATGAACAACCCGGTAATCAGGTCGGCTACCAGCGACTGCGCACCAAAACCGATGGCCAGACCGATCACGCCGGCACCGGCCAGCAGGGGCGTGACGTTCATGCCCATGTTCGCCAGGGCGACAATCAGCGCGATGATAAAAATCGCTATGAACAGCACGTTGCGAATCAGCGGCATCATTGTCTGTGCGCGGGCGTTGGCCAGGCCTTTGCGCGAGCGGGTCAGCGCGTGATGCACCGCGGTATCGCTGAGAATCCAGATCAGCCAGGCGAACAGCAATGTGCCGGCGAGGCTGAACAGTTTGACACTGACTTCGTGGCCGTCGCCTTCGGTAAAGCGGATCAACGACATGCCCCAGACCCGCAGGCCAAGTTCGATGAAGGCCAGCCACACCAACAGGTGAACGATGGTGTAGAAGAAGTTTTTCAGCCGTTCCGAATACACGGCGTAGCGCCGGATACCGCGTTGGGGTTTGAGGCCTTGGCGGCGTACCAGTCCGTTGATGACCATGCACAGCACCAGCAAGACGGTGCAGATCAGCGACTGGCGCAGGGCGGTGCTGGTGTCGCCGGCGGAAATGAACGTTGCGAACAGGGAGATGGCCACCAGCACCAGCGCCGGCACGTACCAGAAGGTGCCGAGAATCGACAGGGTGTCGTTGAGCGCGCGGCGAGTCAGGCGCCGGGACAACGGCTGGTTGCGGATCAGGTGGGCGATCGGCCGGCGGAAACGCAGGATGAAGCGCCCCGTGGAGAGCGCTGCCAGGACATTGGCAACTGTTGCGGCGGTGTGGGCCAGATGGCTGCCGAGGCTGTTGACCAGTTGCGGATCGCTCAGTGCTTCGCCAAACGCGGCAAAGCTGCCGATCAGCCACAGCGGTCGAAACGCCTGGTGCCGCAGGATGTACAAGGCGCGGTGGCGGTGTGGGCCGTCGAGCAGGGAAAAGGCAATCACGCAGATGGCGGAGAAGCAGGTGCCGACCACCAGTGCATAGGCCAGCACCATCGCCAGGCTCTTGCCCAGGGACGAGGGCAGGGCGTAGCTCATGTAAACCGTGATCACCAGGGCGATCAGCCATGGCCCGAGTTTGCGCAGGGCAAAACGCAGCATGTCCAGGGCCCGGGGGTGTTGCGGCAGTTCTTCGGTCAGGCCGAAACGCATCCGCACGCGGTGGCTGATCCAGATCAGGGCGGCGGCCAGCAGGCTCCAGACCATCAGGATCATGGCGAAGGCGAACAGCATGGGCAGCCATTCATTGGCCGGCAGCGCCAGCGCCGCCAGTTCTTCCCTGGCCTGATCGAACTCACTGGACCAGCGCGTGAGCGGACTGTCGTCGCCGGTAAATTTCTTCTCGATAGTGGTCAGGGTTCCGCCAATCAGGCCCAGCACGCCTTCTTCGGTAATCGGCTGGGCCTGTTTGGTGGTGTCGCGGAGCTTTTTCAGGTCGGCCAGCAGCTTGCTGCGTTGCTGGTCGTTTTCCAGCGACTTGATCACTTCGTCCAGGGATTGCCCCAGCGGTTCCTGTGCTTCGGGCTGGGCCTTGGCCTGGTTGTTGAGCAGGCCCGGCAGGCCGGCCGCCTGGGCAGACGCCACTGACAGCAGCGTCATCAGGCAGACAAGGACAATACACGGGAGGGCAGAAAGACGAGCGAACACTAGGCGGTCAACCTCGCAGGGAGCGGATCGACCGAGTGTACGAGCCCGTCAAAATCAATGCGAGCCAAGGGTGATGAATTATTCGTTGAGTTTGGCGAGGATCTTGATCACCACGGTCGCGAGAATGGTCAGCATGCCGATCCACATGGCAAACACGCCGGCATTTTTATCGCGAAAGTTGAAACCGATGGCCAGCAGGAGCATCCCGGCAAGAATCGGAATCAACATGGCGTGGAAGGTAGACATCGAAATCATGGAGACAGCCTTGTCGAAGGGATACTTGAAGTCTAGGCCGCTTTTGATGCGGCTGGTGTGATGTGTGCAGGAACGAGCTTGCTCGCGATGGGCGTGAACGATGATGGGGACTGCCTGAATGAGCGCGGCGCCCTGACGTTCTTCGCGAGCAAGCTCGCTCCTACAGGGTTGTTACGGCAACTCGCGGCAGGCGTAGAACGCGCTCAGCACCTTGATCAGATGCGCCAGGTCGTGGCTGCCGCACAGTTCGCGGATCGAGTGCATGGCGAACGTCGGCAGGCCGATGTCCACGGTGCGCACACCCAGGTGGCTGGCGGTGATCGGGCCGATGGTCGAACCACAGCCCATGTCGCTGCGCACCACGAAGCTTTGCACCGGTACTTCTTCAGCCATGCACAGGTGACGGAAGAACCCGGCGGTTTCGCTGTTGGTGGCGTAGCGCTGGTTGCTGTTGACCTTGATCACCGGGCCGGCATTGAGTTTCGGGCCGTGGTTGGCGTCGTGCTTGTCGGCGTAGTTCGGATGCACGCCGTGGGCGTTGTCAGCCGACACCAGCAGGGATTTCTGAATGGTGCGTACGAATTCATCACCTTCAGGCAGCAGGCGGCGTAAGGTTTGCTCGAGCATCGGGCCGTCGGCGCCGCAGGCCGAGCAGGAACCGACTTCTTCGTGGTCGTTGCAGACGAGCACGCAGGTTTCGTCGGTCTCGGCCGTCAGCAGCGCTTGCAGGCCGGCGTAGCACGACAGCAGGTTGTCCAGGCGTGCGCCGGCGATGAAGTCGCCATGCAGGCCAATGACCGCAGCGCTTTGGGTGTCATAAAAACTCAGCTCGTAATCGAGCACCACGTCGGCATTCAGGCCGTGTTCGCGGGCGAGCTGGTCGGTAAGCACCGCGCGGAAGTCCACGCGCTCGTCACCGGCAAATTGCGCGAGGATCGGCGGCAGTTCGGTCTGGGCGTTGATGGCCCAACCCATGTTGGCTTCACGGTTGAGGTGAATCGCCAGGTTCGGAATGATCGCGACCGGAGCCTTGAAGTCGATCAACTGGCTCTCGACCTTGCCATCACGACGGAAGGTTACGCGGCCTGCCAGAGACAGGTCACGGTCGAACCATGGTGCCAGCAGCGCGCCGCCATAGACTTCGACGCCCAGTTGCCAGAAGCCCTGGCGTTGCAGTTCCGGTTGCGGCTTGACGCGCAGGCACGGGCTGTCCGTGTGGGCGCCGACCAGACGAATGCCGCCGTGCAGCGGTGAATGGCGGCCCATCTTGATCGCGACAATCGAAGAGTCGTTGCGGGTGACGTAGTAGCGACCGTTGGCTTCGGTATTCCACGGCTCGCGCTCGTCGAGGCGTTGATAGCCTGCCGCTTCCAGACGATGGACAAGGCTGGCGGTGGCATGGAACGGGGTAGGGGAGGCCTTGAGGAAATCGATCAGGCCTTGGTTCAACTCTTCGCGCATAAGGTAGCTCCAGACAGCAGTGGCGCCAGTTTAACGTATTGGCCTGGTAAATGGCGTCGCACTGAATGTAGGGCTGGTCATCGAAATTGAATCTGGAGGAGATCCCTGTGGGAGCGAGCTTGCTCGCGATAGCGTCGGCCCATCCAACATTGATGTGACTGAAAGGCCGCTATCGCGAGCAGGCTCGCTCCCACAGGGTCTTGCGTAAAGTGCCTAGAAAGGTGCCGGGCACTCGAAGCGCAGGCGCTCGCCACTTTGCGGGTGGGTGAAGCTGAGCATGCTTGCGTGCAGGCACAATCGCGGCCAGGCCGCCAGCGCCTGTTCATGGGCATAGAGGCCGTCACCCAGCAGCGGATGGCCAATCGAGAGCATGTGTACGCGCAACTGGTGGGAGCGGCCGGTGATCGGTGTCAGCTCGACGCGGCACCAGTCGCCGCAACGTTCGAGCACGCGCCAGAAGGTCAGCGCATGTTTGCCGAACTCATGGTCGACCACGTGGCGCGGCTTGGTCGGCGGGTCGTAACGCAAGGGCAGGTCGATGCTGCCGCTGTCCAGTTCCGGCTGACCCCAGCACAGGGCGGTGTAGGCCTTTTCGGTTTCCCGGTCGTGAAACTGCCGGGACAGTTCGCGATGGGTGTCCGGGTCGCGGGCCAGCAGGATGATGCCGGACGTCTCCCAGTCCAGCCGGTGGACGATTCGCGCTTCCGGGTAGCCGTTTTCCTGCAGGCGGGTAATCAGGCAGTCCTTGTTGTCATCGGCCCGGCCAGGGACAGAGAGCAACAGGGTCGGTTTGTTCACCACCAGTACGGCGGCATCCTGATGGATGATGTGGATGTTGGACAACGGCATTAAAACAGCCTCGTAACAAACGCCAACGGCGGCTGTAGGAGCGAGTTTGCTCGCGATGGTGTGTCAGCGAAATCAATGTGGCTGACACACCATCGCGAGCAAGCTCGCTCCTACAACCGCCGTGGCTCCTGGCGGATCGACTCAGCGATCAGGCAGGGTGATATTGAGTTCCAGAATCGAGCAACTGCCCTGGCTTTCCAGTGCGACATGCACGTCATCGGACCCGATATTGACGTACTTGCGGATCACCTCGACCAGTTCCTTCTGCAAGGCCGGCAGGTAGTCCGGGGTACTGCGTTGGCCGCGTTCGTGCGCCACGATGATCTGTAGACGCTCTTTCGCTACCGACGCGGTGCTTTGCTTTTTGTTGGCACGAAAGAAGTCAAAAAGGTTCATTGCTTAGTTGCCTCCAAACAGGCGCTCGAAGAATCCCTTCTTCTGTACATCGAGGAATCGATGATCCACGGTTTTGCCCAGCAGGCGGTCAACGGTATCGCTGTAGGCCTGGCCGGCATCGCTCTGGTCGTCGAGAATCACCGGAACACCCTGGTTGGATGCCTTGAGCACCGCCTGGGATTCAGGGATCACGCCGAGCAGGGTCACCGAAAGGATTTCCTTGACGTCTTCTACGCCGAGCATTTCGCCTTTGCTCACACGTTCCGGGTGATAACGGGTAATCAGCAGGTGTTCCTTGATCGGGTCTTCGCCACGTTCGGCGCGACGGGACTTGCTCGCCAGCAGGCCGAGCATGCGGTCGGAGTCACGTACCGAGGAGACTTCCGGGTTGGTCACGACGATCGCTTCATCGGCGAAGTACATGGCCAGGTGGGCGCCTTTCTCGATGCCCGCCGGGGAGTCGCAGACCACGAACTCAAAGTCTTCCTTGAGTTGCATCAGGACTTTTTCCACGCCTTCGACGGTCAGCGCGTCTTTGTCGCGGGTCTGGCTGGCGGCCAGCACGTAGAGGTTTTCCAGGCGCTTGTCTTTGATCAGGGCCTGTTGCAGGTTGGCTTCGCCGTTGACCACGTTGACGAAGTCATACACCACGCGGCGCTCGCAACCCATGATCAGGTCGAGGTTACGCAAGCCCACGTCGAAGTCGACGATCACTGTTTTGTGGCCGCGCAGAGCGAGGCCGGTACCGATAGCGGCGCTGGTGGTGGTCTTACCCACACCACCCTTGCCGGATGTAACCACGAGAATCTTGGCCAAGGTGTTTCACCCCTAAGGAAAAAGGACTTTTCAGTCCCTGAAAAACATCTCCTGAAAAACTACTGCAGTCGGACAGCCTTGGCTGGAATCCGGTTTTGAGCGGCGTTTACCCCCGGTAAACACTGCTTTCGGCCTTTTTCCTACTTCGTTTGAGCCGTTTTCGCTACGTTTTAGAGATGCTTGGAAAATGCGGCAGTATCCGTTAAAGCCGAATGATGTTCAACACGTCGCCGGACAGGCTGACCTGCACACCCGAACCCCATAGAGGGTCGCGGCGCAGATCTTCGGAAACCTTGTAATGCCCGGCGATGGAAATCAGCTCAGCACTCATTTGCTGACAGAAAATCCGCGCCTTGGTGTCGCCCTTGACGCCGGCCAACACGCGACCACGCATCGGGCCGTATACATGGATGTTGCCATCGGCGAGAAGTTCCGCCCCCGGGCTGACCGAGGAGATCACCACCAGATCGCAGCCCTGGGCATAAATCTGCTGGCCGCCGCGTACCGGCGAGGTGATGATTTTCGTCGGCTTGATGGTCGGCTCGGGCGGTTTTTCCGGTTTTTTCTTCGGTTCGCCTTCGGTCAGGTCCAGTGGACGCTCCCGGGCGCCGGACGGTGGCAGCACGGGCAGGTCGACCGCGATGGCGGCGGCTATGTCTTCGATGCGGCTGGCGCGGATCGCCAGGGTACGCAGGCCATGCTGGCGGCAGACGCGCATCAGCCCTGGCAGATCGACCGCGCCTTCGCTGGCCGGGAGTTTGTCCAGGGCCAGTACCAGCGGCGCGTTGCTGAAGAAGTTGGGCGCCTGGGCGACCTTGGCGGCCAGTTGCCGATCAAGGCTTTCGAGGTCGTTACGGGCCAGTTCCAGCACCGTAATGGCCAGCATGCTGCCCTTCAACTGGAACACGGGATCTTGGTCTAGCGGTTCGGTTTGGCTCATGGTCGGCATACAACGACTTGTCACTAAAAGTGCCGAGACTTATAACGAGAACGCCCGCGGGCCGCAAGCCGGGTCGAACGATGTAGAATGCGCGGCCATTGTCATTCCGGAAGCATTAATGGACCGCCCGCGTTTTCGAAAAGCATTTCTATCTCCACGTTTCTGGCCGCTGTGGTGTGGCCTGGGGCTGTTGTGGCTGATCGTCCAGTTGCCGTATCCGGCACTGCTGTGGGTCGGCCGTGTCCTGGGCGCCTTGATGTATCGGGTGGCCGGCGACAGACGGCGCATTGCCAAGCGCAATCTGGAACTGTGTTTTCCGGAAAAAACCGCCGCCGAACGCAAACGCCTGCTCAAGGAAAACTTCGCCTCCACCGGCATCGCTTTCTTTGAAATGGCGATGAGCTGGTGGTGGTCGCGCAAGCGCCTGGCGAGCCTGGCTCATATCGAAGGGCTGGAGCATTTGCAAAAGGCCCAGCGCGAAGGCAAGGGCGTGATCCTGATGGCCCTGCACTTCACGACGCTGGAAATCGGCGCGGCGTTGCTCGGTCAGCAGCACACCATCGACGGCATGTACCGCGAGCACAAGAATCCGCTGTTCGACTACATCCAGCGCCAGGGCCGCGAGCGACACAACCTCGATTCGCTGGCGATAGAACGCGAAGACGTGCGCGGCATGCTCAAATTGCTGCGTTCGGGCCGGGCGATCTGGTACGCACCGGATCAGGACTACGGCGCCAAGCAAAGTGTTTTTGTGCCGCTGTTCGGCATTCAGGCTGCGACTGTCACCGCCACGAGCAAGTTTGCGCGGCTGGGCAAGGCGCTGGTGGTACCGTTCACCCAGGAACGTCTGGCGGACGGCAGTGGGTATCGCCTGGTGATCCATGCGCCGCTCGAAGGCTTCCCCGGCGAAACCGAAGAAGAGGACTGCATTCGCATCAACCAGTGGATCGAAAGCGTTCTGCGCGAGCATCCCGAGCAATACCTGTGGGCCCACCGCCGCTTCAAGAGCCGTCCACCGGGCGAGCCCAAGCTGTACGCCAAACGTCGTTGAACCCCGATACCCTGTAGGAGCGAGCTCGCTCGCGATGGTAGCCAACGATAACGCGGGGCACCTGACACCCCGCGGCGTTTTCATGACCATCGCGAGCGAGCTCGCTCCTACAGGGGAACAAGTCGAAACAACGAAATCCCATCAAGCACCATGGAGAGTTGTGCATGAGTCCAGTTGAACCGGTAACAGGGTTGATTCTTTCCGGTGGCGGGGCTCGGGCGGCCTATCAGGTCGGGGTGCTGGCGGCGATTGCCGAATTGCTGCCGCCGGGGGCCCGCAATCCGTTTCCGGTGATCGTCGGCACCTCGGCGGGCGCGATCAACGCCGTCAGCCTCGCCAGCGGTGCAATGGACTTTCGTAACGCCATCGAACGCCTGACGGCCTTCTGGCAGGGCTTTCGCAGTCATCTGGTGTTGCGCAGCGACTGGCCCGGGGTGATTCGCCAGGCCAGCCGCTTTGTCAGCCACAGTTTGCTCGGCATCGGTACCCAGGTGCCGGTGGCGTTGCTCAACAGTTCGCCACTGCGGGATCTGCTCAACGACAAGTTGCAGATGGGCGGCATCGCCGAGGCGATCGCACAGAAGCAATTGCATGCGGTGGCGGTCACCGCGTTCGGCTATGAGTCCGGCCAGGCAGTCACCTTCTATGAGGGCGGCGGCAAGATCGATGCCTGGTTGCGCCATCGCCGCATCGGCGTTCCTACTCGCTTGTCCGTTGAACACCTGCTCGCCAGCTCGGCCATTCCGCTGCTGTTCGCTCCGGTGAAAATCGACGAAGAGTATTTCGGTGATGGCGCGGTGCGTCAGTCGGCGCCGATCAGTCCTGCGCTGCATCTGGGCGCCAGTCGGGTGCTGGTGGTGGGCGTCAGCGGCAACCCCCGTGGAGTCGACCCGCAACAACCCTTGCTGCGCAGCTACACCGGTCAGCAGCCGACCCTGGCGCAGATCGGCGGGCACATGCTCAACAGTACGTTCATTGACAGCCTGGAAAGCGACATCGAGCTGTTGCAGCGCCTGAACCAGTTCAGTCACCTGATGCCCGACGGTACGCCCATCCGCGCGTTGGGCGTGGCCCCGGTGGACGTGTTGGTGATTTCACCGAGCCAGCCGATCGATGAGATTGCCGCGCGCCATCGCCAGGAGTTGCCGGCGGCGTTGCGCCTGTTTCTGCGCGGGCCGGGTGCGACCAAGACCAGCGGGGCAGGGGTGCTGAGTTATCTGCTGTTCGAGGCGGGGTATTGCAGCGAGTTGATCGAGCTGGGGCGACGGGATGCGTTGGCCAAGCGCGGCGAGTTGTGCCGGTTTCTCGGATTGGCGGAGCCTGTGCTTTCGGTTTGAGATAGGCAGTCTGCAGGAGCGAGATTGCTCGCGATGGACGTTAACGATGACGCTGGGAGCCTGACATCCCGTGGCGCTCTCTAGTCCATCGCGAGCAAGCTCGCTCCTACATGATCAGAAGTGAACCTTGACCAGGAAGCTGGTCACGCTCTGATCAGTCTTGAATCCCTGGCTGTCTTCGATACCGTACTTGTTTTTCCAGTAGTCATACTCGACACCCACGTACAGCTGCTTGGCACCCAGGTTCAATGCCTTGCCCAGGTCATATTTGACCTGCGGATTGAAGTGCAGGTTGGCGTGGTACTCGCCTTTGCTGTTGACGTCGTTGTCGACCACCCAGTCCATGAAGCCGTCGATCAGCACGTCCGAGCCACCCACCGGAATGGTGTAGGACCAGACCGGCGAGACCTGCCAGATGTCGTCGCCCGGGCGGTCGCCTTCGGTGTGACGGTTGTAGAAGTTCAACTGGAAGTAATCGAAGCCCGGGATGGCCAGGTCGAAACCAGGACCGATCAGGTACGACTCGGTATCGTCCTCGCCGAACTCGTAGGTCATGGCCAGCAGCACGTCCTTGATCGGGCCGAACTCGAACTTCTGGTCGAAGATCTTGTTGAACGACAGGCGCGGACTGAGCTCACCGTAGTGGGAGTTCTCGCCCGCGAAATGGTCTTCCTTGCCGTTGTAGAAGATCTTGTCGATGAAGAAGAAGTTGTCGCCGTACTTCCAGCCATCGGCGTGTTCGAAGGTCACCGTCTGCTGGATGCGCGGGTTGACCTGGAAGTCCTTGCCATAGAGGTAGCTCAGGCTGTTGTTCTGCCACTGCAGCAAATCGCCGGCCATGGCCTGGCCCCCGGCCAGCATCGATCCCGCCAGCATCAGGCTAGTGCACGTACGTTTCATTCGGTTGCTCCCAAAAAGTAGGTGGTTCCACGTTATTTTTTTAAGGTCGGCACTCTGGTGTGGCGCCTGTTTATGTAGCGGTAAAAAGTCATCCATTCGGTCAGCTTTAATGCTGTTAGCAAGAGCTGGGCCAAGGCTTTCAGAAAGCAAAAAAACTCCCGTTCGGCGGCTCAGGAGCGGTCGATTGAGAGGGGTTTTGGGGTGCCTTGGTGCCTGCCAGAGCCGGGGTAAGTTGGCTTTCTGGTCAGGTTTTACATCCGGGCTTTTTTTTAAACCGGATTCGGGCGGCCGCGGAGAATACTGACTCCTCGGCCAGGTCTCAAGTGCTCCGCAACGGCGCACCGACGACAGGCTTGGGGCACGGTTGCGGGGCAGCATCAGAAGTGCACCTTTACCAGCAGGCTGGTGGTGTTTTCATTGGTGTCGAAGCTGGAACTGTTTTCGATGCCGTACTTGTCTTTCCAGTAGCTGTATTCGACGCCGACGTACACCTGTTTCTCCCGCCAGCCCATGGCCTTGCCCAGGTCGTACTTGATCTGCGGGTTGAAGTGCAGGTTGGCGTGATAAGTGCCGTGGTCGTTCTGGTCGTTGTCCACGACCCAGTCCATGTAGCCGTCGATCAACAGGTTCGAGCTGCCCAATGGAAGGGTGTAGGACCAGGCCGGTGTGATCTGCCAGACGTCATCGCCGGGACGCGAGCCTTCGGTCTGGCGATAGTAGAAGTTCAGGGTGAAAAAGTTGAAGCCCGGTACCGCGAGGTCGAAACCGGGGCCGATCAGGTAGGCCTCGGTGTCGTCTTCGCCGTTCTCGTAGGTCATGGCCAGCAGCACGTCCTTGATCGGGCCGAATTCGAAACGGCGGTCGAGGATCTTGCCCAAGGAGAGGCGCGGACTGAATTCGCCGTAATAGGCATGAACGCCTTTGTTTCGGTCTTTCTCGCCGTTGTAGTAGGTGCTGTCGATAAACATGAAGTTGTCGCCGTACTTCCAGCGGTCGGCGTGTTCGAAGGTTATCGTCTGCTGGATGCGCGGGTTGACCACGAAATCCTTGCCATACAAGTAGCTCAGGCTGTTGGTCTGCCACAGCAGCAGGTCGCCGGCCATGGCCTGACTCGCGGCCAGCAGGCCGGCACCCAACAGCAGGTTGGTTTGTGTCCGAATCATCTGTTGCTCCCTCTTGTTTTTATTTTTAAGGCGCAGGCAACCCTGCCCCTGTAGGAGCGAGCCTGCTCGCGATGAACTACAGAGCGCCGCGTTTATCCAGAAAACACGCGTTATCGTTAGCGACCATCGCGAGCAGGCTCGCTCCTACAGGGGTTGTGGTGTCTCACTTAGTGCGGGTGAGCGTGACAGTCGTTGATGGCCGCGCGTTCGGCGCCACCCAGGATGTTGAACAACAGGTTCAGCGTCAGCGCGCTGAGGGTGGCCATGGCGATGCCACTGTGGGTGATCGGGCTCATCCACACGGGCAGGTGGGCGAAAAATTCCGGGCGTACGACCGGGATCAGGCCCATGCCGATGCTCACCGCCACCAGCAACTGGTTGCGACGATCACCAATGTCCGCTTCCTGCAGGATCTTGATCCCGGTGGCGGCGACCATGCCGAACATCGCAATCGCTGCGCCGCCCAGTACTGCCGGAGGAATCGACGCCACCAAAAACGCGGCTTTGGGCAGCAGGCTCAGCACGATCAGCAACCCGCCGGCAACGATGGTCACCGAACGGCAGCGCACGCCGGTCATCTGCACCAGGCCGATGTTCTGGGCGAAGGAGGAGTGGGTGAAGGTGTTGAAGAAACCGGCGAAGAACGAGGCGCCTGCATCGCACAGCAAACCGCGCCGCAGCATCCGTGGGCAGACTTCCTGGCCGGTGATCTTGCCCAGCGCCAGAAACATCCCGGTGGACTCGACGAAAATGATCACCACCACCAGGCACATGGACAGGATCGGCGCCAGTTCGAATTTCGGCATGCCGAAGTGCAGCGGGGTGACAAATTGCAGCCATGGCGCCTGAGCCATGCCACTGAGGTCTACCATGCCGAGCAGGCCGCAGAGCACATAGCCCAGGCACATGCCGATCAGCACGGAAATGTTGACCCAGAAGCCGCGCATGAAACGGTGCACCAGCAAGATGGTACCCAGTACCAGGGCGGCGATGGTCAGGTAGATCGGTGAACCGAATTGAGCGGCGCTGGCACCGCCGCCGGCCCAGTTCACGGCCACGGGGAACAGCGACAAACCGATCGAGGTGATGACCGTCCCGGTCACCAGTGGCGGGAAGAAGCGCACGACCTTGGACATGAACGGGGCGATGAGCATGCCGAAGAACCCGGCGGCAATGGTCGCGCCGAAGATCCCTTGCAGGCCGATACCGGGCATGCCGGCCATGGCGACCATGCTGCCGACGGCGGCGAAACTGGCGCCCATCATCACCGGCATGCGAATGCCCATGGGGCCGATGCCGAGGGACTGGACGATGGTGGCGATACCCGCCACCAGCAGGTCGGCGTTGATCAGGAAGGCGATTTCTTCACGACTCAGGCCAGCGGCCTGCCCGATGATCAGCGGTACCGCGATGGCACCACCGTACATCAGCAGAACATGTTGCAAACCGACCAGGATCAGTTGCAAGAGGGGCAAACGCTGAATGGCGGGTGCGTCGGGGATGCGCGCTTCGGATAGCTCGGACATGCAACACCTCGGATCTTTTTATTCTTGTGATTTACAGCTGCAGTGCTGCCGGCAGCTGTATTCGAATCTGGTGGGCCGTTTTGCGGCCATTCGCAGGCAAGCCCGCTCCCGCACAGGTCATGCAACACCTGTGGGAGCGAGCCTGCTCGCGAAGCTTTCAGCGATTAATTGGTCTGGGCTCCCTGCACAATCCAGGCACCGATCAGGTCACGTTCCTGCTGGGTCATCTGCGTGATGTTGCCCAGTGGCATGATCTGGCTGGTGACGGCTTGCGCCTGAATCCGCGGTGCGTTCTGGCGGATCTGCTCGGGGGTGTCGAACATCACACCGGCAGGGGCCGCACTGAACAGCGGGCTGGTCGGCTTGGCCGAATGGCAAACCGCGCAACGTTCCTGGATCACGCTGTGCACTTTGTCGAAACCCGGACCGGCATTGGAGGCCTGAACCGGAGCGGCTGTGGGCGCTTCTGCGGGTTTGGCTTCAGCAGGTTTCAATCCACCGCCCACTGCGGTTTCCGGCAGCGGCTGGTATTCGATTTTCGCTGGAGCGTTGGCCACTTCAGGGGCGCTGGACATCGGCTTCGGACCGGTCACATAAGCCAGGCAGATCATGCCCACCGCTGCAACAGGCAGGGTCCAGGCAAACTTGTGGCTGTCGTGACGGGTGTTGAAGTAGTGACGGACCAACACCGCCAGTACCGCGATCCCGGCCAGGATCAACCAGTTGTACTGGCTGCCGTAGGTGCTCGGGAAGTGGTTGCTGATCATGATGAACAGCACCGGCAAGGTGAAGTAGTTGTTGTGACGTGAACGCAGCAGGCCTTTGGCCGGCAATGCCGGATCGGGCGTGCGGTTCTCGGCGATGGCCGCTACCAGTGCGCGTTGCGCCGGCATGATAATGCGGAACACGTTGCCGACCATGATGGTGCCGATGATGGCGCCGACGTGCAGGTACGCACCCCGACCGCTGAACACTTTGCTGAAGCCGTAGGCCGCGGCAATGATCAGGGCGAACAGGATTGCGCCAAGCAGGGCAGGGCGTTTGCCCAGGGCCGAGTCGCACAGGAAGGAGTAGACGAACCAGCCGACGAACAGCGAGCCGATGCCCAGCAGTACGCCTTCAGGACCGCTCAGTGAGCTGCCCGGAGCCAGCAGGTAGAGCGTCGGGTTGGAGTAGAACACCACGCACAGCAGCGCGATACCCGACATCCAGGTGAAGTAGGCTTCCCATTTGAACCAGTGCAGGTTGTCCGGCATGGTCGGTGGAGCCAGCTTGTATTTTTCCAGGTGGTAGATACCGCCACCGTGGATTGCCCATAAATCGCCGGCCAGGCCGCTTTTCGGGTTGACCCGGTTGAGGTTGTTTTCCAGCCATACGAAATAGAACGACGCACCGATCCAGGCCACGCCAGTAATCATGTGAACCCAGCGCACGCTCAGGTTCAGCCATTCCAACAGATGTGCTTCCACAGTCTTTACCTCTCGCCTGTCACTCTGTTGTCGAGTGATCAGACCTTCTCTTATTGGTGGGGGGCGAGGATCAAACGCTCATCCTCTTTGAAAAAATGCTCATCGCAGTTATTGCCTGTGCCACTGCGATCAACCACCAGGAAGTCATCCCGCTTTTCGATCGTCAGCACCGGATGGTGCCAAACGCCGCGATGGTAATTAATGCCCTGCCTGCCGTTGGTGACGAAGGCGCGGACCAAGCCTGATACAGGTTCATCGCCAAGTGGCGCGACCACGATCAGAAAGGGGTTGCCGAGCAGCGGAATGAAAGCCTGGCTGCCCAGCGGATGGCGCTCCAGCATGCTCACGGTCAGCGGCATGTCCTGCGCGTCGGCGCGGAAGATGCTGATGATCGCGTTGTCCTCTGGCGTTGCGGTTTCGACCGTCGCCAGTTTATGGAAGCGCATGGTCGAACCGTTGTTGATCATGAAGTGATCGCTGCCGTCGGTTTCGATCACGTCACCGAAAGGGGCGAAGGCTTCTTTGGTCAGCGGTTCAATCGTCAGTGTGCGCATGCTGTTCTACTTACCTTGAATTCGTTGTTGTCTGTTCTATTGCTATCGCTAGCAGGCTAGCTCCCACAGGGGAATGCATTCCAAATGTGGGAGCTAGCCTGCTAGCGATTGGGTTCAGCGCTTATTTAGCGACCTTGCCCAAAACACGCAGGCGGCTCACACCACCATCCGGGAACACGTTCAGGCGGATGTGGGTGATCGGCCCCAGTGCCTTGATCTGCTCGGCAAAGGTGTGTTCGGCGTGCATTTCCAGTTTTTGTGCTGGCAACAGTTCACGCCAGAACAGCGACTGGGTTTCGATCTGGCTGTCGGTACCGCCCTTCACGAAAGCGCCCTGGATCGAGCAGGTGTCCGGGTAGTTGCCCTTGAAGTGCAGGGTGTCGACGATGACTTTCTCGACTTCGCCGGCATGACCCAGCGCGACGATGACCCAGTCGTTGCCCGGAGTACGACGACGTGCGGTTTCCCAGCCGTCGCCCATGTTGATGCCACGGCCCGGGTTGAGGATGTTGCTCATGCGGCCGAAGTGTTCGTCGGAGCAGGCGAGGGCGCGGCCACCGTTGAGGGCTGAGGCCAGGTCGACTTGTTCGTTGTCACCAACAGCGGACCAGTCGCGGAACGGAACGCCGTACACGCGCAGACGGGCCACACCGCCGTCCGGGTAGATGTTGAAACGCAGGTGGCTGAAGGCCTGGTCGTTGTTGATTTCGTGGACGTGGTGGCTGTTGCCCTGCAGCTCGACGGCGGACAGCACTTCAGTCCACTGGGTGTTTTCATCAGGCTCGCCCGAGGCCAGGAAGCAGGCTTCCAGGGACGCCGACGGCGGGAAGTTGCCGGTGAAGAATGAAGTGTCGATGTCGACGCCCTTGATCGAACCCGGTACGCCCAGGCGGATCACTGCGCTGTCGAAGCCTTCGAAGCGCTTGCGGCGCGATTCCCAGCCGTCCATCCACTTGCCGTTGTCATCGAACACGCCCTCCTTCCATACGGCCGGGGTCGGTTGGAACAGACGGTTGGCGTCTGCGAACCAGTCATCGGTGACCGAGATGATTTTGGTGCCCAGGCGGGCATCGGCCAGGTTGACGAACTTCTCGAAAGGTACGGCGTAAGCTTTCATTCTTCTTGTCTGCCTTTAAATAAGTGGCTTGGGATGCTTGCAAGGCCCGGAGCGTTTTTTGCGTTCATCAACGTCGGGCCAGGCTTGCTATAGGGTCAGTAATCGGAACAGGGCGATCTTGTTGATCTCCGCCAGCGCGCACTTGAACTCGGTGTCGACCGGGTTGTGGATGCGCGTTTCGAACGCTGCGAGGATCTGATGCCGGTTGCTGCCTTTTACCGCCATGATGAAGGGAAACTTGAACTTGGCCTTGTAGGCGTCGTTCAGCTCGGTGAAGCGCTGGAACTCTTCGGCCGTGCATTGGTGAATACCCGCGCCAGACTGTTCTTCAGTGCTGGCTGCGGTCAGCTGGCCCTGGACGGCGGCTTTGCCGGCCAGGTCCGGGTGAGCGTTGATCAAAGCCAGCTGGCTTTCGTGATCGGCGCTCAACAGGATGTCGCTCATGCGCTGGTGCAGGGTTTCGATCTCGTCGATCGAGGCATCCTGGCCCAGCTCGTAGGCCTTCTCGGCCACCCATGGCGAATGTTCGTAGATGTCGGCGAAAGTCGCGACGAAGGCATCGCGGCTCAGGCTCGAAGGTTTGACGGTTTGAAAGGTGCTCATTTGGCAGCCCCTGTGTACGGGTGGGTTTCTTGCCAGTGACGCGCGATGTCGACGCGACGGCTGAACCACACCTGTTCATGACTTTTAGCGTATTCGATAAAGCGCTTGAGTGACGCCAGACGCGCCGGACGGCCGATCAGGCGGCAGTGCAGGCCGATTGACAGCATTTTCGGTGCCTCGGCGCCTTCGGCGTAGAGCACGTCGAACGCATCCTTGAGGTATTCGAAGAAGTCGTCGCCCTTGTTGAAACCCTGGACCTGGGTGAAGCGCATGTCGTTGGTGTCCAGGGTGTACGGGATCACCAGGTGCGGCTTGCCGGTCGGGTTGTTCGGTTCCCAGTAGGGCAGGTCGTCGTCGTAGGTGTCGCAGTCGTAGAGGAAACCGCCTTCTTCCATCACCAGGCGACGGGTGTTCGGGCCGGTGCGGCCGGTGTACCAGCCCAGTGGGCGTTCGCCGGTGATTTCAGTGAGGATGCGGATCGCTTCGAGCATGTGCTCGCGTTCCTGGGCTTCGTCCATGTACTGGTAGTCGATCCAGCGATAGCCGTGGCTGCAGATCTCGTGGCCGGCATCGACCATGGCACGGATCACGTCCGGGTGACGCTGGGCGGCCATGGCCACGGCGAAGATAGTCAGGGGAATGTCGAATTCCTTGAACAGCTTGAGGATCCGCCACACGCCGGTACGGCTGCCATACTCGTAAAGGGATTCCATGCTCATGTTGCGCGCGCCTTGCAGCGGCTGGGCAGAAACCATTTCCGAGAGGAAGGCTTCGGACTCTTTGTCGCCGTGCAGGATGTTGCGCTCGCCGCCTTCTTCGTAATTGAGTACGAACGACAAGGCAATGCGGGCATTGCCCGGCCAGTGTGGGTGAGGAGGGTTACTGCCGTAACCGACCAGGTCGCGTGGGTAGTCAGCGCTCACTGCAGGCTTCCTTCTTGTTCGATGATGACGGTTGGTGTGACGCAGCTGAAAAGTGGATGGCAGGCTGGCGTCACAGCGATGGGCTGATTGTATACAACTTTATATTCACTTTGTAAGCCTGATTTTTCGCATTTTTCACCGACTGTCATCTTTTACTGCTATTGGCGGGAGCCTGCAAGAAATCTGCCTGACTGGTCAATTATTGATTGAAGGGCTCATAGGTGGTGCGGTTTGGCGGGAAATCGACGGAAAATATGCCGATGGCGGGAGTCATGCGAAAAATGTCGTTTTTATTGTGTACAATTTTTTTGAAAAGTGTCTTAATCAGTCGCTCGCCGCAGCTTTTCGTGCTCCGAATCGGTGCGGTCTCCTTTTCAACTGACTTCGGGAGGCGCGAAGTCTGACTGCTCCACGCAGGCAGGCGCGCAGAATCAATGGGACGTTTGACTACACACGTTTTGGACGCAGCACACGGTTGCCCGGGCAGCTCGATCAAGGTCGAGTTGTACCGCGTTGAAGGATCGCAGCTGGAATTGGTCGCCAGCGCGATAACCAACAGCGATGGCCGTGTCGATGCACCGCTGCTGCAAGGCGATGACTACCGCTCCGGGGTCTATCAGGTTCAGTTTCATGCCGGCGATTACTACCGCGCCCGTGGCGTTCAGCTGCCGGAGCCTGCCTTCCTGGATGTCGTGGTGCTGCGTTTCGGCATCTGCGCCGAGCAGGATCACTACCATGTGCCGTTGTTGATTTCGCCTTACAGCTACTCCACGTACCGCGGCAGCTGATCCCCCAGGCAGCAGCTGCACCCTGGAAGCGACTGCGCATATAGCTTCTTTGGTCTTTCGCCCGCTCACACTGCGGGCTTTTTTTTGTCTGAGAAATGTGGTGCCTGTGCTGACGCCATCGCTAGCAGGCTAGCTCCCACATTGGATTTTCGGTGTTCACCAATCCCTTGTGGGAGCTAGCCTGCTAGCGATGCTTTTGCTCTTAGCGGCTCAGCAGGGACGCTGCACCCGCACCGCTGAACAAACCGGCACTGATCCGGTTGAACCAGCTCTGCCCCTTGCCGCTGCGCAGATACCGCGCCGCGCCATGGGCGCCGAGGCCGTAGGCCAGTTTGCACAGCAGGTCGAGCACGGTCCAGGTCGCGATCATCACCAGCAGTTGCGGCAGGAATGGCTGTTCGGCACTCAAGAACTGCGGCAGGAAAGCGGCGAAGAACAGAATGTCTTTCGGGTTGCTCGCGCCCAGCATGAACGCCCGCCCGAACAGCGCACGAAAGCGTGGCACCGGCGCGGCTTGTGGCACTTCAGCGCCATGGGAAGGCAGGCGCGATTGCTGCCAGCTCTGCCAGGCAAGGTAGAACAGGTAGAGGGCGCCAAGAATCTTCAGGGCACTGAACAGCTGTTCAGAAGCCAGCAGCAACGCACCCAGGCCCAGCGCCGAAGCACTCAGCAGGCAGATCGAGGCCGATACGCCGCCAAGAAAGGCCGGGTAAGAGCGGCGCAGGCCGTAATTCAGACTGTTGCTGATCATCAGCAACGACAGCGGCCCCGGGATCAGGATCACTATCAGCGCAGCGCCGCTGAACAGCAGCCAGGTTTCCAGACTCATCACTTTCCTCCATTTGCACAAAAGCCCCACCCGACGGGGTGAGGCTGTTTTCAAGCGGGTCCCGCGTAAGGTTTACAAGAAGATGAACTTGGCGATGAAGATCGCGCAGAGCACCCACAGGCTTACGGAAATTTCCTTGTACTTGCCGGTGCCGGCCTTCAGCGCCACGTAGGTGATGAAGCCCAGCGCGATGCCGTCGGCGACCGAGAAGGTCAGCGGCATCATGATCGCGGTGACGATCGCCGGAATGCTGTCGGTCGCTTCGTCCCATTCGATGTGGGCCATGCCGCCCATCATCAGCATCGCTACATAAATCAGTGCACCCGCGGTGGCATAGGCAGGAATCATCCCGGCCAGCGGTGCGAAGAACATGGCTGCAATAAATAGCACACCTACGGTCACTGCGGTAAGACCAGTCCGACCACCCGCAGCTACACCAGCGGCACTTTCAACGTAGCTGGTGACTGGCGGAACGCCGACTACCGCACCGAATACGCTGGAAGCACTGTCGGCTTTCATGGCGCGGGAGAGGTTTTCGATGCGACCGTCAGCACCGACCAGGTTGGCGCGCTGGGCAACACCCATCAAGGTACCGGCGGTGTCGAACATGTGTACGAAGAGGAACGCCAGGACCACGCTGATCATGCTGACGTTGAACACGCCGGCGACGTTCATGGCCATGAAGGTAGGGGCGAGGCTCGGTGGAGCCGACATGATGCCCTCGTAGTGCACCAGGCCCAGACCCCAGCCGGCGAGGGTCACGGTGATGATGCTGATGAGGATTGCGCCGAACACCTTGTGATAGCTGAGGATGGAGATCATCAGGAAGCACACGGCAGCGAGCAGCGGGCCGGGTTCGCGCAGGGAGCCAAGCTTGATCAGGGTAGCCGGGCTATCGACGACGATACCCGCGGTTTTCAGGCCGATCAGCCCCAGGAACAGACCCACGCCGGCGCCCATGGCGAAGCGCAGGCTGACCGGGATGCTGTTGAGCAGCCATTCGCGGATCCGCGAGAAGGTCAGGATCATGAACAACACACCGGACACAAACACCGCGCCGAGGGCGGTTTCCCAGTTGTAGCCCATGGTGCCGACCACGGTGTAGGTGAAGAAGGCGTTCAGTCCCATGCCTGGTGCCAGGCCGACCGGCCAGTTGGCGTACAGGCCCATCAACAGGCAACCGAGTGCCGCGGCGATGCAGGTGGCGACGAACGCCGCACCGTGATCGATCCCGGCGTCGGCCATGATGTTGGGGTTGACGAAAATGATGTAAGCCATGGTGATGAAGGTTGTCAGACCGGCAATCAGCTCGGTCTTCACCGTGGTGCCGTGCAAGCTGAGTTTGAACAGACGTTCCAGCAAGCCATTGCGTAATGGCGGCGAGAGATCCAGCGTCGATGCTTCGGATTTGCGGCTTTCCACAGCGAATACTCCTCAAGAGTTTTATTGTTATTTCCAGGGCCGGATCCGAGAGGGGTGGCAGCGGCCCTTTGAGGTACTTGCGAATTTGTTGACCGCTTGGTCAGGAACTCGCACGAAGTGGATTATGCTTTTGTATACAAAGAATGCAAATAATGTTTTTGGTTTTGTTTACGAAAAGTTTGGCTTTAGGGATATATCGCCTTTGGTCTCATCGCCAGCAGGCTGGCTCCCACAGGTTTTGTGTACGCCCAGATCACTGTGGGAGCCAGCCTGCTGGCATTGGGGCAAGAGCAATCATCTGCGGCCTCGGGCGATTGGCGGCAGTGGTTCGACAGGCGCAAACGGCCAGATAAAAATAAACCGGCTCAGGGGCCGGTTTATTTTTATCTGGAATTGACGGCGCTTGTACCGGCCTTATCGCCAGCAGCCCCATCACAGAAACATCAGGCTGCAGCGAAACGCTTGTCCAGATAATCAATGATCACCTTGGACTCATACATCCAGGTGGTCTGGCCATTCTCTTCAATGCGCAGGCACGGCACCTTGATCTTGCCACCTTGCTCGAGCAAGGCCTGGCGATCCTGTTCGTTGTTCTTCGCATCGCGAAGGGCCACCGGCACATTCAGGCGGCGCAGGGTGCGGCGAGTCTTCACGCAGAACGGGCAGGCGTGGAATTGATACAGGGTCAGACCCTTTGCGGCGGATTCGACCTGAGCCTGAGCAGCGGCGGGGCGCTTCTTCTTGCTTGGGCGAGTAATGAAGTCGATGAAGATGATCAGTTGGCCAAGGCCGACACGAAGCGCTTTTACGAACACGTTGAAAGCCTCACGGTGCGAATGAAGAAGGGCGCGCAGCTTACCTGATTTTTTGCAGGCGAAAAAAAACCGGCGATGAATGCCGGTTTTCTTCGTGCCGCGAATTACTTGATGAGGCTGAGGAATTCGCTGCGGGTCGCGGCGTTCTCGCGGAACTCACCGAGCATCACTGAAGTGATCATCGACGAATTCTGCTTTTCCACACCGCGCATCATCATGCACATGTGCTTGGCCTCGATCACCACCGCTACGCCCAGGGCGCCGGTGACCTGCTGGACCGCATCGGCGATCTGGCGGCTGAGGTTTTCCTGGATCTGCAGGCGGCGAGCGTACATATCGACGATGCGCGCGACCTTCGACAGGCCCAAAACCTTGCCGCTCGGGATGTAGGCAACATGCGCCTTGCCGATGAACGGCAGCAGGTGGTGTTCGCACAACGAGTACAGCTCGATGTCCTTGACCAGCACCATTTCGCTGTTGTCGGAGCTGAACAGGGCACCGTTGGTGACCTCTTCGAGTGTCTGTTCATAGCCGCGGCAGAGGTACTGCATGGCTTTGGCGGCACGTTTTGGCGTGTCGAGCAGGCCTTCGCGGGAAACGTCCTCGCCGAGCTGGCCGAGGATCGCCGTGTAATTCTGTTCCAGGGACATGAAACTACCTGTGGGATTTTACGCAAAGGGCAAGGGTACGGTGACGGACACGACGCTGCAAGCGTGACGCATCAGCTTTACTCGTCGCGACCTTCCATCATGGTGCGTTTGAGCATCACATAAACGGCGCCGGCACCGCCATGTTTCGCCTGGCACGAGGTGAAGCCGAGCACCTGTGGATGCTGGCGCAGCCAGGTGTTGACGTGGCTTTTGATCATCGGCCGCTTGCCGTCCAGGCGCACGGCCTTGCCATGGGTGACGCGCACGCAGCGGATTTCGAATCTGGTGGCTTCAGCCAAAAATGCCCAGAGGGTTTCCCGGGCCTTTTCCACGCTCATGCCGTGCAGGTCGAGGCTGCCTTCGAACGGAATCTGTCCGATCTTGAGCTTGCGCATCTGGCTTTCCTGCACGCCATCGCGAGCCCACATCAGATCGTCTTCAGGGCCGACGTCGATGACGAACTGATCGGACAGCCCGTCGACGGTGGTGGATTCGGTACGTACGGTCGCCGCTTGACGCAGCTTGGCAATCTGCGCGCGGTCAGCCTTGGGTTTGCCGGTTTCGGCGCGATCATGCTTGATCGGCTTGACGCCTTGGATCGCGCTTTTGAACAGGGAAAAATCGTCGTCTTGCATGTCAGCCTCCGCGAAGGGCGGCCAGTTTACCCAACTCGAAGCGAATCGGGCGCGACAAAAACGCGCGCGACGCTTGGCTCAGTCGTGTTTTTTCATCAGGTGCGGCGACATGGCCAGTTCCCGGGACTGTCGCGAGCGACGACGGCAACGGCGCCATAGCCAGACACCGAGGTACAGCACGAACAGGCCGATGGCCAGGATCACGGCGGCACCGGTGCGGCTGGTGTTCAATTCACCCAGGGCGGGTGCGTGGCCGAGCAGGCTGGCGGCACCGGCCATGGCGAGCAACACGCCGCACATCGCCAGCAACGCCGCGAACGTCGCGCCGATTCGAAAACGCCAGTTGCTTTGGCCTTTGGGCCGCAAGCGGCGAGCGTCAAAACCATCGGATAACTTCATTCCGACCTTCCTCAATGGGTATCGGCCCTTCGACCGGGAGTTGACCGGGATGTTCCTGAGGCTAAGACAATTACGGCAAATGGGAGGCTTTTGCGGATGAGCGGCGTTCCAGGCCGCTCATTGAGCGTCGATCAGATCAGTTCACGGGTTAGCGCGAGGGTGGCGAAGTTGTCGCCCATGATCGCCATTTCCGTCTGATGAACGTGTGCGGCACTCAGCACGCCGCCCTTGTAGGGCAGGTCGCGGGTGGCGCAGGCGTCCTCGACCAGGGTGCAACGGAAGCCCAGGTTCTTGGCGGCACGCACCGTGGTGCTGACGCTGGAGTGGCTCATGAAGCCGCAGACGATCAGGTCAAGGGCGCCGAGGTCTTCCAGGCGTTTTGCCAGTTCGGTGCCGTGAAAAGCGCTTGGCAACAATTTGCCGATGACGGTTTCATCGCCCTGTGGCTCCAGGCCCGGAATGAACTCTCCACCTACGCCCTGGGGGTTGAACAACCCGCCGAGTGTACCGAGGTGGCGCACATGCACGATCGGCCGGCCGGCGGCGCGGGCAGCGGCGAGCAATTGCTTGATGTTCGCGACAGCTTCATCCATGCCGCTCAGGGCCAGGGGACCGCTGAGGTATTCTTTCTGGGCATCGATGATGACCAGCGTGGCATGGCTCAGATTGGCCGCTGCATAACCGCGGCCGCTGAGTTGAAACATCGTTTTTGGAACAGACATTCTGGGGCTCCTTGGAGTGGGGCTTTTGCGCCATTGTCCTCTGGCTGAGCGGTTCTGTGAATCGCTACGATCACAGGTGCCGTCGTTGCTGGCCTGTAGCCTTGTCAATAGTCACGTTTTGTTCAATAGCCTGGCGAAAAAATGGATAACTCCTACATTTGAATCGGTAGTTTCCTGCGTCGTCGTGACGTCGTTTGACTGGTAGAATCTCCCGTCGATTTTTCTGGAGTTTGCCGTCGTGATCACTTCCCGCCTTCGCACCCTGCGTGACCATATCCGTTGGGCCGTCAGCCGCTTCCATGGGGAGGATCTGTTTTTCGGCCATGGCACTGACAACGCCTGGGACGAAGCCCGGCAATTGGTGTTGGGCGCACTGCACCTGCCGTGGGAAATCGCCGACAGCTACCTCGACTGCAATCTGGAAGAAGAGGAAGTGGTTCACCTGCAGCTTTTGCTCAAGCGCCGTATCGAAGATCGGGTGCCGACCGCTTATCTGCTGGGCGAGGCCTGGTTCTGTGGCATGTCGTTCATCGTTGATGAGCGTGTGCTGATCCCGCGCTCACCCATCGGTGAGTTGATCGAAAACCGCTTTACCCCGTGGCTGGCTACCGAACCTGCGCGGATTCTCGATCTGTGCACCGGTTCCGGTTGCATCGGCATCGCCTGCGCCTACGAATTCCAGCATGCCGAGGTGGTGTTGGCGGACCTGTCGTTCGAAGCGCTGGAAGTGGCCAATCAGAACATCGAGCGTCATGGTGTCGATGAGCGTGTGTACACGGTGCAGGGCGACGGTTTCGAGGGTTTGCCGGGTCAGCGTTTCGACCTGATCGTGTCGAACCCGCCCTACGTCGATGCGGAAGATTTCGCCGACATGCCGGATGAGTACCAGCACGAACCGGAACTGGGCCTGGCCTGCGGCGATGACGGTTTGAACCTGGTGCGGCGCATGCTCGCCGAAGTGGCGGACCATCTGACCGAGAAGGGCCTGCTGATTGTCGAAGTGGGCAACAGCCAGGTGCACGTCGAGGCGTTGTACCCGGAAGTCGACTTCGCCTGGCTGGAGTTCGAGCGTGGTGGCCATGGTGTGTTCATGCTGAGCGCGCAGCAATGCCGGGAGCATCAGGTGTTGTTCGCTTCTCGCGTTTAACCCCCCTGTAGGAGCGAGCCTGCTCGCGATGGACTAAAGGGCGACGCGTTTTTCCAGAAAACACGCGTCATCGTTAACGACCATCGCGAGCAGGCTCGCTCCTACAAGGAATGGCCGCACCGCCAACTATCGGTGCGTGGCAATCCAGATCAACAACCCCGCCTGAAACACCGCAAACGCCACCAGGCAGGTGATGGTGAATCGCAGCCCGGCGTCTTCGCGTTTGTACTTGCTGACTTTCTCTTCGTGTTTCTTGAGTTTGACTTCCTGCTCGGCCAGATTCTGCTCGGCTTGCTGGAGCATCTGCGCCGCCTCGAGAATTTCCACGACCTGCAGTTTTTCGCTGTTCCAGTCGCCAGAGAGGTCGCCGACCTTGACCGGCTTGACGCTGCCTTTCAAATGCTGGGCATCGGCATACACCACGTCGAACCCATGCACGCGCAAAAAATGATCGCGGCGCAGGCGGGTGTCTTCGTTCAACGCGTCCTTGTTGTTCAGGTCAAAGCCGTCGACGGTGTAGGTCGGCCAGCGCTTTTTCGCCCAGTTGATGCCCTGGGCCGCCATGAATCGGCCAATGCCACGGTTCAGCGGTTCGATTTGCAAGCCGCTTTGCGGTCCGAAATGCACGCGTTTTTCGGCGTGATCGACCCACACGTCCAGATGATTCTGTTCCTTGCGCACGCGCTGGCCGGGCAGGGTGATGCTCATGCGCATCAGGCTGTGCGCCTTATCGTTGCGCTCGGCATAGCCGAACTCGACAAAGCGCAACGGGCGCCCGCCGGTGTTGCGGTCAGTTTGCAACGGCGCCAGACGGAGCATCTTGTGATGCTCGACGTGGACGTCCGCCCAGGGCAGCTCGACCGCTGGCGGTGCGTCTTTTTCAGCGCTGGTGTCGGGTGAAGTCTGGGTGTCAGTCATAACGGCGAGATCCTGTCCAAGCTCAGCTTGTCGCCAACCAATGTGTTGGCGACAAAGGCTTATCGGCCGTTTTTCCCAGGACTGGAGGGTAAAGAGGGGTTAACTGGCACGAAGTCCGTCAATAAACCCGAGGATTCGCGTGCCCAGTTCCGCCGCCAGGGGCAACTGCGGGTCTTTATAGGAGGCCATCTGGCGTTTGACGTCGTTGGGCACGATGCGCATGACGTGGTTCATGCCCTCGATCAGCGCCAGTTCGGCGTCCGGCTTGGCCGCCTTGAGCAACCTTGCGTCATTGACACCGACCTGGATGTCGTTGCTGCCCTGGATGATCAGCGCCGGCATCTTCAGCTTGGCAAACGCCGCGGCCGGGTCCTGGCGGAACAGGGAAATCAGGTAAGGCTGCACACTCGGGCGGAAAATCGCCTGCAAGGGTGGCGGCACATTGTCGTCGGGTTTCCCGGCCTTGAGGCTGTCGAGCAATTCATTGCTGCGCAGCATCAGCGGTTGTGGCAGGCGGTTGCCCAGTTGCTCGCGAATGACCTGATCCACCGGCCTTGCGCTGCCGGAGACAGAAATCACCGCATCGGCATCGATATCCGGCGCAGCGAGGCTGGCGACCAAAGCGCCTTCGCTGTGACCCAGCACGATCAGTTGGCCGAAACGCGGATCGGTCTTGAGCTTGCGGCCCCAGGCCTGTGCATCGGCCACGTAGGCTTCCACCGTCAGGTTGCGTTCATCCGGGGTCGCCGCCAGGCTCGCGGCCACGCCGCGCTTGTCGTAACGCACGCTGGCGATGTTGTGTTTGGCCAGCACCCAGGCCAGGCGCTTGAGGCTGTCATTGCGCCCGCCGTCGGTATTGTTTCCGTCACGGTCCGTAGGGCCGGAGCCGGAAATGATCAGCACAACCGGCACCGGATTGTCGGACTTTGGCAGCAACAGCGAGCCGAAAAGCTCGCCGGTGCCCGTATCCAGTGTGATCGGTCGTTGCAGGACAGTCGCCTGGGCGAAGCCGGAAATCAGGGTAAGGCTCAAGGCTAGAACTCGCAGCATCATCGCGCCATCATCCAGAAGATGCCAGTTGGACTCACCGGCACCCATAAGGTTCGAGGATGAACTACTTGGGTAGCCTGCGTATACTGGCGCGCATTACGTATTCAGGTTCATTTCACGGAGCGTCCTGCATGTCCGGCAATACCTACGGCAAGCTGTTCACTGTCACCACCGCGGGCGAAAGCCATGGCCCGGCGTTGGTCGCCATTGTCGATGGCTGCCCGCCGGGGCTGGAGATATCCCTGGAGGATCTGCAGCGTGACCTGGACCGCCGCAAGCCCGGCACCAGCCGCCACACCACCCAGCGCCAGGAAGCCGACGAAGTCGAAATCCTCTCCGGCGTGTTCGAAGGCCGCACCACTGGCTGCTCGATCGGCCTGTTGATCCGCAACACCGACCAGAAGTCCAAGGACTACTCGGCAATCAAGGATCTGTTCCGCCCGGCTCACGCCGACTACACCTACCACCACAAATACGGCGAGCGCGATTATCGCGGCGGTGGTCGCAGCTCGGCCCGGGAAACCGCGATGCGCGTGGCTGCAGGCGCGATTGCGAAAAAATACCTGGCCAGCCAGGGCATTGTCATTCGCGGCTACATGAGCCAGCTGGGGCCGATTGAAATCCCGTTCAAGACTTGGGATTCGGTAGAAGAGAACGTGTTCTTCAGCCCGGATCCGGACAAGGTGCCGGAACTTGAGGCCTACATGGACCAGTTGCGCCGCGACCAGGACTCGGTCGGTGCGAAAATCACTGTGGTCGCCGAAGGCGTGATGCCGGGCCTGGGCGAGCCGATCTTCGACCGCCTCGACGCCGAACTGGCCCATGCGCTGATGAGCATCAACGCGGTCAAGGGCGTGGAAATCGGCGCCGGTTTCGCCAGCGTCGCCCAGCGCGGCACAGAACATCGCGATGAAATGACCCCGCAAGGTTTCCTCAGCAACAACGCGGGCGGCATTCTCGGCGGCATTTCCTCCGGTCAGCCCATCGTTGCGCACCTGGCGCTGAAGCCGACGTCGAGCATCACCACGCCGGGCCGTTCCATCGACATCCATGGCAACCCGGTGGAAGTGATCACCAAGGGCCGTCACGATCCGTGCGTGGGCATCCGCGCCACGCCGATTGCCGAGGCGATGATGGCCATCGTGTTGATGGACCACCTGCTGCGTCACCGTGGGCAGAACGCCGATGTGCGTGTGAGCACGCCGGTGCTGGGTCAGCTGTAAATGGTTGACTTCATGGTCGCAGCCGTCTGATGGCGACTGCGGCGCTCCCGTACTGGCGGCTCTCCAGTTTCTATTTGTTCTATTTCGCCTTGCTCGGTTCGACAGCGCCGTTCCTGGCGCTGTACTTCGATCACTTGGGTTTCAGCGCCGCGCGGATCGGCGAGCTGGTAGCGATCCCTATGCTGATGCGTTGCGTGGCGCCGAATATCTGGGGCTGGCTGGGCGACTACACCGGTCGGCGACTGGCAATCGTGCGCTTCGGCGCGTTGTGTACGCTGCTGACCTTTTCGCTGATTTTCGTCAGCAAGACCTACGCCTGGCTGGCGATGGTCATGGCCTTGCATGCGTTCTTCTGGCACGCGGTGTTGCCGCAGTTCGAAGTCATCACCCTGGCGCACTTGCAGGGGCAGACCTCGCGCTACAGCCAGATTCGCTTGTGGGGCTCGATCGGTTTCATCATCACCGTGGTCGCGCTGGGCCGTTTGTTCGAATGGCTGAGCCTGGACATCTACCCGGCGGCGCTGGTGCTGATCCTGGTCGGCATCGTGGTCAGCAGTTTGTGGGTGCCTAACGCGCAACCGATTCAGGGTGAACGGTTGACCGGGGAGGGATTTCTCCAGCAACTGCGCAACCCTGGTGTGTTGGCGTTTTACGGCTGCGTGGCACTGATGCAGATGAGTCACGGGCCGTATTACACGTTCTTGACCTTGCACCTTGAACACCTGAGTTACAGCCGGGGCGTGATCGGCATGCTCTGGGCCGTTGGCGTGGTGGCCGAAGTGTTGATGTTTTTGGCCATGAGCAAGATCCTCGCGCGGTTTTCCTTGCGCCGGGTGCTGATGGCGAGTTTTCTGCTGGCGGCGTTGCGCTGGTTGCTGCTCGGGTCGTTGGCCGAATTCCTTTGGGTATTGCTGTTTGCCCAGGTATTGCACGCGGCGACGTTCGGCAGCTTTCACGCCGCTGCCATTTCATTCGTGCAACGTAGCTTCGGCGCGCGCCAGCAAGGCCAGGGCCAGGCGCTGTATGCCGCGTTGGCCGGCACAGGCGGTGCGTTGGGCGCGTTGTATTCCGGCTACAGCTGGAATGCCCTCGGCGCGGCATGGACCTTTAGTATTGCCAGTCTCGCAGCCGTCGCGGCTGCCGTTATCATTGCCACACGCATGCAAGAGGACAGGCCATGAGCCTTACCCGTGAACAACTCGCCCAGGAAATCATCGACGCCGGGCGTTTTCTGTATGGCCGCGGCTGGTCGCCGGCCACCAGCAGCAATTACTCGACCCGCCTGTCGCCGACCGAAGCCTTGCTGACCGTCTCCGGCAAGCACAAGGGACAACTGGGCATGGGCGATGTGCTGGCCACTGACCTGTCGGGCAGCAGCCTGGAACCGGGCAAGAAACCGTCCGCCGAAACCCTGCTGCACACCCAGCTCTACAGCTGGCGCCCGGAGATCGGTGCGGTGCTGCACACCCATTCGGTGAACGCCACCGTGCTGTCGCGCCTGACGCCGCAAGACTTCATCGAGTTCGAAGATTACGAGCTGCAAAAGGCCTTCAGCGGTGTGACGACCCACGAATCCCGGGTGCGCGTGCCGATTTTCGACAACGATCAGGACATTGCGCGCCTGGCCGCCAAGGTGCAGCCTTGGCTGGACACCCATCCCGATTGTGTCGGCTACCTGATCCGTGGTCATGGCCTGTACACCTGGGGCGCGCGCATGAGCGACGCCCTGCGGCAGATCGAGGCCTTTGAATTTTTGTTCGAGTGCGAGTTGAAGACGCGCTCCATCTTGTCCCGTTAAGGAGTTGCCCTGATGAGCAGCCTGTCCGTCTATCACGTCTCCAGCCCTGAAATCCCCAACAAGGTGCTGACCCATCTCGAAGACATTCAGTCGACCCTGGCCGAGCAGGGCGTGCGTTTCGACCGCTGGCAAGCGGCGGCGAAGATCCAGCCGGGTGCCAGTCAGGAAGAAGTGATCGCCGCCTACCAGGAGCAAATCGACCAGCTGATGACCGAGCGAGGTTACGTCACTGTCGACGTGATCAGCCTCAACAGCGATCACCCGCAAAAAGCCGAACTGCGAGCCAAGTTCCTCGACGAACATCGTCACGGCGAAGATGAAGTACGATTTTTCGTTGCCGGCCGTGGCCTGTTTACCCTGCACATCGACGATTACGTCTACGCGGTGCTCTGTGAGAAGAACGACCTGATCTCGGTGCCGGCCGGCACCAAGCACTGGTTCGACATGGGCGAGCACCCGCATTTCGTCGCAATCCGTCTGTTCAACAACCCGGAAGGCTGGGTCGCCAACTTCACCGGCGAAGACATCGCCAGCCAATTCCCGCGTCTTGAGGACTGAGTCAATGCCGATCAAAGCGATTCTCACCGATATCGAAGGCACCACCAGCGCGGTGAGTTTTGTGTTCGACGTGTTGTTTCCTTATGCCGCGAAACACCTGCCGGATTTTGTCCGTCAGCACGCCGAACGCGCCGATGTGGCGGAGCAAATGGCTGCCGTGCGCCGCGACAGCAACGAACCGAACGCCGACGTCGAGCGGGTCATCGAGATCCTGTTGGGCTGGATCGCTGAAGACCGCAAGGCCACGCCGTTGAAAGCGTTGCAGGGCATGGTCTGGGAGCAGGGCTATCAGGCCGGGCAATTGAAGGGGCACGTGTACCCGGACGCCGTTGAAGCGCTCAAGCGCTGGCACCGGGACGGCTTTCAACTGTTTGTTTATTCGTCCGGTTCGATCCAGGCCCAGCGGTTGATCTTCGGCTGCTCGGAGGCGGGGGATCTGACGCCGCTGTTCAGCGGCTATTTCGATACCACTTCGGGGCCCAAGCGCGAGGCCCAGTCCTACGCCAACATCAGCCAGGCGATCAACCTTGAGGCGGGGCAGATTCTGTTTCTGTCGGACATCGTCGAGGAGCTCGACGCGGCGCGCACGGCGGGGATGGCCACGTGCGGGCTGGCTCGCGAGGGTGGAGAGCTGGCAGGGCATGTCACCGTGGACAGCTTTGCGCGGATCAATCCTGCTGCCTTCTAAGCACTACACAATTTGTAGGAGCGAGCCTGCTCGCGATTGCGATCTGTCATTCAACATTGATGTTGATTGACACTCCGCTATCGCGAGCAGGCTCGCTCCCACATTTTTTTCCGCATTTTTTTACAGCGAGTGATAAGTCGGCAGGGCAAACCGTTGCTGGCTCTGCAGCATGGAAATCTGCGGCAATTCACTGGCTTGTTCGGCGAGGTCGCGGCGAATCGCACTGATCACCCACGTCAGTTGGTCGCCATTGTGCAATTGCTGATAGGAAATCGAGCGCTTGAACACTTTGCCTTCGCCGCCGCTCAGGGTCAGCAGGATCCCACCGTCGGGGCGGTCCTGGGTGGTGACTTCGAAGTTTGAGAACAGGGACGAAAATTTTTCCTGAATCAGGTTCATGTCTTTCAGCTCCGTTGGCTCTTGAATGGCAAGCATACGGAGAGGGTTGCAGTGATTGTGCCAGCCTTGTTTTTTTGTAAATCAACTTATAAAACAACAGGTTAGTATCTGTGGTGATTTTTGCTTTCGTGCATTCTGCATGAACGGCCGTCGTGCATCCTGCATTTTGCGCGGTCGTTCGGCGCTTCGATGGAACCATTGCGTGTGCGGGGGTTCACGATTGGCCCTGTATCAATCGCAGATCAAGATCGCAGATACAAAACATTTCAAAAACCGCGTGTACAGCTCAAGAACCGTTGACGTATTTTCGGGCTCAGTCATCGCAGCCCGACAATAAAAAGATCGAACGGGAGCATCATGAGTCGCACGTCGAACGACACGATTACCTGGAGCATGATGCTCCGCAAGTTGCCTTCCATCGCCAAGGCCATCCCTCGGGTGGTGAAAGGCATGAAGGCCGCCAACGTCAAGGACCCGACCCAAGCGTGTGGTTTGGGCTGGAGTTTCGAGCAAGCCACGTTGCGCAACCCGGATGGTCCGGCGCTGTTGGAAGGTGACGTAACGCTCAGTTACTCCGAGGTCAATCAATGGGCCAATCGCATCGCCCATCATCTGATCGGCCAAGGCATCGGCAAGGGTGATGTGGTGGCGGTCTTCATCGAGAACCGCCCGGAACTGCTGGTGACGATTCTGGCGGTGGCCAAGGTCGGCGCGATCAGTGCACTGCTCAATACCTCGCAAACCCGCGATACCCTGGTGCACAGTGTGAATCTGGTGGCGCCGGTGGCGATCATTGTCGGTGAGGAGCTGGTCCCGGCGTACCTGGCGGTGCGTGACCGGGTGTCGATCAAGGCTGATCGAACCTGGTTCGTCGCCGATCAGGACACCTCGCGCCAACCGGGTATCGCGCCTGAAGGCTTCATCAACCTGATGACCGTCAGTCTCGACGACGCCAGCGACAACCCGGCCAGCAGCCGGCAGGTTTTCTTCGACGATCCCTGCTTTTATATCTACACCTCGGGCACCACGGGGCTGCCCAAGGCAGGCGTGTTCAAGCACGGACGCTGGATGCGCAGCTCGGCGAGCTTCGGAATGATCGCCCTGGACATGCGCCCCGACGATGTCGTCTATTGCACCTTGCCGCTGTACCACGCCACGGGCCTTTGCGTGTGTTGGGGTTCGGCCGTCAGTGGGGCCAGCGGGTTCGCCATCCGCCGCAAGTTCAGCGCCAGTCAGTTCTGGAACGACGCGCGCAAGTACCGGGCGACCACCATCGGTTATGTCGGCGAACTGTGCCGCTACCTGGTCGATCAACCGCCCAGCGCCGACGACAGCCGGCACGATGTGAAGAAAATGATCGGCAACGGCTTGCGTCCCGGCGCCTGGAACGAGTTCAAGACCCGCTTTGCGGTGAATCACATCTGCGAGCTGTACGCCGCCAGCGACGGCAACATCGGTTTCACCAACATACTCAATTTCGACAACACCATCGGTTTTTCCCTGATGTCCTGGGAGCTGGTCGCGTACGACCATGACAGCGGCGCGCCGATTCGTCAGGCCAATGGCCTGATGCGCAAGGTCGCCAAGGGCGAGCAGGGGTTGTTGCTGGCAAAAATCGATGACAAGGCACCCCTGGACGGTTACACCGATCCGCAGAAAACCGCCAAGGTCGTGCTTGAGAATGTGTTCGAAAAGGGCGACCGTTATTTCAACACCGGCGACCTGTTGCGCAACATCGGCTTCGGGCATGCGCAGTTTGTCGACCGCCTGGGCGATACCTACCGCTGGAAGGGCGAAAACGTCTCGACCACGGAAGTCGAAAACATCCTCCTGCAACACCCGCTGATTTCCGAAGCCGTGGCCTATGGCGTGGAGATCCGCAACACCAATGGCCGGGCCGGGATGGCGGCGATCACTCCCGCCGAATCCCTGGCCACCCTGGATTTCAGTGAGCTGCTGGCCTTTGCCCGCGAGCAAATGCCGGCCTATGCCGTGCCATTGTTTCTGCGGGTAAAAGTGAAAATGGAAACCACCGGAACGTTCAAATATCAGAAGACCCGACTCAAGGACGAGGCCTTCGACCCGGATAAAACCGGCGATGATCCGATCTATGCCTGGCTGCCGGGGACCCAGACCTACGTGCAGGTCACCGAGCAGTTGTTGTCCGACATTCACGGCGGCAAGTACCGTTATTGAATCTGGCTATGGCGGCCCATGAGAAAAAACAAGTGACAGTGCCGGGGGCGCTCGGGAAACTGTCGGCTTTTACGAATGACAGAAAAGGGAGTGCCCAATGTCAGACAAAAGCCGCCAGATGACCCCCGAAGAAGCCGCCGAATTCACCGAACAGGTATTCAACAAGGCACGGGAGGGCGATGCGGCGATGATGGCCGCGCTGCTGACCAAGGGTTTGCCGCCGAACCTGCGTAACCACAAGGGCGATACCTTGCTGATGCTGGCCGCTTATCACGGTCATGTGGACACGGTAAAAGTCCTGCTTGAGCACAAGGCCGATCCGGAGATCCGCAACGACAACGGCCAGAGCCCGATTGCCGGCGCCGCCTTCAAGGGCGACCTGGCGGTGATCAAGGCCTTGGTCGATGGCGGCGCCCAGGTTGAAGGCTCGTCCTTCGATGGCCGAACGGCGCTGATGATGGCGGCGATGTTCAACCGCGTCGAAGTGGTCGATTACCTGATCAGCAAGGGCGCCGACCCGAAAGCCAAGGACGCCAATGGCATCACTGCGTTGGAAGCGGCTAAAACCATGGGCGCTTCCGATACCGTTGCACAGCTGGAAAAACTGCTGGGCTGACGCTGAGCCCTGTGGCGAGAGGGCAAGTCCCCTCGCCACAGGTCCGCATTTCTTTTATTAATGCGCTATCCTTCGCGCCCTCAAAATTCACCTCGCTACAGGATCCTCCCCATGAAAGCCGCACTCGTCGAACTCATCAGCAAAATCAGCTCCGGGTGCATGGGCGAAGACGAAATCCTCAAGGTCGCGGACGAAGCGGCCCAGGCCTACGCCGATCCCGAGGCTTTTCTGACGGCCAATCCGGACATCAACTACGACGAAACCTTCCCGATCCCGCTGGGTGAGTGGGTGGTGGTCGGCAGCCTGCCGGAAACGGTGCTGTTCCAGGCTGACACCTACATGGACCTGTTCGCACAGATCGTCGCCTCGTTCGGCCCGGGGGTGGAGTTCAATCTCAAGCCCAAGCAACTGGCCAAGACCGAAGCCCTGACCGCGCTCAACCGTATCCAGGTGCAGATGAGCAGCATGAATAAGGAAAACGGTGGTTACACACTGATGAACTTCAGCCAGTTGCTCGATGACGAGTTGCAGGTGGTCCTGGTCTACGGCAATGACGTGCCACGGGTGCTGGAATTGTGTACTGAAGTCGGCATCGCAGCCGCGCCATCCCTGGAAGCCCTGAAAGTGGCGGTCCACGTCTGATCCAGGCACGGTCAATAAAAAGGAATCCTCGCGACGACCGTCTATCCTGAGGGGGCATATCACTCTTTGGGAGCGTCACCATGGGTTCCACGTTCAACAGCCTGGTTGCCTTGATCATTTTTGTCCTGGACATCTGGGCCATCATCAACGTCTTCAAAAGTAGCGCCGAGACCGGGATGAAAATCCTCTGGGTACTGCTGATCGCGCTGTTGCCGGTGTTGGGACTGATCATTTGGGCCATCGCCGGGCCGCGGGGCAATGTCAAACTCTGAACCGGCAACACTGAACCTGTGGGAGCGAGCCTGCTCGCGAAGAACGATGACGCGCAGCCGCTGAAACACCGCATCGCCTGCTTCGCGAGCAGGCTCGCTCCCACAATGTTCTGCGGGTACTTCGATGACGAAGGTTCGACCTGTCATGTTCCGCGACGTAGAATGCGCGCCTTTCCCGGTCAATCGAGACGCTCGATTGGCCATCATGGGCGGGTAACCGTCCGTTGCCACCGCATTCATCGGAGCACTTCCCATGAGCAACACCCCGACCAGCGACTACCTGGAAACCCTCTACGAAGGCTACGGCCAGCGTTTTCGCATGGAAAAACTGCTGCACGAAGTGCGCACCGAGCACCAGCACCTGGTGATTTTCGAAAACCCGCGCATGGGCCGGGTGATGGCGCTGGACGGCGTGATCCAGACCACCGAAGCCGACGAGTTCATCTACCACGAAATGCTCACCCACGTGCCGATCCTGGCGCACGGTGCCGCCAAACGCGTGCTGATCATCGGCGGCGGTGACGGCGGCATGTTGCGTGAAGTGGCCAAGCACCGCGGCGTCGAGCACATCACCATGGTCGAGATCGACGGCACCGTGGTCGACATGTGCAAGGAATTCCTGCCGAACCACTCCAAGGGCGCGTTCGATGATCCACGCCTGAACCTGGTGATCGACGACGGCATGCGTTTCGTCGCTACCACGACTGAAAAGTTCGACGTGATCATTTCCGACTCCACCGACCCGATCGGACCGGGTGAAGTGCTGTTCTCGGAAAACTTCTACCAGGCCTGCCACCGTTGCCTGAACGAGGGCGGCATCCTGGTGACCCAGAACGGCACGCCGTTCATGCAGATCGAAGAAGTGAAGACCACCGCCGGCCGCCTGCGCAGCCTGTTCCCGGACTGGCACTTCTACCAGGCCGCCGTGCCGACCTACATCGGTGGCTCGATGACCTTCGCCTGGGGCGCCACCAATACCGCTTATCGCAAGTTGTCCCGCGAAACCCTGCAACAGCGCTTCGCGGGCAGCGGCATCGTCACCCGCTACTACAATCCTGAAATCCACATCGGCGCCTTCGCCTTGCCGCAATACGTGCTGCAGGCGGTGAACAAGCCAAGCAACGATTGATGGGTTGAAACACAAAACCTGTGGGAGCGAGCCTGCTCGCGATGGACGTGAACGATGACGCGGGATGTCTGATTTAACGCGGCGTTCTCAAGTTTTTCGCGAGCAGGCTCGCTCCTACAGAGATCTACGATGGGTGCAGATCCACCGGAACAATCAGCCAGCTAACAAGGTCGAGATAGAGGTAAGCCCATCCATGGGTTTTACCAAGGAGGCACCAATGCAAAAGTGGAAAGTCACTTTCGTGGATGATCATGGCGAAACCATCAACGAAGTCTTTGAGTGCACCGAGCGCCCGGACTACGAGCGTGCCGCCAGGCTCATCAAGGCCCGGCTTCTTCCTGTCGCCGCCGAACTGGATCTGAACGATCTGGAAGGGCGGACCGCTGATGCATGCGTCAAAGATCTCAAGTCCCAGAACAGCATACAAATCCTCGGCATTACTCCAATCTGAACGACACCTGTCGCATTCACATCCAGCCCTTGGCAGGGGCTCTATCTTGAGGCTACTCTGCAAGCGAGATCAGCGAATGAATCGCTAAGGTCTGGTCTTGTCAGCTCCATGCTTGTTTCCCGCCGGCACATCGGTTGCCGTCGCTCGCGCTGTTCGGTTGCGGGTGAGGGAGTACGGAAAGTCTATCCATCGGTTTGAGGAGGACGTTTCATGAGCACAGCCTATCAAGAAGACATCAGCAGCAGCGTGCTGCGCCGCATGAAAGAAGGCGGTTTTGACTTTTCGCGGTTTCATCCCATCGAGTTCTACGCCATTTTCCCGGACGAGGAGCGGGCACGCAGGGCGGCAGGTCATTTCCACCGTGGTGAATCCCTGGATGCGCAAGTCAGTGTGCGCGACGATGGCGCCTGGGCGCTGGAGTTGTGCAAGGTCATGTATGCCACCTACGACGACATCGGCGACTTCGAACAGGGTTTCGAAGCAGTGGTCGAGCCTCTGGGCGGCATCATCGAAGGCTGGGGTGTGAAACAGGAGGTACGAGGGCGACTCGCATAACCTTATGAACAGTGACAACCGGCAATGACGGCTGACCTTCGGGTTGGCCGTTTTCGTTTTCGCCGACAGGACATTGACCACGACCCCGTAGGAGCTGCGGTGCGGCGATCCGACTTGCCAGCGAAGGCGTCCCCGAAGAGCGACGCATGACTCATGGGCCCCTTCGCCAGCAAGCTGGCTCCTACAGACTATGCTGGTGATAGGCGATCACAGCGCCTTGCAATGAAGCGGGGGCGATCAGGTTGGGGCATTTGTCGCACAGGATTGGTGCGGTGCGTGCGTCTTGATTATCCAACTGATTGAAATCTAAGCGTTTATGCCGATGGCACGGGCCTTGCGAAGGTCTGGACGTCCGAGTGACAAGGAGTACGGCATGATCCGCACCTATTTTGATGAGATGTACGATGCCGGCGGCCAGGTCCGCCCGCATTATCGGGAGTTTGCCCGTTGGCTGGCCGAGACGCCTGACGAGCTTCTGGCACAACGGCGACGCGAGGCCGATCTGTTGTTTCATCGCGCCGGGATTACTTTCACGCTCTACGGGGACGAGCAGGGCACAGAGCGCCTGATTCCCTTCGACACCATTCCCCGCAGCATCCCCGCCAGCGAATGGCGGATTGTCGAGCGCGGCTGCATCCAGCGGGTCAAGGCGTTGAACATGTTCCTCGCCGACCTCTACCACGAGCAGCGCATCATCAAGGCCGGTATCATTCCGGCCGAGCAGGTGCTGGCCAACGAGCAGTACCAGTTGGCGATGCAAGGGCTGGATCTGCACCGCGATATCTATTCGCACATCTCCGGCGTCGACCTGGTGCGCGACGGCGACGGCACCTACTACGTGCTCGAAGACAATCTGCGAACTCCGAGTGGCGTCAGCTACATGCTCGAAGACCGCAAGATGATGATGCGCCTGTTCCCCGAGCTGTTCGCGGCGCAACGCATCGCCCCCATCGACCACTACCCGAACCTGCTGCTCGACACCCTGAAAAGCTCAAGCCCGATCGATAACCCGAGCGTGGTGGTGCTGACGCCGGGGCGCTTCAACAGTGCGTTCTTCGAGCATGCGTTCCTGGCGCGGGAAATGGGCGTGGAGCTGGTGGAGGGCGCGGACCTGTTCGTGCGTGATGACAAGGTCTACATGCGCACCACCGACGGGCCGAAAGCGGTCGACGTGATTTATCGTCGCCTCGACGACGCGTTCCTCGATCCCCTGGCCTTCAACCCGGAATCGATGCTCGGTGTGCCGGGGCTGCTGTCGTCCTACCGTTCCGGCAACGTGGTGCTGGCCAATGCCATCGGCACGGGGGTGGCGGACGACAAGTCGGTGTACCCGTTCGTTACCGACATGATCCGTTTCTACCTCGATGAAGAACCGATCCTGAAGAACGTTCCTACGTGGCAGTGCCGTAATCCGTCTGAGCTTTCCCACGTGCTGGCCAATCTGCCGGAACTGGTGGTCAAGGAAACCCAAGGCTCCGGCGGGTACGGAATGCTGGTGGGGCCGGCGGCGACGGCGGCGGAAATCGAAGCCTTCCGCGCGCGGATCATCGCCAAGCCCCATGCGTATATCGCGCAACCGACGTTGTCGCTGTCGACCTGTCCGACCTTTGTCGAAAACGGTATTGCACCACGCCACATCGACTTGCGGCCGTTTGTCCTGTCGGGTCGTGAAACCCGGGTCGTGCCCGGCGGCCTGACCCGTGTCGCCCTGCGCGAAGGCTCCCTGGTGGTGAATTCCTCCCAGGGTGGCGGAACCAAGGACACCTGGGTGGTTGAGGATTGAAGGAAGCGTGCCATGTTAAGTAGAACTGCCTCGGATTTGTATTGGATGTCGCGTTACCTGGAGCGGGCGGAAAACCTCGCCCGGATGCTCGACATCAGCTATTCGCTGTCGCTGATGCCGCAAGACGGTCGTGGCGACGGTTTGCACGAACTGGCCATGCCGCTGTTGATCACCGGCACCCTGGACGATTATCTGGAGCGCCATGGCGAGCTGCATGCCGAACGGCTGCTGCATTTCTTCGCCCTGGATGCAGCCAACCCGGCGAGCATCTACAGCTGCCTCGGTGCAGCACGGGCCAGCGCCCATGCGGTGCGTGGGCGCATCACCGCCGACATGTGGGAAAACATCAACGCCACCTGGCTGGAAATTCGCGGCATCGCCGAACAGGGCCTCAGCCGCTACGGCATGAGCCGTTTCTGCGAGTGGATCAAGGAACGTTCCCACCTGTTCCGGGGCGCTTCCTACGGCACCATCATGCGTAACGATGCGTTTCGCTTCATTCGACTGGGGACCTTTATAGAGCGGGCGGACAACACCTTGCGCCTGCTCGATGCCCGCTACGAAATGGCCGGCGACCAGGCCGAAGCGGTCAGCGATGGCACCGCCCATGCGTATTACCAATGGAGCGCGTTGTTGCGGGCGTTGTCGTCGTTCGAGGCCTACACGGAAATCTACCGTGACGCCCCCGGTGCCCGGCATGTCGCTGAATTGCTGTTGCTGCGGGCCGATGTACCGCGATCCCTGCGCGCCTGCACCGAAGAAATCGACCAGATCCTGGCGCAATTGCCGGGGGCCAACGGTCGTCCCGCACAACGCCTGGCGGCAGAAATGGACGCACGTCTGCGTTACACCGGCATCACCGAAATTCTCGACGAAGGTCTGCACGCCTGGCTGACCGAGTTCATCCCGCTGGTGCGCCAGTTGGGTAACGCGATTCACAGTTCTTATCTGGAGGCCGCATGAGACTTTCCATTAGCCACGAGACCACCTATCACTACGAAGACAAGGTGCGGGCGAGCATCCAGTATCTGCGCCTGACGCCCCACGACAGTGAGCGCCAGCACGTGCTCAGTTGGCAGCTCGACCTGCCGCGCCCGGTGCGGGCGCAACTCGATCCGTTCGGCAACATCCTGCATGTGTTGACCATGGACGAGCCCCACGAGGCGATCGTCATCGGCGCCCGTGGCCAGGTCGATATCGACGAATGGCGTGAGGCCGAACACGAGAGCCAGTCGGCACTGCCGTTTCTGCGCTTTACCCGTTTGACCGAAGCCGACGCCGCCCTGCGGGCGTTCGCCGAGAAGGAATGCAAGCAACGCCGCGACCGCACGGCGCTGATCGATCTGATGCACGGCCTCAACCAGCATATGACCTACACACCGGGCTCCACGGAAGTGGACACCAGCGCGGCCCAGGCCTTTGCCGGAGGCGCCGGCGTGTGTCAGGACCACACCCACGCGTTTCTCGCCTGCACCCGCAGCCTGGGCATTCCTGCGCGTTATGTGTCGGGCTATCTGTACAGCGAAAACAGCGAACACCTGGCCAGCCACGCCTGGGCCGAAGCCTGGCTGGACGACGCCTGGTACAGCTTCGACGTGACCAATGAACTGGCCCGGCCGGAACGCCACCTGAAGCTGGCGGTGGGCCTGGATTACCTGGATGCCTGCCCGGTGCGCGGGATGCGGCGGGGCGGCGGGTGTGAGCAGATGCACGCCAAGGTGCTGGTTTCACCGACGCCCGCGCCGGTGATCTCGGTGCAACAGCAATAACGGAAACACCGCCGAACCCTGTAGGAGCGAGCCTGCTCGCGATAGCGGTGTGTCAGCCAGCGAAGTATTGACTGACATGACGCCATCG
>NZ_MRCS01000042.1 GCF_002303925.1 Pseudomonas sp. ACN8
GAATTTCTTGACGACCATAGAGCGTTGGAACCACCTGATCCCATCCCGAACTCAGCAGTGAAACGATGCATCGCCGATGGTAGTGTGGGGTTTCCCCATGTGAGAGTAGGTCATCGTCAAGATTAAATTCCGAAACCCCTATCTGCGTATGCAGGTAGGGGTTTTGTTTTTGGCGTAGAAAAAAGCACGATCAATCAAGCACAAATTGGCGCAGTTATTTTTGTCCCGGGACACTAGAATAGGTCCAACTTTTTCAGAGTCAGAGCGCTTATGCCGGAGCCGGTTGACGCCCAAGGGCTGTCAGAATTACCACTAGAAAATCTGGTTGCCTGTCATGAGTGCGACTTGCTCATGCGTAAACCAGAACTCGCCCATGGCGAAAAAGCCCTGTGCCCGCGCTGTGGCTACGAGCTTTATGCCAATCGGTACAACGTCGTACAGCGCAGTCTTGCCCTGGTCATCGCCGCCTTGTTGTTGTTTATTCCGGCGAACTTTTTACCCATCATGCAGCTCCATCTACTCGGCCAATCTTCGCAAGACACGGTCTGGAGCGGCGTTGTCGCCCTTTTTGACACGGGCATGCAAAGCGTTTCAGTGATTGTGTTCCTGTGCAGCATGGGGATCCCGCTGCTCAAACTGCTGTGCCAACTGGCCGTATTGTTGAGTATCCGTTTCGATGTCGGACGCAGCTACGGCTTGTTGCTCTATCGCATTTATCACCATATACGCGAATGGGGGATGCTCGAGGTTTACTTCATGGGCGTACTGGTGGCGATCGTAAAACTGGCAGATATGGCAGCCATCACCGTAGGCCTCGGCCTGGCGTGCTTCATTGGTTTGTTGCTGATTCAAGTCTGGCTGGAGGTCGTAATGTCGCCTCACCAGATCTGGCAAGCGTTATCAGGAGAAGATGCGCATGCGGGCGATTGATGCAGGCATTCTGATTTGCAAGGAATGTCATGAATTGAACAGACAGGAAGCTGATACCGATGAGCAAGTCTGTACGCGCTGCGGTGCGCTGGTGCATGCCCGCAGCCCGAATAGCCTGGTGCGCACCTGGGCATTGCTGATTACCGCCGCCATTCTTTACATACCGGCCAACTTGTTGCCGATCATGACCGTGAACTCCCTGGGCAAAGGTGCGCCCAGCACGATCATGGCGGGAGTGATCGAGTTGGTGCACTACGGCATGTTCCCCATAGCGGCCGTGGTGTTTATCGCCAGTATCCTGGTGCCCACCTTCAAGCTGGTGGGCATCGCCCTGCTGCTGTTTTCCGTGCAGCGCCGTCAGCCCCTTTCGGCTCGCCAGCGCATCTGGATGTACCGTTTCATTGAATTCATCGGCCGCTGGTCGATGCTCGATATCTTTGTGATCGCCATCCTCGTGGCGGTCGTGAATTTTGGACGGCTTGCCAGCATCGAAGCCAATCTTGGCGCCATCGCTTTCGCCACGGTGGTGATTCTGACGATGCTTGCCGCGGTAACTTTTGATCCCCGACTGATTTGGGATAACACGGAGTCGGACGACGACCATGACTGATTTGCCTGTAGCGAAAACCCGACCGGCTTCGAACTGGTCTGCCATTTGGGTGTTGCCCCTGATCGCCTTGATCATCGGCGGCTGGCTCGGCTGGCGTGCCTATAGCGAGACCGGTATCCAGATTCAGGTACGATTTGAGAGCGGCGAGGGCATTCAGGCCAACAAGACCGAAGTTGTCTATAAAGGCATGTCGGTCGGCAAGGTCAAAAGCCTCAAGCTCGATGACGAAGGCAGCTCCAAAGGCGTGATCGCCAGCATCGAAATGAACAAGGACGTTGAGCAATACTTGCGAACCAGCACACGTTTCTGGCTGGTCAAGCCGAGCGTGACGCTGGCAGGGATTACCGGTCTTGAGACGCTGGTTTCAGGCAACTATGTCGCCATCAGCCCGGGGGAAGGCGAGCCCGTGCGCAAGTTCAAGGCCCTGGCCGAGGAACCGCCGCTCTCCGATGCCCAGCCCGGTCTGCACTTGACCATCAAGGCCGACCGCCTGGGCTCGCTGAACCGTGGCAGTCCGGTGTTCTACAAACAGATCAAAGTGGGCCAGATCAAAAGCTATGTGTTGTCCGAGGACCAGAGCACCGTCGAGCTCAAGGTCTTCATTGAGCCGACCTACGCCAAGCTGGTGCGCAAACACACGCGTTTCTGGAACGCCAGTGGCATCAGCATCGACGCTAATCTGTCGGGTGTGAAGGTTCGCAGTGAATCCCTGGCCAGCATTGTCGCCGGTGGTATTGCGTTTGCCACCCCGGAAAACCGCAAGGACAGCCCGCCTACCGACCCGAGCCTGCCATTCAGGCTGTATGAAGACTTCGATGCAGCGGCGGCCGGTATCCGGGTCAAGGTCAAACTCAGCGACTTCGAAGGCTTGCAGGCTGGACGTACGCCGGTGATGTACAAAGGCATTCAGGTCGGCAATCTCAAGGCGCTGAAGGTCGATCCAGATCTGTCCGGCGCCACCGCCGAATTGACGATGGATCCGCTGGCCGAGGATTATCTGGTCGAGGGCACACAGTTCTGGGTGGTCAAACCGTCTATTTCCCTGGCGGGTATTACCGGCCTCGAAGCGTTGGTCAAAGGCAACTACATCGCTGTGCGGCCTGGCGACAAGGGTTCGGCACCACAACGGGAGTTTGCGGCACGGGCCAAGGCGCCGCCGCTGGATCTGCGTGCACCCGGCCTGCACCTGGTGTTGTTCACGGAAAATCTCGGTTCGCTGGAAGTCGGCAGCCCGGTTCTCTACAAGCAGGTCAAGGTCGGTTCGGTACAGAGCTATCAGTTCTCGCGCACCAAAAAGCAGTTGATCATCGGTGTGCACATTGAGAAGGAATACGAGGATCTGGTCAACGCCTCGACGCGCTTCTGGAATGCCAGCGGGATCACGCTCACGGGCGGACTGACCGGTGGGGTTCAAGTCAAAAGTGAATCGCTGCAAAGCTTGATGGCCGGTGGTATTGCGTTTGAAACACCGGAAGCCAAGGCGCCGCTACAGAAACGTATTCCGCGTTTCCGCTTGTTCGCCAGCCGTGACGACGCCACGCAAAAGGGCGAGGTGATCACCATCAAGGTCGACCGCGCCGATGGTTTGCGCACGGGTACGCCGATTCGCTTCAAGGGCCTGGATGTCGGCAAGATCGAGGACGTTGACCTGAGTGACGATCTGCAATCGGTGCTGCTGACCGCGCGGATTACCGAAGTGCCGGAGCGCATCGCCCGGGTCGGCAGTCAGTTCTGGGTGGTCAAGCCTGAGCTGGGCCTGATCAAGACGTCCAACCTCGAAACCCTGGTGACCGGGCAATACATCGAGGTGCAACCGGCGCCGAAGAACCTGGGACCGCAGAAGAACTTTGTCGCTTTGGCCGCAGCTCCCGAAACTGCAAAGCAGGAAGCGGGATTGAGTCTGGTGTTGAGCGCGGCCCGTCGTGGTTCGCTCAAGGCCGGCGTGCCAGTGACGTATCGTGAAATCACCGTGGGCAAGGTGACCGGTTATGAGCTGGGCCAGACCGCTGATCGCGTCCTGATCCATATCCTGATCGAGCCGAAGTACGCGCCACTGGTACGCAGCGGTACAAGGTTCTGGAACACCAGCGGTTTCGACTTCGATGTCGGTCTGTTCAAAGGTGCAACGGTGCGCACTGAATCCCTGGAAACGATGATTCAGGGCGGTGTCGCCTTTGCCACGCCGGACGGCGATCGCATGGGCAGCCCGGCGCGACCCGAGCAGACGTTCGCGCTGTTCGACAAGTTCGAAGAGGAATGGCTGGGCTGGGCGCCGAAGATTTCGCTCGGCAAATAGTTTGATGGTGCTTGTGCTGCCGTCTTCGCGAGCAGGCTCGCTCCCACAATGGATTGCGTTTACGCCGATCTAAAGTGGGAGCCTGCTCGCGAAGGGGCCTTCAAACGCACTGAAAGGCTAAAAACAAGTTGATAAAAAAGGCCGCGATCCAATGGACCGCGGCCTTTTTCATTACCTTCGATTCAAGCCTCAGACCGCATCCAGCTCCGGTTCATCCGCTTGTTCGTTGACCGTCGCCTTCACCTGATCGTGACGACGGATGTACTTCCAGTCCGCCTCATCGATGTAGATGCCGGCCGGGCCGCTGCCGCCTTCCAGGTCGATGGCGACACTGGCGCAGACCTGCGGCTTCACGCTGGCCAGGATCGGCACGAAGCCCAGTTGCAGGCTGGTTTCCAGCAAGGCGGCCTGGTTCTTCTCATCGATGTCCGCCGCTTCGTCGAGGTAGTACGGCAGGCGCACACGACCGGCCTGGTCACGGTCCATCAAGTGCAGCAACAAGTACATGTTGGTCAGCGCTTTGATGGTCATGGTGGTGCCGTTGGAAGCGGCGCCGTCGATGTCGGTGTGGATCACCGGTTGGCCGTTGACCTTGGTGATCTCGAACGCCAGTTCGAACAGGTCCTTGAGGCCGAGCTGGTTGTGGTTGGCCGCCACCAGCCGTGCCAGGTATTCCTTGGCCTCTTCGTTTTTGTTGTCCTGCTCGGCGCTTTGGCTGAGGTCGAAGACCGACAGGGTTTCGCCTTCTTCGTACTGACCGGCGCTGTGGATGATCTGGTCGATGTGCTTGAGCGCTTCCTTGTTCGGCGCGAGCACGATGCGGAAGCTTTGCAGGTTGGAGACCTGACGTTTGTTGATCTCTCGGTTGAACAGTGCCAGCTGGTGTTCGAGGCTGTCGTAGTCGCTGCGGATGTTGCGCAAGGTCCGGGCGATGTCGGTCACGGCTGCACGACGGGCCTTGCCCAGCGTCAGGGCTTCATCGGTGCGGTGCGCGTACGCATTGATCAGCAGTGACAGGCGGCGCTCCATATCGTCTTCGCTGTCGAACTTGGCCACGCCCTTGAGGCGCACCTGAGCGTACAGCGCTTCGATCTGACCATCGGCGCGCAGCAGGCCTTGCCAGCTGTCCTGATAGTCATTGAGCAGCGGCAGCAGGTTGTCCATGGAATCGTCGATCGGGTCCATGAACGGCGTGCCGAATGGCAGGTCTGTCGGCAACAACTGACGGCGGCGCAGGGCGTCGTCGAGAGTGCGTTGCTTGGCTTCCATGTCGCCGATCTGGCGGCCGACCAGTTGCAGCTTGGCCGACAGTTGCTGGACGCGCTCGGTGAAGGCATCGCTGGAACGCTTCAATTCGTCCTGAGCGGCTTCCATCTGCGCCAACTGTTCCAGTTTGTCGCCTTCCTCGGCGCTCAGGGTTTGCGCGCGGCGGAAGTCTTCCAGGGCTTTCTGCGCATCCAGCACTTGCTGGTACAGCGCTTCGGTCTGGGTCTTGCTCGCGGCGCGGTCGGCGGCCACGGCCTGCTGGGTCTTCAGTTGCTTGAGTTCTTTGTCCAGGCGTTCCTTCTGGTCGCGCAACGCCGCGCGGTCAGCCAGGGCCTGCAACGCTGGCGGCTCGATGTGGGAGATGTCGATGGACAGGCCCGGCACTTCGAAGCGTTCGCCTTTGAAGCCGTCGAGGATCAGTTCCACGGACTTCACCCAGTCGCCGTTCTCGTCGAGGGTGATACCGTGTTCGCCAAGCGGCAGACTGAACAGGGCGCTGTTGAACAGGCGCATCAGGCGCTCGACGTCCTGCTGCGAGAATTCTTCGCGCAGACGGGCGTAGCTGTTGTTGTCGGCGTGATCGAGTTGCTGCCTGACCGACTTCAGGCGTTTTTCCAGATCGCGCAGACGCTCTTCCAGATCTTCGGCGCTGAACTGACGGGACTGGGCCAATGCACCGGCCAGTTCGTCATGGGCGTCCTTGGCGGCGAGCAGCTGTTGCTCCAGCACCTTGACGTCATCGACCAGGGCAAAGCGATGCTTGAGCACCGACAATTCGCCGAGCCAACGCTGGATGCCGGTGATTTCCCGCTCCAGGCGCATCAGTTCCTGCGTGCCACCACGCTGATCGTTTTGCAGGGCGTCCTGTTCGTTGCGGTAGTGCTCGGCCTGAATGGTCAGCTCTTCCTTGCGCGCACTGGCGTAGTCCGACCAGGTGCCCAGCAGCGAATCGAGCAGGGGCGAGATCCGGTGCAGCTTGCCGCGCAGGATGTCGCGTTGTTTCACACCGTTGGCCAGAGCTTCGACCAGCGGGCCGGCGGCGACCAGCGAGTTGTAGTCTTGCTCCATGCGTCGTACATCGCGGAACGCCTCTTCGCACGCGGCAATGTAATCGACGCTGCCGGACCGCAGGCTGTGCTCGAAGGCATCGAGGAACAGCTGCTTGAGCTTGGCCGCGGTGATTTCGCGCATGTGCAGCAGGTTGATGAACAGGGCGCGGAAGGTCTTCAGGCTCTGCTCGCTGGTGGAACGCAATGGAATCAGCGTCAGGTCCAGCGGGATCGAGGTGTGACCACCGACCAGCAAACGGCGCAATTCGTCCGGCTTGAGTTCGTAGGCTTTCAGGCCTTCGCGCTCAAGGTTGGTGAACAGTTCTTTCTGGCGCAGGCAGGTGTCGTTTTTCTGGTAGTGGGCCAGGTCCAGTTTGCCGGCATAGGCAAAGAACTGATGACCGAAGCCGCCACCCGGGCCGCGGCCGACCACACCGATCACGTGGGGGCCGTGGGGCAGGTTCACTTCCACCAGGATGTAACTGGTGTCCGAGGCGAAGTAGAAGCGCCGGGATTGTTCCAGGCTGTACTTGCCGAAACTCATGTCCGACATGCGCGCCAGGATCGGGAACTGCAAGGCGTTGATCGAGGCGGATTTACCGAGGTTGTTCGCGCCGTATACCGACAGCGGCTCTTCCAGCGGAAACAGGCCGAGGCTGTAGCCGGCGGTGTTCAAAAGGGCAAAGCGGCGGATGCCGTAACGTTCCTTGCTCATGCGTCGAGCTCCTGTTCTTCGGCGATGGCGCGGGCCAGGGCGTCTTCTTCGCTTTCGTCTTCAAATTCTGCGAGGTCGAGCGGATCGTCGGTCTGCAGCAGTTTTTCGTCGCTGTCTTCGTCGATCAGTACCGGCACCGGCAACGGCAGGACGCTGTGCAGGCTGGCGGCCAGGTCGCGGTCCTGTTGCACCGACAGGCACACATCAAGGAAGCGGTGCATTGGCGGCAGGAAGCGGTAGACACCGTTTTCTTCGCTGGCGAAACCGAGTTGCGTCATGCGGCGCATGATCTTTTCTTCCAACTCGTCCTGGGTCTGCACTTCGGCCTGGATGAACAGGTCGCGGTACTTTTCCAGCAACGACGGCAGCTCATCGCGGCCGAGGCTGCCGCCATCGAGCACGGAGATCGGGTCGCGGCCCTGGTCGGCCAGGTGCTCGACGAGGATGAAGGTGAACAGCGCCAGACGCTGGGCGGTCTTGTTCACCGCCGCCGCCGCGAGGTCTGGTACGAAGTAGTAGAAACCGCGGGTATCGCAGACCAGTTCAAAGCCCAGGGCCTTGAACAGCGTGCGGTATTGGTCCTGAAAGTTCGACAACTGTGCGTACAGCTCCGGATCGCGGCGGCTGACGTGATAACCCTTGAACAGCTCGCGAAAGATCGGTGCCAGATGGGACAGTTCGGATAGATCAAGATGCATAAGGAGTGCTCGCAGAATCCTCGGCGGCGGTGTTACTGACCGAGAGCAGGGCGAAGGAGCGCAGGCTGACCTGGTGCTCGTGAGTATGGTATTGGCGACGTTCCAGACGCTCGCGCTTGAAGCGTTTCTCCCGCGACAGGCGCGAGAACCAGTACAGCAATTCGTCGGTGGCGCCGTCCGGCTCCTGCTCCAGCAGCCAGGTCATCAGGTCCGGCATCGGCAGGGCGTCTTCGCAGCGTTCGAGCATTTCCCGAACGGTGCGTGGCGCTCGTGGCGCTTCGCCTTTCTGGGTCTTGTGCGCCTTGGGGAAGCGTGCAGGTTTGGGCTCGAAGCGGGCCAAGGCGTAGACGTAGGCTTCGACCTGGCTGGCGCTGCCGAGGAAGGTACTCTGCGGACGGGTGAACATCGGCATCGCCGCCTGTGGCACGGCGTCGATGCCCTTGCGGCGGATCATCGACAAGGCCAATGCGGCGCCACGGGTCACGGCGTTGTGCCGGCGAGCTTCTTCACGCAGCGGCAGCAGCAGCTCGCGGGCGTGACGCAGGGTCAGTTGGGCGCTGGTCTGCATTTCGAGGATGCGCGCGTGGGTGCGCAGCAGCATGTCGTCGTCGACCAGGTGGCCGAGACGCTGCTGTTCGCTGAGCATCTTCAGCAGTACGGTTTCGACCTTGCGCACGCCTTGTTCGAAGGCGCCGTCGGCGTTCACCAGATCAATCATCGGCTCGACGTATTCGTCCCAGGTCGCCAGCACTTCAGCGTAACGCTGGCGCAACGGAATCTGCCGGTCGCTGGTTTTCGCCCGTTCGGCGACGGCCACCAGGGCCTGTTCGTCGTTATCGAGTTTTTTCAGCACGTCACGCACGCGCATGTCGAGCAGGCGCAACTGGCGGGCCAGGTCATTGCCGTCGCGAATATCGAACGCGTCCTGGATATAACCGGCCAGGCGCTCGAGGTGACGCAGGTAGGCTTCGATTTCCAGGCACAGGCCCAGGCGGTGTTCACGACGCAGGTAGGCGAGGAAGTCGTGAATCTGCGCGTTGAGCTCGAAACGGTTCGGGCTTTTGGCCACGGGAACCAGGATATCGAGGCGAATCCACACATCCAGCAGGCTGGTGATGTCCTGCGGCGTACTGTCGAGTTGCTGGGCGGCCAGTTGCGTGCGCAGTTCGTTCAGGCTCAGTGTGCCTTGGTCGAAGTGCTCGCACAGTGGCTCCAGAAGTGCCCAGTGTTCAGCGAGGGCGCGCAAGACGCGCTTGGGTTCGATCATCGGAATGGCCGGCTGGTTGGCGATTAAAAGCCGCGATTGTACTGCATCGGGGGCAATGCGATTCAATCCCGGGACGGACTGTCGCCTTCTTTTCGGTAAAGTGCATCGATCAACTGCGGGCGATCTTGAGCGAACGGCGGTAGAATCAGCGCACTTTAGTTATCCACAAGTGGCCGACCTTTGCTTATCGAGTCCCGTCGTCGCGCTTATCTGGCCGCCATGCAGGTGGTCAACTGGCTGCCGCGCACCGAATTGCCCTTTGCCGCGCCGTCGCGGCCCGAGCTGCTGGAGATCCCCGAGCCGGTGGTAGTCGCGCCTGTCGTGCCCGCTGTTGTGGCTCAGGCGCCCGTGGCGCCTGTGGTCAAGCCGGCCGAGCGGGCGAAGATCGAAGTACCGCGACCATCGTTGGCGAGCACGCGCACCGGGGCCAAACCGGTGGAAGAGGCCGAAGAGGCTCCGGTCGTGGTCAAGGCGCCGGTCGTGCCGCCGCCGCGTTTCGCCCTGCAATTGCTGCGGGCCGGGCGTTGCCTGCTGCTGGTGGAGTTACCCACAGGCGAATCCTTCCAGACTCGCGATCCGGCCTACCTGCTGCTCAAGGACATGCTGCGCGCCGCCGGTCTGCCGGACAGCCCGCAGATCGTCGGTGAGCCGGTGCGTTGGCCGCTGTTGGTGCGTGGCACGATGGATCAGGGCCCGGAAGCGGCCCGCGACTTCGTGCAAGGTTTTCTCTCGGTGCGCATGGAAGAAACGCCCTGCGCCTGCTTGTGGCTGATCGGCCTGCCTGCGGTGCGATTTGCCGGCGAGGCGGATGCCGAGGCGTTCAATCGCGAGTTGCAGATCGAAGGCCTGGGCTCGGCCTGGGCAGTGCCGGGCCTGGAATTATTAATGGAAGAGCCACAGCGTAAGGCTGATCTCTGGCAAGCCATGCGTCGGCTGATGGCGCGCTGGAAAGAATCGAATGAGTGACGCTGTATCGTTTCGCCCGATGACCGAGGCGGACCTGGAAACCGTACTGAAAATCGAATACGCGGCCTACAGCCACCCCTGGACCCGCGGGATTTTCCTCGATGGCCTGGGCAAGTATCAGATCTGGCTGATGTTCGAAGGTCAGCAGCAGGTCGGCCACGGTGTGGTGCAGATCATCCTCGACGAGGCGCACCTGCTGAACATCACGGTCAAGCCGGAAAACCAGGGCCGCGGCCTGGGGCTGACCTTGCTTGAGCATTTGATGTCGATCGCTTACAAGGCCGACGCCCGGGAGTGCTTCCTGGAAGTGCGCGACAGCAATACCGCGGCGTTCAAGCTGTATGAGCGTTACGGTTTCAACGAGATCGGACGGCGTCGGGATTACTACCCGGCGGTGGGCGGGCGCGAAGATGCGGTGGTCATGGCCTGTACTTTGGTGGATTGAACCTCAAAAGCTTCGCGAGCAGGCTCGCTCCCACAGCGATTTGTGTCGTACATAAAACCTGTGGGAGCGAGCCTGCTCCGGGCGGCGATCCGACGATGGCGATCTTTCAGACACTGAAAATCAACGCTTTTTGTCGAGAGGATCGCGCCGCGCCAGTTCAGCCTCATCCAGACCATCGCCTCCGCCAATATCGTCCTCATCGACGATGCTCAGGTCCCAATCGGCGCGGCTATCATTGCCCGCTTCATGGGCATCCCGGGCGCCGTCTTCACGGATCAGGGTTTCCGGGCTCAGGTCGTCGTCGGTCGGTTGATGGTCACCGGTCAGGCCCGCTTCACGTCCGCGCCGACGAGGCATCAGTTGCTCGCGCTCCCTTTCCGGCAGTTCGTCACCGATTCTGGCGCCGGGCACTTCTTCATCGAAGTCCAGCTCGCGCACCGAGCCCATGCGGTCTTCGTTGTCATCGACGGGTTCCGGTTGCGCCGCATCGTACGGACGTCGTGAATCATTCATGGTAATTCCTCATACTGTAGGCCTTACTACGGTTGACCTACTTGGCTACCGAGAATTCCACCGGCATGGAGCCCCGTGTTCCGGATCAGGAGAGCATCTGCATTTCGCGCGTGACCCCGACAGACGGTTGTCAGTCAAAGATGCGCATCATTCTTGAGGCTTCAAAGCATGAACGAATTACAAGATCTGATTGATAACAACGAGCGTTGGGCCGCTGCGATCAAGGAGGAAGATCCTGACTTCTTCGCCAAGCTGGCTCGCCAACAGACCCCTGAGTTCCTGTGGATCGGTTGTTCCGACGCCCGTGTACCGGCCAACGAGATCGTCGGCATGCTGCCGGGCGATCTGTTCGTACACCGTAATGTGGCCAATGTCGTGCTGCACACCGACCTCAACTGCCTGTCGGTGATTCAGTACGCCGTCGATGTACTCAAGGTCAAACACATTCTGGTCACCGGCCACTATGGCTGTGGCGGTGTGCGGGCTTCGATGCAGGATCGCCAGTTCGGCCTGATCGACGGATGGCTGCGTTCGATTCGCGATCTCTATTATGAAAAACGCGAAGAACTGGCCAAATACGCCACCGAAGAAGAGCGCGTCGACCGCCTCTGCGAACTCAACGTGATCCAGCAGGTAGCCAACGTCGGGCACACCAGCATTGTGCAAAACGCCTGGCACCGTGGGCAGAGCCTGTCGATCCACGGCTGCATCTACGGCATCAAGGATGGTCGCTGGAAGAGCCTGAACGCGACCATCAGCGGTTTCGAGCAACTGCCGCCGCAGTACCGCCTGCGTCCGTTCGAACCTCTGTGAAACCCTTCAATACCGACTTCGCCGACGCCACTGTTGCAAAAACAGCTGGCCGTCGGCGTTCGGCTCCTCATCGTAGCCGGTGATCCAGCCTCGGCACTCGTATGAGCCGCACTGGCAGGCGAACTGGCGTTGCAGTTTGTCTTCGCTGGCGGCGAAGTCCATGGTCAGCCAGTCACCCTGGCCGATGTCCTTCAGCGTCCATAACCACAACTCGCTCAAGTCGAGAAAGACATTGGGGTCGCAGGAGTGTCGCAACAGTCCGCAGAAGCGCGGGTCGTAGACGTGCACACCCGGGGCGAGTTGACGGGTATGCCGGCAGCGATAGGGCAGCAAGTGCCCCGACGCCCGGCAAAGACGGGTGATTCGCGGGAACTCGCGCCGTGCGGCAACAGCCGTGGCTTCGCCCTTGGCGTTTTCAATGATCTCGAAGTCGGCCAGGGACGGAAATCCCAGGTGAACGGGCAGCTCCGAAAAGGGGTAAACACCTTGCGGCGGTTGCGGGCGTTTTCGTTGAGGGGCGTGAGCTTTCATAACGATCCCTGTCTGCTGAGTGCTGCGACTTCCTTGTGCCGACGTTCCTGTCAGCACAGCGGCACATGAGTTCAGCTCAAGCCTCTCGCAGATACTACGGGCGGTCTACTGTCATAAGTGACAGATTTGACCGCCGTTCATCGGATTACAACGGCGGAGCAGGTTTTGCCGTGGTTGGCGCCGGGGCCTTGAGTTGTTTGAGCTGGGACACGATCGAAGCTGTCGCGCATTTACCCACAGCCTGTTGGGGCGACAGGTTACGGATCGAGGTGTAGAACAGTTCGCAGGTTTTTTCTTTCTGGGCCACTTGCCAGGTTTGTCTGCAGGTATTGAGCTCAACGTCCGGATTGCTGTCCGGTTGGCGGCCCATGGCGGCCTGCCAGCACGCAGCACTCAAGTCCTGGCCCATGACTTTCAGGCCTGCGGCATCGGCCTTGGCCTGGGCGTCACTGCCGGTATAGCTTGCCGGATCGGCGGCATACCAAATGTAGCTCGGGTGGTTGGAGCCCAACACGGGGACTTTCACGCCGTTGTCCGGGGTGATCAGGGCCAGACTCAACACGTTCACCGTCTGCCCGTATTGCTCTTTGATCCAGTTACGTACCGGCGCGCCGAAGGCGACCATCGGCAGCGCTGCGCCGCTGGCGCTCAGGCTGACTTCCTTGACCATGGTGGTCTGGTAATCCTTGAAGTAGTCGTAGACGCCTTCGAGGTCCTTGCCCGCGTTGGACGGCGCGGCAATCGGGGCGATGTCGATGATCGTCTGGTAGCCCGGCGTCTGCCCGGCCGGGATGCCGTTGACAGTCAGCAGCGTGGCCCAGCGATCCGTGGTGGCGGACCTCAGGTAATCCTGGGCCTGGGTCAGCGAATAGTCTGGCGGGAAGTGCAGCAGTTCGACGCTTTTGCGGTTTTCCAGGGCCATACCCAACGGCAGGAACAGATACCAACTGTACGCCCACTTGCCATCGGCATTCAGTTTGCTGGCGCCGTTATAGGCCAGGTCACCGGCGTCGAGCAGCGCGGCCAGGGGCTTTTCATAACCGGCGGGTACGCCGCTGATTTCGGCATAAAGCTGATTGTTATCGGTCTTGATCAGAACCTTCGCCTCGGTGTAGCCATCACGCTGCACGCTTTGGGTCAGGTAATGCTCGACGGTTTGCTCGAGCGTCCAGTTGCGAAAGCAGATCACGTTGCAGTTGTTGGGGTAGGCGAAGAGGCGGGTAACACGTTCGGTAGTGCCCAGCTTCAAATTGACATCGGCGTGGACGGTAGTGCTCAGGGTGAGGGCTGCGAGGGTGAGTGCCGCGAGTTTGAACATGCTCAGATCCTTTTCAGCGTATAAGACCAGCGGATATTGAAACAGACAGGGCGAAACAAAAAGGGCCGATATCAATACCGGCCCTTTTTTTGGTTACGGCATTACCGGCGGTAAATACGCCAGCGTCGTCCCCAGTGCCCACAACAACACTAGCACCAGTGGCGTGTGCACCAGCAACTGCACGAACGAGAAGCCGATCAGGTCCCGCGCCTTCAAGCCCAGTACGCCCAGCAACGGCAGCATGTAGAACGGGTTGATCAGGTTCGGCAAGGCTTCGGCGGCGTTGTAGATCTGTACCGCCCAGCCCAGGTGATAGTTCAGGTCATTGGCCACCTGCATCACGTACGGCGCTTCGATGATCCACTTGCCGCCGCCGGACGGAATGAAGAAGCCGAGGATCGCCGAGTACACGCCCATCAGCAGGGCATAGGTGTCGTGGGAGGCAATGCTGACGAAAAAGGTCGAGATGTGGTGCGCCAGGGTCTGCGCATCGGCGCCCTTGACCGTGGTCATCAGAGCGGCGATCGAGCCGTACAGCGGGAACTGGATCAACACGCCGGTGGTGGTCGGCACCGCGCGGGACACGGCGTCCAGAAAGCTGCGCGGACGCCAGTGCAGCAGCGCGCCGAGCATGATGAACAGGAAGTTGTAGGTGTTCAGCCCGGAAATCGCGCTGATGGCCGGCTTGGTCGAGAACTCGTGGAACAGCCAGCCACCAGCCAGCAGCACCAGCAGGATCATCAGCAGCGGGCTGTATTCCAGCCATTCGCCGGGACGGGTGCGCGGTTGCAGCGGCGGCAGGTTGAAACTCGGATCGACGCCGCAGGCCTTGGCATCACGCGCCGAGTTCGGACCAGGGGCCGTGGCGTAGGCAATGATCAGCGAGATGACGATCAAGGCCAGCAACATCACGCCGGACTGCCAGAGAAAGATCGTCTGAGTGAATGGAATCACCCCGGTGATCGACAGAATCGACGGCGGCAGGCTCGCCGGATTGGCCTGCAATTGTGCTGCCGACGACGACAGGCCCAAGGCCCACACCGCGCCAAGCCCCAGATAGGCGGCGGCACCGGCGGCGCGATAGTCCATTTTCAGATCGGTGCGGCGGGCGAGGGCGCGCACCAGCAAACCACCGAACACCAGGGACAGGCCCCAGTTCAGCAACGAGGCGACCATCGAGATCAGTGCGACCCAGGCCACCGCGGAGCGGCCGTTCTTCGGCAGTTTGGCCAGACGGTCAATCAACTTCACCGCCGGCGGCGAACTGGCGACCACATAACCGCCGATCACCACGAAGGCCATCTGCATGGTGAAGGGGATCAGGCTCCAGAAACCATCGCCGAACGCCATCGCGGCATCGGTGGGCTTGGCACCCATCGCCATGGTGGCCAACGCCACGACAATCACCGCCAGGGCAGCAAACACCCAGGAGTCGGGGAACCAACGTTCGGCAAAACTTGAGCAGCGCAGGGCAAAGCGGGCGGAGCGGCTATCTTCGATATCAACGGCCACGGGGGGTACCTCGGATTTTTATGTTTGTTTTGGTCTTCGGGGCAGTAACCGCCCGTCTGGACAGACGCCAACATTAATTCAAACCGAGGTTTTTTGCGGGGCTGTTTCGTGGCCATGGGACTTTGGTCTAACGGGTTGTCCGCCGATGCGTTTGCGTAGACCATGGGCGCCTTGGTTTTTGCCTGTGCCAGAGTTCTTCTCATGACTGCCAACACCGATTCGCGCCCGGCGCCGTTCAGCCGCTCGGACTACAAGACCCTTGGGCTCGCCGCGCTCGGCGGGGCGCTGGAAATCTACGACTTCATCATTTTCGTGTTTTTCGCCCTGACCCTCAGCCAGCTGTTCTTCCCGCCGGAAATGCCCGAGTGGCTGCGCCTGCTGCAAAGCTTCGGAATTTTCGCCACCGGTTACCTGGCGCGACCGCTGGGCGGCATCCTGATGGCGCACTTCGCCGACCGTCTGGGGCGCAAGAAGGTCTTCAGCCTGAGCATCCTGATGATGGCATTGCCCTGCCTGCTGATCGGGATCATGCCGACCTACGCGCAAATCGGCTATTTCGCACCCTTGTTGCTGTTGGCACTGCGCATCCTCCAGGGCGCGGCGGTGGGCGGTGAGGTGCCCAGTGCCTGGGTATTCGTCGCCGAGCACGCACCCATCGCCCATCGCGGCTATGCCCTGGGTTTCTTGCAGGCGGGGCTGACCTTCGGTTATTTGATCGGCGCATTGACCGCGACCTTTCTGGCGCAGGCGTTCAGTCCAACGGAAATCCTCGATTACGCCTGGCGTTACCCCTTCCTGCTGGGCGGTGTGTTTGGGGTGATTGGCGTCTGGCTGCGTCGTTGGCTCAGCGAAACCCCGGTGTTCATGGCCATGCAGGCGCAACGCGAGGCGGCCGGCGAACTGCCGCTGCGCACGGTCTTGCGCGAGCATCGCCTGGCCATTTTGCCGGCGATGATTCTCACCTGCGTGCTGACTTCGGCCGTGGTGGTGTTCGTGGTCATCACCCCGACCATGATGCAGAAAACCTTTGGCATGACCGCCAGCTATACCTTCGCCTTGAGTGCACTGGGCATCGTGTTCCTGAACATCGGCTGCGTGCTCGCCGGGCTGCTGGTCGACCGCATCGGCGCCTGGCGCACGGTGATGCTCTATAGCCTGCTGCTGCCGCTGGGCATCGGCGTGCTGTATGCCTGCCTGATCATGGGCGGCGACTGGATCGGCCTGGCCTACGCCGTGGCAGGGCTGTCCTGTGGGGTGGTCGGCGCGGTGCCATCGGTCATGGTCGGCCTGTTCCCGGCGCGGATTCGCGTCTCGGGCATCTCGTTCACCTACAACATTGCCTACGCCGTATGGGCGAGTGTCACACCGCTGCTGTTGATCGGTCTGATGCCGTGGAGTCCATGGATCTGCGTGATGTTCAGTGCGGTGATGGGGGCGGTGGGCGTGGGCAGCGCGGCTTATTTCGGTGCGCGGATGCCGAGAATCGCAGGCTGTTCCACTGCTGGCGCGCATTGATTGTGCGCATCACAACTATTTTTGTAGGACAAACCTGAAACACGCTTAAGTAAATGTTTCCAAGGCCGATGGTTAGGCTGCATATCGCTTTCTACCCCTGTCCGTCGGTGCTTTCCCATGTTCAATAAACGCTTGAAGCAGGAGCTGTCAGCTCTTCGTGAAGAACTCTCCAGCCTCCAGCAAGTGAAGGAAAGCCTGGAAAGCGAGATGCTGGTGCTCACCCTCGATATGGACGGGCGGGTGCAATCGGTCAACCAGAACTTCCTTGGCGAAATGCACTACAAGAGCAACGAGCTGATTGGCCGGCATATCGAAGAGATCGTCCCGGATCACGTCAAACACGACGAATTCCAGCAACGTTTCAAAAACGCGCTGATTCGTGGTGAGCACTTCGCCGGCGCTGTGCGCCTGTTGCGCGGCACGGGCCAGGAAGCCTGGTTGCGCTCGATCGTCCAACCCGTGCGCTCGACAGACGGCAAGATCAGGCATTTCTCGATTATCTCCAGTGATCTGACTCGCACCATCGAGGCCTCCCGCGAACACGAGAACCTTATCGGTGCGCTGGTGCGCTCCACGGCGGTGATCGAATTCGACCTCAATGGCAACGTGCTGACCGCCAACGACCGCTTCCTCGGTGGCATGGGTTACAGCCTGGCGCAGATCAAGGGCAAGCATCACCGCACCTTCTGCCTGCCGGAGGAGTACAACAGCGCCGAGTATCAGAACTTCTGGCGTCGTCTGAACGCGGGCGAGTACGTGGCCGACCGTTTCAAACGTGTCGACAGCCATGGTCGTACGGTCTGGCTGGAGGCGTCCTACAACCCGGTGGCCGATGCCAACAACAAGCTGTACAAGGTGGTGAAGTTCGCCACGGTGATTACCGATCAAGTCAATCAGGAACAAGCCGTCGCCGAGGCCGCCAACATTGCCTACAGCACCTCGCAGCAAACCGACCAAAGCGCCCAGCGCGGAAACGCCGTTGTGACCCAGGCCGTGGACGTAATGCGTGACCTGGCCAGGCATATGCAAACCGCCGGTGATGGCATCGAAGCTCTGAACGAGCAATCGCTGGTGATCGGTACCATCGTCAAAACCATTAGCGGCATTGCCGAACAGACCAACCTGCTGGCGCTCAATGCGGCCATCGAAGCGGCGCGTGCGGGCGAGCAGGGTCGGGGTTTCGCCGTGGTGGCCGATGAAGTCCGGCAACTGGCGTCGCGCACCAGCCAGGCTACCGACGAAATTGTCCTCGTGGTGCGGCAGAACCAGGACATGGCGCGCAACGCCGTGGCCCTGATGACCGACGGCAAGCTTCAGGCCGAGCAGGGCCTGGCACTGGCGGCGGAAGCGGGGACGGTGATTGTCGAGATCCAGGACGGCGCGCAGAAAGTGGTCAATGCGGTGGGGCAGTTTGCCAACCAGTTGGTGAGTTGAGCCCAGCGTTCTGCCCGCCGAATGAAAGGATCGCCATCGGCGATCTTTTCATTTCAGCGTGTTTTATCCCGTTACAATCGGCTCTTTTCCCTCAGGAGCAGACTTCCATGAGCGTTTCCCACCGCCGTCCGGTTCCATTGTCCAAGGCCTATCGTCTGCTCAATCATGGCCCGACCGTGCTGGTCAGCGCAGCCCACGGTGGCCAGCGCAATATCATGGCGGCAGCCTGGGCCATGCCGCTGGATTTCGAACCACCGAAAATTGCCGTGGTGCTGGACAAGTCCACCTGGACTCGCCAGTTGCTGGAAGCCTCGGGTACTTTTGTGCTGAACGTTCCTTGCGCCGCCCAGGCCGACATTGTGCAAACCGTCGGTTCGACCTCCGGCCTGGAGTTGACCCGGGGCCAGGGGCGCGACAAGTTCGAAACCTACGACTTGCAGACCTTCATTGGCGAATCGGTCGATGCGCCGATGCTCGAAGGCTGCGTGGCCTGGCTGGAATGTCGCCTGTTGCCGGAGCCGAACAATCACCAGCAGTACGATCTGTTCCTGGCCGAAGTGATTGCCGCCCAGGCTGACGAACGCGTGTTCAGCGAAGGGCGCTGGCACTTCGAAGGGCAAGATGCCTTGCGCACCTTGCACCACGTGGCGGGCGGGCACTTCCTGACCATTGGCGAGCCGGTGGACGGCAAGACCTTGCAGCCGTAAGGTTTCGACTATTCAAGTTGTAAGCACATTCACCAAGAGGCCGGGCGATGAAAAAACTGCGTGTAGGGATAATCTTTGGCGGCCGTTCGGCCGAGCATGAGGTGTCGTTGCAGTCGGCGAAAAACATCGTCGATGCGCTGGATCGTTCACGCTTCGAACCGGTGCTGATCGGCATCGACAAACAAGGCCACTGGCACCTCAACGACCCTTCCAACTTTTTGCTGAACCAGGAAAACCCGGCGCTGATCGCCCTCAACCAGTCCAACCGCGAACTGGCCGTGGTGCCGGGCAAGGCCAGCCAGCAACTGGTGGAAACCTCCAGCCAGGAAATGCTCGGTCACGTTGATGTGATCTTCCCGATTGTCCACGGCACCCTCGGAGAAGACGGTTGCCTGCAAGGTCTGCTGCGCATGGCCGATCTGCCGTTTGTCGGCTCCGATGTGCTCGGCTCGGCCGTGTGCATGGACAAGGACATCAGCAAGCGCCTGCTGCGCGATGCCGGCCTGGCCGTGACGCCGTTCGTGACGTTGACCCGCGCCACGGCGACCCGCACCGGGTTTGCCGAGGTTCAGTCCCGGCTCGGTTTGCCGCTGTTCGTCAAACCGGCAAACCAGGGCTCCTCCGTGGGCGTTAGCAAGGTCGCCGACGAGGCCGAATACACCGCAGCAGTGGAGCTGGCCTTGAGTTTCGATACCAAGGTGTTGGTCGAATCCGCCGTCAGCGGCCGTGAGATTGAATGCGCGGTGCTCGGCAATGAAGACGCCATCGCCAGTGGTTGCGGCGAGATCGTGGTGCGCAGCGGGTTCTATTCCTACGACAGCAAATACATCGATGACACGGCTGCTGAAGTGGTGGTGCCGGCCAAAATCAGCGTCGAGGCCAGCGAGCGTATTCGCGCCCTGGCCGTCGAAGCGTTTCAGGTACTGGGCTGCTCCGGCCTGGCCCGTGTCGATGTGTTCCTGACCGACAGCGGCGAAGTGCTGATCAACGAAATCAACTCACTGCCCGGCTTCACCCGCATCAGCATGTACCCGAAACTGTGGCAGGCCACTGGCATGACCTATAGCGAACTGGTGACGCGACTGATCGAGCTGGCGCTGGAAAAGCACCAGGTTCGGCAGGGGTTGAAGATCAGTCGATAAGCGGAGTTCTGTATCGTCCGTATTATCGGTGGGTATGATTACAAGAGCCGACCCTGATCAAGCGTGCTTGACCGGTTTGATCAGGCTCTGGGCGGGTATCCCGAACAGCTCGTGCAGTTTCCATATCATCGGAAGCGTCAACGCTCGCTTGCCATTGAGTACTTCATAAACACGATTTGTGCGGCCGATGGCGGGCGCAAGATCGGCGGCGGACAACCCGGACTGCTCCATTCTGAACTTGATCGCATCGATAGGATTGGGTAAGTCGACCGGGAAGTGCTTCGACTCATACGACTCGATCAGCGTAATCATGATGTCAAAGTAATCTCCCTCGGGAGTGCCAATTTCTGGTTCATTCTCAAACAGTGCAGAGACACTCTTGAGAGCGGCGCGGTAATCCTCTTCGGTGTGAATCGGATGAATGTTCATGGGTTACTCCATTTCGACGTTATCAGCGTCGACCGTGTCGTACTGCTTGTGAGTGCCGATAAATTTTAGGTACACGGCGCGGAAATTCTAACCAGGACTCAATTGTTTGCGGGTAGGAAAAAGCAGCGGGATCGAGGCGACCTGGATGCTTTACCAATAAAAAGGGCCTACCCACCGGTAAGCCCTTTCCCATCCCCGCGTACGACTCAATCCCCCAGCGCTTGCCCCTCACGCCGCGGATCGGCCCCGCCTGTCAGCGACGCTTTGCCTTGGGCGTCCTTGACCCGAACAATCGCCTGGGTCCCGCTGGTCATGTCGATCTCGCTCACGCTGTGCCCTTTGTCTTTCAGCGCCTGAATCAGCGTCGGGCTGAACTGTCCCTGTTCCAGTTCGGTCGGCCCGTTGCGGCTGCCGAAGTTGGGCAGGTTGATGGCCGCCTGTGCATCAAGGTTCCAGTCGAGCAGGCCGATGGTGGATTTGGCCACGTATTCGATGATTTGCGAGCCGCCGGGAGAGCCGACGGTGGCGAGGAATTCGCCGCTCTGGCGGTCGAAGATCAGGGTCGGGGCCATGGAGGAGCGCGGGCGTTTGCCGGGTTCGACGCGGTTGGCGACTTTTTGCCCGTTTTCCTCGGGGATGAACGAGAAGTCGGTCATCTCGTTGTTGAGCATGAAACCCTGAACCATGATGTGCGAGCCGAACGCCGACTCGATGGTGGTGGTCATCGACACGGCACCGCCTGCATCATCGACGGCCACCACTTGCGAGGTGGAAATCCGCAGCGGCGAACGGTCCGGCGCATAGGCCACCCGGATGCCCGGCGGAGTGCCGGGTTTGGCCGTGCCCATGCTGCGTTCGCCAATCAGGGCTGCGCGGTTGGCGAGGTAGGTCGGGTCGACCAGGCCCTTGACCGGCACGGGCACGAAGTCGGTATCGGCGACGTACTGAGCGCGGTCGGCGTAGGCCAGGCGTTCGGCTTCAGAGATCAGGTGTACGGCTTGCGGGGCGGGTTCGATGCCGGCCGGGGTCGTGGTCTTGACAGGTTTCAGCGGTGCCAGCGCCAGACGCTTGTCGCGAGTCTCAAGGGCTTGCAACGTGCCGAGGATCTGCGCCACGGCGATTCCCCCCGACGATGGCGGCGGCATGCCGCAGACTTGCCAGTGCTTGTAGTCGGTGCACAGCGGCGCGCGCTCCTTGGCCTGGTAGTTGGCGAGATCGGTCAGGGACAGGCTGCCGGGGTTGGCGTGGCCTTGCACTTTGGCCGCGATTTCCTCGGCGACCGGGCCTTTGTACAGGGCATCCGGGCCTTCATGGGCGATGCGTTTGAACACGGCGGCCAATGCCGGGTTCTTCAGGTTTGTACCGATGGCTTTCGGGCTGCCATCGGCATTGCGAAAGTAAGCCATCATTTCCGCTGAGCGTGGCATGGACGAATCCGCGGCGATCAACTGGTGCAGGCGTGGCGAAATGGCGAAGCCTTGCTCGGCGAGCCGGATGGCCGGTTCAAACAGCTGCGCCCAGGGCAGGCGTCCGTGTTTTTGATGGGCCAGCTCCAGGGCGCGCAATACGCCGGGCGTGCCCACCGAGCGGCCGCCAATCTGCGCCTGGGTGAACGCCATCGGCTGTCCGTTGGCTTGCAGGAAAAGCTTCTCGGTGGCGCCGGCCGGGGCGGTTTCACGCCCGTCGTAGGTGCGCACGGCCTTGCCATCCCAGAGTACGATCAATGCGCCGCCACCGATGCCCGAAGACTGTGGCTCGACCAGCGTCAACACCGCTTGCATCGCAATCGCGGCATCGATGGCTGAGCCACCCCGGCGCAACATCGTCCGCCCGGCTTCGGCCGCCAACGGGTTGGCCGCCGCGGCCATGTATTTCTCGGCGTGTTGAGTTTGCAGGTCGGTGCGGAAACCGGAAGCGCTTTCCGGTGCGAGTGGCAGCGTCGGCACCGATGCGTTGTTGCACGCGGTAAGGGTCAAGGCGCTGGCGAGCAGAGCCAGGGCGGGCAGGCGATAGCGGCGCAATGAAAAGGTTGAGAACACGTGGGGTACTCCGTCCGTTGGATCTACGATCAGCCGACTTTATCGGCCGACCGGGAGGGAAGCAAACCGGGGCCTGCGGCACCGATGTTTTTGTCCTTCATCAATGGCGGGATTTTCTGTAGGGTCGTGGCCAACAGGCAGGCCGGAAAATCAACAAGAGGCAGATATGCAAACCGAGTTCCCCACCCAGTCCAGCTATCGCTCCCAGCGTGAACAGTTCCGGGCCGCAGCCACCACGGCAGGCGCAACGCTGACGGAGTATCCACACCCGCTCAAAGGGCCGCTCGGCGAGCCTCTGAGTACCGATGTGGCGGTGCTGGGTGAGCCGGGCGCCAAGCGGCTGCTGATCGCGTTGAGCGGCACTCACGGGGTCGAAGGCTTCTATGGCTCGGGCTGCCAGATCAAATGGCTGCAGGAGTTGGGCAAGCGCTCCCTGCCGGCGGAGGTCGCCGTGGTCATGATCCATGCCATCAACCCCTGGGGCATGGCGTGGTTGCGCCGGGTCAATGAAGACAACATCGACCTGAACCGCAATCACCTGGATTTCCAGCGACCGCTGCCAGACAACCAGGCCTACAACGCCTTGCATGAAATCTATGCCTGCCCGCAGTTGCACGGTCCGCAGCGTGATCGTGCCGATGCCTTGCTCGACGAACAGATTCGCCTGCACGGCTGGCCGGCAGTCATGTCGATTGTCGAGGGCGGTCAGCATGCTCATCCCGACGGCCTGTTTTTCGGCGGGCTGGCGCCGAGCTGGTCGAACCTCACGCTGCACAGGATCGTGCAAACGCACGTGGCCCATGCCGAGGTCGCCATGTGTTTCGACTTGCACACGGGCGCTGGCGAGTACGGTCATCCGATGTTGTTGACCATCACCGAGTCTGCCTACCCGGCGCTGGCGGACGCGCAGGCGATTTATGGCCCGTGGCTCTACAGCCTGCAAACCGGTGCCGACACCCTGAGCGAAACCGGCGTGGCGGCAACGGCCACCGGCTACACCTCGCAGGCATTGATCGATGCGCTGCCGCAGGTGCGGCTGATGCCGTTTGTCATTGAGTGCGGGACTTATCCGGGGCCGGAGGTTCACCGTCATCTGCGCGATGATCACTGGCTGCATCTGCACGGCAACCCGAATGACGCAACAGGGCGCGGGATCAAGCTGAATCTGCTGGAGCAATTCTATCCCGCCGACAGCGATTGGCAGGCGATGGTCTGGTTACGGACGTGGCAGATCTGGGAGCGGGCGTTGTCTGCATTGCCGACGGTGTAGGTGTAGGAGCGAGCTTGCTCGCGATGGACTCAAGAGCGCCGCGTTTAACCTGTAAACACGCGTTATCGTTAACGACCATCGCGAGCAAGCTCGTTCCTACAGGCATAAAAAAACGGCCTACCTTGCGGTAAGCCGTTTTTAGTACTTGGTGGCTACACAGGGACTTGAACCCCGGACCCCAGCATTATGAATGCTATGCTCTAACCAACTGAGCTATGTAGCCAAGTGGCGCGCATTATTCACCGGTAACGAGGATGCGTCAAGCACAAATCTAAAATATTTCTCTGCGCTTTCAACCGTTTATCAATTCTTTAGCAAATTCGAGCCTTCCGAGCAGCGGTGAAGGGCAGCGCTGGAACCAGCGGCTGGCCTGTTCGTATGCGTGGGCCAATTGCAGGATAGCGAAGTCGGCCTGGTCGAAAGCGGGCAGGGCATTGCGCTGGCTAACGAAGTGCTGGTGCGCGAAGAACTCCATAGCGGCAAGCTGGTGCGGGTGGTGGGCGCGCAAGTGAAGCTGGAAAGCCATCGGGTGCTGACGCCGTCCGCCGAGCTCTCGGCGGACGTGACGTGGTTTATCGACTGGCTCAAGAGCGAACTGGAGCAGGACTTCCCGGAGGCGGTGATCCGCGCCTGAGAAGTCCTGACGGACTCAACTCAAACGGAAACGCCCGGTGTTGTCGCTGAGGGCCTTGCTGCCGTGGCTCAGGGTGTCCGCGGCCTGGTTCACTGCGCGGGCTCCTTCGAGCAAGCGCACCGCCGCTTGATCGACCTGCTGGATATTGCCGCTGACTTCATCGGCGGTACTGGCCTGTTCCTCCACCGCCGTGGCGATTTGCGCCAGGGTATCGGTGACGCTCTGCACCGCGCTGGCGATTTCCCCAAGCCGTTCACCGAGACCGGTGACCGCTTGTGCATCGGACTCTGCCTGACTGCACGCGACTTGCATCAGGCTGACGGCCTCATTCACGGTGTTGCGCAGGCTGTCGACCGTGCCGGCAATCTGTGCGGTCGACGATTGCGTGCGTTGCGACAGGCTGCGCACCTCATCGGCGACCACCGCAAAGCCACGCCCTTGCTCGCCCGCTCGAGCTGCCTCAATGGCGGCGTTGAGTGCCAACAGGTTGGTCTGCTCGGCGACGCCGCGAATGGTGTCGACCACCAGTTGAATCTGCTGCCCTTGTTCACTGACCCGGCCCAGCGCCGCAGCGGTCTCGTTCAGGCGTTGATTGAGTTGCTGGATGCTCGCGGTGGTGCGCTGGCTGTCACGGCTGCTGTCGGCGGCAATGCGCCGGGTGTGCTGGGCGCTGCCGGACGCCTGTTCGCAACTGTGGGCCACCCCTTGTGAGGTGGCGGCCAGTTGCGTCGCCGCCGCGGCAATCTGGCTGATCTGCAACTGCTGGGCTTCGACTTCGCCCAGGGCGTCGCTGGAGTGATGGTTGAGGGCTTTTACCGCGTTGCTCAGTTGCAGGGTTTCGTGATCCACCCCTTGCAGGCTGGTGCGCAGTTGCACCACGGCGACGTTCAGCGCGGTACTGATGACTGCCAGCTCGTCCCGGCCTTGAACCGGCACTTGCAGGCTCAGGTTGCCATCGCGCAAGGCCTCGGCCAGCACCGTGATGCCGCTGGCGCTGCGGCGGATCGAAGCCTGCAAACAGATGAACAGATACAGCGCGGCCAACAGCAGGCAGCCCAACACGGCGGCCACCACAATGAACTGGCGGATCGCTGAGTCGTGGTAGTAATCCAGGCGTTGATCCAGCGACACCAGCGACTGCTGGCGCAACGAGGCGAGGTCGGAGAGCAGGGCATCGAGACTGCGTTCGAAGTCCTCCGGCTTGAGGTTGATGCTGCCGCCGAACACGCCGTCATCCAGCACCTTCAGGCCTGCATCGAGGCGCTTGAGGCTGGCATGGTATTGCCCGGCCCAGGTTTGCAGGGCGCTGGGCAGACGCGCTTCGAGCAGGCCTGCGGTTTTCACCAGCTGCTCGCGCGCATCGCCGATGCGGCTGCGCAAGTCGCGCAGTTGCAGACGGCTTTGCAGGGTAAACTGCCCGGACACTACCGACGCCTGACCCACCGCCGCGAGCCGACCGACCCGTTCGATCAGGTCTGGCGCATGCTGGGTGGAGATCTGCGTCAGCAAGTAGGTTTCCAGCCACGGCGCCAGCGTCAGGCGATTGTCCATGGCGATCTGCTCGCGCAAGGCTTGCAGGGCGCTCAAGGCGTTGGTGAAGCGATCATAGCCGTCCGGCCACCAGCCGACATTGCTCAGGCTTTTTGAGTCGAGGCCACCGAGGGCGGTTTGCAGGGCCTGGTAGCGCGTCAGGGTTTCGCCCTCGACGTTTTCTTTTTGCAAGGCATTGCCCAGTTCGGCAGTGGCCTGGCTGACGGCGGGTTGAACCGCATCGAAGGCGGCCATCGCGGCGAGTGTGGCCGGCGTTGGCTGGCGATTGGTTTCCGTGGCGCGCCATCGGGCGGCGCGATCGCGCTGGGCGGCGAGCAGGTCATCCAGCGCATCGAGCGCCAGCAGTTGCCGCACCCCGGCGCGTTCGCCGGCGATCAGGTTGAGTTTGTCGCGATAGTCCTGGCCGATCATCCACAGGCTGCCGGCCAGCGGCAGGATAAACAGCAGAAACAACAGCTGGAATTTACGTGCGAAGCCAAAACGCCCCAGCAGCCCGATCCCCGGTGATAAAAAAGCCTGCATGCCCCAAGACTCCTCTGGACACCACGCACTCTTGGCGTGCGTCGGAGGTTGTCGCCCCCCCGACTCGTGCCCTCTAAAAAGGCCTCGAAAGTTCACCCTTGTCCGCTCTGTAGGCCGACTCTGTAGCGAAACTTCCCATTGTCGGTCTCCTTTGTAAGGAAGCCGCGTTCAAGCCGACAAGGAAGGCAAGATTCAGACCATGGCTTTGCGCCATCAAGGATGTGGCGATGAAAATCGAAGTCGTTAGCAGGCTAAGGGGATGGCGTTGTCGCACTGAAAAATGGCACATTGACGCACCTGCACGTTTGTACGTCCTGTGGTTTGGAAACTCCCATGGCTATCAGCAACACCCAGATCGGCTCAGTGCCGGCGTCCGCTACGCCCCAAAGCAGTCCCCTGGTGATGCGCATCATTGGCGCGGTAGCGCTGGCGCATTTGATCAACGACCTGATCCAGTCGGTGCTGCCGTCGATCTATCCGATGCTCAAGGCCAACTATGGCCTGACCTTCACCCAGGTCGGCCTGATCACTCTGACGTTCCAATTGACGGCCTCGCTGCTGCAGCCGTGGGTCGGTTACTACACCGACCGCCATCCCAAGCCGTGGTTGTTGCCGGCGGGGACGGTCTGCACCCTCGTCGGCATTCTGATGATGTCGGTGGTCGCCAGTTTCCCGCTAATCCTGTTGGCGGCGGGGCTGATCGGCATCGGTTCATCGACCTTCCACCCGGAAGCGTCCCGCGTGGCGCGCCTGGCTTCGGGCGGGCGCTTCGGGCTGGCGCAATCAACCTTCCAGGTCGGCGGTAACGCAGGCTCGGCATTCGGCCCGTTGCTGGCGGCGGCGATCATCATTCCCTACGGTCAAGGGCACGTGGCCTGGTTCGGCCTGTTCGCGGTGTTTGCGCTGTTCGTGCTTTATCGGATCAGCCGCTGGTACGCCAACCACTTGAACCTGTTCAAGCTCAAGCAAGGCCAGGCGGCGACTCACGGCCTGTCCAAGGGCCGAGTCATCAGTGCGCTGGTGGTGCTCGGGTTGCTGGTGTTCTCCAAGTATTTCTACATGTCGAGCCTCACCAGCTACTTCACCTTCTACCTGATCGAGAAGTTCGACCTGTCGGTGGCCAGTTCGCAGTTGCACCTGTTCCTGTTTCTGGGCGCGGTCGCGGCGGGGACATTCTTTGGCGGACCGATCGGCGACAGGATCGGGCGCAAGGCGGTGATCTGGTTCTCGATCCTCGGCGTTGCACCCTTCACATTGCTGCTACCCCATGTCGACCTGTTCTGGACCAGCATCCTCAGCGTAGTCATCGGCTTCATCCTCGCCTCGGCATTCTCGGCCATCGTTGTGTATGCCCAGGAACTGGTGCCAGGCAATGTCGGGATGATCGCCGGGGTGTTCTTCGGTCTGATGTTCGGCTTTGGCGGGATTGGCGCGGCGTTGCTCGGGCATCTGGCGGACACACACGGCATCGAATATGTGTACTACCTGTGTTCGTTCCTGCCGTTGTTCGGGGTGTTGGCGATCTTCCTGCCGCGTACGAAGAAGTCCTGATCCAACACATTTCCCAGTGTAGGAGTGAGCCTGCTCGCTCCTACAGTTGAACGGTGAAAATCTCAGGCACAAAAAAGCCGCGTATCAAACGCGGCTTTTTTTTGGGCGGTGTGGTTTACACGTTGAAGCGGAAGTGCATCACGTCGCCGTCTTTGACGATGTAGTCCTTGCCTTCCAGGCGCCATTTACCGGCTTCCTTGGTACCGGCTTCGCCCTTGTACTGGATGAAGTCGTTGTAGGCGATCACTTCGGCGCGGATGAAGCCTTTTTCGAAGTCGGTGTGGATCACGCCAGCGGCTTGTGGTGCGGTGGCACCGACGCGCACGGTCCAGGCGCGGACTTCTTCGACACCGGCGGTGAAGTAGGTCTGCAGGTGCAGCATTTCATAGCCGGCGCGGATCACGCGGTTCAGGCCAGGCTCTTCGAGGCCCAGAGCTTCGAGGAACATGTCTTTCTCTTCGCCGTCATCGAGCTCGGCGATTTCCGCTTCGATCTTGTTGCACACCGGTACAACCACAGCGCCTTCTTCTTCGGCGATGGCTTTGACGATGTCCAGCAGCGGGTTGTTCTCGAAACCGTCTTCTGCGACGTTGGCGATGTACATGACCGGCTTGGTGGTCAGCAGGTGGAAGCCCTTGATCACCGCTTTTTCGTCGGCGCCCATGTTCTTCATCAGAGTGCGCGCCGGCTTGCCTTCGGTGAAGTGAGCGATCAGCTGCTCCAGCAGGCCTTTCTGGACCACTGCGTCCTTGTCACCGCCCTTGGCGTTGCGCGCGACTTTCTGCAGTTGCTTCTCGCAGCTGTCGAGGTCGGCGAAGATCAGTTCCAGGTCGATGATTTCGATGTCGCGTTTCGGGTCGACGCTGTTGGAGACGTGAATCACGTTCTCGTCTTCGAAGCAGCGGACCACGTGGGCGATGGCATCGGTTTCACGGATGTTGGCCAAAAACTTGTTGCCCAGGCCTTCACCTTTCGACGCGCCGGCAACCAGGCCCGCGATGTCGACGAATTCCATGGTGGTCGGCAGGATGCGCTTTGGATTGACGATGACCGCCAGGGCATCCAGACGCGGATCCGGCATCGGCACGATACCGCTGTTCGGCTCGATGGTGCAGAAGGGGAAGTTTTCGGCCGCGATACCGGATTTGGTCAGGGCGTTGAACAGGGTGGACTTGCCGACGTTAGGCAGGCCGACGATGCCGCAATTGAATCCCATGGTGTTTCCCCTCGGGTAAAAGTCAGGCCTTCTGGCTGTGCAGGTTTTTCATCGCGCGGTTCCATTCCCCGGCGAGGATATCCGGCAGCACGCCGAGGGCAAAGTCGATGCTGGCATCGAGTTTTTCCTGTTCGGCGCGTGGCGCACGACTCAGGACGAAATTTGAAACCATACTGGCAACGCCCGGGTGGCCAATGCCAAGCCGCAAGCGGTAGAAGGTATTCTGATTGCCCAGTTGCGCGATGATGTCGCGCAACCCGTTGTGACCGCCATGGCCGCCGCCCTGTTTGAGTTTGGCAACGCCCGGTGGCAGGTCGAGTTCGTCGTGCGCCACGAGGATTTCTTCAGGCTTGATGCGGAAGAACCCGGCGAGTGCCGCTACGGCCTGGCCGCTGCGGTTCATGTACGTGGTGGGAATCAGCAGACGAACATCCTGACCCTGATGCGAATAGCGCCCGGTCAGGCCGAAATATTTGCGGTCCGCCACAAGGTTCACGCCTTGTGCGTTCGCGATGCGCTCAACAAAAAGGGCCCCTGCGTTATGCCGGGTCTGTTCGTATTCAGCGCCTGGATTTCCCAGGCCAACGATCAGTTTGATGGCAGTCACGATAGGGGCCCTTCCTTGGAGTGGTGGATAACATCGCCGCAATCAGGGAGAGCGGCGAAAGTGGACGAAAATAGCTCATTTACCATGATGTAAACTCCGCGTTCTCGCCCGCTTTCTCGCTATGCTCTAGTCCGCGATGTTTCCGGTCACTCCGGCGTACAGAGTAATATTACTCTGCAGCGCCTTCTGCAGCTTCTGGAGCAACACGTGGAGCGTGGACGTTGGCAACAGCCTTGTCATCGCCGTGTGCCAGGGCCACGAACTCAACGCCTTTAGGAGCCTTGAGGTCCGACAGGTGAATGATCGAACCGATTTCAGCGTTAGCCAGGTCGACTTCGATGAACTCAGGCAGATCTTTCGGCAGGCAGGAAACTTCGATCTCGGCAACAACGTGCGAGATTTCGCCGCCTTTCTTGGTCGGTGCTTCTTCGTTGATGAAGTGCACTGGAACGATAGCGGTCAGTTTCTGGCCAGCGACTACGCGTACGAAGTCAGCGTGCATCACGTGGCCTTTGGCCGGGTGACGTTGCAGGGCTTTGATCACGACGTTCTGCTTGGTGCCACCAATGTTCAGCTCGATGATGTGGCTGTAAGCCGCTTCGTTTTCGAGCAGTTTGGCAACTTCTTTGGCCAGCATGCTGATGGATTCAGGGGCTTTTTCGCCACCGTAAACTACAGCTGGAACCAGGGCGGCGAGACGACGCAGGCGGCGGCTCGCACCTTTCCCCAGGTCGGAACGCACTTCAGCATTCAGGGTAAAATCGTTCATGTTGTATCTCCAAAATAACCACATTCGCCCCAGCGTTTGCGACCAGCGCTAAAGGCGATATGGGCAAAAAAGCCCCGCCCCGACAGGAATGCCGGGGCGGGGCGCTTTTCGTCAACGAGACATTTCGAGAAGGGCAGGGCCCTTAGCGGAACATCGCACTGATCGATTCTTCATTGCTGATGCGGCGAACCGCCTCGGCAACTACCGGCGCGATATCCAGTTGACGGATACGCGAGCAGGCTTGTGCAGCAGCGGACAACGGGATGGTGTTAGTCACCACCAGTTCGTCCAGCATGGAATTTTCGATGTTTTCGATCGCCCGACCCGACAGCACAGGGTGTGTGCAGTAGGCGAAAACCTTGGCAGCGCCATGCTCTTTCAGGGCCTTGGCCGCGTGGCACAGGGTGCCGGCGGTATCGACCATGTCATCGACCAGAATACAGGTACGCCCTTCGACATCACCGATGATATGCATCACTTCAGAGTGATTGGCTTTCTCACGGCGTTTGTCGATGATCCCGAGATCCACGCCCAGGGATTTGGCAACTGCACGTGCACGCACGACGCCGCCAATGTCCGGGGACACGATCATCAGGTTTTCGAAGCGCTGATCTTCGATGTCATCCACCAGAACCGGGGAGCCGTAGATGTTATCTACCGGAATATCGAAGAAACCCTGGATTTGGTCAGCATGCAGATCAACCGTGAGAACACGGTCGATGCCGACTACGGTAAGCATGTCAGCGACGACTTTCGCGCTGATAGCCACACGTGCGGAACGCGGACGGCGATCCTGACGGGCATAACCAAAGTAAGGAATAACAGCAGTGATACGAGTAGCCGAGGAGCGGCGGAAGGCATCAGCCATCACTACCAGTTCCATCAGGTTATCGTTGGTCGGAGCGCAAGTCGGCTGAATAATGAAGACGTCTTTACCGCGGACGTTTTCATTGATCTCGGCGGTAATTTCGCCGTCGGAAAATTTACCGACAGAGATGTCACCGAGAGGGATATGCAGCTGACGTACGACACGCCGAGCCAGATCGGGGTTAGCGTTCCCCGTAAAGACCATCATCTTGGACACGCGCAGTACCTGAAGGCTGAGGGTAACCTGGATGAGTATAGGAAAATGGCAGGGGCGGCTGGATTCGAACCAACGCATGGCAGGATCAAAACCTGCTGCCTTACCGCTTGGCGACGCCCCTGTATCTGTTGCAACGATTACCCAGTAATCGGTTCCTTTAGAGCAGACTTTGCAGCTTGCGATGCAACATCGAAACGTTGCTTCCTTTTGCTACAAACCCTGTAAGGGTCTCTGTAAGAAGGGCCGAGACTTTATCAGCTTCAGCTTTGCTTGGGAAGCCCCCAAACACACAACTTCCAGTTCCGGTGAGTTTTGCTTCGGTAAATTTACCTAACAAATTCAAAGCGTTACGTACCTCTGGATAACGCCTTGTTACCACCGGCAAGCAGTCATTTCGACTGTTTCCCTTGGGAACGGGGCGCACTTTAATGGGAGGAGTGTTACGTGTCAACAACGGATCTGAAAAAATTTCTGCCGTACTTACAGAGACTTGCGGCACCAGCACCAGATACCACGGTTCTTCCGGGTCGACAGGTGTCAGTTTCTCCCCCACGCCCTCGGCGAAAGCCGCGTGGCCACGTACGAAAACCGGGACGTCTGCGCCCAGCGTCAACCCCAGCCCGGCCAGGCGATCCTCATCCCAGCCCAATTGCCACAGATGGTTCAAACCCAGCAATGTCGTTGCCGCATTCGAGCTGCCGCCACCGATGCCACCACCCATGGGCAGGATCTTTTCGATCCAGATATCGACGCCCAGCGAGCAAGCGGATTGCTCCTGAAGTTTTCTGGCGGCCTTGACGATCAGGTTACTGTCGTGGGGGACGCCCGGGAATTCGGTGTGCAATTGAATGACACCGTCGTCGCGCAGGGCATAGGTGATTTCGTCGCCGTAATCGAGAAACTGAAACATCGTTTGCAGTTCGTGGTAGCCGTCTTCACGGCGACCCAGAATGTGCAGCATCAAATTGAGTTTGGCCGGCGAGGGCAGCGTCAGGCGATTGTCTGGCATTTCACTGCCCCAATTTGCGCGGTTGCCAAGTCTTGATCACCAGCGTGACATCCAGGTCGGTGCCATGCAGTTTGATCCGTTCGGGCAGCCAGTAACCGTTCAGTTGGGTATATTCGGTGTATTCGACCTGCCAACCGTCCTGTTCGAGACTGGCCAAACGACTGTCGCCGTCCAGGGTCAGGCGGCTTTTGCTGTCCGGAGCCGGGAGCCCGCGCACCCACCAGGCCAGGTTGGACACCGGCAATTTCCAGCCCAGCTGTTCTTCGAGCAGCACTTCCGGGTTCGGCGCGTCGTAGCGCCCCTGGTTGGCGACTTCCAGCGACACCTTGCCCGGACGTCCGGTAAGGCGAGCCGCGCCGCGGCCCAGTGGTCCGGACAGGCGAATGTCGTAGTAATCCTGGCGCTGCAACCAGAACAGCGTGCCGCTGCCCGAATCTTTCGGTGCGCGAATGCCGATTTTGCCGTCGATCTGCCAGCCATCAAGGCCCGCAAGCTGCTGTTTGTGCTCACGCCATTGGGTGGCGTTGCCATGACCCACGACCGATTCGCGGGGACCCAGGCCTGCGCAACCGGCGAGCAGGGCGATAAAACTGAAAACGATGAAATGGCGCAAAAACATAATCTTAAAGAGTCTCTGATCCGGTCAGGCGTTTGATGGTGCCGCGCAAGGTCGGGCTGTCAGGCTGTTCCTTGAGGAACTTGCCCCAGACTTGTTTCGCTTCGCGCTGTTTGCCATTGGCCCACAGGACTTCGCCCAGGTGAGCGGCGACTTCCTGGTCGGGGAAGCGTTCCAGGGCCTGGCGCAGCAGGCGCTCGGCTTCGTCGAGATTGCCCAGGCGGTAATTCACCCAGCCAAGGCTGTCGAGTACCGCCGGGTCTTCCGGACTGATCTGGTGCGCCTGTTCTATGAGGGCCTTGGCTTCGGCGTAGCGCGTGGTGCGGTCGGACAGGGTGTAGCCGAGGGCGTTCAATGCCATGGCGTTGTCCGGGTCGCGCTTGATGATCGTGCGCAGGTCTTTTTCCATCTGCGCCAGGTCATTGCGTTTTTCCGCCTGCATGGCGCGGGTGTAGAGCAGGTTCAAATCGTCCGGATATTGCTGCAAGGCTTGTTGCAGAACGTTCCAGGCCTTGTCGCCCTGATTGTTGGCGGACAGGGTTTCGGCTTCGATGAGGTACAACTGGATCGCGTAATCCGGTTGCTCGTCGCGCTCTGCCGCCAGTTTGCGTTGGGCTTCGGCGGTCCTGCCGTTGTCGATCAGGATGTCGGCCTGACGCAATTGCGCCGGCAGGTAGTCGCTGCCCGGGCCAACCTTGGCGTACTCGATCAGCGCGCCTTGCGGGTCGTTCTGTTCTTCGGCGATGCGGCCGAGGTTCAGGTGCGCCGAGTCGACGTGGCTTTCGCGGGCGATCAGGTCTTCAAGATAACCCTTGGCCTCGTTCCAGGCCTTGGCTTCCAGGCAGACCAGTGCCAGGGAATAACGCAGTTCGTCGTCTTCCGGGTATTGCTGGACCAGGCTCGAAAACTCGGCCTTGGCGTCGTCCATGCGGTCCTGTTCAACCAGCATCCGCGCGTAAGTCAGGCGCAGGCGCTTGTCGTCCGGGTATTTCTTGATGCTTTTTTGCAGCAGCGGCAAGGCCTCGTCACCGCGATTCAGGGTTTGCAACAGCCGCGCGCGCAGCAGGATCGGCGCGATTTCGCCGTCCTCCGGCGGATTGTCTTCCAGTAGCTTCAACGCGCCTTTGGCGTCGCCGTCCTGTTGCATCAGCAAGGCCTTGCCGAAAATCAGCTGGCTGTTGTCCGGATGACGCTGCAACAAACGATCGAAGCTTTGCATCAAGCCATTGCGGGTGTCCTGGTCGGTGTCGGCCGCGGACAGCGCAAGGAAGTCGAAATGGGTGTCGCCCTTGCCTTGCAGGACTTTCTCCATATAAACCATGGAGTCGTCATAACGCCCGGCGCGAGCCAGTTGCACGGCGGCGGCGCGTTGCGCTTCGAGGTCGTCGGGGGCGTTCCTGGCCCAGATCAGCGCGGTATCCAGGGCTGCCTGATCGGCGCCCAGATATTCGGCGATACGAAATGCCCGCTCGGAGATGCCCGGATCCTGAGTATTGATGGCCTGGGTCACATAGTTGTCCAGGGCAATGTCGAAACGATTGCGCTGGCCAGCCAGTTCGGCGCTCAACAGGCTATAGATGGTTTCCTCGCTGAATGAGCTGTAGACCTTGGGCTTTTCAGGGGCCGGGGTGCTGTCTTCAACCGGCGGCGCGCCGTCCGACGAAACGGGTGCCAAGGCCTGGCAGCCGCTGAGGAAGACAAGAGCGAGGAGCAACGCGGAGGATCTATTCATATAGGAAGAGGACGACTAACCTGCGGTCGGATCATCATGACACAAGCTTTCGGCCAAACATAACCGGCCCGGCAATTTACCTGCCAACCCGATCCGGATCACCCTGATGGTCGTGTAAACGAGAACTGCTCGCAACCCGCGGCAGCGCCTGATGGCGCAATAGATATCGAATAGTTGTTCTGATTCCGTCGAAGTAGGACAATTACCGGCTTCACGTCACAATCAGCGACTTTGAATGGCCTTCCTTGCACTCGGTATTAACCACAAGACTGCTTCAGTAGACGTCCGCGAGCGCGTGGCTTTTACCCCTGAGCAGCTGGTTGAGGCCTTGCAGCAGCTCTGCCGACTCACCGACAGCCGCGAAGCTGCGATCCTCTCCACCTGCAATCGCAGTGAACTCTATATAGAACAGGATCACCTGTCGGCGGAGATCGTGCTGCGCTGGCTGGCCGAATATCATCATTTGAGCTACGACGAGCTGCGCGAAAGCGCCTATGTGCATGAAGATGATGCGGCAGTTCGTCACATGATGCGGGTGGCTTCCGGGCTCGACTCGCTGGTGTTGGGCGAACCGCAGATTCTCGGCCAGATGAAATCCGCCTATGCCGTGGCCCGCGAGGCCGGGACTATCGGGCCATTGCTCGGGCGCTTGTTCCAGGCCACGTTCAATGCGGCCAAGCAGGTGCGCACCGACACGGCCATCGGCGAGAACCCGGTGTCGGTGGCGTTTGCCGCGGTGAGCCTGGCCAAACAGATTTTCAGCGACCTGCAACGCAGCCAGGCCTTGTTGATCGGCGCCGGCGAGACCATCACCCTGGTCGCCCGCCATCTGCATGACCTGGGTGTAAAGCGCATCGTCGTCGCCAACCGTACCCTGGAGCGCGCGAGCATCCTGGCCGAACAGTTCGGTGCCCATGCGGTGTTGTTGTCGGATATTCCGGCAGAACTGGTGCGCAGCGATATCGTCATCAGTTCCACCGCCAGCCAGTTGCCGATCCTGGGCAAGGGTGCGGTGGAAAGCGCCTTGAAACTGCGCAAGCACAAACCGATCTTCATGGTGGATATCGCTGTTCCGCGAGACATCGAGCCGGAAGTCGGCGAGCTGGACGACGTTTACCTGTATAGCGTCGACGATCTCCACGAAGTGGTTGCCGAGAACCTCAAGAGTCGTCAGGGCGCAGCCCAGGCCGCCGAAGAGATGGTCTCGGTCGGCGCCGAAGATTTCATGGTCCGCCTGCGCGAGTTGGCGGCGGTGGACGTGCTCAAGGCCTATCGTCAACAGAGCGAACGCCTGCGTGACGAGGAATTGCAAAAGGCCCAGCGCATGCTGGCCAACGGCAGCAGTGCCGAAGAGGTGCTGGTGCAACTGGCCCGCGGGCTGACCAACAAACTGTTGCACGCACCGAGCGTGCAGTTGAAAAAGCTCTCTGCCGAAGGTCGCCTGGATGCGCTGGCGATGGCCCAGGAACTCTTTGCCCTCGGTGAGGGCTCATCGGATAGCTTTTCGGATAAAAAACCGCAATGAAAGCGTCACTGCTCAATAAGCTGGATATCCTCCAGGACCGTTTCGAGGAATTGACTGCCCTGCTGGGCGACGGCGAGGTCATTTCCGATCAGAACAAGTTCCGCACCTATTCCAAGGAGTACGCGGAAGTTGAACCGATCGTGGGCGCCTATAAAGAACTGCTGAAAGTGCAGGACGACCTCGAAGGCGCCCAGGCACTGCTCAAGGACAGCGACCCGGACATGCGTGAAATGGCCGTGGAAGAAGTCCGCGAGGCCAAGGAACGCCTGGTCACGCTCGAAGCCGATCTGCAACGCATGCTGCTGCCCAAGGACCCGAACGACGGACGCAACGTGTTCCTCGAGATCCGTGCCGGTACCGGCGGTGACGAAGCGGCGATCTTCTCCGGCGACCTGTTCCGCATGTATTCGCGTTACGCCGAGCGTCGTGGCTGGCGGGTGGAGATCCTCTCGGAAAACGAGGGTGAACACGGCGGCTATAAAGAGGTGATTGCCCGGGTCGAGGGTGACAACGTCTACGGCAAGCTGAAGTTCGAATCCGGCGCGCACCGTGTGCAGCGGGTTCCGGCGACCGAGTCCCAGGGCCGCATCCACACCTCGGCCTGCACCGTGGCGGTACTGCCCGAGCCGGACGAACAGGAAGCCATCGAGATCAACCCGGCCGACCTGCGCGTCGACACCTATCGCTCCTCCGGCGCCGGTGGCCAGCACGTCAACAAGACCGACTCGGCGATCCGTATCACGCACTTGCCGTCCGGCATCGTGGTCGAGTGCCAGGAAGAGCGTTCGCAGCACAAGAACCGCGCCCGGGCGATGTCCTGGTTGTCGGCCAAGCTGAACGATCAGCAGACCAGCGCCGCAGCCAACGCCATCGCCAGCGAGCGCAAGTTGCTGGTCGGCTCCGGCGACCGTTCCGAGCGCATCCGCACCTATAATTTTGCCCAGGGCCGGGTCACCGACCACCGGGTCAACCTGACCTTGTATTCCCTCGACGAGATTCTCGCCGGCGGCGTCGAGGCGGTGATCGAGCCGTTGCTGGCCGAGTACCAGGCCGATCAACTGGCCGCGATAGGTGAGTAAATGACGATCATTGCCAGTTTGTTGCGCGCCGCCGATTTACCTGACTCGCCGACAGCGCGTCTGGATGCTGAACTGCTGCTGGCGGCGGCCTTGGGCAAGTCCCGCAGTTTCCTGCACACCTGGCCGGAGCGCATCGTGCCGAGTGAAGCGGCACTGACGTTCGCCGAATATTTGCAGCGCCGCCGCGGCGGTGAGCCGGTGGCCTATATCCTCGGCCAGCAGGGCTTCTGGAAGCTGGACCTGGAAGTGGCGCCGCATACGTTGATCCCGCGCCCGGACACCGAGCTGCTGGTGGAAGCCGCGCTGGAACTGTTGCCGGCCACTCCCGCCAAAGTGCTCGACCTTGGCACCGGCAGCGGCGCCATCGCTCTGGCCCTGGCCAGCGAGCGTCCGGCCTGGAACGTCACTGCCGTGGATCGCGTGCTGGAAGCCGTGGCTCTGGCCGAGCGCAATCGCCAGCGTCTGCACCTGAACAACGCCACCGTGCTGAGCAGCCATTGGTTCAGCGCCCTGGAAGGCCAGCGTTTTCAATTGATCATCAGCAATCCGCCCTACATCGCAGCGGCCGATCCGCATCTGGTCGAGGGCGATGTGCGCTTCGAACCGGCCAGCGCCCTGGTGGCGGGTGTCGACGGGCTCGACGATCTGCGCTTGATCGTCGCCCAGGCGCCGGATCATCTGGAGGCGGGTGGGTGGCTGATGCTCGAACACGGCTATGATCAGGCCGAGGCGGTCCGCGATTTGCTGCTGACCCGGGGGTTTGAAGAAGTCCACAGCCGCACCGATCTGGGCGGTCACCAACGCATCAGTCTGGGGCGCCTGCCGTGCTGAATGATCAGGAGTTGCTGCGTTACAGCCGGCAGATTCTGCTGCAACACATCGATATCGACGGCCAGTTGCGGCTCAAGGAAAGCCGCGTATTGATCGTCGGTCTTGGCGGCCTTGGCGCGCCAGTGGCGCTGTATCTGGCGGCAGCCGGCGTTGGCGAGTTGCACCTGGCGGACTTCGACACGGTCGACCTGACCAACTTGCAACGCCAGATCATTCACGACACCGACAGCGTCGGCATGACCAAGGTCGATTCGGCAATCAAGCGTCTGAGCGCGATCAATCCCGAGATTCAACTGATCGCCCATCGCGCGGCGCTGGATGAAGATTCCCTGGCCGCCGTGGTGGCCGAGGTGGATCTGGTCCTCGACTGTTCTGACAACTTTTCCACCCGTGAAGCAGTCAATGCCGCGTGCGTGTTGGCCGGCAAACCGCTGGTCAGCGGCGCGGCGATTCGCCTCGAAGGGCAACTGTCGGTGTTCGACCCGCGTCGGCCGGAGAGTCCTTGCTACCACTGTTTATACGGGCACGGCAGTGAAGCCGAATTGACCTGTAGCGAGGCCGGTGTGGTCGGTCCGCTGGTGGGGCTGGTCGGCAGTCTGCAAGCGCTCGAAGCACTGAAGTTGCTGGCCGGATTCGGCGAGCCGCTGGTGGGGCGGCTGTTGTTGATCGATGCCTTGGGCACGCGCTTCCGTGAATTGCGGGTCAAGCGCGATCCGGGTTGCAGCGTCTGTGGGTCGAAACATGCGTGAAGCGCCGATTGGCGTGTTCGACTCCGGTGTCGGCGGGCTCTCGGTACTGGCCGAGATCCAGCGATTGCTACCCAATGAGTCTCTGTTGTATGTCGCCGACTGTGGGAATATTCCCTACGGCGAAAAAACTCCGGAATTTATCCAGCACCGTTGCAGCGTGATGGCCGACTTCTTTCGGCAACAGGGCGCCAAAGCCCTGGTGCTGGCGTGTAACACGGCGACGGTGGCCGGTGTCGCCGACTTGCGTCGCGACTATCCAGAATGGCCTATCGTCGGCATGGAGCCGGCAGTCAAGCCGGCCGCCGCCGCAACCCGCTCTGGCGTGGTAGGGGTGCTGGCCACCACCGGTACCTTGCAGAGCGCCAAGTTCGCCGCATTGCTCGACCGCTTCGCCACGGACGTAAAAGTGATCACCCAGCCCTGTCCCGGGCTGGTGGAGCTGATTGAAAGCGGCGACCTGGGCAGCTCCGAGTTGCGCCAGCTGTTGGCCGGGTATGTTCGGCCACTGCTGGCCGCCGGCGCGGACACCCTGATTCTCGGCTGTACCCATTACCCCTTTCTCAAGCCGTTGCTGCGGCAGATGATCCCCGATGACATCAGCCTGATCGACACCGGTGCCGCCGTCGCACGGCAACTTCAACGTCTGCTGGCCGAAGGCGAGCTGCTCGCCGAGGGCCCGGTCCGTGAAGCGCAGTTCTGGACCAGCGCTGATCCGCTACATTTCAGAAATATCTTGCCGATACTGTGGAATACCTCTGGTGTTGTGCGAAGCTTCAACAGGTAGAAGGCTGTCCGGGGGGAATACGAAGAGTCGGGTGAACTTCTGATAAATCGCTGACTTCTATAGTTTTGCAGGGTTTGGCAACAAAAAAACCATACGAAATCGTTCACAAAAGGAAGTTTCAAGTGAAGCGACTATTCTGCTTGGCCGCGATTGCGGCCGCACTGATGGGGCACACGTTTACCGCGCAGGCGGCAGGTGTGGAGTTCGCGGTTGGTCAGACCAGCGATTCGACCATGACGTATCGACTGGGCATGCAATTCGATTGGGACCAGAGCTGGTGGCAGAGTGACGTGGGTCGTCTGACCGGTTACTGGAGCGGCGCCTACACCTACTGGGAAGGCGACAAGACCTCCAGCAATAACAGCCTGTCTTTCTCCCCGGTATTCGTTTACGAGTTTGCCGGCCAGAACGTCAAGCCCTACGTTGAAGCAGGCATTGGTGTGGCGGCGTTCTCCAATACGCGAATCGAAGACAACAACCTGGGCAGTTCTTTCCAGTTTGAAGACCGGTTCGGTTTTGGTCTGCGCTTCAATGGCGGCCACGAAGTCGGGGTCCGCGCGACGCACTATTCCAACGCCGGGCTCGCCAGTTCCAACGACGGTGTAGAAAGCTATTCGCTGCATTACACGTTGCCGTTGTAATTGCATCCCCCTGTAGGAGCGAGCCTGCTCGCGATGACGGTGTGTCAGTTGCCAGCTTAGTTGGCTGACAGTCCGCAATCGCGAGCAGGCTCGCTCCTACAGGAGCTGTGTTGTTTTCCCGTTCAGCGATACGCCGTCGAAATCCCCTGGCGTTCGTCGATGCACTCCGGTGCGCCCATTTCGAACTCCCGGCAGATCAGTGGGCGTTTTTCGTAGATGGTGCACATCATCGTGTTGCGATCCAGTGCGGCACACCAGCCGTCATCCAGGCGCAGCATCACTTCCCCGCCCCAGTCATCGGTATCGATGAACCGTTCAGGCACACCCGTATCGGTGATCAGCATGACTTCGAGCTGGCAGCAGCAGGCTGCGCAGGTCGAGCAGGTGACCGCGGGTTCCGCGATTTGCGTATGGGGGATGGTTTTCATGGCGCGCAGTGTAAGGCAGTCACCGGGTGCTGTGTGAAAGGTCTGACGGACGCTCAAGTATCGGAACGTCCCGGATGCCGCTACCGATAATGGAGATTTTCAGGGTTGATCCTTGATCGGTGGCTGGCCGCGCACCATGGGTTTGCCGATCTCCAGTTTCACTTGGTCCGGCCATTTGGCGAGTGGCCAGAGGGTGGCCATGAACGCTGCCGGGAAAGCGATTTCCAGCGGGCGCTCCTTGAGTTTTTCGAAGATGTGCCGAGCAGCTTTCTCCACCGGCCAGCTCAAGGGCATGGAAAACTCGTTCTTCGCCGTCAGCGTCGTTTCGACAAACCCGGGGTTGATCACTGTGAGCTCTATGCCTTCAGGGGCCAGGTCGATGCGCAGGGATTCCAACAGGTAACGCAGTCCGGCCTTTGAGGTGCCATAGGCTTCTGTCTTGGGCAGCGGCAGGTAAGTCACCGTACTGGCCATGGCGATCATATGCGGTGCGGTGCCGGCCCGCAGCAAAGGTACAGCGGCGTCGATACAATAGCTGCTGGCCAGCAGGTTGGTACGCACCACATGCTCCACAATCGACGCATCGAACTGTTTGGCATCCACGTACTCGCAGGTGCCGGCGTTGAGTATCACGGTGTCCAGCGAGCCCCAGTCTTCGGCAATCCGCTCGCCGATCTCGCGTACGGTCTGGCTGTTGGTCAGGTCTCCGGCAACCACAAGCACTTGCCCCGGGTAACGGAGCGACAAGTCTTTCAGGGGGGCCACGTTGCGCGAACTGACGGCCAGGTGCGCACCGGTTTTCAGGATTTCTTCGGCCAGGGCAGCACCGATGCCGCTGCTTGCACCGGTCAGCCAGTATCGTCGTGCGAGTGTACGACTCATCCCAATCTCCTTTTCAGCCGGGTAATTGCCCGGCCCAATTCGGGTAAATGTTCATAATGCAAAGCCCCGGCATCGAAGTCATCCCGGTGGCGGTAATTTATGACCCAACGGCGGCGTATTGCCGCGAGGGCAGGTTTTTGAATGCCATCAACGCACGCGTACGGGAAGTACTCAAGTCGACGATCGGTGAAGGGTAATCCACAACACCGAAAAGGCCGCCGAGATTGGCGGGGTTGTGCACGTCTTTTTTATTCAAGCCGGCCAGTTCCGGCAGCCATTGCTTGATGAATACGCCTTCGGGGTCGAATTTTTCCGACTGGCTCAGCGGGTTGAAAATCCGGAAGTAAGGCGCCGAGTCGGTGCCGGTGGAGGAACTCCACTGCCAGCCACCATTGTTCGCCGCCAGGTCTCCATCGATCAGGTGACGCATGAAAAAGCGTTCGCCTTCGCGCCAGTCGATCAGCAGGTTCTTGGTCAGGAACATCGCCACCACCATGCGCAGGCGGTTGTGCATCCAGCCGGTTGCCAGCAGTTGGCGCATGGCGGCGTCGATGATCGGCAAGCCTGTACGCGCCTGTTGCCAGGCGGCCAGTTCTTCGGGGGCGTTGCGCCAGGCCAGCGCTTCGGTTTCCAGACGAAACGCGCGGTGCCGGGAAACCCGTGGGTAGCCCACCAGGATATGTTTGTAGAACTCGCGCCATAGCAGTTCGTTGATCCAGGTGACGGCGCCGGTCTTGCCGCTTTCGAATTCACCCTGATTGTTGTTCAAGGCGGCGTGCAGGCATTGGCGGGGAGAAATCACTCCGGCGGCCAGATAGGCCGAAAGCTGACTGGTGCCGGTTTTTGCCGGGAAATCGCGTTCGCTTTGATAGTGATCGATCTGCGCATCGGCAAAATGGTCGAGGCGATGCCGGGCTTCGGTCTCGCCAGCCGGCCACAGGCTGCGCAGGTTGTCATCGGGCGTTGCGAAACCCTCGATACTTGCGGGGATCGTATCGCCGGCAATGTTCAGCGGCGCTTGTTTGTGCGGTGCGCGGACCAGGTTGGGCAGCGAGTGATGCAGTCGTTCGTAGCAGACTTTTCGGAACTGGCTGAAGACCTGAAAGTAAGTGCCGGTCCGGGTCAGCACGCTCCCGGGCTTGAACAGCAATTGATCGAGGTAGCGGCGAACTTCGATGCCTTCGGCCTGTAGCGTCCGGGCAACCGCTGCATCACGACGGGACTCATGGATGCCGTATTCCTCGTTAAGGTGCAACGCGTCGACCTGCCACTCTCGGCACAGGTTCAGCAATACGCTGGGTGCGTCATCCCAACGCGATGCCTGGCGGATCAGCAGGGGAATGTTCAGTTCACCCAGTTCGCGGCTCAACTCGCGCAGGTTACGCAGCCAGAAGTCCACTTTGCAGGGCGCATCGTCGTGTTCCAGCCAATGTTCCGGACTCAGCAGATACACCGCCACGCACGGGCCGCGAGCCGCGGCAGCCGAGAGGGCGGTGTTGTCATGCAGGCGCAAGTCACTGCGCAGCCAGATCAATTGCATTTTGGTGTCCACGCTATTCATTTAAATCAGCCGGTGCTGAACGAGTGCCTGATGTGCCGACAACGGATCTTCGGCCAGGTACAAGTCAGCGATCTCGGCAACATTGACGGACAACTCGGCGTGGTGGATGCATACCGTTGGTCCGGCAATCATTTTTGGGCAACTGATTCCTTTCAATAGTTTCGGCAGTTGCATCAGGTTCAAGGCTTTGCTTGAGTACAGCAGAACCCCACGGGGTTGCAGAAGTTCGACCGCCAATGCCAATTCTCCGACAGGCAGCGGTCCGTCGAAGACCTCCACCGGGCAATCCGCGCTGCTGATCAGCCAGGCCGTGAGCCACAGATGCGGCTCCATGGGCCGGTCCGAGTGGTTGACCAGCAGCATCGGCGCGGTGCGCAACTGACGATTGTTGTGGTAGATGCGCGCACCGAACTTGCTGCGCAACCAGGCACAAAAAAAGCCTCGCTCCATCTGCGCTCCGAACTGGCCTTGCCAGCGTTGCTCCAGAGCGGCCAGCAAGGGCATCAGCAAGTGCTCGCACAGGGTTCGCGGCGGATATAGCGCCATGGCCTGATTGACGCCGTCATCCAGGGCGCGCTCCTGCAATCGGCTGACCGCCTGCTGCAACGTTTGCAGCAAGGCGTGCCAATCGTTGTCGACGGACTCGCTGAAGGCTTGCGGCGTGTCGAGCAATGGTTTGACCTGGCTGACGGCAACGCCACGGTTGAGCCAGGTGAGGATGGTCTGGATGCGTTGTACGTGGTCGGCCGAGAACAACCGGTGGCCCTTGGGTGTGCGTAGCGGCACGATCAGGCCGTAGCGTCGCTCCCAGGCGCGCAAGGTCACGGCATTGACCCCGGTTTGCCGCGCCACTTCACGGATCGGCAGCCAGCCTTCGTCCAACGCCTTTTTAAAGTCATCGCCGAGGTCTTCGCGGGCGCTGGTGTCGAGTGCTTTTTTCATCAGATGGCGTTTCGCAGGCTGAGGTTTTCCGGGTGCGGTTGCAGGTAAATCTGCTGTGCGATGTACGGGTCGGGGTGTTGGCGAAAGTGATGCTTGAGCAGTGTCAGCGGCACCACCAGCGGCACGATGCCCAGGCGGTACTGGCTGATCACGAGCTGCACTTCCTGCTTGTCTTCGCTGTTGATGGCCTGTTTCAAGTAGCCACTGAGGTGTTGCAGGACGTTGGCGTGAGTACGGCGGGTGGCGCATTTTTTCAGTGCCACCATCAGTTCGCTGAAATAGCGGGGGCCCACCTCCCGCGGATCGTTTTTACCCATGTTGCCCAACAGGTGACCCAGCGTTTTGTATTGCACCGGGTTATGGGCCATCAGCAGGTATTTGTAGCGCGAGTGAAAGTCCGTGAGACCGCGCCGGGTCATGCCCTCCTGGCGCAGCTGCTGCCAGGCGCTGTAGGCGAACACACGGGTGAGGAAGTTTTCCCGCAGCACCGGATCGTTGAGCCGACCGTCTTCCTCCACCGGCAGGTCCGGGTGCCGCAGGCAGAAGGCCCTGGCGTAGATCCCGCGCCCGTCTCTGTCGGCCCGTGCGCCGCTGACGTGGTAGACCTTGACCCGCTCCAGCCCGCAGGACGGGGAGTTTTGCATGAAGATGTAGCCGCAAATATCCCCCAGTTGCGCTGCCATGTCCCGGCCGTAGGCGGCCAGCGGTTGCGTCACGTTTAGCCCGTGGTCGAGGCTGCCCACGGCTTCGGGTTGATCCGCACTGCCCACCAGCCGAATCGGTTGACGGGGTACGCCCAGGCCGATGGCCACTTCCGGGCAGACCGGGATGAAATCGAAGTAATCAGTGAGGGTGCGGCTGCACAGCCGCGACTCCTTGTGCCCACCGTTGTAGCGCACGTCGAGCCCCATCAGGCAGGCACTGATGGCGATTTTCGGTTTGGCGGAAGAGTGGAGCATCAGAGCACCTCGAATCTAAACTTGTACAAAAATTAGGATCTGTACAAGATAACTTCATCATAGATTCGAAGTTATACAAGTCAATATTTTTGTATAGCTTTTCTGGCGGGCTGCTGCCAGGACGACAGCAGCGATTTACTCGGATCGATGCTCTTTACTGCAGGTGCGCATGCAAACGGCGGGCGGCTTCCTGACCGCTGAGCCAGGCTCCTTCGACGCGTCCGGACAGGCACCAGTCGCCACAGGCGTACAGCCCCAGGTCGGCATCGGCCAGGGTGCCCCATTCGTGACTGCTGGCGGGGCGGGCGTAGAGCCAGCGGTGGGCGAGGCTGAAGCTCGGCGCGGGCATGGAATCGTGCAGCAGTTCGGCAAACGCGCCGTGTAACTGTTCGATCACCGCTTCCTTGGACAAATCGATGTGCTGGCGACTCCAGGCGCTGGTGGCGTGCAGCACCCAAGTGTCGAGGGTGTTGTCGCGCCCGGGTTTGCTGCGGTTGCGGGCCAGCCAGTCGAGTGGGCTGTCCTGGACGAAGCAGCCTTCCATGGGCGTATCCAGCGGCGTTTCGAACGCCAGAGCGATGGCCCAGGTCGGGTCCATTTTCACCCCGGCGGCGGCCCCGGCGAGTTTCGGCGCCGATGCCAGCAGAGCCGTGGCCTGTGGGGCCGGCGTGGCGATGACCACGTGGCTGAACGGACCGTGGGTGAAGCCTTCGGCGTCCTGCAGGTGCCAGTGTTCTTCACCGCGATAGACCTCGGTGATCCGACAGGCGAAATGCACTTCGAGGTCACCGAGCAGGGCGCGGGTGATGGCGCTCATGCGGGGCGTGCCGACCCAGCGAGTCTGCTCGTCCGGCGACAGGTTGAGCTGGCCGCCATGGTAGGTGTACAGCTGCGGCGCCCATTCGGCGACCCAGCCTTCGGCCTGCCAACGCTGAACTTCCGTGACAAAGCGGCGGTCGCGGGCGGTGAAGTATTGCGCGCCCATGTCCAGGGCACCCGCATCGCTGCGCTTGCTCGACATGCGCCCGCCGCTGCCGCGACTTTTATCGAAAAGTTGAACCACATACCCAAGGGCCGTCAGGGCCTGGGCGGCGGAGAGTCCGGCAATGCCGGTGCCGATGATTGCGATAGGTACAGTCATAGGGGCCTCGTTTACCTTTCTGTACAGACTACGCCGGGGTTAAAACCTGTACAATATTGTTTGATGGTATAACTTTTAGCGTTCTTGATTTGATAGCTTGGCCTATTGTTAAACATAGAGCCTGCTCGATACCAAAGATCCCTGCTTATAAAAATAGACTAATGGACAAGGTAAAACGCCACGCGAGGAAGAAGTCATGCACATATTGCTGACCGGCGGTACTGGTTTGATAGGACGTCAGCTCTGCCGGCACTGGTTGGGCCAGGGTCATCGTCTGACAGTCTGGAGCCGCCAACCTGAAAATGTCGCGAAAATATGTGGTGCCCAAGTGCGTGGAATTGCCCGGCTGGAGGATCTCGGGCAGGAGCCTGTCGATGCAATTATCAATCTTGCCGGTGCGCCGATTGCCGCCCGGCCCTGGACGCACAAACGTAAAGCCCTGTTGTGGAGCAGTCGCATCTCGCTGACTGAAACCCTGCTGGCGTGGCTGGAAAGCCGCGATCAGAAACCCCGGGTGCTGATCTCCGGTTCCGCTGTCGGTTGGTATGGCGACGGTGGCGAACGTGAGTTGACCGAAGAGTCGCCACCGGTCATCGATGATTTCGCCAGTCAGTTATGCATCGCTTGGGAAGAGACCGCCCAGCGGGCTGAAGCGCTGGGCATTCGCGTCATCCTTGTCCGTACCGGGTTGGTTCTATCGGCCGAGGGCGGCTTTTTGTCGCGGCTGTTACTGCCGTTCAAGCTGGGCCTGGGAGGCCCGATCGGCAACGGCCGGCAGTGGATGCCATGGATTCATATCGACGATCAAATCGCCCTGATTGATTTTCTTCTGCATCGCAACGAGGCCGGCGGTCCCTATAATGCGTGCGCGCCGAAGCCGGTGCGCAACCGCGAGTTTGCCGAGGCGCTGGGCAGCGTACTGAATCGCCCGACGTTCATGCCGATGCCGGCCTTCGCATTGAAGGTGGGGCTGGGCGAGTTGTCGCTGTTGTTGCTGGGCGGTCAGCGCGCCACTCCGGTGCGCTTGTTACAGGCTGGTTTCACTTTTAAGTTCACGGATTTGCGCGCGGCTCTGGACGATCTGTCCGGTCGCCTTTGAAATAGGACGTTGCATGACCGATCACGCGTTGCTTCTGGTCAACCTGGGTTCACCTGCCTCCACCTCGGTGGCGGATGTGCGCAGTTACCTCAATCAATTTCTGATGGACCCGTACGTGATCGACCTGCCATGGCCGGTTCGACGGCTGCTGGTGTCGCTGATCCTGATCAAGCGTCCCGAGCAGTCGGCCCATGCCTATGCCTCGATCTGGTGGGACGAAGGCTCGCCGCTGGTGGTGCTCAGTCGTCGCTTGCAACAAGCGATGATCCGTCAATGGCAGCACGGCCCGGTCGAACTGGCGATGCGTTATGGCGAGCCGTCGATTGAGTCGATGCTGGTGCGCCTGGTCGCGGCGGGGCACAAGCGAATCACCCTGGCGCCGTTATATCCACAGTTCGCCGACAGCACCACGACTACGGTCATCGAAGAGGCCAGGCGCGTGGTGCGCGAGAAAAATCTCGACGTGCAGTTGGCGGTACTCCAGCCGTTCTACGACCAACCGGAATACCTCGATGCGCTGGTGGCCACGACCCGGCCGCATTTGCAGCAGGATTTCGATCACTTGCTGATGAGTTTTCACGGGTTGCCGGAACGGCATCTGAAGAAGCTCAATCCCGGTCACAGCTTCGAGGGTGGCGGTGATTGCTGCGCCGGGGCACCGCCGGAGGTGCTCGCTACCTGTTATCGCGGCCAGTGCCTGCGTACGGCGGCAGAGTTTGCCAAGCGCATGGGGCTGCCGGAGGGCAAGTGGTCGGTGTCGTTCCAGTCGCGTCTGGGGCGCGCCAAATGGATCGAACCCTACACCGAAGCGCGCCTCGATGAGTTGGCCAAGAGCGGCGTGAAAAAGGTTCTGGTGATGTGCCCGGCGTTCGTTGCCGATTGCATCGAAACACTGGAAGAAATCGGTGATCGCGGTAAGGAGCAATTCCGCGCAGCGGGGGGAGAAGACCTGGTGCTGGTGCCGTGCCTCAACGATGACCCGCATTGGGCGCGGGCGTTGAGTGCGTTGTGCGAGCGAGCACCGGTGGTGCTTTAAAAGCTTCGCGAGCAGGCTCGCTCCCACGGTTGGAATGCATTCCCCTGTGGGAGCGAGCCTGCTCGCGATAGCTATCTGGCGCTATAAGTATCTCAAGCAGTTAGATCAGCGGCTCCTGCGCCTTCTTGTGCTTCCAGCTGTCATTGCCCGGCAGGATCAGGTTCAAGCCAATCGCCACCACCGCGCACAGCGCGATGCCCTTGAGGCCGAAATCGTCCGGCCCGGTGCCGGTGCCGATCAGCACGCCGCCGATCCCGAATACCAGAGTCACCGACACAATCACCAGATTGCGCGCCTCGCCCAGATCGATCTTGTGGCGGATCAGCGTGTTCATCCCCACCGCCGCAATCGAACCGAACAACAGGCACAGAATCCCGCCCATCACTGGCACCGGAATGCTTTGCAGCAGTGCGCCGAACTTGCCGATGAACGCCAGGCTGATGGCGAAGATCGCTGCCCAGGTCATGATCTTCGGGTTGTAGTTCTTGGTCAGCATGACCGCACCGGTCACTTCGGCGTAGGTGGTGTTGGGCGGGCCGCCGAACAGACCGGCCGCCGTGGTGGCAATGCCATCGCCGAGCAGGGTACGGTGCAGGCCGGGCTTCTTCAGGTAATCGCGACCGGTCACGCTACCCACGGCAATCACGCCGCCGATGTGCTCGATGGCCGGGGCCAGGGCTACCGGAACGATGAACAGAATCGCCTGCCAGTTGAATTCCGGCGCGGTGAAGTGCGGGATGGCGAACCACGGCGCCGCCGCAATCTTCGCGGTATCGACCACGCCGAAGTAGAACGCCATGCCAAAGCCCACCAGCACGCCGGAGATGATCGGCACCAGGCGGAAGATGCCCTTGCCGAATACCGCGACGATCAGTGTGGTCAGCAGCGCGGGCATCGAGATCATCATCGCCGTCTGGTAATGAATCAATTCACTGCCGTCGCCGGCCTTGCCCATGGCCATGTTGGCGGCAATCGGCGCCATGGCCAGGCCAATGGAGATGATCACCGGACCAATCACCACCGGAGGCAGCAGGCGATCGATGAAGCCGGTGCCTTTGATCTTCACCGCGAGGCCGAGGAAGGTGTAGACGAAACCTGCCGCCATCACGCCGCCCATGGTCGCGGCCAGGCCGAACTGACCTTTGGCGAGAATGATCGGGGTGATAAAGGCAAAGCTCGATGCCAGGAACACCGGCACCTGACGTCCGGTGACGATCTGGAACAGGATCGTCCCCAGGCCTGCGGTAAACAGTGCCACGTTCGGGTCGAGGCCGGTAATCAGCGGCATCAACACCAGGGCGCCGAAAGCCACGAACAGCATCTGTGCGCCGGACAGCACCGTGCGCCAGAGCGGATCGTTGAACTCTTGCTGCATGCTCACGCGTCCTTCTGCTTGGTGCCGAAGATCTTGTCGCCAGCATCGCCCAGGCCCGGGATGATGTAACCGTGTTCGTTCAGTTTTTGATCAATGGACGCGGTGTAGATGGTCACGTCCGGGTGAGCTTTCTCGACCACGGCAATGCCTTCCGGCGCGGCAACCAGCACCATGGCGCGGATGTCCTTGCAACCGGCCTTTTTCAGCAGGTCGATAGTGGCGACCATCGAGCCGCCGGTGGCGAGCATCGGGTCGATGATCATGGCCAGGCGTTCGTCGATCTCCGGGACCAGTTTTTCCAGGTAGGTGTGGGCTTCGAGGGTTTCCTCGTTGCGGGCCACGCCCACGGCGCTGACTTTGGCGCCCGGGATCAGGCTGAGCACGCCCTCGAGCATGCCGATGCCGGCACGCAGGATAGGCACGACAGTAATCTTCTTGCCGGCGATTTTCTCCACCGACACAGTGCCGCACCAGCCTTCGATATCGTAGGATTCCAGCGGCAGGTCTTTGGTGGCTTCATAGGTCAGCAGGGCGCCGACTTCCTGAGCGAGCTCACGGAAATTCTTGGTGCTGATGTCTGCGCGGCGCATCAGGCCAAGTTTATGACGGATCAGCGGGTGGCGGATCTCGAGGATGGGCATGGGAAAGGCTCCGGCGGCGGGCAAAAAAACCGGCCTAGATTAATCTATCCGAGGGTGTTGTCCTATAGACATACAGTACGTTAGTCCACAAACGCTTGATCTGGCCTCGCTTGATGCGTACCTTTGCCCGCTTTTCCGAATCCGTCCCCCCTTGGAGAGCGCCATGTCCGCTGATCTCGAGCATATCCGTCAAATCATGCGAGAGGCTGACTGCCTGTACACCGAAGCTGAAGTCGAGGCGGCCATCGCCCGCGTCGGTGCACACATCAATGAAGAACTGGCGGACAGCAACCCGGTGGTGTTCTGCGTGATGAACGGCGGGCTGATTTTCGCCGGCAAACTGCTGACCCATTTGCAGTTCCCGCTGGAGGCGTCCTACCTGCACGCCACCCGTTATCGCAACGAAACCAGCGGCGGCGAGCTGTTCTGGAAAGCCAAGCCGGAAGTTTCCTTCATCGACCGTGACGTGCTGATCATCGACGACATCCTTGATGAAGGTCACACCCTGGGCGCGATCATCGACTTCTGCAAACACGCCGGTGCCCGCAAAGTGCACACTGCCGTGCTGATCGACAAAGACCACGATCGCAAGGCCCGTCCAGACCTCAAGGCCGATTTCGTCGGTCTGCCGTGCATCGACCGCTACATCTTCGGTTACGGCATGGACTACAAAGGTTACTGGCGTAATGCTAACGGGATCTTTGCGGTTAAAGGAATGTAAGAACATGAGCGTGCCGAGCTTTCTGGATCAGACCTTGTTTGCCGAGCTGGCCGGGAAAGCCGCGGCCAATCCTCGTGGGCGCCAGCATCACAATTTCCATCAGATGGAAGACGCTTGCCATCGCATGGCAGTGGGGTTGCAGCCGTCCACCTATGTCCCGCCTCACCGGCATCTGGGCGACAACAAGGCCGAAACCCTGTTGGTCCTCAAGGGGCGGCTGGGCGTGTTGATCTTTGACGAGACCGGTGCGGTGCTGAGCAAGACCGTGCTGCAGGCCGGTGGCGACTGTGTTGGCGTGGACCTGCCAACCGGTGTGTTCCACGGTTTGGTGGTGCTGGAGGCCGACAGCCTGATGTTCGAATGCAAGGCCGGTCCTTACCGCCCGGTCGGTGAGGGTGAGCTGGCGCATTGGGCGCCGCGCGAGGGCGAGCCCGGTGTTGCCGAGTATCAGGCGTGGATGCGCGCGCAGTTCGATTGATCTTCTACCCCCCTGTAGGAGCGAGCTTGCTCGCGATGAGCCCAAGGACACCGCGGGGCATCTGGTTTTCCGCGTTAACGTTGACGACCATCGCGAGCATGCTCGCTCCTACAGGGGGACGCGTTCACCCCTGGAGCCTGTCATGAGCCATTTGATCCGCTGCTGCGCCGCCCTGTTGCTGACCCTCAGCCTGCCCCTGGCCGCCGCGCCGGCGCCCATGCATGCGCAGTTCCTGCCGCCCGATGACCTGACCCTGCGTGACAGCGAGCCTGAGCAGCAGCAACTGATGCAGGTCACCGATTACTCGGTGGTGGTAGGCAGCCAGCGTCAATCCAGTCAACAGCCGATTCCGGTCACTTCACCGCTGATGATTCGGCTCAAGGGCAAATCCCTGAACAAGGGTGCCACCATCAGTCAGGTGCTGGTCAACTTCGATGGTGAAAGCAAAAGCCTGAAGAAGCCGGTCTTCGACGATAAAAGCAAGACCCTGACCCTTTATTACCCGCTGGCGCAATACCGGGTGGTGATCGATTTGTTGCGCAACGACACGGTGTATTGCCAGTTTCTCAGCTACGCCAATGGCCATGTCTGGGCCGATCTGCACACCGGCAGCACTCGTCCGCGTTGAGCCTTGAGCCCGCGCAGGGGTAAACTGCCCGCCCCGTGATATGTCTGCAAGCTGGAGTCGGCAATGCGTAAAGATAAAAAACAAGTGATTGGTGACGAGATCGGTGATGAGCAGATCAAGTTGTTCCTCGATTTCGAACCGGTCGACGCGACTTCTCCGTCCCTGCACAAACTGGTCAAGGCCTACCGTGGCCTGCGCATTGACGATTTCGCGCGTTTCCTGACGTTCTTCGTCGAAGCGGGTTACGACGTTGATGGCAAGGATGAACACGGCAAAACCTTCGTTGAACTGATCCAGGATCAGCGCAACGCGCCGGATTACATCGAGCTGATCGAAAAAGCTCGCGGCTGAGTAAATTTCAGCCATAAAAAAACGCCCCGCTCTCAGTGAGAACGGGGCGTTTTTCATAAGGCCGAATCAAGCGTAGCTTTCGGTCTCGCTGCTGGCTTCAACCAGTTCCAGGGCAACGTTGTTCTGCGTGTTGATCTTGCGATACAGCGCAGCGTCGGTTTCCAGGACCTTTTCCCTGGCAGGGAAGATCTCTGCCAGTTTGCTGGCCCATTCGCCCTTGGTTTTGCCCGGGAAGCATTTTTCGATCAGCTCAAGCATGATCGAAACGGTCACCGAGGCACCTGGCGAAGCGCCGAGCAGTGCCGCCAGGGAACCGTCCTTGGCCGCGACCAGTTCGGTACCGAATTGCAGGATGCCGCCTTTCTTCGGGTCTTTCTTGATGATCTGCACCCGTTGGCCGGCCACTTCCAGGCGCCAGTCTTCGGCTTTCGCCTCAGGGTAGAAGCGGCGCAGGGATTCCAGGCGCTGCTCCATCGATTGCATCACTTCGCTGACCAGGTACTTGGTCAGGTCCATGTTGTTTTTCGCCACGGACAGCATCGGGCCGATGTTGCCGGCGCGAACCGACATTGGCAGGTCCATGAAGGAACCGTGCTTGAGGAACTTGGTGGTGAAGCCGGCATAAGGTCCGAACAGCAGGGACTTCTTGCCTTCGACCACGCGGGTGTCCAGGTGCGGCACGGACATGGGCGGCGAACCTACGGCAGCCTGGCTGTAGACCTTGGCCTGGTGGTGCTTGACCACTTCCGGGTTGTCGCAACGCAGCCACTGGCCGCTGATCGGGAAGCCGCCGAAGCCTTTGCTTTCTTCGATGCCCGAAGCCTGCAGCAACGGCAGTGCCGCACCGCCAGCGCCGAGGAAGACGAATTTGGCGTCGACTTCACGGGTGTTGCCGCTGTTGACGTCCTTGATGCTGACGGTCCAGCCGCCGTTGTTGCGCTTGAGGCCGGTCACGCGCTTGCAGTACTTGACCTGGGCATCGGGTGCGCTGGTCAGGTGCTTGAGCAACTGGTTGGTCAGGGCGCCGAAGTTGACGTCGGTACCATTGATCACGCGGGTCGCGGCGAGGGTTTCGCCCGGATCGCGGCCAGGCATCATCAGCGGCATCCACTCGGCCATTTTGGCCTTGTCTTCGGTGTATTCCATGTCGGCGAAGGCGTGGTGCTTGCTCAGCACCTTGAAGCGTTCCTTGAGGAAGGACACGCCGCTGTCGCCCTGTACGAAACTCAGGTGTGGCACCGGGCTGATAAACGATTTGCACGAGCCGAACGTGCCTTTCCTGGTCAAATACGACCAGAACTGCTTCGACACCTCGAACTGGGTGTTGATGTGCACGGCTTTCTTGATGTCGACGGTGCCATCGGCGGCCTGTGGCGTGTAGTTGAGTTCACACAGCCCGGCGTGACCGGTACCGGCGTTGTTCCACGGGTTGGAACTCTCCGCGGCACCGGAATCCATCAGCTCGACGACTTCCAGCTTGATCGCGGGGTCGAGCTCTTTGAGCAGTACTGCAAGGGTGGCACTCATGATGCCGGCCCCAACCAGTACTACGTCGACTGCTTCGTTATGCGCCATTTAACGCGTCTCCAAAATCTGCAGCACCAAATTGTCGGCATGGCTGCCAGGCGTTCCGGGGCGAGTCAGTGATGCCCCTCGAACTCATGGCAGGATCGCCATGTCCGAATCTTCGCAATTTATCGCAACTTCGACGGACGCTACCTGCCGGGCCTATGAGCCATATGAACTCATTTCAGCGCGCGGGAGGCAATTCGACTTATGGTCGATACATCCGTTTGTGCAACCAAATCCGTAGCGGACAGGCTTCAGGCTCCGGTGTTCGAGGAATACTCGGTCCTGTGTCGTTGGGCTGTTGTAGACGCTAATGGTGCATGTTCAGACGCAAAACTATTCATTTGCTCGCCACACTCTTGTGAAGTTGTGAAAACCCGTTTTTTTCACGCTCTTTTGAAGACGTGAACCTCAAAAAGGGCTGTCCCAGCCTGGCACCGTGCCCGGGTGGATTGCCGCCGTGGGATACAGGGCAGGCAAAACGGGCAAACAGCTCAGTGACCGAGCGTAATGACAGCTCTGCAGATTCGCGAAAAGTGGAGGTTTTGCTCAACAAAACAGCAAGCGCGCCAGCTTCACTCGATCTGTGTGGGCGGCTCTCTGTGGGCGGTGCGGGGTGTCAATACAAGCGCATTGACGATGCTGCGAGGCCCGATCAGGAGACGTCCTTATAATCGGGGGGAGATTGTATCTAAGAAACGCAGGGAAATGGTCGTGTTTAATGACTTTTATTAGGTGTTTGGTCAGGTCGTCAGCAGTTGCTGTGCGCGAGACCGTGGTCGGTGCTGCTGCGAAACGACACGGACACCGGCGGGCAGCGGCTGATTCAGCCAGTTCAGGCGGATCTCTTCGATTTCAACCCAGCCGTCGCCCATGGGCTGGAGACTGCATTGCTTGAAGGCCTGGCAGTGGCCGTTGCGGTCGAGCAGGGCGAAGCAGCGATGCAGTGGGCGTGGCGCGAACAGAGAGATCAGATGGCGCATGGCGAAGTACCGTTTGGGTGACTGCCCAGAAGGTTGCCTGTAGGCCATTACGTGCAAGTGTAAGGGGGGTGACATCTGTGTGACAGGAACCGCATGGTCAAAGGGTTTGTCAGAGATTTCATCAAACACTGTGCGGTGCTGGTTCCCCGCAGTGGCGCACCGCTATACTGCCGGCCTGTTTGTGCCTGATTCTGGAGAGAAGAGCATGTTGCAACGCCTGTTGTTCGGTTTGATCACTGTGACCAGTTTGACCCTGGTTGGCTGCGCCCACAGCCCGCAACAACTGAGCCCGGAACCCAAGCTGACGGCTCAACTGGCGCCCGTCGGCCACGGTCAGCCTGTAGTGGTGCGTGTGGTGGACGGACGTCCATCGCCAACGCTCGGCACCCGTGGTGGCCTGTACCCGGAGACCAGCGCGATTACCGTACAAGGCGCGCAGATCCTGCCGAAACTGCAGGCTCAGGCCGAAGCTGCCGTGCGCCTGTTGGGTTTCACCCCGACCGCCAATGCGGCGAACGCACCGCAAATCACCGTGACCCTGGCCGAGCTGAAGTATCAGTCGCCTAAAGAAGGCATGTACGTGACCGAAGCGACCATCGGCGCGACCTTCCGCTCCGATGTGCAGAACGCCAACCGTCGCTACAGCGGCCGTTATGGTGCGTCCCTGGACCAGCGCTTCGGTATGGCGCCGAACCAGGAAACCAACACCAAGCTGGTCAGCGATGTGCTCAGTGATGCATTGACCCGCCTGTTCAAGGACCCGACCGTGGGTCAGGTGCTCGGCGAGTAATGCGAGCCCCTGTAGGAGCGAGTCTGCTCGCGATGGTCGTTAACGATTACGCGGGAATCTGATACCCCGCGGCGTCTTCAAGTCCATCGCGAGCAGACTCGCTCCTACAGGAGATCTGGGGTGTCAGGCGGCTTGCGAGTAAAAGTCCAGCACGCTCACGCCCGTCAGCAAATCCGCCTCTGGCAAATCCGCATGCTGGTGGCCACCGAGTGCGCAATACACCAGCCAATGACGATCCTGAACGTTGAAGGCGAGGCTGCCGACGAGGGCTTGTTGTTCTTCGCTGGGGGTGATGAGGTAAAGACGATCCTGGTTTTCGGCGTGGAGCATGACGTGATCCGTGTCGGTTTCGAGGCGCGCATGTTCGCCGATACAGATGACGAAGCCGTGACTCAGGACAGCCGTTGATCAAATGCTTCGTTATTTGTCGGAAACAGAGGGCAGGTGCCGACGCTTTCGGTAGAATCCGCGCCGCGGTCGCCGGCCCGGCACCTGCCACCTGTTTTACTTGAGGTTTGTGATGTCGCTGCACTTGATGACGCTGTTTACCGCCCATCCCGCCAAATTGATCAATCTGCTGGCCTTGCTCTTTGCCTTCCCGGGCGGCTGGTTGCTGCACGCCACCCGTCGCCGCGAACTGCGTGCGATGGCCAGTTTGCAGGCGCAGCGCCAGAGCAGCCCCAAGGTAGAGCCCACGCTGGACTGGGCGACCTTGCGCATGAACCGGTTTTTTTACATCTGCGGCTTTGCGTGCATGGGGATGGCGCTGCTGGTGTCGTGGATCAGCACTCAGGTCTGAGTAATCGCAAAACCTGTGGTGAACAGATACAAAAGCGGCGCCTCGAGGGCGCCGTTTTCACATGTGCGCCCAGCATGGGCGCAATCTTGCGGGTGAAAGTCCCGCCGTAAGCTGGCCACAGCGAACGAAGTGAAGCGCAACTGCATGAGGGCGACCGAGTGTGGGGAGGAAGCGTGGAGCGAAACC
>NZ_MRCS01000043.1 GCF_002303925.1 Pseudomonas sp. ACN8
GCAACTCCTCGGCCTCGTTCTTCAGGTAACGAGCCAGCAGCTTGGCATCCAGTGCGTCGGTTTTGGCGCGGATCTTCACGCCTTCGCGATAATGTTTGAGTTCATAGCCTCCCACCATGTAAATCGTGCAACCGGCCTCATAGGCCAGATCAGCGAAGTCCAGGTGGTAGATGTTGGTCGCCTCAATGGCAATGGCCACCGTTCCCGACAACGCCTTCAGCCACTGTTTGATGGATGTCTTGGTGTTGGGAATCTCTTGAAGCGAATCACCATCATACTGATAAATCACCAGCTCATTCTTGGCGACATCCACACCCACGATCGGTTTTGATAGAGAGACCGGCATTGCCACAGGATTTCCTCCGGGATAAGGTTTGAGCACTTGAAGGGCTCACCCAGAGGCGCAGGCTTGTTCCTATCGTCGGTCTAGCCAGATGCATTCTTTATCGGCGCTTGGGTGAAAGGAGGAGGGGCGAAATCTCCCACGGTCTGTACTGCGCTAACAGTCAGAATCGAGCCTTGTCCCTCCTCCTCCCTTCAAGTCCTACCATACAAGCGAGCCTGCTCGCGAATGCGGTGCATCAGACAGCATTAATGTCGACTGACACTCCCTCTTCGCGAGCAGGCTCGCTCCCACAGTAAATCGGGTACAACCGACAAACCGTACACAAACAAAAATGCCCCGATCAATGATCGGGGCATTTTTTATTGCCAGGTCGCCAGTTACGCAGCAATCGACAACTTGAGCTTGTTCATCGCGCTCTTCTCGAGTTGGCGAATACGCTCGGCCGACACGTTGTACTTCTGCGCCAGGTCGTGCAGCGTGGCTTTTTCTTCCGCCAGCCAACGCTGGTAGAGGATGTCACGGCTGCGGTCGTCCAGCACTTCCAGCGCTTCGTGCAGGTTGTGGTTGGAGTTGTCGCTCCAGTCGGCATCTTCCAGTTGACGGGCCGGGTCGTACCGGTGGTCTTCCAGATAGTTGGCCGGCGACTGGAATGCACTGTCGTCGTCCGCTTCGGCAGCCGGGTCGAAGGCCATGTCATGGCCGGTCAGGCGGCTTTCCATCTCGCGCACTTCCCGAGGCTCTACACCCAGGCTTTCCGCCACACGGTGGACTTCCTCGTTGTTCAGCCAGGCCAAACGCTTCTTCTGGCTGCGCAGGTTGAAGAACAACTTGCGCTGGGCCTTGGTGGTCGCGACTTTCACGATGCGCCAGTTGCGCAGGATGAACTCGTGGATTTCCGCCTTGATCCAGTGCACGGCAAAGGACACCAGGCGCACGCCCATTTCCGGGTTGAAGCGCTTCACGGCCTTCATCAGGCCGACGTTGCCTTCCTGGATCAGGTCTGCCTGGGCCAGGCCGTAGCCGGAATAGCTACGGGCGATATGTACGACAAAACGCAGGTGGGCGAGCACCATCTGCCGAGCCGCCCCCAAATCCTGCTCATAATAGAGACTCTCGGCCAGTTCACGCTCCTGCTCCGGCGACAGCAATGGGATGCTGTTGACGGTGTGCACATAGGCCTCCAGGTTCGCACCCGGGACCAGAGCATATGCAGGTTGCAAAGAATTGGTCATACGAAAAAACCTCCGACTTACAAACTCGTGCAGTTCAGCACTGCGAAAATTGACCGGAAACCGAAAGACAAGTTCCCTAATACCCAAAAACGCTGAAAGGTCAATACGAGCAAAATGATACTACTTAGGCGCAAGCTCCCTCAGGTGGCGTGCGACTGCAATCCATGCACCGATATACCCCAACAGCACCGCGCCAAGCAAGAGAGACAGACCGTCGGCAACTGGCACTCCAGCCAGCGCAAAATCACTGCCGTACAAACCGGCCAGCCCTACCACCGCGTCGTTCAGCCAATCAAGGCCGAACGCCAGTACCCCCCAGGACAGAATCCCCGCACCGAAGCCATACAGCGCGCCCATATACAGAAAGGGCCTGCGTACATAGCTGTCAGTGCCGCCGACCAGTTTAATCACTTCTATCTCTGTGCGGCGGTTTTCAATATGAAGACGAATGGTATTGCCTATCACCAAAAGTAATGCAGAAACCAGAAGCACGGTCAGACCGAAGACAAAACGGTCACCCAGCTTGAGGATGGCTGCCAGACGCTCAACCCAGACTAAATCAAGTTGCGCTTGTTGTACCTTCGGCAGCTCGGATAGTTTTTGTCTTAATGCTTCAAGGGCCGGCTTGTCGACTTCGGTCGGCGTTACCAGCACCACGCCCGGCAGCGGGTTCTCCGGCAATTCCTTGAGCGCCTCGCCCAGCCCGGACTGTTGCTGGAACTCTTCCAGCGCCTGATCCCGGCCAACGTATTCAGCCTCGGCGACACCAGGCATGCCCTTGATCTGATCGCGCAGCGATTCGCCTTCGGCCGGCTTGGCCTCAAGATCCAGATACAGGGAAATCTGCGCCGCGCGCTGCCAGGAGCCGCCCAGGCGCTCGACGTTACTTAGCAAAAGTGACAGTCCCATGGGCAAGCTCAGGGCCACCGCCATCACCATGCAGGTGAAAAAACTGCCGATGGGCTGCTTGCCCAGGCGGCGCAGGCTGTCGACCATGCTGGCGCGATGGCTTTCGATCCAGGCGCGGAACAACGTGGCAAAGTCCGGCCCGTCGTCATCGTCGCGTTTTTTCTTTTGCGGCTGCGGATCGGCTGCCTTCGGGGCCACACGCTCGGAAACCTTGGGGCTACGTGTTGCACTCATACCGCGGCCTCCCCGTCACCGATCAATCGACCGCGTTGCAGCGTCAGCATGCGGTGGCGCATGCGGGCGATCAGGGCCAGGTCGTGACTGGCGATCAGCACGCTGGTACCCAGGCGATTGATGTCTTCGAACACACCCATGATCTCGGCGGCCAGACGCGGGTCGAGGTTACCGGTCGGCTCATCCGCCAGCAGCAAGGCCGGACGGTGGACGATGGCGCGGGCGATGCCGACGCGCTGCTGCTGACCGGTGGACAGGTCGCCCGGGTACAGATCGGTTTTATCCGACAGCGCCACGCGCTCCAGTGCCGAGTCCACGCGCTTGGCGATCTCGGCCTTGGACAGGCCCAGGATCTGCAAAGGCAACGCGACGTTATTGAACACCGTGCGATCGAACAGCAACTGGTGATTCTGGAACACCACGCCGATCTGCCGACGCAAGAAAGGTATCTGCGCGTTGCTGATGGTGCTCAGGTCTTGCCCGGCGAGCAGCAACTTGCCGCTGGTCGGGCGTTCCATGGCCAGCAACAGCCGCAACAAGGTGCTTTTACCGGCGCCGGAATGGCCGGTGACAAACAAGAACTCGCCACGACGGACTCGAAAGCTCAGCTCATGCAAGCCGACGTGACCGTTCGGGTAGCGCTTACCGACCTGTTCGAAACGAATCATGAACGCTCCCGCTCGGCAAACAATGCCTGGACAAAGGGTTCTGCTTCAAAGGTACGCAAATCGTCGATGCCTTCGCCGACGCCAATGTAGCGAATCGGCAGACCGAATTGCTTGGCCAGGGCGAAAATCACCCCACCCTTGGCGGTGCCGTCGAGCTTGGTCAGCGCCAGGCCGGTCAATTCGACGGTCTGGTTGAATTGCTTGGCCTGGTTGATGGCGTTCTGGCCGGTGCCGGCGTCAAGTACCAGCAGCACTTCGTGAGGTGCGTCAGCGTCGAGCTTGCCGATCACCCGGCGAACTTTTTTCAGTTCTTCCATCAGGTTGTCTTTGGTGTGCAGACGGCCGGCCGTGTCGGCGATCAACACGTCGATGCCACGGGCCTTGGCGGCCTGCACGGCATCAAAGATCACCGAGGCCGAGTCGGCGCCAGTGTGCTGCGCGATCACCGGGATCTTGTTGCGCTCACCCCAGACCTGCAATTGCTCCACCGCCGCGGCGCGGAAGGTATCGCCGGCGGCGAGCATGACTTTCTTGCCTTCCAGTTGCAGTTTCTTCGCCAGCTTGCCGATGGTAGTAGTCTTGCCGGCACCGTTGACGCCGACGACCAGAATCACGAACGGTTTGCTCTGCGAGGTGATTTTCAGCGGCTGCTCGACAGGTTTGAGCATCGCGGCCAGCTCGGCTTGCAGGGATTTGTACAGGGCATCGGCGTCAGCCAACTCCTTGCGCGCAACCTTCTGCGTCAAACGCTGAATGATCACCGAGGTGGCTTCGACACCAACGTCGGCGGTCAGCAAGCGGGTTTCGAGGTCTTCGAGCAGCTCGTCATCAATGACCTTTTTGCCCAGGAACAGGCTGGCCATGCCTTCGCCGATACTGGCGCTGGTCTTGGACAGACCCTGCTTGAGGCGGGCGAAGAAACCGGCTTTGGTTTCTTCGGTGCGCACGGGTTCTACCGGGGTTTCGACGGGCGCTGCGATCGGTTCGGGAGTCGGAGCGGGCGCAGGTGCTTGAGCAACCGGAGCAACGAATACCGGAACCTCTGGCTGGCTGACAACGGGCACAGGCTCGGCCACGACGATTGGCTCAACAATCGGTTCGACCACAGGCGCGTGAGCCGGTGCAGATGTAAACGCTGCCGGAGCCGGAATCGGTGGTGTCACGTGAGGGGCCAGGTCATTTTCGACCAATGCCACCGGCTCCTCCGCCACGGGCAAGGCCAGCCATGGCTCGGCAGTCGAGGTCAGCGGCGCTTCGATAACTTCGCTGACAGGCTCAACAACAGTTTCAGCCTGCGACTGCAGTACCGGCTCGGCAACCGGCAGAACAACCGGCGCGGGCGCTTCTTCTATTACCGGGACCGGCGTTGGCGCTGGTTCAGGAATGGCTTGTGGCTGTTCGACGACGGGTTCCTGCGGCTTTTTGCGCAGCCATCCGAACAGGCTTTTCTTCTCGCCAGCCGCAGCTGGGGTCTTCTTGTCGTCGTTGGAACCAAACATGGAGGACGGCTATCTCACGGTAGCGACGCGCCAATGGCGCCCCGGCAAATAAATATTCGATGCAGAACAGACTGTGTTTCACCCAGCTTGTTCACGCGCAACATTTTGTCGAGGTGTTCAATGGCACCTCAAAGCTCGACTAATACGAAGGACTGGAACGGCATCGTCGGCGAAAACGCAGAGTTTAGCTGACAAACTCAAAGTTTCTGCCGGTAACCCATACAACCCGCAGGCCAATCAAAGGCCTGATAGGCGTGGCCGCCAGTAAAACGGATCAGTATCCTAGCACCTCCTCGCCCGCCTAGGCTAAGACCAAGCGGGCAGCCCCAAAGGTTTGAAAACGAATGAATGCTCTTGCCCGCCGCGCCGCTGGCCTGCTGCTCAGCACAGTTTGCCTGCCCCTTTCGGCCCTGGCTGCCGACCCGCAACCCACCCACGAATTCACCCTCGACAACGGTCTGAAGGTGGTCGTGCGTGAAGACCACCGAGCGCCTGTTGTGGTTTCCCAGGTCTGGTACAAGGTCGGTTCCAGCTACGAGACGCCGGGCAATACCGGCCTGTCCCACGCCCTGGAACACATGATGTTCAAGGGCAGCGAGAAGGTCGGTCCCGGCGAAGCCTCGCTGATCCTGCGCGACCTCGGCGCCGAAGAGAACGCCTTCACCAGCGACGACTTCACCGCGTACTACCAGGTGCTGGCCCGTGATCGCCTGGGCGTGGCCTTCGAACTGGAAGCCGACCGCATGGCCAGCCTGCGCCTGCCGCCGGACGAGTTCGCCAAGGAAATCGAGGTCATCAAGGAAGAACGTCGCCTGCGTACCGACGACAAGCCAATGGCCAAGGCCTACGAGCGCTTCAAGGCCATGGCTTACCCGGCCAGCGGTTACCACACGCCGACCATCGGCTGGATGGCCGATCTTGAGCGGATGAAAGTCGAAGAACTGCGCCACTGGTACGAAACCTGGTACGTGCCCAACAACGCCACGCTGGTGGTGGTTGGCGATGTCACCCCGGACGAAGTCAAAACCCTGGCCCAACGCTATTTCGGCCCGATCGCCAAACGTGAAGTGCCCGCCGCGAAAAAGCCGCTGGAACTGGCCGAGCCGGGCGAGCGCCAGATCACACTGCACGTGCAGACCCAGCTGCCTAGCCTGATGCTGGCCTTCAACGTGCCGAGCATCGCCACCGCCGAAGACAAGCGCCTGGTCAATGCCCTGCGCCTGATTTCGGCATTGCTCGACGGCGGCTACAGCGGACGGATCCCGACGCAACTGGAGCGTGGCGAAGAACTGGTGTCCGGCGGCTCGTCGAGTTACGACGCCTACACCCGTGGCGACAGCCTCTTCACCCTGTCGGCATCGCCAAACTCGCAGAAACACAAGACCATCGCCCAGGCGCAAGCCGGTTTGTGGAAGCTGCTCGACCAGCTGAAAACCACGGCGCCAACCGCTGAAGAACTGGAACGCGTACGCGCACAAGTCATCGCCGGCCTGGTCTTCGAGCGCGACTCGATCACCAGTCAGGCCACGGCCATCGGCCAACTGGAAACCGTCGGCCTGTCATGGAAACTGATGGACACCGAACTGGCCGATCTGGAAAGCGTCACGCCGCAAGATATCCAGAAAGCCGCCAAGCTGTATTTCACCCGCGAACGTCTCAGCGTCGCCCATGTACTGCCTCTGGAGACGACTCATGAGTGAGCGTAAACCCTCCCGCCTGGCCCTGATCGGCCTGGTCGCCGTCGCTGTTATCGGTTCCGCCGCGTTTTATTTGTCACGCCCAGGCCAAACCAATGCCAGCGAAGCCCTGGACAAGGCCAAGGCCAGCCAGAAACTGCAATCGCTGACCGAGCTCAACGGCAAGGCACCGGAACACCGCAAGCTGGACGTGCAGACCTGGAACACCGCCGAAGGCACCAAGGTGCTGTTCGTCGAAGCCCATGAGCTGCCGATGTTCGACATGCGCCTGATCTTCGCTGCCGGCAGCAGCCAGGACGGCAATGCACCGGGCGTGGCGGTGTTGACCAACGCCATGCTCAACGAAGGCGTGGCCGGCAAAGACGTCGGCGCCATTGCCCAAGGCTTCGAAGGCCTGGGCGCCGATTTCGGCAATGGCGCTTATAAGGACATGGCAATCGCTACGCTGCGCAGCCTGAGTGCCAAGGACAAGCGCGAGCCGGCCCTGAAGCTGTTCGCCGAAGTCATCGGCAAGCCGACTTTCCCTGCCGATTCGCTGGCCCGCATCAAGAACCAGATGCTCGCCGGTTTCGAATACCAGAAACAGAACCCGGGCAAACTGGCGAGCCTGGAACTGATGAACCGTTTGTACGGTGATCACCCATACGCACACGCCAGCGACGGCACGGCGAAAACCGTACCGGCGATCACCCAGGTACAACTGCGTGCTTTCCACGAGAAAGCCTACGCCGCCGGTAACGTAGTGATCGCGCTGGTCGGCGACCTGTCCCGCGCGGAAGCCGAGGCGATTGCCGCCCAGGTATCCGGCGCCCTGCCCAAAGGTCCGGCCTTGGCGAAAATCGCGCAACCCGTCGAGCCCAAGGCCAGCGTCGGCCATATCGAGTTCCCGTCCAAGCAGACCAACCTGATGCTCGCGCAACTGGGCATCGACCGCGACGACCCGGACTACGCGGCGTTGTCCATGGGTAACCAGATTCTCGGTGGCGGCGGCTTCGGCACCCGCTTGATGAGCGAAGTGCGCGAGAAGCGTGGCCTGACGTACGGCGTGTATTCGGGTTTCACCCCGATGCAGGTGCGCGGCCCGTTCATGATCAACCTGCAAACCCGCGCCGAGATGAGCGAGGGCACCCTGAAACTGGTGCAGGATGTGCTGGCCGACTACCTTAAAACCGGCCCGACCGAAAAAGAGCTCGACGATGCCAAGCGCGAACTGGCCGGCAGCTTCCCGCTGTCCACCGCCAGCAACGCCGATATCGTCGGCCAACTGGGCGCCATCGGTTTTTACAACTTGCCGTTGAGCCACCTGGAAGACTTCATGCAACAATCCCAGGCCTTGACCGTCGAGCAGGTCAAAGCCGCCATGAACAAACACCTGAGCACGGACAAGATGGTCATCGTCAGCGCTGGCCCGACCGTGCCGCAAAAGCCGTTACCGGCCCCTACTGATAAACCTTCCGAGCAGCCGCTCGGGGTTCCGGAGCATTAATGGCCCATCCTAAAAAACCCGCCAAAAACGTCCATAACGGCGTGAACCAGCTGCGCATCATCGGTGGCGAATGGCGCAGCCGGAAGCTGAGCTTCCCTGACGCCCCGGGCCTGCGCCCGACGCCGGACCGCGTGCGTGAAACCCTGTTCAACTGGCTCGCGCCGTACGTGCCGGGCGCCAAAGTGTTCGACCCGTTCACCGGCAGCGGCGCGCTGTTCCTCGAAGCCCTGTCCCGCGGCGCGGCCATGGGTCAGGCGCTGGACGCCAGCAGCATCGCGGTGTCCAGCCTCAAGGAGCACTTGGGCACGCTGCGCTGCACCACCGGCCAGGTCCAGACCGCCGACGCCCTGCGCTACCTGGAAACCCAGACCGCCATCGCCTACGACCTGGTGTTCCTCGACCCGCCGTTCAACCAGAACCTGCTACCCGCCGTGTGCAAGTTGCTTGAAGAGCGCCAATGGCTGGCCGAGGACGCGTGGGTGTACACCGAAAGCGAGTCCGCACCTTCGACCCTGGGCCTGCCGGAGAACTGGCGCTTGCACCGGGAGCAGAAATCCGGGCGGGTGTATTACTCGTTGTGGCAGCGCGGCGCCTGACATTTCGGCGAGACGACTGCCCCAAACCGGTTGTGCAGTGCACTACATAGTTACCGCCTGACGTCCTTTCGGATCATCCACAGTGGTTTGCGCAATTAACTGCAAACCACTGAGGATGAACACGGATGAACATCTCCAGCAGCACTTTTATGCTGCCCTTTATCGCCTGTCTGCCACTCATGGCCAGCGCGGCGGCACCCCCTGCGACACAAGACTTCGTACTGGATAACGGCCTCAAGGTTGTCGTGCGCGAGGACCACCGCTCCCCCATCGTCACCGCCCAACTCTGGATCAAGACCGGCTCAAGCCACGAACCACCCGGCCAGTCGGGCCTGTCCCACGCCCTCGAACATATGGTCTACAAAGGCAGCAGCAAGGCCTGCGCCGGAGAGTTCATGACGGTACTGGATAAGCTTGGCGCCAGTCATAACGCATCCACCAGCGCTGACTACACAGTTTTTTACCAGACCCTGCCTTCCAGCCGCACTGGCGTCGCGTTCGAAATACTGGCCGACCTGATGAGTACGGCCGAGCTGAATGAACAGGACTTCACACCGGAGCTCAAGGTCATTCAGGAGGAGCGTCGGATGCGCGTTGATGATGAGATCACCGCGTCGGTTCACGAAAGACTGAACAGCATTGCCTACCCGGCCAGCAGCTACCGCACCCCGACGATCGGCTGGATGCACGATCTGCAACGCATGAACACCGTGCAATTGCAGCAGTGGTATCAGGCCTGGTATTCGCCGGACAATGCGACGCTGGTGGTCGTTGGCGATGTTGCACCTGAGCGGATCAAGGCCCTGGCACAGCAGTACTTCGGCCACCTTGAGCAACGTGCGACACCTGTGACGCCTGCCCCCGTCGAACTGGCGTCTGCCGGTGAACGGTCACTGGCCCTGCATGCACCGATAGCATCCCCGCGCCTGATCATGAGCTTCAACGCGCCCAGCCTGGCCACGGCACCGGATCGTCGGACCGCCCATGCCCTGCGCTTGCTCGATATGTTACTGGCCGGATCCAGTAGCGCGCGGATCAAACAGCAGCTGCAACGGAGCGACACGATATTCACCGAGGCCGACTCAGAGTACGACGCCTTCAAACGCGGCGATTCGTTGCTGACCATCACCACACAGCTCAACCCGGACAAGCTCAATGACGCTGACGAGGCCCTCGTCCGTCTGTGGCAAGTGATCGAATCACTGAAGAGCAAGGCGCCGGAACCGGCTGAACTGGAGCGAGCGAAAAACCTTGTGATCGCTAACACGGTTTATGCACAGGATGATCTGGAAGGGCAGGCCGACACCTTGGGTCTGCTGGAAACCATCGGCCTCGACTGGCGGCTGGCCGATCGGGATACGGATGAGCTGAACACGGTCACACCCCTGGATATTCAACAGGTCGCAAAGACTTACCTGACGCGCGAGCGCCTGAGTACCGCGAAAATCCTGCCGGAGAAAAACAATGGATAAGCTCAAAGGCCTCATCAACGGATTGATCCTGGTCGGCATGCTGTCGAGTGCACAGTCCCCTGCCACTGCAACCACGGCGCCCCAGAAACCAGTGCTGCAATCGCTCAATGAACCACAGACTCCGGCGACCCACCGCACGCTGTCGATCAAGGGTTACAAAACGCTCAGCGGAACGAAGATCCTGTTCATCCGCACCCCTGGCCTGCCGATGTTCGATGCCCTTGTGAGCTTTGCCGCCGGCAGCGCCCACACGCCGCATAACCCCGGCCTGGCCGCTGTCACCTATAGCCTTTTGAATGAGGGTGTGGCTGGCAAAGACGTCAATGCCATACAGGCGACTTTCGATAATCTGGGTGCAAGGATGGATATGGGCATCAGCCAGGACCGGATCTGGATATCCCTGCGAAGTCTGAGTGACGAATCACGGCGCACTCCAGCCCTGGAACTGTTTGCCCAGGTACTCGGCAAGCCGCTGTTACCGCAAGAGTCCCTGCCTACGGTGAAATCCCAACTGCAGTACTTTCTGGACCATGAAGAGCAGTCCCATGCAGCTCAAGCCCAAATAGCCAATCTCGGCCAGCTGTTTCCCGACCACGGTTATGCCCAGTCCCTCTACGGAACCAGGGCCGGACTGACCGCCATCACCCGCACCCAGGTGCAAGACTTTCATCGCGAGGCTTATGCCGCGGGCAATGCCCAGATCACACTGGTCGGCGACCTCACCGAGGAAGAAGCCCAACGCATCGGTGCGCAGATATCCGCGGCCTTGCCCCTGGGACCGGCCACTGCGGCGATCCAGCCAGTGACAAGTCCAGCCGCTCCAGGTCTGCTGCGCATTGAGCGACCATCGACCCAGGCTTACCTGCGCCTTGCCCAGCCAAGCGTCCTGCAAAACAGTCCGGACTACGTCGGGCTACAGATGGCCATGCGGATTTTCACCAACCGACTGACCCATGAACTGCGTGAACGCCGAGGTCTGACCTATCACGTTGACGCCGACCTCTCAGCCCTTCAGGCACAAGGGTTGCTGACTATTAAATTGCAGACCCGACCGGAGCAGGCCGATGCCGTGCTGGCCCATATCAAGACGATGTTCAGTGACTTCCTCGCTCAAGGACCTACCCAACAGGAACTCGAGGACAGCCAACAGCGATTGGCCGGTAGCGCGCCTTTGAACAGCGCTACCAATATGCAGATTCTGAGACAGTTGCACGCCATCAGCGCTCACAATCTGCCGCTGGACCTCGACTTTGCCACGCAAGCAGCCTTGAAGCTGAACCTGATATCAATCAAAACAGCACTCAACCGGCATTACCACGCCGACCAATGGCGCGCTGTCATCCTGGGGCCGAAGACCGATCAACAACCGCTGCCAGCTCCAGGCGAAAGCGCAACCAATGCCATGTGTCGCGTGCCTGGCGAGATTGTGGCAAGTTAGACAACCATGATGACGCGGTTGTGGCACTGTCGCGCCGCGTCTTCGGGCAGACTCATGAACACTCCCACCGAGAATGACTGTGCAACCGCACCCCGCACTGGCCGTACCGCCGTCCTTCACCCCTGCCTTCGGCATCGGCAATCCGCACTTGCAAACCTTGTGGGGGCCGCTGTGGCGTAAAACCGTGCACATCGGCCGTGAACGCGAACGCCTGTGGCTTGAAGACGGCGATTTTCTCGACCTTGACTGGCACGGCCCGCACATTGCCGATGCACCGTTGGTGCTGGTGCTGCACGGGCTCACCGGTTCGTCGAATTCGCCTTACGTGGCGGGCATGCAAAAAGCTCTGGGCGACCGTGGCTGGGCCAGCGTCGCGCTGAACTGGCGCGGCTGTTCGGGCGAACCCAACCTGTTGCCGCGCAGCTACCATTCCGGCGCCAGCGAAGACCTGGCCGAAACCATCAGACACTTGCGGGCCAAACGGCCTCTGGCGCCACTGTATGCGGTGGGCTACTCCCTTGGCGGTAATGTCCTGCTCAAGCATTTGGGCGAAACCGGCAGCGACAGCGACTTGACGGGCGCCGTGGCGGTGTCGGTACCGTTCCGCCTGGACCAGTGCGCCGACCGTATCGGCCAGGGCTTTTCCAAGGTTTACCAGGCGCATTTCATGCGCGAGATGGTCGCCTACATCAAGAACAAACAGCGACAGTTCCAGCACGACGGACGCGAGGACGGCCTGGCAGCCCTGGCGGCCCTCGGATCCCTGGAAAACATGCGCACGTTCTGGGACTTCGATGGACGCGTCACCGCGCCACTGCACGGTTTCGCCGACGCCGAGGATTATTATCGCCGCGCCTCCAGCCGCTATTTCCTTGGCGAAATTCGTACGCCGACCTTGATGATTCAGGCCGCCGACGACCCCTTCGTGTCTCCCCACAGCCTGCCGCACGTCGATGAACTGTCCGCTTGCACGCAATTCGAACTGCAAGCCAAGGGCGGGCATGTCGGTTTCGTCGATGGCTCGCTCAAGCAACCGGGTTACTACCTGGAACGGCGCATCCCCGAGTGGCTGGCCGCCATAGGGTGCGCTTGAATCATGGACGCTGACCAAGGCGAGTCGATCCACTTCTGGCAAACTCCGCCGCTGGCTGGGGTCGAGTTGTTGTCCGCCCGCTACATCGACCATCGTTTTGCCCCCCATGTGCATGACGGCTATGTGATCGGCATGATCATGGCGGGCGCCCAGCGTTATCGCTATCGCGGCGCCGAACACCTGGCAGGCAGCGGCACGCTGGTGCTGATCAACCCCGATGAATTGCACACCGGCCACAAAGGCACCGAGGATGGCTGGCTGTATCGGGCGTTTTATCCGGACAGCGGGCAGATAACTTCGCTGCTGGCCGAACTCGAGTTGCCAACCTGTCACTTGCCGACCTTCGGTGCCACGCTGTATCGCGATCAGGATCTGGTGAACGGTTTCTGCCAGCTTCACCGTTTACTGGAAAGCCCCGCCACCGCTTTGCAGCAACAAACGATCTGGCGCGAACTGGTGCTGTCACTGTTGCAGCGTCATGCGGCGGTGCCCGATGCCGGTAAACCCGGCAAGGAACACCGGGCCGTGAGCCTGGCCAAGGAGTTGCTGCTCGTGCAACTGGCAGCACCACCTTCACTGGAGGCACTGGCGGCGACGGTCAATCTCTCGCCATTCCATTTCGCCCGGGTGTTCCGCCGGGCCACCGGCATGCCGCCGCACACCTGGCTGATGCAACAGCGTATCGCCCGGGCGCGGGCGTTGCTGCAAAGTGGTTGTCTGCCGCTGGAAGTCGCGATGCAACTGGGGTTTGCCGACCAGAGCCATCTGAGCCGGCAGTTCAAGCAGGTGTATGGGGTTGGACCGGGGGCGTATCGCAGTGCAAAACGGGGACTTGAGGCTTAACGAGATCTCAAAAACACCATCCATCCCACAGGTATTAGTGGTGTTTACTCGCCGGTGGTGATGCCCCGCGCAGGCTCGTTGATCCACTCGCTCCATGACCCGGCATACAATGAACCCAACGGATAACCGGCAAGACACAACGCAAACAGGTTGTGGCACGCCGTCACGCCGGAGCCGCAGTACGCCACCAGATCATTCGGCGAACGATCGCCCAGTTTCGCGGAGAAACGCTGCTTGAGCTGATCGGCCGGCAGGAAGCGCCCGTCACTGCCAAGGTTCTCGGTAAACGCCGCACACTGGGCGCCAGGGATGTGCCCGGCAATCGGATCGATCGGTTCCACTTCCCCCTTGAAACGCGGCAATGCGCGAGCATCGAGCAGGGTCAGTTCCGGCCGCGCAAGGCGCTTTTGCAGCCGCTCGGCACTGATCAGCAACGCCATGTCAGGACTACCGGTGAAGGAGCCACGGGCGATCGCCGGCGCATCCAGGCTCAGCGGCAAACCGGCCGCGTGCCAGGCCTTGAGACCGCCATCGAGGATGAAAACACCGTCGCGTTTGCCCAACCACGCCAGCAACCACCAGGCCCGCGCCGCATAGGCCCCCGGACCGTCGTCATACAAAACCACTTCGCTATCGGCGTTGATGCCCCAGGCTTGCAGGCGCTCGATCAGTTGCGCCGGCTCGGGCAACGGATGACGCCCGGTCACGCCCTTGACCACGGCTCCACTCAGGTCACGCTCGAGGTCGGCATAGCTCGAACCGGCGATATGCCCTTCGGCATAGCTGCGCTGACCGTAATCCGGGTCTTCGAGGGCAAAACGACAATCCAGAATCACCAGCCCCGGCTGGTCCTTTTTCAGGTCCAGTGCTTGCGGGCTGATCAATTGCGCAATGGGCATAGCGGGCTCCTGTGCTTAAGTCGGTCTTGATCCTACTGTACTTCTTCCAATGCCTGGGCCAGGGGCACGTAAAACTCTTCGAACAAGGCACTGACCGCATCGCGGGCCTCATCCGTGACAAACCCGGCTTCCAGCACCAGCACCTGATACACCCCACGTTTAATGGCTTGCTCGCTGAGGTGGCTGGAATTCTCCCGCGTGGTGCACAGAAAGCGCACCCAGGACGTGAGGATGATCCAGGCATTGAGCGTCAGGGATTCGATCTGCACCTTGTCCATCTTCAGGATGCCGGCGGCGACGAAACCTTCGTAGATCGCCGAACCCTGGATCAGGCAGCGCTGGGAGAAGCGTCGATAGCGGTCGGCCAGGTCCGGATCGCTGTCGAGCAAATGTTCGAGATCACGATGCAGAAACCGGTAGCGCCACATCGCCGACAACAGCTCCTTGAGGTAGAAGCGCTTGTCTTCCACCGTGGCGGCACGGCCCTGGGGCGGACGCAGGAAGCTGTCCACCAGGTTTTCGTACTCGCTGAACAGCACGGCGATGATCGCCTGCTTGTTCGGGAAGTGGTAGTACAGGTTGCCCGGGGAAATTTCCATATGGGCAGCAATGTGGTTGGTGCTGATGCTGCGCTCGCCCTGCTGGTTGAACAGCTCCAGGCTGTTCTGCACGATGCGCTCGCTGGTTTTGATCCGTGGGGCCATGGCTTGAGCTTTAATTCAGAGTGCGTTGACGGGCATCTTAGATCTATCCGCGAGCGGATAAAACCAAGCTGTTCCAGGATGTCATTTGACTTTTTAGAGTATAGGCTCTAAAAAGTGCTTCATTACAATAAATCCGGAGCCGACCATGACTGCTGAAATTTCCTACCTTCAGAACCTACAGCAGCCGTTGGAAGAGCTTCAGGCCCTGTTCGACGCCCAGCGTGCCGCCTACGCCGCCAACCCGATGCCACCGGCTGCGCAGCGCCAGCAATGGCTCAAGGCGCTAAAGGATTTGTTGAACAATGAACGCCAGGCCCTGATCGATGCGATCAGCCAGGACTTCAGTCATCGCAGCGCCGATGAAACTCTGCTCGCCGAACTGATGCCCAGCCTGCACGGCATCCATTACGCCAGCAAACACCTCAAGGGCTGGATGCGAGCCTCGCGACGCAAAGTGGGCGCAGCCTTCCAGCCCGCCTCGGCCAAAGTGGTTTATCAACCACTGGGCGTGGTCGGGGTCATCGTGCCGTGGAACTACCCGCTGTACCTGGCCATCGGCCCGTTGGTCGGCGCGCTGTCGGCGGGCAATCGGGTGATGCTCAAGCTCAGTGAGTCGACTCCCGCGACCGGCCTGCTGATGAAGCGACTGCTGGCGCGAATCTTCCCCGAAGACCTGGTTTGCGTGGTCCTGGGCGAGGCGGACATGGGCGTGGCGTTTTCACGCCTGCCGTTCGATCACCTGCTGTTCACCGGCGCCACCAGCATCGGCAAACACGTGATGCGCGCCGCCGCGGAAAACCTGACCCCGGTGACTCTGGAGCTTGGCGGCAAGTCCCCGGCCATTGTTTCCCGCGACGTGCCGCTCAAGGACGCCGCCGAGCGCATCGCCTTCGGCAAGACCCTGAACGCCGGCCAGACCTGCGTGGCCCCGGACTATGTGCTGGTGCCGGAGGATCGCGTCGGAGGTTTCGTCGAAGCCTATCGCACAGCCGTCCGCGGGTTTTATCCGACGCTGGCTGACAACCCGGACTACACCGCGATCATCAATGAGCGACAACTGGCACGTCTCAACGGCTACGTCAGCGACGCCACCAGCAAGGGTGCGCTGCTGATGCCGCTGTTCGAACAGGGCCAGGGCCGCCGCATGGGCCATAGCCTGCTGCTCAACGTCACGGACGAGATGACGGTGATGCAGGACGAAATCTTCGGTCCGCTGCTGCCGATCGTGCCGTACAAGGATCTGGACCAGGCATTTGCCTACATCAACCAGCGCCCTCGCCCACTGGCGCTGTATTACTTCGGCTACGACAAGCGCGAACAACAGCGCGTGCTGCACGAAACCCATTCCGGCGGCGTGTGCCTGAACGACACCCTGCTGCACGTTGCCCAGGACGACATGCCGTTCGGCGGCATCGGTGCCTCGGGCATGGGCCACTACCACGGCCATGAAGGGTTCCTGACCTTCAGCAAAGCCAAGGGGGTGCTGATCAAACAACGGTTCAACGCGGCGAAACTGATCTATCCGCCGTATGGAAAATCGATTCAGAAGCTGATCCAGAAGCTGTTCATCCGCTAACGATCTTCACCGTCGGGTAATAACAATAATGAACCCCAGCCTGTCCGATACACCCGCGCTGTCACGGCGCGGGCTGCTTAAATTCAGCCTCGGCGCCACGGCTTTCCTCGCCACCGCCGGACTCGGAGCCAGCCTCAGCGGTTGTTCGTCGAGCGCGCCGGCCAATGGTTTCGTCACGTTACGCAGCGGCGACCTGCTGTTCTTGCGGGCATTGATTCCGGTCATGCTCGAGGGTGCCGTGACCGCCGAACGGATGCCCGAGGCTGTCGAGGGCACACTGAAAAGCCTGGACTACAGCCTCGCCCACCTGTCGCCGGAAATGCTCAAGCTGACCCAACAACTGTTCGATGTGCTGGGCATGGCCGTGACCCGCGGACCGTTGACCGGGATCTGGGGCAGCTGGGAAAACGCCAGCGCCAACGACATCCGAGCCTTTCTCGATCGTTGGGAAAACAGCTCGTTGAGCCTGTTGCGCATGGGCCACAGCTCCTTGCTGCAACTGGTCATGATGGCCTGGTACGGGCGCAAGGAATCGTGGGCGCATTGCGGGTATCCCGGGCCGCCTACAGTCTGAAACCGAGTCCCCCCCTATCGCGAGCAGGCTCGCTCCCACAGGGGATTTGTGAACGATGCAGAACCAGTGTGGGAGCGAGCTTGCTCGCGATGGGGCCAGCCGCTTCACCGCCCACCCCAACAATAAAAAGAGAACCCGAAGATGCCCGTACCCGATCCGTTCCGCGAAGGCATGGCCCGAGGCTGGAAAACCTACAACGGCTCGCAACTGACCCAGGACCTGACACTCGAAGCGGACGTGGCGATCATCGGCAGCGGTGCCGGCGGCGGCACTACCGCCGAAATCCTTAGCGCAGCCGGCTACAAGGTGCTGCTGATCGAGGAAGGCCCGCTCAAGACCAGCAGCGACTTCAAGCTGCTCGAGGACCAGGCCTACGCCAGTCTGTATCAGGAAGGCATCGGCCGCATGAGCAAAGACGGCGCGATCACCATCCTCCAGGGCCGGGCGGTGGGCGGCACCACGCTGATCAACTGGACCTCCAGTTTCCGTACGCCGGAGCCGACCCTGGAACACTGGGCCAAGGAGCACAACGTCAAGGGCCACAGCCCGGCGGAAATGGCGCCATGGTTCGAGAAAATGGAGCAACGCCTGGGCGTCGCGCCGTGGATGGTGCCACCCAACGCCAACAATGATGTGATCCGCAAGGGCTGCGAAGCACTGAACTACTCGTGGCACGTCATCCCGCGCAACGTTCGCGGCTGCTGGAACCTCGGATACTGCGGCATGGGCTGCCCGACCAACGCCAAGCAATCGATGATGGTCACCACCATTCCAGCGACCCTGGAAAAAGGCGGCGAGTTGCTTTACCTGGCCCGCGCCGAAAAACTTAACATCAGCGGCGACAAGGTCACCGGCCTGCAATGTTCGGCGATGGATGAACGCTGCGTCGCACCGACCGGGCGCACCATCACGATCAAGGCGCGGCATTTCGTGCTGGCCGGTGGCGGCATCAACAGCCCTGCCTTGCTGATGCGTTCCGGGGCACCCGACCCGCACGAGCGCCTGGGCAAACGCACGTTCCTGCACCCGGTGAACATGTCCGCCGCGCTGTTCGATGAAGTGGTCAACCCCTTCTACGGCGCGCCGCAGTCGATCTATTCCGACCATTTCCAATGGCAGGACGGCACCACGGGCAAGATGTCCTACAAACTGGAAGTCCCGCCCCTGCACCCGGCGCTGGCCACGACACTGCTCGGTGGTTTCGGCCAGGAAAATTCGCAGCACATGGCCAATCTGGCCCATACCCACGCCATGCTGGCGTTGCTGCGGGACGGTTTTCACCCTGACAGCCCCGGTGGCAGCGTCGAATTGCGCAGCGATGACACGCCGGTGCTGGATTACCAGCTATCACCCTACGCCTGGGATGGATTGCGCCGGGCGTTCCATACCATGGCCGAGATCCAGTTTGCCGGTGGCGCCAAGGCCGTGATGCCGATGCACGCCGACGCCCGCTACGTGAAGACCCTCGCCGAAGCGCGCACCCTGATCGACGGCCTGAGCCTGGAGTTGTATCGCACACGCCTGGGCAGCGCCCATGTGATGGGCGGTTGCGCCATGGGTGAGGACCCGACAATCGCGGTGACCGACAGTCTCGGCCGGCATCATCAACTGGGTAATCTGTCGATTCACGACGGCTCGCTGTTCCCCACCAGCATTGGCGCCAATCCGCAGCTGTCGGTCTACGGACTGACGGCGCAACTGGCGACTTCCCTGGCCGAACGTTTAAAAAACCCGTGAAAATGACGATAATTCCCATCGTCTATAGTGCTTTCTTACCCAACAGGCGACTTGGCCGACCGGGAAGGCTGCGATACCATCCGACTCCCCAACGGATTCCCGCCAGGACGACGCGATGAACCGAGTGTTGTACCCAGGTACCTTCGACCCTATTACCAAGGGCCATGGCGATCTGGTCGAACGCGCCTCGCGCCTGTTCGATCACGTGATCATCGCCGTTGCCGCTAGCCCCAAGAAAAACCCGCTGTTTCCTCTGGAACAACGGGTAGAACTGGCGCGCGAGGTCACTAAACATCTGCCGAACGTTGAAGTCGTCGGCTTCTCGACGCTGCTGGCGCACTTCGCCAAAGAGAAGAACGCCAACGTGTTCCTGCGTGGATTGCGCGCAGTATCGGACTTCGAATACGAGTTCCAGCTGGCCAACATGAACCGCCAACTGGCACCGGATGTGGAAAGCCTGTTCCTTACCCCGTCCGAACGCTACTCGTTCATTTCCTCGACGCTGGTCCGTGAAATCGCAGCCTTGGGCGGCGATATCACCAAGTTCGTGCACCCTGTGGTGGCGGACGCACTGACCGAACGTTTCAAGAAGTAATATGCAGGAGCGAGCCTGCTCGCGATGGACGTCAACGATAGCGCGGGAAACCTGACACCCCGCGGCGTTCTCGGGTTCATCGCCAGCCGGCTGGCTCCTACAGTACGTCGCACCTGCGTGCATCGCAGGCGCCAATGCGGCACAATTGTGTGCATTGGTTTATTGCGCCCGGGCTTGCCGCCCCGGCTGGAGTTAGCATGTCCCTGATCATCACCGACGATTGCATCAACTGCGACGTCTGCGAACCCGAGTGCCCGAACGCCGCCATTTCCCAAGGCGAAGAGATCTACGTGATCGACCCGAACCTGTGCACCCAGTGTGTCGGCCACTACGACGAACCGCAGTGCCAGCAGGTCTGCCCGGTGGATTGCATTCCACTGGACGAAGCTCATCCGGAGACTGAAGAACAGTTGATGGAGAAGTACCGGAAAATTACCGGTAAGGCTTGAATGTTGTAGTGTTCTTTCGGGCCTCATCGTCGGAACGCCGCTCGGAGCAAGCTCGCTCCCACACTGGATCTGCGTCGCTCACAAATCCCCTGTGGGAGCGAGCTTGCTCGCGATGGCGTCATCAGCCTCACTGAAGATCCAACTGACTTTCAGCTCTGACAACGCGGGCAAAAAACGCTGGCGCGCTGCCCGAGCTTCACTTCCCGCAGGCCCGTGCCACAGACCTTGCAGTGCTCACCGCCACGGCCGTACACGAACAGTTCCTGCTGGAAATAACCAGGCTGACCGTCACCACCGATAAAGTCCCGCAACGTGGTACCGCCGCGCTCGATGGCAGCCGCGAGGATGCGTTTGATCTCAATGGCCAGTTTCAAGTAACGCGCCCGGGAAATGCTCTTGGCCTCGCGACGCGGATCGATCCCGGCCGCGAACAGCGCTTCGGTCGCGTAGATATTGCCCACACCCACCACCACCGCGTTATCCATGATGAACGGCTTGACCGCCATCGAACGTCCACGGGACTGTTGGAACAGGCGTTCGCCGTCGAACAGGTCGGTCAGCGGCTCAGGTCCCAGGCGGATCAACAATTCATGATTGAGCGGATCGAGACTCCAGAGCATTGCGCCGAAGCGCCGCGGATCGGTGTAACGCAGGGCCAGGCCCGACTCCAGCTCGATGTCCACATGTTCATGCTTGGCCGCCGGCAGCCCGGCCTCCACCAGACGCAAATTGCCTGACATGCCCAAATGACTGATCAAGGTGCCGACTTCAGCATTGATCAGCAGGTATTTGGCGCGCCGCTCCACCAATACGATGCGCTGCCCGGACAAGCGCACATCGAGGTCTTCGGGAATCGGCCAGCGCAAGCGCCGGTCACGCACGATCACCCGGCTCACACGCTGGCCTTCCAGGTACGGCGCGATGCCGCGACGGGTGGTTTCGACTTCTGGCAATTCAGGCATGGTGCTCTCGGCTCAGGCGCATGGCCTGGAAGGTTCCGACACTCAGCGATGAGTGCCGAGGTCGCGAATCGTCTGCTTGAGGGTCTCGAAGTCGTAGTCCGAGAGGCCGACATAATCGAGCACCAGTGGCGCGATGCTGTTCCACTCGTGATCTTCGGTCTGGTTGCCCAGCACCCGGTGCGACGCGCAAATGTGCTCGGCCATTTTCAGGATCGCCAACAGGTTCTTCAACGAACTATTGCGCGAAGATTCATCGCTGAAGATCGCCAGGGCATTGTGGTGATTGGCAATCGCCGCGCTCACGTGCTCCGGCAGACGCCAGGATTTGGCCGTGTAATACCCGACCACCGAGTGATTGGTATTGAACACCTGGTTCTCCGTATCCACCACCCGGCACTCGGCACTGGCGTTGGCATAGGCCTGCTCCAGAACGCCCATGTAGTCGGGGAAACGCTGGAGCATCAGGGGCACGCCGCAGTCGTGGAACAGGCCCAGGGCATAGGCTTCGTCGCCATTTTCAACGCCGATGCGCTTGGCCAGGGTCAGGCAGGTCATGGCCACGTCCTGGGCGGTGTCCCAGAAACGGTTCAGGGTGACGATGGTGTCGTCATTCATCTCGCCCTTGATCGACTGCGCATTGATCAGGTTGATGACCGAGCGGCTGCCCAGCAGATTTACCGCGCGCTGGATCGAAGCAATCTTGTTGCTCAGCCCGTAATACGGCGAATTGACGATCTTCAGCAGGGAACCGGAAAGGCCCGGGTCCTGGGAGATCAGCCTGGCAATGACTTCCAGATCCGGGTCGGGCATGTACTGCTCCATCTGCAAATCCACCATGATTTGCGGCTGGGCCGGTACGCTGATGCCCTGCAGGGCTTGTTGGATCTGTTCGCAAGTCAGCTCTTGGGACATTTGTGCACACTCTGGGTCAGACGATGATTCTAACCTTTATGAAGTTGGATCCGACATACCAAATCGCAAGACAACCCTCGCCACATGTCCACTTGCAGGCCAATCCGGGGTCTCAACACGCTATACTCCCGCTCTTTTTTCCGGAGCGACGACATGTCCCTGCCTAGCCTGCGCCTCAAAGCCAACGCCGACCGTCGTCTGCGCAACGGTCACTTGTGGGTCTACAGCAACGAAATCGATGTAGCCGCTACACCTTTGCACGGTTTCAAGGCCGGCGACCAGGCGATCCTCGAAGCCGCCGGCGGCAAGCCGCTGGGTATCGTTGCCATGAGCCCGAACAACCTGATCTGCGCCCGACTGCTGTCGCGCGACATCAAGTTGCCGCTGGACAAATCGCTGCTGGTGCATCGCCTGAACGTGGCCCTGTCCCTGCGCGATCGCCTGTTCGACAAGCCGTTCTATCGCCTGGTCTACGGCGACTCCGACCTGCTGCCAGGCCTGGTGGTCGACCGTTTCGGCGACATCCTGGTGGTGCAGATCGCTTCGGCCACCATGGAAGCCCATAAAGACGACGTGATTGCAGCGCTGACCCAAGTACTCAAGCCAAGCGGTATCCTGTTCAAGAACGACTCCGCCGCCCGTGACGCCGAAGGCCTCACCCGCTACGTCGAAACCGTATTCGGCCTGGTGCCGGAGTGGGTTGCCCTCGAAGAGAACGGCGTGAAATTCGAAGCACCGGTCATCCAGGGTCAGAAAACCGGCTGGTTCTACGACCACCGCATGAACCGCGCACGCCTGGCACCCTATGCCAAAGGCAAACGCGTGCTCGACCTCTACAGCTACATCGGCGGCTGGGGCGTGCAGGCTGCCGCGTTCGGCGCCAGTGAAGTGTTCTGCGTCGACGCATCGGCCTTCGCCCTCGACGGCGTCGAGCGCAACGCCGCGCTGAACGGCTTTGCCGAGAAAATGACCTGCATCGAAGGCGACGTGTTCGAAGCCCTCAAAGAACTGAAAGCCAGCGAAGAGCGTTTCGACGTGATCGTGGCCGACCCGCCGGCGTTCATCAAACGCAAGAAAGACATGAAGAACGGCGAAGGCGCCTACCGCCGCCTGAACGAGCAAGCCATGCGCCTGCTCACCAAGGATGGCATCCTGGTCAGCGCCTCCTGCTCGATGCACCTGCCGGAAGACGACCTGCAGAACATCCTGCTGACCAGCGCCCGCCACCTGGACCGCAACATCCAGATGCTTGAGCGTGGCGGTCAGGGTCCGGATCACCCGGTGCATCCGGCGATTGCCGAGACTCGGTACATCAAGAGCATTACTTGCCGGTTGTTGCCTAACAGCTAAAACGCAAACCACTGTAGGAGCGAGCTCGCTCGCGATGGTCGTCAATGATAACGCTGGGGGCCTGACACCCAGCGGTGTTCTCGAATTCATCGCGAGCAATCGAGCGTCGACCGGCTGCTCCTACAGAGGTTTCCGGCATCAAAACAGGAAGCCTCCTACAGCGCTTTTGATTGAACTCCCCGCGCCCCAGACTAGTATCGGTTTCTGGTTTCAAGCATGAACACTTGATCACTCCGGAAAACAAAAACAATGTCTGAGTCCTCTTACCCAGCTCTAAGTGGCGACCTGAAACGCCAACGAATCTCCCGCTTTATCCTGATTACCAATATCTCGCTAATCAGTTTTTTCCCGCTGAACATCCTACTGCCTTCTTTTCCTGCCTTGGCCTCGAAGTTCGACAGCTCAACCGCTGACATCGCCCTTTCCATCAGCCTGTTCACGCTGGTTTTTGCGCTTTCTCAATTAATAACCGGCCCGCTTTCAGATAAGTGGGGGCGCAAGGAAGTTCTTCTTGGGTGCATCTTTGTTTCTACCCTCGGCTCGATAGGCTGCGCGCTGGCGACGGACTTCCCAAGCTTCCTGGCGTTTCGTGCAGTCCAAGCCATCGGGTGTGGTTTTTTTGTGCTGGGTCATGCACTGGTGGAGGATTTGTTCGATGAACAGGACAGGGCCCGGGGGCGCATTTATTACATGACGCTGAGCGGTTCCTTTGTTGCACTGGCACCGCTGTTAGGCTCTTGGCTACAAACCACTTTCGATTGGCAGGGTAGTTTTTATGGTTTTGCGCTCATGGCGCTCGGCATGCTGATCCATGCCCAACTGATACTGCCTTCCAAGGCAGCCCTCCCAGAAAAAACATCCGTTTCAGTCGTCCGTACGCTGAAATCCATCGCTGGGAATCAAGACTTCATCCGCTATTGGTGGATAGCCGCGTTAGTGTTCGCTTGTTATTTCGCGTTGATCAGCGTGACACCGCTGATTTTCATGGATGAGTTGAAACTGTCCGAGTACCAGTACGCGTGGGTACTCGTGGTGTATGGGGTCGCCTATTTCCTGGGTGGAGTCGTTGCTACCGCCGTGCAGAAACATATCTCCCTCTCTGTGCAAATCAACATCGGCCTCGGACTACTGGGTGCCGCCGGCCTGTTGTTGATGTTAATCATCCTTAATGAGGCGATGACAACCATCACCCTGCTCATACCGATGGCGATCAGCGCTCTGGCGGTCACCCTGGTACGGCCTGCCGCCATTTCCGCAGCCATGTTGCTGTTCTCAGACAGCGCAGGGACGGCAGCATCCGCAGGCAACAGCATCATGTTCATTACCGCCGCCGTCAGTAGCGCCGCCCTCGCACAAACCGGGGAAAATTTGCTGATGACCATTGCTGTCAGCTTCATCGCTTTCAGCTTCTGGGGCTTACTAACAAATGCTCGGATCGGATACTGACTGTAGGAGCGAGCTTGCTCGCGAAGACCGAATAGACACCGCGGATAACCAAACGCACCCGCGTTATCGTTGACGTTTTTCGCGAGCAGGCTCGCTCCTACAGGGGGCAGCGATACATTCAGAACCATTGTCGCCAGTACGTTCTATCCCTCTGCACCTAACGTTGTCTCTTCCAGCCATAGAAGAGGACAACGGAATGTCCAACACCCCGCATGCCCATCATTTACGCACCGGTCGCTACTCGGAAACCGGCCGGGTTTATTTGCTCACTGCTGTCACCCACCAGCGACAACCCATCTTCAAGGAGTGGCATATGGGTCGTATGGTGGTAAGCGAATTCAGGAAGGCAATAGAGGACGGCCAAGCCTCCTCTATTGCCTGGGTGGTCATGCCGGATCATTTTCACTGGCTGGTCGAGTTGCATAGCGGTGATTTACCGAAACTGATGCAAGCCACAAAATCTCGAAGCGCCCGCGCTATCAACAAGGCGAGAGGTTGTCACGAGACGCTATGGCAAAAAGGTTATTTTGACCGGGCGTTGCGTCGCGAGGACGATCTGAAAGCGATGGCCCGATACATCGTTGCCAACCCATTGCGAGCAGGGCTAGTCGACCATATCGGCGAATATCCGTTATGGGACGCCATCTGGCTCTGAAACGCAGCCAACTGTAGGAGCGAGCTTGCTCGCGATGGTCGTCAACGATAACGCTGGCGGCCTGACACCCCGCGGCGTTCTCTGGTTCATCGCGAGCTAGCTCGCTCCTACAAGGATTGCGCCCGCACGTCTTGTGAATGCTGCCTTCACGCTTGCAGCCATTCCCTCCAGCCGCCAGCCGTGTAGAATCGCGAACATTCATCGCCAGTCATCCCCGGCGGGTTTATGAGCTCAAGCTGAAGCGCGCGGCGATCCCGCAAAGTTATCGGCAACTTCCGGACACGCGGCCATTTCTGGGTGTTCCAGACGTCAATAGAAGCTCACTTCCCTTTTGATACCTGATTAGCCGCCCGGAGTGCTTCATGCCTGATTACCGCTCGAAAACATCCACCCACGGCCGCAACATGGCCGGTGCCCGCGCACTGTGGCGCGCCACGGGGATGAAAGATGACGACTTCAAGAAGCCGATCATCGCCATTGCCAACTCGTTCACCCAGTTCGTACCGGGCCACGTCCACCTCAAGGACCTGGGCCAACTGGTCGCCCGCGAGATCGAACGCGCCGGCGGCGTGGCGAAGGAATTCAACACCATCGCTGTCGATGACGGCATCGCCATGGGCCACGACGGTATGCTCTATTCGCTGCCGAGCCGCGAGATCATCGCCGACTCCGTCGAGTACATGGTCAACGCCCACTGCGCCGACGCCATCGTCTGCATCTCCAACTGCGACAAGATCACCCCCGGGATGCTGATGGCGGCCCTGCGCCTGAACATCCCGGTGATCTTCGTCTCCGGCGGCCCGATGGAAGCCGGCAAGACCAAACTCGCTTCCCACGGCCTCGACCTGGTCGACGCCATGGTGATCGCCGCCGACTCCAGCGCTTCTGACGAGAAAGTCGCTGAGTACGAGCGCAGCGCCTGCCCGACCTGCGGTTCGTGCTCCGGCATGTTCACCGCCAACTCGATGAACTGCCTGGTCGAAGCCCTGGGTCTGGCATTGCCGGGCAACGGTTCGACCCTGGCCACCCACAGTGACCGCGAACAGCTGTTCCTGCAGGCCGGCCGCACCATCGTCGAGCTGTGCAAGCGTTACTACTTTGAAAACGACGAGTCGGTATTGCCACGTAACATCGCGAACTTCCAGGCGTTCGAAAACGCCATGACCCTGGACATCGCCATGGGCGGTTCCACCAACACCATCCTGCACTTGCTGGCCGCTGCCCAGGAAGCCGAGATCGATTTCGACCTGCGCGACATCGACCGCCTGTCCCGTCACGTGCCGCAACTGTGCAAGGTCGCGCCGAACATCCAGAAGTACCACATGGAAGACGTGCACCGTGCCGGCGGGATCTTCAGCATCCTCGGTTCGCTGGCCCGTGGCGGCTTGCTGCACACCCAGCTGCCGACCGTGCACAGCCGCAGCATGGAAGAAGCCATCGCCAAGTGGGACATCACCCAGACCACCGACGAGGCCGTGCACCACTTCTTCAAGGCCGGTCCGGCGGGTATCCCGACGCAAACCGCGTTCAGCCAGTCGACCCGTTGGGAAACCCTGGACGACGACCGTGAAAACGGCTGCATCCGCAGTGTCGAGCATGCGTACTCGCAAGAAGGCGGCCTGGCCGTGCTCTACGGCAACATCGCCCTGGACGGCTGCGTGGTGAAAACCGCCGGTGTCGACGAGTCGATCCACGTGTTCGAAGGCAACGCGAAGATCTTCGAAAGCCAGGACAGCGCCGTGCGCGGCATCCTTGCTGACGAAGTGAAGGAAGGCGACATCGTCATCATTCGCTACGAAGGCCCGAAAGGCGGCCCGGGCATGCAGGAAATGCTCTACCCGACTTCGTACCTGAAATCCAAAGGCCTGGGCAAAGCCTGCGCCCTGCTCACCGACGGCCGTTTCTCCGGCGGCACCTCGGGCCTGTCCATCGGCCACGCTTCGCCTGAAGCGGCTGCCGGCGGCGCGATCGGACTGGTGCAGGACGGCGACAAAGTGCTGATCGACATTCCGAACCGCTCGATCAACCTGTTGGTCAGCGACGAAGAACTGGCTGCACGCCGGGTCGAGCAGGACAAGAAAGGCTGGAAACCGGTGGAAGTGCGTCCACGCAAAGTGACCACCGCGCTGAAAGCCTACGCCCTGCTGGCCACCAGTGCCGACAAGGGTGCGGTGCGTAACAAGGCGATGCTTGACGGGCTGTAAGGCTTAACCGTCGAACAAAAAATGCCCCGCCAAAGTGCGGGGCATTTTTATTTACGAAGCTTTCTGTAGGAGCGCGCTTGCTCGCGATGAACGCAAAGACACCGCGCTAAATCAGAAAGCACGCGTCATCGTTAACGACCATCGCGAGCAAGCTCGCTCCTACAGTAGTAATCCGGTCTTACTGGATGTCTTCAGGCTTGACGATCACCCAGTTCTTGTCAGCCGTCACCGTCAACCCTTCCTTGGCCTGGGCCGCGGCGTTCTTGGCCATCATGCCGTTGATCTGGGTCATGTACTTGTCCTTGCGGTTGACCCACAGATGGATGCCGCCCTTGGCCACGTCAACGCTGTGAAACAGCATGTAACCATCGCTGCTCGGGGTATCGCCGCCGACCAGCACCGGTTTTTTCCATTCATCGATGTAGGTCAGGATCGCCGCCTGTTTGCCGGCCATCCAGGTTGCCGGGGTCCACAGGTATGGGGTCAGTTCGAGGCCGAGGTTGGCCTTCTCGTCATATTTGCCGGCGGTGACCTGCTTGCGCGCGGTGGTCAGTTCGCCAGTCTTCGGATCCTTGAGCAGCAGCGACACGCCGATCACGTTCTGCGGTTTGACGTTGTAGCCATACTTCGGATCGGCCGCGACCATGCGCACCAGCTCTTCGGAGGCGGCGGTCATCACGTAGACCTCGATGCCATTCTCCATCAGTTTGTTGTACAGCTCTTGCTGGCCGGTGAAGATCTTCGGCGGGTTGACGTCGAGTTTCTTGACCACGTCGCCTTCGTAATAAGTGGCCGGCACCGGTTTGCCCGACGCCATCATCTCGTCGACGTAGCCCTTGAGTTCCTTGAGCGTAAAGCCGGAGAACACTTGGGCGACCCATGGATAGCAAACCATGTCGTCGACTTCGCAGAGGCGGTAGTAGTAGCTGAACAGGCTTTCCTTGTGGTCGGCGGTGTCCTTGAACGGCATCAGTTTCAGGGAGGGATCGAGCTTGTCGCGGGTGATCAGGCCCTTGTTCTCCATGAACGGCAGCAACGACTCTTCGAGGTCGTAGCGGTAACTGGTGTTGTCCATGTCGAACACCGCGTAGTTACCCTTGTTGGCGTTGGCGGCGATCATCGCGTCCAGCGCCTTGGCCTGATCGGCGGGCCAGTGTTTCAGATCCGTTGCGAGAACCTGGCCGGCGAGGCCGAGGCAAAGTGCTGCAGCCAGCAATTTCGGTGCGAACTTCATTGGCTTTCTCCCTGAATATGAAAGAGATCGACGCTAACAAATAAGTGTGACAGTCCCCGCCTGTCAGCGACCGCGCACGTCCCTTTCGCGCCAGCTGCATTTCTGACAGCGACATCCGCTTATTCCAAAAGCGACGGAAACCATGCGTTTTTGATATTAATTCATTAGTTTTCAAGCTGTTAGGCTTACCGGTCCGCAGCTACCCCGGATGGTAGCTGGCACAAGTCTCACTCGGAGCTCTCATGAATCTGCCGCTGATTCTCAATCTGCTGGTGTTCCTCGCCCTGCTCTTCGGTCTGGCGCAAACCCGCCACACCACTTGGAGCCTGGCGAAAAAAGTCCTGCTCGCACTGGTGCTGGGCGTGGCGTTCGGTGTGGCGCTGCACACTGTCTACGGTGCCGGCAACCCGGTACTCAAAGCCTCGATCGGCTGGTTCGATCTGGTAGGCAACGGTTATGTGCAACTGCTGCAAATGATCGTGATCCCGCTGGTGTTCGCCTCGATCCTCAGCGCCGTGGCCCGCCTGCACAATGCCTCGTCGCTGGGCAAGATCAGCTTCCTGACCATCGGCACGCTGCTGCTCACCACGGCCATCGCGGCGCTGATCGGCATTAGCCTGACCAACCTGTTCGGCCTGACCGCCGAAGGCCTGGTGGCTGGCACCCAGGAAATGGCGCGCCTGCAAACCATCCAGTCCGACTACGCCGGCAAGGTTGCGGACTTGAATGTGCCGCAGCTGTTGCTGTCGTTCATTCCGCAAAACCCGTTCGCCGATCTGGCGCGGGCCAAGCCGACGTCGATCATCAGCGTGGTGATTTTCGCGGCGTTCCTGGGTGTCGCGGCGCTGCAATTGCTCAAGGATGATGTCGAAAAAGGTCAGAAAGTGATCAACGCCATCGACACCCTGCAAGCCTGGGTGATGCGCCTGGTGCGCCTGGTGATGAAGCTGACCCCGTACGGCGTATTGGCGCTGATGACCAAAGTGGTCGCCGGTTCCAACCTGCAAGACATCATCAAGCTCGGCAGTTTCGTGGTGGTGTCCTACATGGGCCTGGGCCTGATGTTTGTGGTGCATGGCTTGCTGGTGTCGGCCGCCGGGATCAATCCGCTGCGCTTCTTCCGCAAGATCTGGCCGGTGCTGACGTTTGCCTTCACCAGCCGCTCCAGCGCTGCGACGATTCCGTTGAGCATCGAGGCGCAGACCAGTCGCCTGGGCATTCCGCAGTCCATCGCCAGTTTAGCTGCGTCGTTTGGCGCAACCATTGGCCAGAACGGTTGCGCCGGCCTGTACCCGGCGATGCTGGCAGTGATGGTGGCGCCGACCGTGGGCATCAACCCGCTGGACCCGCTGTGGATCGCGACACTGGTGGCGATTGTCACGCTGAGTTCGGCCGGTGTGGCTGGTGTCGGTGGCGGCGCGACCTTTGCCGCGTTGATCGTGCTGCCGGCGATGGGCTTGCCGGTGTCACTGGTGGCGCTGCTGATTTCGGTCGAGCCGTTGATTGATATGGGGCGTACGGCGTTGAACGTCAGTGGGTCGATGACGGCGGGGGCGATTACCAGTCAGGTAATGCAGCAGACTGATAAGGAACTGCTGGATGCGGATGAGCATTCGACGTTGGCTCACGCTTAAATTCTTTAGCGTCTGATCTGGCCTCATCGCCAGCAGGCTGGCTCCCACAGGGATTTTGGGTGTTCACACAATCTGTGTTTCACCTCTAACCCACTGTGGGAGCCAGCCTGCTGGCGATGCTTTTAAGCCTTTTCCCAAACTTCGAAGTTGTAAGCCGGCTTGTCGCCTTCGGCCGGGTTCGGCACATTCGACACCAGCCTCCACTGGTCCAAATCAAACTCCGGAAACCACGCATCCCCTTCCGGGCTCAGCGCCACGCGGGTCAGGTATAACCGATCGGCCTGCGCCAGCCCTTGCGCATACAACTGCGCACCACCAATCAGCATCAGCTCATCGACGCCCTGTTCCTTCGCCCATGCTTCGGCGCGAACGACGGCGGCTTCCAGCGACGGATAAACCTCCGCGCCTTCCAGCACCAGATCCGCCTGACGGCTGACCACGATGTTCAAGCGGCCGGGCAACGGACGACCGAGGGAATCCCAGGTCTTTCGCCCCATGATGATCGGCTTGCCGAGCGTGGTGGCCTTGAAATATTTGAAGTCCCCCGGCAGGTGCCAGGGCATGCTGTTGTCGACGCCGATCACACGGTTTTCACCGAGGGCTGCGATCAGGCTGAGGGGGAGTGATTTAGTCATGCCGGCGAGGATACCAGAGCCTCGCTTTCGCCGATAAGCGCCACAACGGTTATGCTCACAGCTCATTTAAGCGACGGGATGCCGCGTGACTGAACTGAATAACCTCTGGCTGACAGAAACCATCCGCCTGCGCGAAGAACACGCAGGCCCTCTGGAGGATCTCGAAGCCAACCGACTGGCCCGCAGCGCCGGCGGCGATTTGCCGTCGCGCATTCAACGCCGGGCCCTGTGGCTGGCCGAGCGCGATGGCCTGGCCGATGCCCTCAAGCACTGGCTGCAAGGCGCACGCCTGGCGCTGATCGTCATGGCGGTGCTGGCGGTGGTCAGCGGCGCCGGCCTGGCCTTTGCTGCAATGGGCGACGGCCTGCACCCGGTGAATGTGTTCTGGGCCTTGGGCAGCCTGCTCGGGCTCAATCTGATCCTGCTGCTGAGCTGGGCCCTGGGCCTGGTGTTTGCCGGCGAACACGGCGCCAGCCTCGGGCGACTGTGGCTGTGGCTAAGTGAAAAACTCGCCCGGGATGCCAAGGCCGCGCAACTGGCGCCGGCCCTGCTGCTGTTGCTGCAACGGCAGAAACTCAATCGCTGGACCATCGGCGTGCTGGTCAACAGCCTGTGGTTGCTGGCGATGCTCAGCGCCTTGGTGATCCTGCTGACGTTGATGGCGACCCGACGCTACGGCTTCGTCTGGGAAACCACGATCCTCAGTGCCGACACCTTTATCGCCGTCACTCAAGCGCTGGGTGCGCTTCCGACCCTGCTCGGTTTCAGCGTGCCGACCGAGGAGATGATCCGCGCCAGTGGTGACGCCGCCCTGAACATCGAAAGTGCCCGTCAGGCCTGGGCCGCATGGCTGGTGGGGGTGCTGCTGGTCTACGGCGTATTCCCGCGCCTGCTGCTCGCGCTGTTTTGCCTGTGGCGCTGGAAGACCGGGCAAACAGCACTGCGTCTGGACTTGAACCTGCCCGGCTACGCGCAACTGCGCGAACGCTTGATGCCCACCAGCGAACGTCTCGGCATCAGCGATGCGGCGCCTGAGCAACTGCATCGCGTGGAAAGCGGTGTTACCGAGCAGCAAAGCGACGGCGCGCTGTTGGTCGCCATCGAGCTGGACGACGACCGCCCGTGGCCACCGCAATTACCGAACAACGTCAGCAACGCGGGCATTCTCGACAGCCGCGAATCACGGCACAAACTCCTCGAACAACTGAGCCGCTTTCCCCCCGCGCGCCTGGCCATTGCGTGCGATCCACGGCGCTCGCCGGATCGCGGCAGCCTGGCCTTGATTGCCGAACTGGCCCGCAGCGCCAGCGCCACCCGTGTGTGGTTGTTGCAGGCGCCCCCCGGTGAAGCGCTGGACGCAGAACGTCTGGGCGACTGGCACGTGGCGCTTCAACAGCATGAGTTGCCGTTTGCCGATTGTGCACCGATGAACTGGCTGGAGACGGGTCATGACTAACCCCCTGAAACTCGCCATCGTCGGCCACACCAACGTCGGCAAAACCTCGTTGTTGCGCACCCTGACCCGCGACGTCGGCTTCGGTGAGGTGTCCCATCGCCCCAGCACCACGCGGCATGTCGAGGGCGCACGGTTGTCGGTGGACGGCGAGCCCTTGCTCGATCTCTACGACACCCCCGGCCTGGAAGACGCCATCGCCCTGCTCGACTACCTCGAACGCCTGGAACGTCCCGGCGAACGGCTCGACGGCCCGGCGCGGCTGGCGCGTTTTCTGGAGGGCAGCGAAGCCCGACAACGCTTCGAACAGGAAGCCAAGGTGCTGCGCCAGTTGCTGGCATCGGATGCCGGGCTCTATGTGATCGACGCCCGGGAGCCGGTGCTGGCCAAGTATCGCGACGAGCTGGAAGTGCTGGCCAGTTGCGGCAAACCCTTGCTGCCGGTGCTGAATTTTGTCAGCAGCGCCAACCATCGCGAACCGGCATGGCGTGAAGCGCTGGCGCGGCTGGGCTTGCATGCCTTGGTGCGCTTTGACAGCGTCGCGCCGCCGGAGGATGGCGAGCGTCGACTCTATGAAAGTCTCGCCCTGCTGCTGGAGTCAGCCCGGCCGCAACTCGAACGCCTGATCGCCGATCAGCAAGCCCAGCGTCTGGCCCGCCAACAAAGCGCAGAGCGATTGATTGCCGAACTGTTGATCGATTGCGCGGCTTGCCGACGCAGCGTGGCCAGTGAAGCAGAGCAGGAACAACAGGCGATCAGCGAACTGCGCAAAGCCGTGCGCCAGCGTGAGCAGCGTTGCGTCGAGGCCCTGCTCAAGCTTTACGCCTTCCGCTCGAAGGATGCCGCCGCCAGTGATTTGCCACTGCTAGATGGCCGTTGGGGCGATGACCTGTTCAACCCGGAAACCCTCAAGCAACTGGGCGTGCGCGTCGGTGGAGGGATCGCTGCCGGCGCGGCTGCCGGGGCCGGGGTCGATTTGCTGGTGGGTGGCATCACCCTGGGCGCAGCGGCATTGGCCGGAGCGATTGCCGGCGGCGCCCTGCAAACCGCCCGCAGCTATGGCAGTCGCTTGCTCGGCAAGCTCAAGGGCCAGCGCGAACTGACGGTGGATGACAACGTGCTGCGGCTGTTGGCTCTGCGCCAGCGGCAGTTGCTGCAAGCACTCAATGCCCGTGGGCATGCGGCGATGGACAGCATTCAAGTGGCCACTCCACAGGATAAGACCTGGCGCGAAGGCAAACTGCCTGAGGTGCTGAACAAGGCGCGGGCGCATCCGCAGTGGTCATCGCTCAATCCGCATCCGAAGTTGAATCAGGGGGAGCGGCAGGAGCAGGTTGAGGTGTTGGCGCAGCAGCTTTAGTGGCCTGACCGGCCTCTTCGCGAGCAGGCTCGCTCCTACAGTGGTTTCGCAGTGAACACAGAATCTGTGGTCGCCACAGCTCCTTTGTGGGAGCGAGCCTGCTCGCGAAGGCCGCACCTCGGTTCAAAGGCTTTACGCCGCCAACAACCGCACCGCCTTGTCCTTCAACACCGCCAGATCAATCACCGGCACATGCATCTCTTTCGCCAGTTCATCCCACTGGCGCATGCGCAGACTCACCGCACACAGCGGGTCCTGCTCGAACACCTGCGCCTCTTCAGCCGTCATCACCCCGCCCTGATACTCCAGGGTACGACGACTGGCTTCGCTCAAGTGCTCGTAGTACCCGGGTTCTTTGAACGTCAGGTAACGCTTGGCTTGCACGTGGTATTCGACCAGCCGTGCCATGCGCTCGCTGAAGCCGGCGCGGCGCAGGTAGTCGGCGCCGAGCCGCTCATGGCTGACCACACCGAAGCCGCCCATGTTCTCCGCACTTTCGGCGCAGATATGCCCGATATCATGAAAGAACGCCGCCAGCACCACTTCATCGTCGAAGCCTTCGGCCATGGCCAATTGCGCCGCCTGGGACATGTGCTCGATCTGCGATACCGGTTCGCCGATGTAATCGCTGTCACCAAAACGCTCGTACAAACCGAACACCTCGGCAATCACTTGCTCGTTACGCGCCATCAGATTTCCCCCAATAAGGTGGCAACGTTGCGTTCAGCCATCGCCGGCCCGACGCTCATGCCGACACCGGTGTGCATCAACGCCACGCCCAGGCCCTTTGCCGGGCGCAGGAACGAGAACGGTCCCGGCCCCCGTGAACCATAGACGCCCTGCCAGCGTTCGACCACTTGCACCTTGCAGCCCAGGGTCTGCTCGGCCAGCTCGATCATCCAGTCGTCGACCTGCTCGGCATTGAAGGGTGACGGATCGCTGCCGTAATGGTGCGAATCACCGATGATCAATTCGCCATGGGGTGTCGGGCTGATCAGCAGGTGGATGCCGTTTTCATGCAGGTGCGGCGCGTACTGCAGGATTTCTGCCTGTACCGCCGCGGCCTCCGGCAAGTCGGCGAAGGCGCCGTAGTGCACGCAGCTCAAACCGGTGAGCAACGCGTGTTGTAGGTTGAGATTGATGTGCGAGCGGGCGCGGAGCATTTGCAGGCGGCAGATTTGCGGGTCAAGTTCGGCGATCTGCTCGGCCAGCAGCGTCTGATAATCGTGGCCGGAGCAGACGATGATCTGTTCGGCACTGAAGCTGCCGGCGGTGCTGTGCAGACGACCCGGCTCGATATCGCGCACCAGGGAAGAGAAGTGAAACTTGACGCCCAGGTCGCGGCGCAGGAAGTCGATCAGCGCCGGAATCGCTTCGCGCGAATACAACTGCTGGTCGTCCATGCCATGCAACGCCGCGCGGTGATGGCGGAACTGACCGCCGTACAAATCGCGCAGCGCAGCACCGCGCAACAGGTCGACGCGGTAACCGTGCTCCACCGCGCGACCTTCGCAGAAGGCTTCCAGCAACTGTTCTTCCGCCTCGGTGCGGGCGAACAGATACGAGCCATTGCGTTTGAGTTGCAGACCGGCGAGCTGCGCCCAGTCGCCCCAGATTGCGCGACTGGCGCGGGCCAGCTCCAGCATCGGACCGGGTGGCTGGCCGGTGACCAGTGCCTGGCCGAAGTTGCGCACCGAAGCGCCGAGGGGCGTTTCGCTGCGCTCGAAAACCGTGACTTTCAGACCGCGTTTGGCGGCGGCATACGCGTGGGACAAACCCAGGATCCCGGCGCCGACGATCAGCATGTCGTTGTGTTGTGTCATGGAGTCCTGTCCTGAATTCGATACCGCTTTCGCGAGCAGGCTCGCTCCCACAGGAAAATGCATTCCAATGTGGGAGCCTGCTCGCGATGAGGCCCTGTCAGCCGATAAAGACCTTACTTGGCCGCCACTTTCTCGGACTTGCCGTCATAGCGCTTGCGCCATTCGGTCAGGATCTCGTCGCGGTTCTTCGAAGCCCAGGCGAAGTCGTTCTTGATCAGGCGCTGCTCGTAGTCGGCCGGCAGTTCGGTCTGCGGCTTGGCGATGCCAGGCTGAGCGAGCACGGCGAAGTTTTCCTTGTAGAGTTCCATCGCCTCGGGGCTGGCGGAGAAGTCAGCCAGTTTCTTCGCCGCTTCTTCGTGGGCAGTACCCTTGATCACGGCAGTCGCTTCGATCTCCCAGCCCAAACCTTCCTTCGGCAGGATGATGTCCAGCGGTGCGCCCTGGCGTTTCAGCTGAACGGCCGGGTATTCGAAAGAGATACCGATCGGGAATTCGCCAGCCGCCGCCAGTTTGCAAGGCTTGGAACCGGAGTGAACGTACTGGCCGATGTTCTGGTGCAGGCCGTCCATGTACGCCCAGCCCTGCTTCTCGCCGAAGGTTTGCAGCCAGGCGCTGACGTCGAGGAAACCGGTGCCGGACGAGGCCGGGTTCGGCATGACGATCTTGCCTTTGTACTCAGGCTTGGTCAGGTCCTGCCAGCTCACGGGCTTGGTCAGGCCCTGCTTTTCGGCTTCGACGGTGTTGAAGCAAATGGTTGCGGCCCAGACGTCCATGCCGACCCAGGCTGGCGGGCTGGCGGCGTCACGGTAGTTGGTGCCGATCTTGCCCAGGTCTTTCGGTGCGTAGCTTTGCAGCATGCCTTGCTGGTCGAGAATCGCCAGGCTGGAAGCGGCCAGGCCCCACACGGCGTCAGCCTGCGGACGGGCTTTTTCGGCCAGCAGTTTGGCGGTGATGATGCCGGTGGAGTCACGCACCCACTTGATTTCGACGTCCGGATTGGCTTTTTCGAACGCTTCTTTATAGGTCTTCAGTTGTTCGGCTTCGAGGGCGGTGTACACCGTCAACTCGGTTTTCGCCGCAAAGGCGTTCAGGCTGAAAGCGGTGAGGACAGCAGCGGCCAGGGCCATAGGCTTGAACATGATCTTTTCCTGTTTTTTGAGTTGAGGGGTTGTGCAAATTCAATGACCGGGCGCGGTCTGCCGCCAGGCCTGGGAGCGGCGCAGCAAACCGCGCGAGGCCCAGGCCAGCAGCAGGGACACGCCCGCCGAGGTAATCAGGATCAGGGTCGACATCGCTGCCGCACCGCCGACGTTGCCGGCGTCGTCCATGTTCAGCACCGCCACCGCCGCGAGGATGGTGTCGGGGCTGTAGAGGAAGATCGCCGCCGAAACGGTGGTCATGGCCGAGACGAACAGGTAGCGCACGATGTCCAGCAGCGCCGGCAGGCAGATCGGCACGGTGACCCGCAGGTAGTGGCGGTAGAGCGGCGCCTTGAGCGACAGCGCGGCGGCTTCGAACTCGGCGTCGAGTTGACGCAGCGCGGTGGTGGCGGTCATTTGTGCGGTGGTCAAATAGTGAGCAATGGTGCAGACGATCAGCAGCGTCATGGTCCCGTAGAGCACATGCAGCGGGTTGCCGGAGAGATTGAAGAAGAAGACGTAACCCAAACCCAGCACCAGGCCCGGCACCGCCATCGGTACGAAACTGAGCATGCGCAGCGTCAGATTCAGGCCGCGCTGGCCCTTGGTCTTTTCCATCAGGTAGGCGCCAGTGAAGATCAGAATGCTGCCGATCAACGCCGTGCCCAGGGCCATCTTCAGGCTATTGCCGTAGGCCAGCCAGCCACCGCCGGCGGTTTCGTTGAACTGGTAATGGTTGAGCGACAGCGACAGGTTGTACGGCCAGAACTTCACCAGGGACGAGAACACCGCCATGCCGAACACCAGCAGCAACGCGGCGCAGATCAGCAGGACGATGGCCAGGTAGCAACCGTCGCGCAGCTTCGACGGCGCGGGTTTGAACACTTGGGCGCGACCGCTCATGGAATCGCCGTGGCGTCGACGCAACCAGGCATCGACCCCGAAACTGAAGAGTGCCGGCAGCAACAGCACCATGCCGATCAGCGCCCCGCGACCGAACTGTTGCTGACCCACCACCGCCTTGTAGGCCTCCAGCGCCAGCACTTGATAGTCGCCACCGACCACCACCGGCACACCGAAGTCAGTGATGGTCAGGGTGAACACCAGGCAGAACGCAGCGAACACAGCCTGACGGGTCGCCGGCCAGGTGATGCTGCGGAAAGCTTTCGCAGGACTCGCGCCCATGCTGGAGGCGGCATCGAAAAGTCGCGCATCCGCCAGGGACAGGGCCGACAGAAGAATCATCAAGGCATGCGGGAAGGTGTAGATGACTTCGCCGAGCACAATGCCCCAGAAGCCGTAGATGTTGTCCGAGAGCAGGCCACGCAGCATGCCCTGGTTGCCGAACAGGTAAACCAGCGCGATACCGGGCAGCATTGATGGCGCCATCAATGGCAGCAGCGAGATGCCTCGCCAGATACCTTTGGCCGGAATCAAGGTGCGTTGCAGCGCGTAGGCAAACAGGTAGGCCAGCGGTACGACAATGGCCGCTACGCTGAGGGAAACCTTCAGGCTGTTGCCGAGCAACCAATGGAAGTTCTCGCTGGTCACCAGCTCTTTCGCCGCGACCCAGCCACCGCCCTGCCCGGCTTCGGCGCTGAAGCCGCGCCAGAAAATCGCCAGCAACGGCATCAATACGGCAACACCCAACAACACCAGCATGAGGACTTTGCCGCCGACCACGAACAACCGGTCACCGACTTCGGCGCGAGAGGTCTGCCGAACCTGCTTGTGCGGAATCGGCAGCGCAATGTTCGCGCTCATCAGGCAAACACCTGCAGGCTGCGCGGCGGCAAGGCGACCATAATCTGCTGGCCGCCAAGGCGCGGCATGGCTTCCGGCGCCAATTCAGCCAGCAAGGCGTGGCCCGGCAAATGATCGAGTTCAAAGCTCATGCGGCAGCGGTTGCCGAGGAAAGTGATTTCACGAACCTTGGCCGGGAACAGGTTTTCCTCGTGCACCAGCGGGTTAACGTTGATCGCTTCCGGACGGCAGAATAAACGGCCCGACGCGGTCTTGGCGCTGCCTTCGGCCAGACGCATGTTCATCCCGCCGACCTGGGCGTGGCTGTCGCTGCTGCGCTGGAACGGCAACCAGTTGCCCTGGCCGACGAACTCCGCCACGAATGGCGTGGCCGGACGGTTGTAGATTTCCTGCGGCGTGGCGTACTGTTCGACCTTGCCGTTGTTCATCACGGCGATGCGGTCGGCCATCAGCATGGCCTCGTCCTGATTGTGGGTCACCATCAAGGTGGTGATGCCGAGGTTGCGTTGCAGTTGGCGCAATTCGGTGCACAGATGCTCGCGCACCCGGGCATCGAGGGCCGACATCGGTTCGTCGAGCAGCAACAACGAAGGCGCCGGAGCCAAGGCACGAGCCAGGGCCACGCGTTGTTGCTGACCGCCGGACAACTGACCGGGGTACTTTTTCTCGCTGCCGGTCAGGCCAACCAGTTCCAGCATTTGACCGACCCGGCGACGCACTTCGTCACGACCGCTGCCGGCGAGGCCGTAGGCAATGTTCGCTTCGACGGTGAGATTGGGGAACAACGCGTAGGACTGAAACAGAATGCCGTAGTCCCGCGCCTGGGGCGCCAAGTGTGAAACGTCGCGATCACCCAGGTACAACTCGCCGCTGTCCTGCTTCTCCAGACCGGCGATGCAGCGCAGCAGGGTGGTTTTGCCACAGCCCGACGGGCCCAGCAGACACACCAGCTCACCGGCCGCCACGTCGAGGGAAACGTTGTCCAGCGCCGTGAATGCGCCGAAGCGTTTCTGTACGCCGCGCACCTTCATTGGTGCGCCGGGGTTGGTCAGGGCAGTTGCGATCGAGTTGTTCATGGACAGACCTCATCTGGCAGATGGGGCCATCCTAGGGTTGTAATGAGTCCGTCATGTGGCAGTAAGGCAAAAACTGCCGATAGTGGTATTCGGGATTTTTGGTTATTCCTGTGCTGGCGGGTCTACCGCCATCGCGAGCAGGCTCGCTCCTACAGGGGAATGCGGTCAACTGTAGGAGCGAGCCTGCTCGCGATGAGGCCGGGACAGGCAAAGAAGATCTCAAGCCGGAGCCATTTCCTGCGCCAACCCCAGAAACGCCGCCGGCAGCCGCGCGCCTTTGCGCTCCTTGAGGCAGTACAGATACTCGGGAATCTGCGGCGCACTCTCGATGGTCAGCACCCGCAGCTGCGGATCATGGGGCACTTCCTGACGGGCAATGATGCTGATGCCGATGTTGCGCAGCACCGCTTCGCGGATCGATTCGCGGCTGCCGATTTCCAGCAGCGGGCCGAAACACACTCCGGCGCTGGCCAGCAACTCTTCGGTCAGGCGACGGGTGGTCGAGCCCGGTTCGCGCATCAGCAGGGTATGCCCGGCCAAGGCGCCGAGCGGCACGTGATCGTGAATCGCCAGTGGATGATTGCGATGCACCGCCAGCACCAGCGGATCGCTGCCGAGCACCCGGCGAACCAGTCGTGCGTCATCGAGCAATTGCGACGACGCCGCGACATCGACCCGGTAATCCTCCAGCGCTTCGAGCACCTGTTGGGAGTTGCCGATTTCCACCGAAACCTCAACCTGCGGCAGACGTTCGCGGAAGGTTTTCACCAGGTCGAGGATGTAATACGGTGCCGTGGCGGCTATTCGTAACGTGCCCTGGACCTGGCCGCAGTTACGCAGGAAAAACTCGATGTCGGCTTCCTGCTGCATCAGCGCCTTGACCATCGGCAGCAGCCGCGCGCCCTCCTCGCTGACGCTGAGACGCCGGCCGCCACGGTAGAACAGTTCGACCGAGTACTGACTTTCGAGGTTGCGGATCTGCGTCGTCACCGTCGGCTGGCTCAGGCCGAGCTTTTTGGCCGCCTGGGTAATGCTGCCCAGGCGGGCCACCATGTAAAACGCCTTAAGCTCCGCACTCAGCACAACCGTCCCTCATCCTTTACTTGCGCAGCAGGCGCAAACCGTTGAACACCACCAGCAGACTCACGCCCATGTCGGCGAACACTGCCATCCACATGGTAGCGACCCCGGCGAAGGTTACCCCAAGAAAGATCGCCTTGATGACCAAAGCCAGGGCGATGTTCTGTTTGAGGATGCTCGACGTCTGCCGAGACAGGCGAATGAATGCCGGGATTTTGCGCAGATCGTCGTCCATCAGGGCGACATCGGCGGTTTCGATCGCGGTATCGGTGCCCGCGGCGGCCATGGCGAAACCGATCTCGGAACGCGCCAGCGCCGGGGCGTCGTTGATGCCATCGCCGACCATGCCGACCCGATGCCCTTGGGTATAAAGAGCCTCGACAGCCTGCAGCTTGTCGCCGGGCAAAAGGTCACCCCTGGCCTCGTCGATACCGACTTGCGCGGCAATGGCCTGCGCGGTGTGGACGTTATCGCCGGTGAGCATCAGGGTCTTGATGCCCAGGTCATGCAACTGCCGGATAGCCTCGCGGCTCGACTCCTTTACCGTGTCCGCCACGGCAAACAGCGCCAACGGGCCAGACGAATCAAGCAGCAGCACCACCGACTTGCCCTGCTTTTCCAGGGCAAACAGCTTTTCTTCCAGCGACGGCGAACACAGGCCCAGATCCTCCACCAGTCGATGGTTGCCCAGATGGTAGAGCTGGCCGTTGATCTCGCCACGAACCCCGCGCCCGCCCAGCGCTTCGAAGTTATCCACAACCAGCGTCGCGGCCTGGTTATCCACAGCCGCCTTGGCGATAGCCAGGGAGACCGGGTGATCCGAGCGCCCGGCCAGCGCGGCGGCAATGGCGGGCGCCGAGTCGTCGGCGGTCGGGTCCAGTGACAGGTAATCAGTCTGCACCGGTTTGCCGTGAGTGATGGTGCCGGTTTTGTCCAGGGCCAGGTAGTCGAGCTTGTAACCGCCCTCCAGGTAGACACCGCCCTTGACCAGAATGCCTTTGCGCGCCGCCGCCGCGAGGCCGCTGACGATCGTCACCGGCGTGGAAATCACCAGCGCACATGGGCAGGCCACCACCAGCAGCACCAGCGCCCGGTAGATCCAGTCGAACCACAGCTCGCCCATCAACAATGGCGGAATCACCGCCACGGCCAGGGCCAGGACGAACACCGCCGGAGTGTAGATTTTCGAGAAACTGTCGACGAAGCGCTGGGTCGGCGCCCGCGCGCCCTGAGCCTGCTCGACGGCGTGGATGATGCGGGCCAGGGTTGAGTTGTCGGCCGCAGCGATCACCCCGTACTCCAGGGAACCGGCCTGATTGATGGTGCCGGCGAAGACTTTGTCGCCGACAGTTTTTTCCACTGGCAAGCTCTCACCAGTGATTGGCGCCTGGTCGATGGTCGAGCGACCGGACAGCACTTCACCGTCCAGGCCGATACGCTCGCCGGGGCGCACTCGTACCCGCGCACCGAGCCCGATGTTTTTGACATCCTGCGCAAGCCAGCTCCCGTCAGCCTGTAACACCGTTGCCGTGTCCGGGGTCATCTGCATCAAGCCGCTGATGGCATTGCGTGCACGATCAAGTGACTTGGCCTCGATCAACTCGGCCACGGTGAACAGGAACATCACCATTGCCGCTTCCGGCCACTGGCCGATCAGCACCGCGCCGGTCACGGCAATGCTCATCAGGGCGTTGATGTTCAGGTTGCGGTTTTTAAGGGCGATCCAGCCTTTTTTGTAAGTGCCGAGGCCACCACTGAGGATCGAGACCAGCGCGACAACCGCCACCACCCAGTTCGGCGCGAAACCGGTGAAGTGGATAACTTCTGCCAGTAAGGCACCAACACCGGACAGTGCCAAGGGCCACCACGGCTTTTTCCGGGGCGCCGGCGTCGGAGTTTCAGCACCCTGGTCCAGCGGTTCGGCCTGCATGCCCAAGGACTTGATGGCCTCGACGATCGGCTCGACTCCGGGCAAATCGTGGGTCACGCCGAGCACCCGATTAATCAGATTGAACTCCAACTGGTGCACGCCGGTCAGTTTGCTTAGCTTGTTCTGGATCAGCGTCTGTTCGGTTGGACAGTCCATCGCCTCGATGCGAAAACTGCTCAGTCGGGCCCCGGGCGTCGGCGATCCGCTCAGTTTTACCAGTGCAGGCGCTGCCGCTTCAGATGAGCAACAGGCGTCGCCGTGACTGCCATGGTCATGTTTTTGCACGGGTTTGAGCTTGTGGCCGTGCTCGTGTTCAGCCCCGGGTTTGTGGGAGTGCAGGGAATCGCTCATTGGTTGCGTCCATAAGAGTGCCTGTTGCCAAGTAAAGACCCTGTAGCCACTATAGGGTCAAGCACCCTTTCTGGAGTTTTGGAGATTGGCGTCATGAAAATTGGAGAGTTGGCAAAACTCACGGACTGCGCCGTGGAAACGATCCGCTACTACGAGCGCGAGAGCCTTCTGCCGGAACCGGCCCGCAGTGACGGCAATTATCGCGTCTATACCCAGGCCCACGCCGAGCGCCTGACCTTCATCCGCAACTGTCGCACCCTCGACATGACGCTCGAAGAAATCCGCAGCCTGCTGGCGTTTCGCGACAGTCCGCAGGACCAGTGCGAAAGCGTCAACGCTTTGATCGACGAACACATCCACCATGTCAAGGCGCGGATCGACGGCTTGCTGGCCTTGCAGACGCAGCTGCTCGACCTGCGCCAACGCTGCGGCGAGGGGCCGGGGGTCGATCAATGCGGGATTTTGCAGCGGCTGGAAGTGAGCGGCGGGGTGGTGGCGACGGAGGTGGAGCATTCCCATGTGGGCCGTAGTCACGGCCACTAAGAACACCACCTACCCCTGTAGGAGCGAGCCTGCTCGCGATGAACTCAAAGGCGACGCGTTTTTTAAGACAATACGCGTCATCGTTCACGTCCATCGCGAGCAGGCTCGCTCCTACAGGGGGGCAGCGTTGTGCTTCAGACCGCCATCGGCGCGGTCATCGGTGCGTGGTGTTCGTAGCCTTCCAACGAGAAATCCCCCGGCTCCACCAGCTCCAGCCATTCCGGCTGATAAACACCCGTCTTGGCAAACTCCGGCACACGCTCGGAAATCACCAGTTTCGGCATCGGGAACGGCTCGCGCTTGAGTTGTTCGTTGAGCATGTCCAGGTGGTTTTCGTAGACATGGGCATCACCGATGAAATAGGTGAACCAGCGCGGCGTGTAGCCGGTCAGGCGACCGATCAGACTCAGCAGCGCAGCACCTTCGGTGAGGTTGAACGGCGTGCCCAGGCCCAGATCGTTGGAGCGGATGTAGAGGGTCAAGGAAATCTCCCTGGTCTCGACATTCGGGTGGAACTGGTACAGCAGGTGGCATGGCGGCAGGGCCATTTCATCGAGCTGGGCGCAGTTCCAGCCGTGGAACAGGATTCGGCGGCTGCCCGGGTCCTTGATGATGGTATCGACGCACTGACGGACCTGGTCGATGGCCTTGTACAGCACCACGTAGGCCTGACCGTCCTCCTCGCCTTCGGCAATCTGGCGGTAGCCTTGTTTCAGGGTCTGCTCGATGGCAGCCGGGTTGCTCAGCGGGATCTGCTTGTACGCCGGCCATTTGCGCCATTGCACGCCGTAGATTTCGCCGAGGTCGTCTTCGCCCTGGCGGAATGGGTTGGCCAGCCACTGGGCGTTTTCGTTGGCGTTCTGGTCCCAGACCTTGCAGCCCAACGCCCGGAACTCGGCGGCGTTGTTCACGCCACGCAGGAATCCACACATTTCGCCGATAGCCGATTTGAACGCCATCTTGCGCGTGGTGATCGCCGGGAAACCTTCCTGCAGGTCATAACGCAGCATCGCACCGGGAAAACTGATGGTGTTCACGCCGGTACGGTTGGCCTGTTTGGTGCCGTTCTTGATGACGTGGGCGACCAGTTCGAGATATTGCTTCATGAATTACCTGTGTCCTTGAACCCGGGACCGAAGCTCCGGGGTTCGAATTTTATACGGCTGCCGCTGGAGCCGCCGGGGCGCGGTGATACGCCAGCCAGATCAGGAACAGCCCGCCGACGATCATCGGCACGCACAGCACCTGGCCCATGGTCAGCCAGTTCCAGGCCAGATAGCCCAGTTGCGCGTCCGGTACACGGACGAACTCGACGATGAAACGGAAGATGCCATAGAACAGCGCGAACATCCCCGATACCGCCATGGTCGGCCGCGGCTTGCGCGAGAACAGCCACAGGATCAGGAACAACGCCACGCCTTCGAGGGCGAACTGGTACAGCTGCGACGGATGACGCGCCAGTTGCGCCGGATCGGTCGGAAAGACCATCGCCCACGGCACATCGGTTGCCTTGCCCCACAACTCGGCGTTGATGAAGTTGCCGATACGCCCGGCGCCCAGGCCGATCGGCACCATCGGCGCAACGAAATCCATCAGCTGGAAGAACGACTTGTTGTTCTTCTTGCCGAACCACAACGCCGCCAGCATCACGCCGATGAAACCGCCGTGGAATGACATGCCGCCCTTCCACACTTCGAAAATCAGCGTCGGGTTGGCCAGGTAAGCGCCCAGATCGTAGAACAGCACATATCCCAGACGTCCGCCGACGATCACCCCCATCGACATCCAGAACACCATGTCGGAGAGTTTCTCCTTGGTCCAGGTCGGGTCGAAGCGGTTCAAGCGGCGGGACGCCAGCAGCCAGGCGCCGCCGATGCCGATCAGGTACATCAGACCGTACCAGTGGATTTTCAGCGGACCGATGGCCAGGGCCACCGGGTCGATCTGCGGGTAAGGCAGCATTGCGACTCCTCGTTAGAGTTCAAATCTTAAAAATTCCCGGGCGACGCTGCCACCTCAGGATTAAGCCAGGATTGCGCTGCCCGTCAGAGCAGATGCTTCAGACTAGAAAGTTCAGGCCAACGCAGAACAGCAAAGCGGCAAACAGCCGTTTCAGCAACTTCGGCGACAATCTGTGGGCCAACCGCGCGCCCAAGCGGGCGAACACCATGCTGGTCAGGGCAATGCCCAGCAACGCCGGCAAATAAATGAAACCGAGACTATGGGCCGGGAGCAACGGATCGTGCCAGCCCAGAATCATGAAACTTAGTGCACTGGCCAAAGCAATCGGCAGACCGCAGGCCGATGAAGTGGCCACCGCTTGCTGCATCGGCACACTGCGCCAGGTCAGGAATGGCACGGTCAACGAACCACCGCCAATGCCGAAAATTGCCGAAGCCCAGCCAATCACGCTGCCGGCCACGGTCAGACCGAGTTTGCCCGGCACGGTTCGGCTGGCCTTGGGTTTGACCTCCAGCGCCAGCTGAGCGGCAATCACCAGGGCGAATACACCAATGAGCTTCTGCAGGTTGGGGCCGGAAATCGCTTCAGCCGTCAGCGCGCCAAACCCGGCACCGACCAGAATGCCGACGGTCATCCACATGAAGATCGGCCAACGCACGGCGCCACGGCGGTGATGCTCGCGTACCGCGTTGACCGAGGTAAAGATGATCGTCGCCAGGGAGGTGCCTACTGCCAGGTGCGTGAGGATCGACGGATCGAACCCCTGGGCCTTGAAGCTGAACACCAGCACCGGGACGATGATGATCCCGCCGCCCACGCCAAACAGCCCGGCGAGTACACCTGCACAGGCGCCGAGCGCCAGATAGAGCAGAAATTCCATGGTTGTCCCGCCCGCATCCCAAAACCGGAGCGGCATGGTAACGGATGCACGGCCTCAAGCTCCACTGCGCAAGGCGATGGATCGATGAGCGATGTCTGCGTAGAGTGAGCAAAAAACACACAAGGACAGCCTGATGTGCCTGATTGTTTTTGCCTGGCGACCGGGTCATGCCCAACCGCTGGTCGTGGCGGCCAATCGCGATGAATTCTACGCCCGCCCCAGCCTGCCGCTGGCGCCATGGCCCGAAGCGCCGCATGTGCATGCGGGGCGCGACCTCGAGGCCGGTGGCACCTGGCTCGGTGTCGGCGCCAACGGACGTTTTGCGGCGCTGACCAACATCCGCGATCCCCATCGACCGCCGGGGCGCAAGTCTCGTGGGGAGCTGGTCGCGCGATTCCTTGAGGGGGATTGCTCGATTGATGACTATTTGGCCGACGTTGTCAGACGTTCGCCTGAATATGGCGGGTTCAATCTGTTGGTTGGCAATAGGAACGAGCTTTGGCACTTCAATGCCCGGGAGACGCAAGCAGTGATGCTGCAACCGGGCATCTACGGCGTGTCGAACGCCGGGCTGGATACGCCGTGGCCGAAGCTGCTCAAGGCCAAGGCTGCATTGAGCGAGGTACTGGATGATCCGCAGCCTCAGGCACTGCTGGCGTTATTGAGCGATGCGCAGACCGCGCCGTTTGCCGAGTTGCCGGATACCGGTGTCGGGCTGGCTACCGAAACGTTGCTGTCGAGCGTGTTCATTGCCAGCCAAAGTTATGGAACCCGGGCGAGTACGGCGTTGATTGTGCAGGCGGATGGGGCGCTGCATATGGTCGAGCGCAGTTTCGGGCCGTATGGCGGGCATCTTGGGGAAGTGGAGATCAGGCTTTAGTCTTGTGTTGCCAGGTCCGGCCTCATCGCGAGCAGGCTCGCTCCCACAGGGGATTTGCGTCGTTCACAGATCCAATGTGGGAGCGAGCCTGCTCGCGAATGGGGCGCCGCAACTCTAGAGGGGCTTGATTGCTGCCGGATTGATCATCCGCGCCAACCCGAGGTTCTTCAGCGCCAGTTGCAGCGAGCTGTGAATCACTTGCGGGTTGTCGATGGTCATCAGTTCCGCCAGCAACTCCCTGGCCTTGCTCAGGTTGATCTGGCGCAGCATCCACTTCACTTTCGGCAGGTTGGTGGCGTTCATCGACAGGCTGTCGAAACCCATTGCCATCAACAGCACCGCCGCCGCCGGATCACCGGCCATTTCACCGCAGATACTCACTGGCTTGCCTTCGGCATGGGCATCGCGCACAACAGTTTGCAACGCTTGCAGCACCGCCGGGTGCAGGTAGTCGTAGAGGTCGGCCACCCGCGGGTTGTTGCGGTCCACGGCCAACAGGTACTGGGTCAGGTCGTTGGAACCGACCGACAGGAAGTCCACTTGCCGCGCCAGTTCCTTGGTCTGGTACACCGCCGCCGGAATCTCGATCATCACGCCAATCGGCGGCATCGGTACGTCGCAGCCCTCGTCACGGACTTCGCCCCAGGCGCGGTGGATCAGGTGCAAGGCTTCTTCCAGCTCGTGGGTGCCGGAGATCATCGGCAGCAGGATGCGCAGGTTGTTCAGGCCTTCACTGGCCTTGAGCATGGCGCGGGTCTGCACCAGGAAGATTTCCGGATGGTCGAGAGTGACGCGAATGCCGCGCCAGCCGAGGAACGGGTTGTCTTCCTTGATCGGGAAGTACGACAGCGATTTGTCGCCGCCGATGTCCAGGGTTCGCATGGTCACCGGTTGCGGATGGAACGCGGCCAGTTGTTCGCGGTAGATCGCCAGTTGTTCCTTTTCGCTCGGGAAGCGCTGGTTGATCATGAACGGCACTTCGGTGCGGTACAGGCCCACGCCTTCGGCACCGCGCTTCTGCGCGCGCGCCACATCCGCCAGCAGGCCGGTGTTGACCCACAGCGGCATGCGGTGGCCATCGACCGTTACGCACGGCAGATCGCGCAGCGCATCCAGCCCCAGGGCCAGTTGCTTCTCTTCCTCGACCACCTCGGCGAACTGCTTGCGCAGCACTTCACTCGGGTTGGTATAGACCTCGCCGTGGTAACCGTCGACGATCATCTGGATGCCGTCGACCTTGGAGTACGGCAGGTCGACCAGGCCCATCACGGTCGGGATGCCCATGGCGCGGGCGAGGATGGCGACGTGGGAGTTACCGGAGCCAAGCACCGACACCAGGCCGGCCAGCTTGCCTTCCGGCACCTCGCCGAGCATCGCCGGCGTCAGTTCTTCGCTGACCAGAATAGTGTTGTCGGGGTAGACCAGGGTTTGCTGGCGCTCTTCCTGCAAGTAAGCCAGCAAGCGACGGCCGAGATCCTTCACGTCCGAGGCACGCTCGCGCAGGTAAGCGTCGTCCATCAATTCGAAACGGTTGACGTGATCGGTGACCACCTGGCGCAACGCACCCTGGGCCCACTGGCCGGTCTTGATCACGGTGGTGACTTCGCTGCCCAGCGCTGCATCGTCGAGCATCATCAAGTAGACGTCGAACAAGGCCCGCTCTTCCGGGCGCAACTGCGTTGCTAGCTTGGCGGACAGCGCGCGCATGTCGGCGCGTACGCCTTCGATGGCGGTCTTGAACAGCTTGAGCTCGGCTTCGATGTCGCTGATGGCTTTGTCCGGCACCACGTCCAGATCGGCCGGTGGCAGCATGACCACCGCCGTACCGACCGCCGCACCTGGCGAACCCGGCACGCCAATGAACTTGGCTTCCTGAATGCCCTTGCCCTGACGACCGAGGCCACGGATCGAACCAGTGGCTTCGGCGTGGGCGATAACACCGGCGAGCTGCGCGCTCATGGTCACGAGGAAGGCTTCTTCCCCTTCATCGAACTGGCGACGTTCTTTTTGCTGGATGACCAACACGCCGACGACGCGGCGGTGGTGAATGATCGGCGCACCGAGGAACGAGGCGTAGCGCTCTTCACCGGTTTCGGCGAAGTAGCGGTAGCGCGGGTGGTCCGCGGCGTTTTCGAGGTTCAGGGGTTCTTCACGCGTGCCGACCAGACCCACCAGACCTTCGTTGGGGGCCATGCTGACCTTGCCGATCGAGCGCTTGTTCAAGCCCTCGGTGGCCATCAGCACGAACCGGTTGGTCTCCGGATCAAGCAGGTAGACCGAGCAGACCTGGCTGCCCATGGCCTCTTTGACGCGCAACACAATAATCCCCAACGCCGCCTTGAGATCCTTGGCGGAGTTAACTTCCTGGACGATCTTGCGCAGCGTATTGAGCATGGCTCGGGGTCGAACTCCGTCGTCAGTCGCGCGCTAAAAGGCGCGGGGCAAGCTCTTTGAGAGCGCGTCGATACACCTCGCGCTTGAATGTCACCACCTGGCCCAACGGATACCAATAGCTGACCCAGCGCCAGCCATCGAACTCCGGTTTACCGGTCAAATCCATCCGCACCCGCTGCTCGTTGGAGATCAGGCGCAGGAGAAACCATTTCTGTTTCTGGCCGATGCACAGCGGTTGGCTGTGGGTACGTACCAGACGTTGCGGCAAACGATAGCGCAACCAGCCCCGGGTGCAGGCGAGAATTTCAACATCTTCGCGCTCAAGGCCAACTTCTTCGTTCAGCTCGCGGTACAAGGCGTCTTCCGGCGTCTCCTCGGGGTTGATCCCCCCCTGCGGAAATTGCCAGGCATCTTGATTGATTCGGCGAGCCCATAGCACCTGGCCGGCGTCATTCGTCAGAATGATCCCGACATTGGGGCGAAAACCATCGGGGTCGATCACGGCAACAACCTCGCAAACGCATGTCGCCGCATTGTTCCACAAAGGTTGTGAAGGCGGCAACGAAGGTTCCTACCTTATGTGCACTCTTGTGAAAAGACCGTATTCTTGTCGCCTTTTTACTGACTTTTCAGCGGGTAACTGTAATGCGCCTGGCTTTATTCGATTTGGACAACACCCTTCTGGGCGGTGACAGCGATCACGCCTGGGGCGATTACCTGTGCGAGCGCGGCTTTCTCGACGCCGTCGCCTACAAGGCACGCAACGATGAGTTCTACCAGGATTACCTGGCCGGCAAACTGGATAACGCTGCTTACCTGAACTTCTGCCTGGAAGTCCTCGGCCGCACCGAAATGGCCACGCTGGATCAGTGGCACAGCGATTACATGCGCGACTGCATCGAACCGATCCTCCTGCCCAAGGCCATCGAGTTGCTGGCCAAGCACCGCGCGGCCGGGGACAAACTGGTCATCATCACCGCCACCAACCGCTTCGTCACCGGGCCGATTGCCGAGCGCCTGGGCGTCGAAACCCTGATCGCCACCGAATGCGAAATGCTCGACGGCCGCTACACCGGGCGCAGCACCGACGTGCCGTGCTTCCGCGAAGGCAAGGTGACGCGATTGAATCGCTGGCTGGAGGAGACCGGGTTTACGCTGGAAGACAGCTACTTCTATAGCGACTCGATGAATGATTTGCCATTGCTGGAACAGGTGACTCATGCGGTGGCGGTTGATCCGGACCCGAATCTGCGGGCCGAGGCCGAGAAGCGGGGTTGGCCGGTGATTTCGTTGCGCGACTAAAATTGCTATCGCGAGCAGGCTCACTCCTACATTGGAATGCGTTCCCCTGTAGGAGTGAGCCTGCTCGCGATTGGGTCGATACAGTCTTCAGCCTTAAACAGGCTTGGCCCCCATCAACCCGGCAATGGCGATAAAGCAGACAAAACTGAACAACGCCAAGGCAAAGGTGAATTTCCCCACGCCACCCGGCGTCTTGCGCAGTTTGTTCAGCCGCACCAGCAGCCAGAACCACGCCAGTGTCGCCACGGTGTACAGCACGCTCGACGCCAGCAGCCAGGTCTGCCCCAGTGGCCAACCCACCAGATGCACCATCCACCAGCCGGTAAACGGCATGCTCAGCAGCGCCAGGCCCATCAGCAGCCAGACAAACCCCCTTGGCCGCTGCAATGTACGACTACCCGCCGTCGCGTCACCCTTGCGCCGCGCAAGCAAAACCCAGATTCCCAGCCCCAGCGCACAAGCCAGCAGTACAACCGTTGCCACCATGTGCGCCGCTTTCAGGGCCGTTAACGTTTCCATTGTCAGATTTCCTTAATTGCCTTGCCCGTCAGCGTAGCCGTTCAGCCAAGAAACAGCTGATAGGCCGGGTTGTCGCTTTCATCCCAGTACGGGTAACCGATTTCTTCCAGCGCCGCCGGTACCAGGTGGCGCTCGTCGTGGGGCACTTGCAGGCCCGCGACGACACGGCCATCGGCCGCGCCATGGTTGCGGTAGTGGAACATCGAAATGTTCCAGCGCCCGCCCAGCTTGTTGAGGAAGTTGAACAGCGCGCCCGGACGCTCCGGGAATTCGAAACGCAGGATCACTTCATCGACCACGTGCGCCGCACGTCCGCCCACCATGTGGCGGATGTGCAGCTTGGCCAGTTCGTTGTCGGTCAGGTCCAGCACCGGGAAACCCTGTTCGCTCAGGCTGGCGATCAACGCGCTGCGCGGGTCGTTTTCCGGGTGGGTTTGCACGCCGACGAAGATGTGCGCTTCGCTGCCGGTGTTGTAGCGGTAGTTGAATTCGGTGATCTGGCGCTTGCCAATGGCCTCGCAGAACGCCTTGAAGCTGCCTGGCTTCTCGGGAATGGTCACGGCGATGATCGCTTCGCGGCCTTCACCCAGCTCCGCACGCTCGGCGACGTGGCGCAGGCGATCGAAGTTGACGTTGGCCCCGGAGTCGATGGCCACGAAGGTCTGGCCGCTGACGCCACGCTGCTCGACATATTTCTTGATCCCGGCCACGCCCAAGGCGCCGGCAGGTTCGGTGATCGAGCGGGTATCGTCGTAGATATCCTTGATGGCGGCGCAGATTTCGTCGGTGCTGACGGTGATCACTTCGTCGACATGGTCTTTGCAGATGTCGAAGGTGTGCTGACCGATCTGGGCCACCGCAACGCCGTCAGCGAAAAGGCCCACGGTCGGCAGCACCACGCGTTCGCCAGCCGCCAGGGCGGCTTGCAGGCAATTGGAATCATCCGGCTCGACACCAATGACCTTGATGTCCGGGCGCAGGTACTTCACATAAGCCGCGATGCCGGCGATCAGGCCGCCGCCGCCCACCGGGACGAAAATCGCATCCAGTGGCTGCGGGTGCTGGCGCAGAATCTCCATCGCCACGGTGCCCTGCCCGGCAATGGTGTGGGGGTCGTCGTACGGGTGAATGTAGACGTAGCCTTTTTCGTCGACCAGTTTCAGCGAGTAGGCCAGGGCTTCCGGGAACGAATCGCCGTGCAGCACCACTTTGCCGCCACGGGAGCGCACGCCTTCGACCTTGATCTCCGGGGTGGTCTTGGGCATGACGATGGTCGCTTTCACGCCCAACACCTTCGCCGCCAGGGCCAGGCCCTGGGCATGGTTGCCCGCCGACGCGGTGACCACGCCGCGAGCGCGCTCTTCGTCGCTCAACTGGGTCAACTTGTTGTAGGCGCCGCGAATCTTGAAGGAGAACACCGGCTGCAAGTCTTCGCGCTTGAGCCAAATGCTGTTGCCCAGCCGCTCGGAGAGCTGACGGGCGGTCTGCAACGGAGTTTCTACGGCAACGTCATAAACGCGCGAGGTGAGGATCTTTTTGACGTACTGTTCAAGCATCGGAAAGCATCACTGAGCGGGTTGGGCGGGACCACGGAGTCTAACCCGCATTTTGGCCGCACGACCACCTGTTGTAGGAGCGAGCTTGCTCGCGAAAAACGCAATGGCACCGCTGCACATCTATTTTCACGCGTTATCGTTCACGACCATCGCGAGCACGCTCGCTCCTACAAGGAACGGTCGACCTGCCAATCGGACAATGACCTTCCCTGCCTCGAAGCCTATAATGCCGGCCTTTCGTCCCCTCCTCGGCACCCCGGAGCCCGCATGAACCAGGATCAACTCAAACAGGCAGTGGCTCAGGCCGCCGTCGACTTCATCCTTCCGAAACTCGACGACAAGAGCATCGTCGGGGTCGGCACCGGCTCCACCGCCAACTGTTTCATCGACGCGCTGGCCAGGCACAAGGGCGCATTCGACGGTGCCGTCGCCAGCTCCGAAGCCACCGCCGCGCGCCTCAAGGGCCACGGGATTCCGGTGTACGAACTGAACACCGTCAGCGACCTGGAGTTCTATGTCGACGGCGCCGATGAAAGCGACGAGCACCTGAACCTGATCAAGGGCGGCGGCGCTGCCCTGACCCGTGAGAAGATTGTCGCGGCCGTGGCCAAGACCTTCATCTGCATCGCCGATGCCAGCAAGCTGGTGCCGGTCCTCGGTGCTTTCCCGCTGCCGGTGGAAGTGATCCCGATGGCCCGCAGCCATGTGGCCCGCGAACTGGTGAAGCTCGGCGGCGACCCGGTTTACCGCGAAGGCGTGCTGACCGACAACGGCAACATCATCCTCGACGTGTTCAACATGCAGATCACCAATCCGGTGGAACTGGAGACGCAGATCAATGCGATCGTCGGCGTGGTCACCAATGGTCTGTTCGCGGCGCGTCCGGCGGATCTGTTGTTGCTGGGTACGAGCGAAGGCGTGAAGACACTGCGCGCCGAGTAAGCCAATCTGCCCACCTGATTTGAGGGCAGACGAAATACCTGTGGGAGCGAGCCTGCTCGCGATAACGGACTGTCAGTTGAAATCAATCTCGACTGATACACCGCTTTCGCGAGCAAGCTCGCTCCCACATTGGTATGGGGTGTTGGTTAGAGTTGCGTGGGTTTCTTGAACACGTAGAACAGATTCGGCTCGCTGACGATATACAACGCACCGTCGTCGTCCACGGCGATGCCCTCCGCTTGCGGCACGGTTTTTTGCAGGCCATGGCGTCCCTTGCTCAATGACATTGTGCTCAATGGCCGCCCATCCACATCCAGTTCCAGAATCAATCGCGATTCATCCGACAGTGCCAGCAAATGCCCGCTGCGCTCGTCGTATTGCAGGCTCGACAGATCCCGCACGAACATCCCGGCATCACGCTTGGGGTCGTTGATCACATGCACCGAGTAGGATTCTTCAGGATTGAAGCGCGGAAAACCGTGCACCTCGTAGATCAGCATCGGGTTGCGCTCCTTGGCGACGAACAGGCGCTTGCCCACAGAATCGTAAGCCAGCCCCTCGAAGCCCTTGTTGCCGCCCATGTGTACGCCAATGGTCATCTGCTCGGCGTCTGCCGCATCGACGAAAGTGGTGTCCTGCTCCAGACGAATCTTGATCAGCCGCTGCTGGCTTTCGTCAGTGACCACGTAGATGTCCTCGCTGATGAACTCCACCGCCTCCGGATCGCCGAAACCGACCAGCGCCACACGACGCAAGATCCTGCCGTCGAGGGACAACTCGACCAGCTCGCTCCGTTTGTTGGTGACGGTGAACAGGCTTTTGCGCACCGGGTCGTAGGTCAGCGCTGAAACGTTGTCGGCCAGGCCATCGATCACCTGCGCCTCGGTCACGACCTGATATTGGTCCAGGCCCATGGACCGGGAACTCACCGGCTGCCACAGCGCATGCAGATTGAACCAGGTGCGCTCGAACAGGCGCATGTACTGGGCGATCGCTATCAACGCGATCAGCATGACCACCGACAGGATCAGAATCAGGGATTTGGGGCGGGCAAATCGACGCATTCGGGCGGGCTCGGGTCAAAACAGGCGGATGAAATATCACGCCCGTCTGAACTGAAGCTTAATGGCCGCTGGCCTTTACGTACAGGCAATCAGCGCAGGCGTTGGTTACTTCTGTTTTTCGAAGCGATAAAACAGATTCGGTTCACTCACCATGTACAGCGTACCCGCTTCATCCATGGTTACGCCTTCGGCACGGGGAATGGTATTTTTCAAGCCGTTGAAGCCACGCAGCAGGGTGATGAAACTGACCTGCTCACCCTTTTTGTCCAGCTCCAGCACCAGGTGCGAGTCGGCGGACAACACCAGCATGTGGCCGGTCCGTGGATCGACGGCCAGGGCAGACAAGTTGCGCATGTCCAGTGCATGGCTGGCCAGTTTCAGCTTGTCGCCGGTCAGGACCTTGCCATCGCCTTTCCAGGCAAACAATGCCGGCGGGCGCTCTTCGCCCAGCAACAGTTGCTGATTGCTCGGGTCCCAGGTGACAGCCTCAAAGGCCTTGTTCTGGTCCTTGGAAGGCCCGAGGTCGTACTTCGGGAAATCGGCGATGTTCAGTTCGCGGGTGTCGGCATCGACCTTGACGATAGCGATCAGATGCTCGCGCTCATCGACAATGGCCAGCCGACCGTCACCCAGCACCGTGACGCCCTCAGGGTTGCTCCAGCCGACCAACGGCATTTTGCGCAACACATCGCCCTGCAAGTTCAATTCGACCAGGAACGGGTTCTTGCCCATGACCGAAAACAGCGTCTTGGTCTGTGGGTCGTAGGCCACGTCCGATGCTTCATCCTTCTCCATGCCCGGCAACGGCTTGGCATCGATCACCGCCCGATAGTCGGGGAGCCAGATACTGGACTGACGCTCGGCCGGGCTCTTGAATTGCTCTTTCACCCAGAGCACGCCCCGGGAATCCCAGTGCATGGCGAATGCAACACCGTAGGCGACAACAGCCACCAACAGCAGCCAGGTGTGCCAACGCAGGGCGAAGCGCGAGCGGCGGGCAGGTTCAAGCATGGAAAGCGGAGGAGTGGCCATCGGGGAATGCGTTCCAGAAATTCAGGCTAGGGGTAATAGCACAGTTTGGGGCCGGCTCAGAGGCCAATAGCCCTGAAATTATCCAGACCGGATGTGAAAAAAACGGGAAATGACAGGGCGGGCAATCTACATGCCACGGCAAAACCAATGTGGGAGCGAGCCTGCTCGCGATGGGGGCGTGTCAGCCAACAAAGATATTGGATGACACACCGCTATCGCGAGCAAGCTCGCTCCCACAGGGTACAGCGGTGTTACAACTAGCGAACGCTGCTGGTGAAACTGCTGGCGCCCGGCAATTCCAGAACGATCTCGTCACCGACATTCAGCGGACCAACGCCCAC
>NZ_MRCS01000044.1 GCF_002303925.1 Pseudomonas sp. ACN8
TTTGTCGGGGGTGGGGAGTCCTTATGAGGCGCCGCTTGCGGCAGAGGTTGAGGTGGGCTCAGACGGAATGACGATTAGAGAAACGATTGCAAAAGTCGTAGAAACTATAAAATCATAACCGTGCAGCCCATTGCTCAATAGTGATTATCGAGTCAGGGACGGCAGGCAGCCCCCCTGACTCGATCAGTAGTTTCCTTCCATGGCACCTACTCCATCCGGTTTAAAAACGCCTTTGGAAACTTGGCGCAACTGTCGACGAAAAACGCGCAGTAATTTCTATGGGAGGAATCCCATGAAACACCCTTTTGTCACGTCGCCACTTCCAGGCTTTCGAACGCATGGCCCTCATCTTCGGCAACCGGCAAAATTGATAACTCAATACCGCCGACAATGTCGCCACTTGCTTTACTTTTTAATACCAACGGCATACTGCAAGGCGTACAGGTCAAGCTGGGGAGCACTTCGAGAGTGATTACACTGAAGTCCTTGGACAATACCGCAGGCAATACATTTCCACCCAGCTCAACCTGGACATCATCTACAACGCCACGAACCTTAAGCCAAAGGGCTGAAGCCCCATTCGCTTGAGCATTGAAAGGTTGCCCTGCATAGATCTCTTTTGGCCCCCAATCAATAACCTCCAGGCTCGCCCGCATCAAATCAGATTTAAGTTGTACACTTTCAGCTTTCAGCCGCTGATTTTCGGCATATAGGCGGGTTACATTAGCATTGTAATCTGCGATACCCTTTTGACTCCGTGAAAAAATATAATCTGCATCTTGAGACTTGCATAGACGCAGCGCTTCCAGATCCCCTCTGGGCGCGATTTCCTTATCTTGCAGTAACTGCTGATAGAGTAGGAAAGCTTTTCTTACATAAAGCCTGGAGTCGTTAATATTGCCTTCGATGGAAATATCCATTGGCTGCTTATGTTTGGACGAGTTCACCTTCAGCGAAAATGGCCCCAAGCAATCAGCCTGATAGGCTTCACCAACAAATTCGAGACACTCCCTGACGACCTGTTCCGGATTTGCAACAATATCATCATAATAAATTCGCTTTACTACGTCGGTGCCAAAGGCTTTCTCTGCAAGTTGGCATGCAGTCACCAGGCGCGTCCAGGTATTGTAGGCATTTTCCTCTTCATAGTCATTGGCACCAACACCACTGAAGTTCATCAGAGAGCTCGCCACCAACTTCGGATTGCGCAAAATATGTATAAATTTTGCATTGGGAAACATACGTAACAACGAGTACACAAAATGCGCATTTTCTGGTGTCGCATCCAACCAGCGCTTCTTGTCGGGGCTGGTGGAAAACTTGACAAACTCGGAGGCGTCCGCCGCATGTTGCGGCTGTGCAGCATTCTCAACAATATTGCTACGCGACTTGAGGATCAAATCATTGCAGGAGACCCCGGCCGCAATACAATAAGACCTGCGCGAGATGTTAGCCGACAAAAGAAACGAACGAGCCAGGCCTTTTGTCCCGAGATCATGCTGCGCTGCCGCATCAGTACTCATTTTATAAATATAATGAGTTTCTTCCAAAGGAAAGATATTAGAGTGCTGCCCCAACACCCATCCCATCAGACTTGTTGCGGAGCGATAACTACCGATAACAAATATTGGTTGAACACTCATTCACTACTCCCGAGCCCCTGAAAACAGGGAAAATTTTAAACTTACAAACAGCAATCGAGACATCACTCTGTACAACCTGCAAACATCCAGAAGCCACTAAACCTGTTAAAAACCAATGCACCTTACAGCGTCTTATGGAATTTCCCTGGCGACTTCTTTATGGTATCGCAACAGCTAAAATTTAATTTTTCTTATCTATTTTCTTGCACCACCCATCAAAAAATCGCTCACACAAAACATCAAATTCAGTAGCTGCGCCGATTATTTCCTAAAGGCGCAGCCTTTAAACTAAAGCATAAAACATACTAAACGATCAAACCGCAAAACTAGCACTTCTTACCAGCAACAACAAACTCATCCACAATTGAATTATCTTTCTTCAATTTAGCAACAATCTTAAACCCAGGGTTCACCCATTTGCCAGTTTTGGCTTCACCTACCATCCCACCTTCAACCCAGAGTTTCGACTCTCCGGCTATTGGCTCAAGCCAAATCTGTATAAGTCCGTTTTTTTGCTCGGCACCCAGCTTATTGGCATCCCACGCGACATCGACAACAGAGCCAGAACAGCTCAGTTCGACAGAAGAGTCACGAGTCACTTTGATGATACCAAAATTCTGGCCCGCTTTTATTTCGGCCCTGGCGACCTCTGTCTTTTTCGGGACATTATCCCCACCGCATGCAACCAAAGCCAATGTCAGGACTGAGAGTACTAGAACTTTTACGCGCACAAATCACCTCTTTAATTGATTAAAATAACTTCAATAAAACTTACTATTGCGAGCACTTCCAGAATTGCTTACCCGGCTTTGCACTTCCCATGAGAGCGAGAAATCATCCGGGTTGGCGTTGACGGATTCGTTGCCATAGGAACAGTCAAGAATCCATCCACCATTACTGAACCCGTCCGTATTGGTCTTCGAAACGCACAATATCGTCTTCACCCAGATACTCACCGCTTTGCACTTCGATCATCATCAGATCAATAACGCCAGGATTTTCCAGGCGATGTTGGTGCCCCGCAGGAATAAAAGTCGACTCATTGGTATTGATCAATCGAGTTTCGCCGCCATTGACTACCTTGGCCATGCCCTGCACTACGATCCAGTGCTCACTGCGGTGGTGATGCATCTGCAGTGACAGTGCCGCGCCGGGTTTAACCACAATGCGCTTGATCTTGAAGCGTGGACCTTCCTCTAGCACGGTATAAGTGCCCCAGGGACGAGACACTGTACGATGCAGGCGATAAGCCTGATGGTTCTGCAACTTCAGACGCTTGGCAACCTGTCTTACCTCTTGCGCCCGATCGGCATGCGCAACGAGCACGGCGTCGGCAGTCTCCACCACGATCAGATTATCTACACCGACAGTTGCAACCAGACGCCCTTGGCTCTGTACAAAAGTGTTGCGACTATCGATAAAGATTGCATCGCATTGAGCACGGTTTTGCTCTGCGTCAGACTCCACCAGATCGCGAAGTGCGGTCCACGAGCCAATGTCGTTCCAGTCGAATATCCCTGGAACCACCGCCACCTTGGCTGAACGTTCCATCAACGCATAGTCGATGGAAATATCAGGCATGGCCGCAAAACTTTGCGCGTGCAACTCGTGCATTTGCGAATTGGCTCCCGTCGAACGCGGGCTTTGCGCGACACAAGCACGGGCCAGCTCGAGCAGCTCAGGCGCATGCTCTTGCAATTGGCTGATCAGCCCCCCGGTGGTGAAGCAGAACATCCCCGAGTTCCAGAGAAAACAGCCGCTATCAAGGTACTCTTGCGCAGTGACCTGATCAGGCTTCTCGACGAAACGCACTACTCGACAACCACCACTTTCATCCAGTCCCTCTCCAGCCTCGATATAACCAAAGCCGGTTTCTGGCGCGGTAGGGCGAATTCCGTAGGTGACCAGATAGCCTTGTCGAGCCAGCGCTACGGCTTGCTCGGTAGCAACCTTGAACCCGGGCAAATCATGGATCAGGTGATCGGCGGCCATTACCACCATTACCGCATCGTCACCCTGCTCTTCGGCCAGTACCAAAGCAGCCACGGCAAGTGCCGATGCGGTATTGCGACCTTGAGGCTCCAGCAGAAAGCGCGCCTGGTGATGGCCAAGCTTGGTACTGGTGAAATGATCACGGCTCTCGAAGTAGTGTTCACGGTTGGTCACCGTAACAATTTCACCACCCTCGGCAATCAAACTGGCGGCGCGCAGGTAGGTTTTCTCGAGCAGCGTCTGACCACCCGGTAAACGCATAAAGGGTTTCGGATGATCCTCGCGCGACACGGGCCACAAACGGGTGCCGGCGCCACCGGAAAGAATGACGGGGATAATCATGGGACTTACTCCCTACCAACGCGGCGCAGGTCAGCTTCAACCATCATCTGAATCAAAGTGTTCAAACTGGTTTTTGGCGCCCAGCCAAGTTTCTGCTCGGCCTTGCCTGGATTACCCAACAACACTTCAACCTCGGCAGGGCGGAAAAATTGTGGATCAATGACAACATAATCCTGATAGTTCAAACCAACATGCTCGAAGGCCAGTTTGCACATATCACGTACTGTGGTGGTTACACCGGTAGCTACCACGTAATCGTCGGCTTGTTCTTGTTGCAGCATCAACCACATGGCTTCGACGTAATCACCGGCAAAGCCCCAGTCACGCTTAGCGTCGATATTGCCCAAGCGCAGTTCTTTCTGCTTGCCCAGCGAGATCCGCGCGACAGCATCAGTAACCTTTCGGGTGACAAATTCAATGCCGCGCAGTGGCGACTCATGGTTGAACAGGATCCCGCTGGAAGCGTGCAGGCCAAAGCTCTCACGATAGTTAACGGTAATCCAGTGGCCATAAAGCTTGGCCACGCCATAGGGGCTACGCGGATAGAACGGAGTGTTCTCGTCCTGGCGCTCGGCCTGAATCAAACCAAACATCTCGCTGGTCGATGCCTGGTAAAAACGCGTCTCCGGTGAAAACTGGCGGATGGCTTCAAGCAAATGCGTGACGCCCAGACCATCTACAACAGCCGTTGTTACCGGCTGGTCCCAAGAGCTACCGACAAAGCTCTGAGCACCAAGGTTATAGATTTCATCAGGCTTGGATTTGATTACGGCGCGCTGAATCGAACAGGCGTCGGCCAGATCGCCTTCATGATAGCGAATCTGATCCTCAACGCCCAGTTCACGCAGCCGCCAGCGCGTATCGCTACTACGTCTTGCCACGAGACCGTGAACCTCGTAACCCTTTTCGAGCAACATCTTGGCCAGGTAAGCGCCGTCCTGCCCGGTAACACCAGTAATCAATGCAGATTTAGACATTTTTTAGTTCTCTTGCTTCCCATTCAGAGAGCACACTCTGAAGAGTTTTCGTGATTGACACTCCAGGCTTCCACCCAGTTTCTTTTTGTAATTTGTTTGAACAGCCAACGACTCTGCGCTGTTCAGACAAACGCAATCGACTTGCGTCCTGTACCAGTTCAACCTCAACTCCGGTCAAACCAGCCATTTGCATGATCAGATCGCGCACTCGCCACTCCACTCCCGAGCAGACGTTGTAAATTTCACCGTTACGTCCATGTTCCAACAACCCCAGATAGGCCTGTAGCACATCACGAACATCGAGAAAGTCACGGGTTACATCAACATCACCGACCTCCAATTGGGCCGGCTGCAAGCCTTGGCGCACGCGAATCAGTTGGCGCGCCATACTCGGAATAACGAAAGATTCACCCTGCCCCGGACCGATATGATTAAACGGACGGGCAATAACAATTCGCCAAGGTTCGCTATAACTCCACTGCTGGCAAAGCAGTTCGGCAGCAACCTTGCTCACGGCATAGGGATTACGCGGGCGTGGTGCCAGACACTCACTGATCGGCAGGTTCTTTTCCTCGACCTGACCATAAACGTCACCCGAGCTGACATATAGAAAAGTGCCGCAAAAGCCGCGGCGCTTGAGCGCTTGCAGCAAGTTCAACGTACCCAGCAAATTAATCTGCAGTGTCCGCTGCGGATCACGAAATGCCTCAGGAACGAAGGTCTGTCCGGCCAGGTGAACGACAGCATCGGGACACTCTTCCTGCAGCCAGGCATCCAGCGAAGCACTATCCAGCAGATTATAAGGCTTAGGTGCAAGTACCTGCCACGATCCAACTTCAGTTGTCGCTAACAGCGCTTGGAGATGCCCGCCGACAAAGCCGGTCAAACCTGTAACAAAAAGTTTTTTCATGTTGGAGTTTTCAATTTCAGTGACCTCATGCGCTTTGAACGGGGCACAATGCAAGCCCCGCATGATAGAGCACTACGGACAAGACAGCGATTGCTTGCAAGCCATCAATATCTGGCCGATAGGCAACACTTATAGAATTTAAACTACGCATCATTCCCTACCCTGCACCAATAAGCCAAACAACAGTTCGCCCATCCAATAGACCCGCACTTCACTGCAGGCCACGCCTACAGAATTCGCCCTAGGCTTAAATGTTTGAGCTGTCAAGCTCCAACAACTCAAACATCGACCAAGAGGTGTACCAAGATCTGCTTTATGCCAGGTTTTTTTCGGCGAACGAGTACGAACTTAGCGGCAACTGGGAGCGGGTTGTGCTGAAGCCGATATCATCAAGAATATTGCTTAGTGATACCCACGCGGCTTCTACTCCCCATTCCTGCAGTGCGAAGCGTTGCCCCGACTCGCTCAACTCATTCCAAAGCGATTCACTTTCATAAACCCGCACAATCGCTTCGGCGAAAGCTTCAGCATCGTCGGCCACAAGAATATTTTTATCGGCCGTCAGCAACATTCCCTCTGCCGCCAACGATGTAGCTACAACTGGCAAACCGTGAGCCATTGATGTACCGATTTTGCCCTTGATACCGGCACCGTAGCGCAGAGGCGCGACGGACACCCGCATCTTGTCCAGCAGTGGTGGCAAGTCTTCGACAAAACCGGTGATGACTACGTCTTCACTTTCGAGCGCCAAAATTTCTGCCGGCGGCTTACTGCCAACCGCGTAGAAGCGCACACCTGGCAATCGCTCTCGCAAAAACGGCATGACTTCGGCAACAAAATACTGAACGGCATCGACGTTTGGAGTGTGCTGGTAACCGCCAACAAACAGGATGTCTCGTCTAGCCTTGTAGCCTACTTCAGTACCTGTGACGTCCATGATCAAAGGGAACAAATGGATTTTTTCATTCGGCAGTTGAGGGCGCAATAATTCTAGTTCATTTGTGCTGACCACAATTGCAGCATCCGCGCCCTTGATTGCCGAGAACTCCACTTCCTTCATGTCTTTAGCTGCACTGGCCTTTGCCGGATCATCCAGCAACTTGGCCTCGCGCTCCATTCTCAGGAAATGCAGGTCTACCGTATGATACAAGACCTTGGCGCGGGGGCAGTGCTTGCGAACCAGTTCCAGATTTCGCTCAACTACTTTAGGGCGCAACAGGTAAACAAGATCATAACGATCCTTGGCTTCCAGCAAATGCTCTTCAACCGTCTTGACATAAGGCCTGTAAAGCACTTCGATGCCTACTCGTTGCAGAGCTTCAGTGTAGCCCGGCATATACAGAAAATTATCTTCCGGAATAAACGTTACTTGGAAGCCCATTTCACGCAGCAGCAAGAACGTATTGAAAGCCAATACTGAACCAGCATCTTCATTGGGCGTTGGGGTGCAGTGATCCAGAATCAAAACCCGTCGAGTGGCCATACGATCCTTTGCAAGATCAAGGTTTTGCCCGTTCTTTTGATATGTCTGCAGACGTTCCTTCCAGCGAGCGAACATTTTTTGCATGTTCACAACCTGATAGGACTTGGCTCCCTGGGTTTCATCCCGCCCCGAAGTCACACCCTCATAATGCACTACGACTGAAAGCGGTTGATAGATAACACGATAGCCCCGATCCCTGATCTTCAGAGCCAGATCGGCATCCTCACAATAGGCTGGCAAATAATGTTCATCAAAACCGCCCAACTCTTCGAATAGATCTTTCGGGACTAGAATCGAAGCCCCTGAGCAGTAATCAACTTCGCGCGCATAGTTATAGACAGGCAAGTCCGGATTCTGATTTCTACCAAAATTCCACGCACTGCCATCTTGCCAGATTATCCCACCGGCTTCTTGCAGAGTACCATCTGGGTAAATAAGCTTCGAACCTGCCAGTCCGGTACCAGGGAACTCCTGGAAAGTCCTGAGCAGCTCATCGAGCCAGCGAGGCAACACTTTTGTATCGTTGTTCAAGAAACACAAATACTTTCCTTTCGCTGCAAGTGCACCATTATTGCAAGAGCGAATGAAGCCCTGATTGACTTCGTTGCAAACCAGGCGAATTCCGTTTACTGCCTTAAGCAGCTCAACGGAGTTATCCGGCGAGCAATCGTCGACAACGATGACTTCAAAAGGAATTCCAGTGGTGTTTTCAGCCACAGAAGCCAGGCAGCGCAGCGTGTAATCACACTTACCGTAGATAGGTACAATGATAGAGACGAGCGGTTGCAACGAGGTCTCGATGCTTATTTCGCCGAACGTATCCTCTGCACATTCGGCGAATTCTTCATTCAATGTCGAAGGATCGACCGAGGGCTGCTTGTATCCAACCTGAACATCTGCCGCCGCAACTACGGACGGAAATTTATTAATCAATAAATTTCTATGTGACGCCTTGGCTTTTGGGCTAAACGGCAATTTCTGATATACACACTTAGCGTTCCTGAGCAAAAGTTTGATGTAGCGTTTGGTCTGTTTGATCGGTGAAAACACCCAACGGCTAATTTCGCGAAGAGGCATAGTCAAACGCCAAGAACTACTACCTTCCAGTTCTGCAATTCGTTCCCGAGCTTCTTTTAGCTCTTCGGTCAACCTGAGTGCCCACTGTCCGCGACGAACGACCTCTTCCTTTTGAGCTTCGTGGTCGACCACTTTCATATTCAGATCAAGCAGTCTCTTATCGTAATCGGCTACGCTGCGTTCGAGGTACGCAATTTTTTCAGCACTCGCAGAAACCTGGTTATTCAGGTTGGCGACTTGGGCATCATGCACCGAGCGAGCCTCATTTGAAGTAGAAAGATGCTCAGTTTGTTCAGCCAACGCTTGAATAAGGCTCACAGTGTGCTCTTCATGCTCAAGTAATAGTTTTTCGAGCGTCTTGAGCTTCAATTGCTCTTCAATCAGAGCTTCACACGACTCAGACAGATTATTGTCTCTTGCGCTATCCAGACTAGCAATTTGCCGATCTTGCTGGAGCAGTAACTCATCAAGTTCCGCCAGTTTTTCCTGCGCATCGCTCAATGCCTGATTGAGCGCCGTCAGCTTGATATCACGCTCGACCAGATTCTGATCAAGACTCGCAATCTGGTTTTCCTTCTCGAGCAACAGGTGCTCAAGGCCCCTTAGTCGTTCCTGCTCTTCACCTCTGACTGCACTCAGGTCAAATAGACTTTTATCAAGGCTCGCAATTTGCAGATCACGCTTGAGTAGCGCCTCATTGAACTCCGCAATCTTGCTATCGCGTTGCTTCAACATCTCGCCCTGATCCGACAGTTCGGCTTCCCGGCTTTCGACGAGCTGATTCAGTTGAATAACTTTCGCATCGCGCTCCAGTACCAAAGCCTCGATCGTCCGAATCTGCGCCTCTCGCTCATTCAAGAGTTGGTCGCGCTCGCCAACGGAGTGGCCAAGGTGGTGTATTTGATTTTCGGAAGCCAGTACCGATTCTTTCAGTATTTCAATATGTTTTTCGCGCTCAGCGACTATTCTACCTAGTCCCTCGACGTTCCGTTCCTTTTCGCCGAGGATCTGGCTGAGGTCACCAATCTGGTTTGCCTGCTGAGTTATCGTGGCTGAGTACCTTGATGCAGTACTACTCGAAATTTTAGCAACGAGGTTCAATAACTCGGCCTGATCGGAGATCAGTTCAACTGAGTAAATCTCGGCGCTAGGAACCTGTATACGATCCAACTCCTCCCACGAGTGAACATCCAGGCAGAGGAGCGTTGCCGTTTCGACACCGTTCGTACTGATATTTCTCGACTTGCTTAGACCGACATAAATATACTTTTCGCTGACGCATATACCTCGTGCATATCCTCCCAGCGCCCTGGAACGGAGCAATTCACCTGCCGGAGAATATTCGCAAAGCCCTTGCTCTTCAGAGTTAGCGATCAGAAGGTTCTCACCAAACGCAGTGAGACTGTGGGGCTGTGAAAGCCCTGCGATCAAATGCTTCCCTGTATTCAAATCTCGTACGTAGCCCGAGTTCCGGGTATGGCCTTTGTAGCCGCGATGTTCGGCGAATTTTCCGAACGCAGAAAATACAACTGCGCCGCCCCATACAGCGAGACAGTTTATATGCAGCGAGTCATCCTCACCTGGGAAGACCCAACGCTGCTCTTCTTCGCCTTCAAGGTTCAACTTGACAATTTCGTTCCCGGTCGTGGCAACGATATAGATATGATCATCGACAATAAGCGCATCGTGAATATCATGAAACTTTACAGTCGACTCGGTTACCTCAAGTGTCTGCTCGCCGTGAATCAACAAAGTGGCAGGTTGCAGTCCTCTTACAAAGTGCCTGGAAGCACGTCCCAAGCCTGTCGCACTAGTGCCATCCAGCTTATGAACTTTATTTTCATTGACTAAAAACAAACCGCCTTCGTTAGGGCTGGAAACCAGAAGCCCCGAGAAAAAGTTAATCATTTATCAAAACCCTAGGAGAAAAGCCAAAATCAATGATTTCCGTCACTATGTCCTGCTTTATCGGCAGCACGCGAAATGCCACGGCATCGATCAACCGATGCAATACGGTTTCATCCTGCCCGAGCGCACCAAATGTTCCGGCATTAAAAAAGTACACTCCCGAACTCAAGATACAATTAAACTCAAACTCCACGTCAATTACTGTACCGGCGCTGACATAGGGAATGGTTAGATCTTGCGAAGGCACCGACAAAACACCGCCTAGTGGAAAACCTGACTTTGTCTTTATTACCGTACCAAATCTGACCAACGTCGCTGACTGGGAAAAATGCACTTGATAGCTATATTTGTACTTTCGACCACGCACCAGCGTATTGACCGGACGACCGTCCAGCGTCTTTATCCCTGGATTCTGAATGTGGGCACCTTGTGAGTCCGTTTCGATCATGCAATCGGACTTCAATCCAGCATCGAAATAGTCTTCAGCTTCTTTCACTGGTACCGGCAAAGCCGTATCGACACCCATTACAGGAACAACTGCAGCCAGCGCGATATCAGAACGAATTTCAGCCCGCTTTTCCTGTGGCGCATAGAGCAATTGCTGATATTTACCGATAATCTCTTTTGGCTCGCCCACCAACAGCAATTCTCCAGCATCCATCAGAATTGCTCTATCGCAAAGCTCCACGACAATATTGCCAGAGTGCGACACAAACAAAATGGTCGTGCCTTTGGCCTTGATACTTTCAATCCGCGAAAAGCACTTACGCTGAAACAATTCATCGCCTACCGACAGGGCCTCATCAACGACGAGCACTTCAGGATCCGAGTTTATCGCCACGGCAAACGCCAATCGAACCGACATACCGCTGGAGTATGTTTTTACGGGCTGATCGATAAACTGGCCTATATCGGCAAACGCTTCGATTTCTGCGTAACGGGCGTCGATTTCTTTTTTTGTGAGACCGAGTACAGCGGCGTTCATATAAACATTTTCACGCCCGGTAAACTCGGGATTAAAACCGGAACCAAGCTCCAAAAGCGCTGCGATCCGACCGTCGACCTTGATATCCCCACCGCTGGGATTCAATGTGCCGCAAATCATTTGTAACAGCGTTGATTTGCCACTGCCATTACGACCGACGATACCCACGGTCTCGCCCTTTCTGACCTCGAACGAAACGTCCTTCAAAGCCCAGAATTCACGATAATATTTCTTGAAGCCACGGGCTAACATCTGCAACAGTCTGTCGCTGGGCTTTTCATATATTTGAAAGCACTTGCTCAGGTTGCTTACCCGAATGGCTACCTGACTACTCAAAGCGGGAATCAGCGCTATTTCATCAGGACTGACGCCGGCCTGCATTTTCTCTTCAGAGGACATCGGCAAATCCCTTTCGCGTTTTCTGGAACCAGGCAAAGCCAAGCCATGAAAAGGTCAATGCGCCAGCAGAATAGCCCAGCAATACCAGGTAATTCGGCCATTCCCCCCAAATCAACACAGCCCTTGCTTGCTCAATAATTGGAACAAGTGGATTCATCTGCATGATTTGTTGGTATTCGGCAGGCAATGACGAAACGGAATAAAATATTCCTGAGAGAAACATCAGCATTGTAATCACGACACCGATGACTTGCGTAATATCACGCAAATACACTCCCAGCGAAGCCAGAGCCCAAGAGATCCCCATTGAAAACATTAATAAGGGCAACATGACAAAAGGCAGAAACAACGCAGTTGAATGAGGTACGCCGAAGAACACGGAATAAAACACCAGCCACACGACAATACTAATTAAACTATGAAACAGTGCGGCGCCCATCGATACCCAAGGAAGAACCTCTAATGGGAAAACAACTTTTTTCACATAGTTCACGTTCGACAGTATCAAGCTTGGGGCACGCCCGACGCACTCCGAGAACACGTTAAAAACAATTAGACCGGCAAACAACACCAAGGCATATTCTGTTTTAGACCCCTCTTCGTGCCCTCCCCATCTTGCATTGAAGACAACGCTGAATACGAAGGTGTAAACCCCAAGCATTAATATCGGGTTAAACAACGACCAAAACAAACCAAGACTGGAGCCCCGGTAACGACCCAATATTTCTCGCTTGGTGAGCGCGGCAATCAGTGCGCGGTTACGCCAGAAACTGGCAACCATTTCGATCGGAGAAGTCGAAAAATGTTGCATTAACCAAACACCTCAGCCTGCGCCAACAAAGCGCCTTGTGCATCTTTCGCCGACAGTGCCGGAGGCTCATTTATCGGCCAATCGATACCCAGTGCCGGGTCATCCCAGCGTATGCACCGCTCATGGGATGGCGCGTAGAAGTCCGTGGTCTTGTAAAGGAATTCCGCGGTGTCCGAGAGCACGACAAATCCATGGGCGAAACCTTCGGGCACCCATAGCTGATGGTTGTTTTCCGCTGACAAATAAGCGCCGACCCACTGCCCGAATGTCGCGGAGTCACGACGAATATCAACGGCCACATCAAACACTTCGCCCTGGACGACGCGAACGAGTTTCCCCTGGGGCTGTTGTACCTGATAGTGCAGGCCGCGTAATACGCCCCTGGTTGAGCGAGAGTGATTGTCCTGTACGAAATGAACGGAACGCCCCACTACCTCTTCAAAAGCGCGCTGATTGAAACTTTCAAAGAAGAACCCGCGCGGGTCACCAAACACTTTAGGTTCGAACAACACAACATCGGAGATGGCTAACGGTGTGGCTTTCATCTGAAAATCGTCTCCTGCAGGAGACGCTTGAGATATTGGCCATAGCCGTTTTTCGAAAGCGGAGCAGCGAGTTTTTCAAGCTGTTCGGCATCGATCCACTTCTGGCGGAAGGCAATCTCTTCCGGGCAGGCGACTTTGAGACCCTGGCGATGCTCAAGTGTGGCAATGAAGTGACTGGCCTCCAGGAGCGAGTCGTGGGTGCCCGTATCCAGCCAGGCGTAACCGCGGCCCATGATTTCCACGGACAGGTTGCCTTGCTCAAGATAAATGCGGTTAAGGTCAGTAATTTCCAGTTCGCCACGAGGCGACGGCTTGATGCTTTTGGCAATCTCGACAACTTGCTTGTCGTAGAAGTACAGACCGGTCACGGCGTAGTTCGACTTTGGCTGGAGCGGTTTCTCTTCCAGGCTGATCGCCTTGCCTTGAGCATCGAACTCCACCACCCCGTAACGTTCCGGGTCGTTGACGTGGTAGGCAAAAACACTGGCCCCATCGACGCGCTCCATGGCGCTCTGCAACAGTTCGTTGAAATGATGGCCGTGATAGATGTTGTCGCCCAGCACCAAGGCGCACGGATCGTTACCGATGAAATCCTCGCCAATGATGAATGCCTGTGCCAGACCATCCGGCGACGCCTGCACCGCATAGGAAATGTTCAAGCCCCAACGGGCGCCATCCCCTAGCAGTTGCTCGAAGCGCGGGGTGTCTTGCGGCGTGGAAATGATCAGGATATCGCGGATACCGGCCAGCATCAGGGTGCTCAGCGGGTAGTAGATCATCGGCTTGTCGTATACCGGCAGCAACTGCTTGGAGATGGACAATGTTGCAGGGTGCAGTCGAGTTCCCGAGCCGCCGGCCAGGATGATTCCTTTACGATTGAACATATTCACTTCTCTAGAATTTCTGTAAGCATCCGTGCCACACCGACTTGCCAATCAGGCAGGCTCAGCGCGAAGGCGTTTCGCAGTTTATGGGTATCGAGGCGGGAGTTGTACGGACGTTTTGCTGGCGTTGGGTATGCTTCAGTACCAATCGCTCCGACCTGCGTCGGGGAGACTTTCAAGTCCACGCCTGCCAACTCGGCTCGTTCAAGCACAAAGCGCGCATAGCGGCACCAGGTGGTTTCACCTGAGGACGCAAGATGGTAGAGCCCGCTCAGTTCCGGGCTTGCGAGGGTGCTGCGCACAGCATGGGCAGTGACGTCGGCCAACAGCTCCGCCCCGGTCGGTGCACCGAACTGATCGTCGATGACGTTCAAGTTCTCGCGCTCACGGGCCAGGCGCAGCATGGTCTTGGCGAAGTTGTTGCCTCGTGCGGCATACACCCAACTGGTACGGAAAATCAGGTGCGCGCAGCCACTGGCCTGAATCGCCTGCTCGCCCGCGAGTTTGCTGGAGCCATAGACACTCAACGGTGCGACCGGATCACTTTCCTGCCAAGGGGTTTCACCGTCGCCGGCGAATACATAGTCCGTGGAGTAATGCACCAGCAAGGCATTCAGAGCCAACGCTTCCCGGGCCAGCACTGCCGGCGCTTCGGCATTCACCCGATGCGCCTGCTGCGATTCGCTTTCAGCCTTGTCGACAGCGGTATACGCCGCGGCATTGACAATAACGTCGGGCGCAAAGCGCTGTACGGTGGCGGCGAGCCCCGCCAGGTCATTCAGATCGCCACAGTAATCCGGGCTGCGGGAGTCCAGTGCGAGCAACTCACCTAGCGGGGCAAGACTGCGTTGCAACTCCCACCCGACCTGGCCGTTTTTACCGAGCAATAGAATTTTCATGCAGTACGTCCGGCGTAGTTTTTCTCCACCCACTGAAGATAAGCACCGGACTGGATATTGCTGACCCAATCCTGGTTATCCAGGTACCACTGGACGGTTTTACGGATGCCGGTTTCAAAGGTTTCTGCCGGTTTCCAGCCCAGTTCGCGCTCAAGCTTGCGAGCGTCGATGGCATAACGGCGGTCATGCCCGGGACGATCGGTCACGTAGGTGATTTGAGCGTTGTAAGGCTGACCGTCGGCGCGTGGACGCATCTCGTCTAGCAAGGCGCAGACCGTATGCACGATGTCCAGGTTCGGCTTTTCGTTCCAGCCGCCCACGTTATAGACCTCACCCACGATGCCGGCTTCCAGCACGCGACGAATGGCGCTGCAGTGGTCTTTGACATACAGCCAGTCACGAATCTGCTGGCCATCACCGTAGACAGGCAATGCCTTGCCGGCCAGTGCGTTGACGATCATCAGCGGAATGAGTTTTTCCGGGAAGTGATACGGCCCGTAGTTGTTCGAGCAGTTCGTCGTCAGTACCGGCAGGCCATAGGTGTGATGGTAGGCACGTACCAGATGATCACTGGCGGCCTTGCTGGCCGAGTAAGGGCTGTTCGGCTCGTACTGGTGGCTTTCGCTGAACGCGGCTTCATCCTTGGCCAGCGAGCCATAGACTTCGTCGGTAGACACATGCAGGAAGCGAAACGACTGCTGCGCATCGGATGCCAGGCCCTTCCAGTAAGCGCGCACGGCTTCCAGCAAGCGGAACGTACCAACGATGTTGGTCTCAATGAAGTCTTCCGGACCGTGAATGGAGCGATCAACATGCGACTCGGCGGCGAAGTTCAGGATTGCGCGAGGTTGATGCTCTTCCAGCAGGCGGGCCACCAGGGCGCTGTCACCGATATCACCACGCACAAATACGTGCCGCTCGTTACCGGCCAGGCTGCTGAGGTTATCCAGGTTGCCTGCATAGGTCAGCTTGTCCAGATTGACCACAGTCTCATCAGACTGAGCCAGCCAGTCCAATACGAAGTTCGCACCGATGAAACCTGCACCGCCAGTTACTAAGATAGTCATTGATTTAGATCTTTTTCAGTAAAGTTGCGAGGATCAGCCCCAGGTTTCCAGCGACCGTCTGCCGGTACAGACCGGCACGCTTGAAACCCAGAATCCTTGGTAAAAGTGGTTTGCTACGCGCTGCCTTGAATTGATCAAGCTTCACCCGATGCTCTTGGCTCAATCGATGACGCATAGATTCCAAAGCATGAATATTTTGAGTATTCCATTCGTAAAAAAGACCCCTGAACGCCATGCGCAAGCGCTTGAGGCGTGCCAGCCAACTGGAGTTGGTCCCTACCACGTTTTCATTGTGCTGACGGTATAGCACCGTTGGTACAGGGTCATAGTGGACAGCGCCACCCGCACCGGAAATCAACTGATACGCCCACCAGTCATGCGAAGGTACATTCAGATTGTCGCCTGCCTCTTGCAGCAACGCGCGTGCGGCCTGGTTAAAAACCATTGTGTTGCCGCCCCCGATATTTTGCACGAGCGCATTGGAAAAGTGCGGCGCAAGAGCAAATTTGGGAGAGTAGCCAAAAGAAAAACCTGATTCGCAAATCAGTTCGGTACGCCCACAGTAAAGGGCCGGCACACCTTCCGGGGCTGACTTCAGCCAGGCTATTGCCTTCTCGAGTTTTTCTTGCTTCCAGATATCGTCCTGATCAGCCCACGCATAGAAGTCTGCGTGAATGTCTGTCCGACAAGTGAGCGAAAGGAAGTTTGCGACGAAGCCTCGACCAGGCCCCTCGATAACCTGGAGACGCCCCGCCCCCCACTGGTCCGTCGTGGCTTGAAGGATGTCCAGCGTCCGGTCCTGGGAGCCATCGTCCGAGACATAGACAGTCCAGTCACAATGAGACTGCTGCTGAAATGACTCAAGCTGCTGGGCTAAAAACGATTCTCCATTGTAGGAACACATCAGTATTGCGACTTTTTCAGTTCGGCAATCACTCAACGTGGTACCGGCGCAAGAATGAAGAAAGCTGGATCCCAAGATACCCACAAAATCTCCTTCCGTGTACATGACAGGTGTAATGTCAATTAGTACTTCTTTATTAAAATCAACACGATAAGGATTCGAATCGTTTTCAGAGCTTGATTATTCAGACAGCGCAAGCGGAGTCAGAACTGCACATCCGAATTCCCACACAACATCCCAAGCAACACTGCCACCCGGCCATCAGCGGTATCTCCACTGGGCTGGGACTGCGTTCTTGAGCACATCCTTCTTGGCTTTCAGCCTGAATTAGGTGAGGGTTCGAACATCTTGCGTACAAACTCCATGTAAAACGAACTCAAATTTTAAAGCAAAATGGAGGCCAACAACACCAGTGAAGCCTGAGACGACATAAATCCGACACAGGACTACCACTGTGGTCTCAGGGCGTTTACGGGGACGAATCGTACTACAAAGCTGTAACAAAGTTCCCACATTACCGAAAGAAAGATCGCCGTTCGGCGGTCTTTTTTCCTATCCGGCGGGACAGCTCAGACAAACAACCAATAGACAAGCAATCCAGATACCGCTGCGGCCAAAACCGGCCGCAAAGCGCGATATGCCTTGGGGTGAAGACGTTTCCACTGCTTGACCACGCCACTGAATTTATCGCTGGAGTTCTTGCTCCAGGCGTAGACCTGGTTGATGCCGCCCACACGTTCGTCGTCCAGGTTCTGAGGGGCAGTGGCGCGGCCCAGCCAGGCGCTGACACTGCGATTGATGCGGGTCATGAAGCGATTGCTCAGCGGACGTTCGATATCGCAGAACAGGATGACACGGGTCTTTGGCGTTTCATTCTTGACCCAGTGCACGTAGGTCTCGTCGAACATCACGTCTTCACCATCGCGCCAGGCGTAAACCTGACCGTCGACAAAGATGCGGCAATTATCGGAATTGGAGGTGGAGAGGCCCAAGTGATAACGCAGGGAACCGCCAAACGGATCACGATGCGGGTTGAGGTGGCTGCCGCCCGGCAGCAGCGCGAACATGGCGCCTTTGACGCTGGGAATGCCGTTGACCAGTTCCACGGTCTTCGGGCACAAGGCTTCGGCGGAAGGCAGCGGTTTGTCATACCACTTGAGATAGAAACGCTTCCAGCCCTTCTTGAAGAACGAGCCAAAACCGGCGTCGTTGTTCTTTGCCGCCGCGCGGATATACCCCTCGTCGAACAAGTGCATCGCTTCGTCGCGAATCACCTCCCAGTTGTCCTTGAGCACATCCAGTTCCGGGAACTTGCTGCGATCCAGATACGGTTTCGAAGGCACACCGGAAAACAGGTACATCAAAGCGTTATAGGGGGCGAACAGTGCCGAATGGTTAACGAACTGGCGCAAAACCGGCAGACGCGCCTTGCCGCGCAAATGCACATAGAGAGTGCTACCGAGAAACACCAACAACAACGAGGCCTTCGCGGCAACCGATAAGGTCATCAACAACTCCTTTGAAGATAAACGACACCGCACCACGTCCATTGCCCGACGTGGCTGCCAGCACGATAAAGACTACTGCCCCGGTGAAAACCTGCACTTTTCAACATTCTTTGTTAATGAATGTGCAACAAAGCACTCATTAACATAAGGTGCCTGAACGCTGACTGATGAAAATCCATCATCAGCCGGACCAGATCAATGGATCGCAACCAGCGACAACGCCTCAACCGTCACCACCAGCCACGACCCGCCAATGTTCAGCGCTTACTGCTGATTCTCCTGCTCGGTAAACAGATCACTGAACAGCATGCTCGACAGGTAACGTTCACCGGAGTCCGGCAGAATCACGACGATGGTCTTGCCCTGCATTTCCGGGGTCTCGGCCAGTCTTACGGCTACCGCCATGGCGGCGCCACAGGAAATCCCGCACAAGATTCCTTCTTCCTGCATCAAGCGCAAGGCCATGGCCTTGGACTCTTCGTCACTGACCAGTTCCACCCGGTCGACGATCGACAAATCGAGGTTCTTCGGCACAAAACCGGCACCGATACCCTGGATCTTGTGCGGGCTTGGCTTGATTTCCTCACCGGCCAGGGCCTGGGTGATCACCGGCGACACCACCGGTTCCACCGCCACCGAGAGTATCGGTTTGCCCTGGGTATTCTTGATATACCGCGAAACGCCGGTGATGGTTCCACCGGTTCCGACGCCTGCCACCAGTACGTCGACCGCGCCGTCGGTATCGTTCCAGATTTCCGGGCCGGTGGTTTTTTCGTGGATGGCCGGGTTGGCCGGGTTGTCGAATTGCGCCGGCATGAAGTACTTCGACGGGTCGCCGGCAACGATTTCACCGGCTTTCTCGATGGCGCCCTTCATGCCTTTGGCCGGCTCGGTCAACACCAGTTCGGCCCCCAGAGCCTTGAGCACCTTGCGGCGCTCGATACTCATGGACGCCGGCATGGTCAGCATCAGTTTGTAGCCACGGGCGGCGGCCACAAAGGCCAGGCCGATGCCGGTATTGCCGGAGGTGGGTTCGACGATGGTCATGCCCGGTTTGAGTTTGCCACTGCCCTCGGCATCCCAGATCATGTTCGCGCCGATCCGGCACTTGACCGAGTAACCCGGGTTGCGCCCTTCGATCTTGGCCAGGATGGTCACACCACGCGGCGCAATGCGATTGATCTGCACCAGCGGCGTGTTGCCGATGGAGTGGGCGTTGTCAACGAAAATGCGGCTCATGGCTGGGTCCTTAACGACAGCATTGAAATAGGGCATCAAGGTAAGCCCTCTTGCCCGCAGGCGTCCAGTCAGGTCGAACGTCCGCTTATCAGTGCAGTCAATGGCTTTAGATCGCCAGAGATTTGCCGCCATGAAACGTCGATACAGCTGGCCCCTGGGGACCCTCATCGGCCTCGTTATGTTGCTGATAACGCTCCACATCGCCTTGCCCTATCTGGTGCGCGACTACCTCAATGAGCGGCTGGCGAACATGGGTGACTACCGCGGCCAGATCACCGACGTGGACCTGGCCCTTTGGCGCGGCGCCTACAAAATCAACGGACTGAAAATCGTCAAGATCGACGGCAAGGTGCCAGTGCCTTTCGTCAACGCGCCGCTGGTCGACCTCTCGGTCAGTTGGCGTTCGCTCTGGTACGACCATGCGGTGGTGGCCAAGGTGCAGTTCATCAATCCCGAGGTCAATTTCGTCGACGGCGGGGCCAACAAGCAAAATTCCCAGACCGGCGAAGGCACCGACTGGCGTGCTCAATTAGGCAAGTTGCTGCCCATTACCCTGAACGAAGTGCGGATCAGCGACGGCAAGATCAGTTTTCGCAACTTCAATTCCAAACCACCCGTGAACATGAATGCCACAAAAGTGGATGCCAACATCCACAACCTGACCAACATAGTCGACACCAAAGGCAAGCGTGATGCGCGCTTCGAAGGCAAAGCGCTGCTGCTGGGGCACGCGCCACTGGAAACCACGGCCACTTTCGATCCATTGAGCGACTTCGAAGACTTCGAGTTTCGCTTGCGCACCACGGATATCGAGCTCAAGCGCTTGAACGACTTCGCCGCGGCCTACGGCAAGTTCGACTTCAATGCAGGCCATGGCGACGTGGTGATCGAAGCCTCGGCCAGCAAGGGGCGACTGACCGGCTACATCAAGCCACTGCTACGCGATGTTGATGTGTTCAACTGGCAGCAGGATGTGGAAAACAAGGACAAAGGACTGTTCCGCTCGATTTGGGAAGCTCTCGTCGGCGGTACCGAGACCCTCTTGAAAAACCAGGGCAAAAACCAGTTTGCGACACGGGTCGAACTCAAGGGCAATGTACATCAGCAAGATGTCAGCGCATTCCAGGCTTTTTTGCAGATTTTACGCAATGGATTCATCCAGGCGTTCAATGCGCGGTATGAACAGCCCCAGCCGGATGCAGGCTAATTTTTGCGCGTGACGATATACCGGCCAGTGTCTTCTGCCGCACGGGGCGAATTCGATTGCTGTTGCAGGAAATCCCAACCCAGACAGGCCAGGGCTAACGATCGCGGCACCGCTTCGCGACCACTGCTGTATCGGGTGATACTGCGGGTACTGACCCCCAGCGCTTCAGCCGCCTGATTAAGCGGTAACCCGGTGCGAGCACGCCAATCGATAAAGATTCGGGTGTTCTCGTCGGCTGCATTTTGCGCCAAGGCATCCAGGTAGAGAGTGTCTGCACCAATCTGGATATCGAGTTCAGGCCATTCGACACTCCAGCCATCGTCACCCAACGTTGCATACTCAAAAGCGACTCCCTGCAAAGGTTGCAGGCCTGGATAGGCCTGCAGGTCGCGGCTCAAATCGAGTATCAGTTGCTGGCCATCGATAAATGTCAGCGCCAAACGATGATCCGACAACGCTTGCACTGCCGATAGCCGTGGTCGTTTCATGGGTAGCATCGTTTCCAATCCTCCAGCAATTGAGTCTGGTGAGCTCTGACCCACTCCAGAGCTTCCCTGAGAATCAGCGGCGGTGCCTTGCCCATCATCACTTCGACAGTTTCCAGGCTCAACATGACGTCCAGTCCGCCACCCGTCAGATGAACATGTGGCGGTGGATGATTTTTTTCGCGCAACTGAATGCGGTATGTATCTCGAAATCGGTGTTTTGTAGACATGCCCGGCATGCTATCGCCAAAATGGCGATATCTCTATACTGGCCAGCAACCGAGACTGAGTCAAGATGTGACGCCCCATTCAGAGACTGAATAAGCCGTCTGCGTTCACAGTCGACCGGGCACCGCGTTATAGTCGGGGCTGACCATTTTATTGCGCCCCCGCCCTGCCTCCTTCAGGTCGGCGTTACCGTTCGAGGATTAGCAGATGAAGTTCGAAGGCACCCAGGCCTACGTCGCCACCGATGACCTGAAGCTGGCGGTCAACGCCGCCATCACCCTGGAGCGGCCGTTGCTGGTCAAGGGCGAACCGGGCACCGGCAAGACCATGCTCGCCGAGCAACTGGCCGAATCCTTTGGCGCCAAGCTGATCACCTGGCACATCAAATCCACCACCAAGGCCCACCAGGGCCTGTACGAGTACGACGCGGTCAGCCGCCTGCGCGATTCGCAGCTTGGCACGGAAAAGGTCCACGACGTTCGCAACTACCTGAAAAAGGGCAAGCTCTGGGAAGCCTTCGAATCCGAAGAGCGGGTCATCCTGCTGATCGACGAGATCGACAAGGCCGACATCGAATTCCCCAACGACCTGCTGCAAGAACTCGACAAGATGGAGTTCTACGTTTACGAGATCGACGAGACCATCAAGGCCAAGAAGCGCCCGATCATCATTATTACCTCCAACAACGAAAAGGAGCTGCCGGACGCCTTCCTGCGCCGCTGCTTCTTCCACTACATCGCCTTCCCCGACCGCGTGACAATGCAGCGGATCGTCGACGTGCACTACCCGGACATCAAGAAAGATCTGGTCAGCGAAGCGCTGGACGTGTTCTTCGACGTGCGCAAGGTGCCGGGCCTGAAGAAGAAGCCTTCGACCTCCGAGCTGGTGGACTGGCTGAAGCTGCTGATGGCCGACAATATCGGCGAAGCGGTGCTGCGCGAGCGCGATCCGACCAAGGCCATCCCGCCTCTGGCCGGTGCGCTGGTGAAAAACGAACAGGACGTGCAACTGCTGGAGCGACTGGCGTTCATGAGCCGTCGCGGCACCCGCTAAGAGGCTGATGCCATGCTGCTCAACCTGTTCAATGAAATGCGCGCAGCCAAGGTACCGGTCTCGGTGCGTGAACTGCTGGACCTGATCAACGCGCTGAAACAGCGCGTGACGTTCGCCGACATGGACGAGTTCTATTACCTGTCCCGGACGATCCTGGTGAAGGACGAAAAGCATTTCGACAAGTTCGACCGAGCGTTCGGTGCTTACTTCAACGGTCTGGAAAAGCTCGACGATCACCTGCAGGCGCTGATCCCCGAAGACTGGCTGCGCAAGGAGTTCGAGCGCTCGCTGACCGATGAAGAACGGGCGGCGATCCAGTCCCTCGGTGGCCTGGACAAGCTGATCGAAGAGTTCAAGAAACGCCTCGAAGAACAGAAGGAACGCCATGCCGGTGGCAACAAGTGGATCGGCACCGGGGGCACCAGCCCGTTCGGCTCCGGCGGTTTCAACCCGGAAGGCATTCGGGTTGGCGATGCCGGCAAGCGCCAGGGCAAGGCCGCCAAGGTCTGGGACCAGCGCGAGTACAAGAACCTCGACGATTCCGTCGAGCTGGGCACGCGCAACATCAAGGTCGCCCTGCGGCGCTTGCGCAAGTTTGCCCGTCAGGGTGCGGCGGAAGAACTGGACATCGATGGCACCATCGACCACACCGCCAAGGATGCCGGCCTGCTGAACATCCAGATGCGGCCGGAGCGGCGCAACACCGTCAAGCTGTTGTTGCTGTTCGACATCGGCGGCTCGATGGACGCCCACGTGAAGATTTGCGAGGAATTGTTCTCGGCCTGCAAGACCGAGTTCAAGCATCTGGAGTACTTCTACTTCCACAACTTCATTTATGAATCGGTATGGAAGAACAACATGCGCCGCACCTCCGAGCGCACTTCGACCATGGACCTGCTGCACAAGTACGGCGCCGACTACAAAGTGATCTTCATCGGCGACGCCGCCATGGCGCCCTACGAAATCACCCAGGCGGGCGGCAGCGTCGAGCACTGGAACGAAGAAGCCGGTTACGTCTGGATGCAGCGATTCAAGGAGAAGTACAAGAAGCTCATCTGGATCAACCCATATCCGAAGGACACCTGGGGCTATACCTCGTCGACCAACATCGTGCGGGATTTGATCGAGGACCAGATGTATCCGCTGACTCTTCGCGGGTTGGAAGAAGGGATGCGGTTTCTTTCCAAATAACTTTTATTGTCTGGTCTGACGCCATCGCGAGCAGGCTCGCTCCCACATTGGATCTTTGTCGTGCATAAGATCCCTGTGAGCGAGCCTGCTCGCGATGCTTTTTAGCTGTTGTTGAAGCGGCGCAAATACTCGATTTGCTCGCGGTGCGCCACTTCCTGCACCACCGGCCGCAACCGCACCCGCGCCCCCGGCAAACACTGCGCCAGCCGCGCCAGCGCCAATGGCGTCAACGCTCCCAATCGCGGATATCCACCAATGGTCTGCCGATCATTGAGCAGCACAATCGGCTGCCCGTCGGGCGGCACCTGGACCGCCCCCAACGGAATGCCTTCGGAAATCATCGGTTTGCCCTGGTACTGCAGCGCCGTACCCAACAGGCGAATGCCCATCCGGTCGGCACGACTGTCGAGGCTCCACACGCTGTTGAACGCATCGAACAGGCTCTGCCCGCTGAACTCGCCGATCTGCGCACCAAGCACCAGATCCAGCAATGGCTCGCGAGTGAAATCCGGCACCCATCGGCTCGGCAACTCCCGCAGTAATACCAGCGAATTCCCCGAGTAGTTCAAGGTCGCGCCTTTGCCCAGCGCATGGCCCATTCCGTCCAGGCCGCCGAGCTCTTCACGGACTACCGTCGCGCTGCTGCCCAGCACTTTCGGTGCATCAAACCCGCCCGGCGCCGCCAGATAGGCCCGGGCGCCGAGCAACGGGCGGGTGAATTGCAAACGCTGGCCTTTGTGTAACCTGAAACTGCGCCACGGGGCCAGCACTTCGCCGTCCACCTGCGCGCCCAGATCCGCTCCAGCCAGGGCCAGCACGCAGTCTTCCTCGGCAACGACAGTGAACCCGCCGAGGGTGATTTCGACTACCGGCGCATCCAGTCCGTTGCCCAACAGCCAGTTACCCCAGGCCATCGAACGCCAATCGGCCGCTCCACCCTGGGTCACGCCCAGATGCCGCACGCCGAATCGACCGGCATCCTGCAACAGGCACAGCGCCGTACTCACTTCAATCATCAGACGGCTCATGCCAGGGCCTCCAGTGGCGTGTCGTCACCGCCCAGGTTAATGAATTCGGCATGGCCGACCGCTTCGAACCGTACCGTGTCACCGGGTTGCATCAGGCTGTAGCCGTCACGGTTGCGATCGAACAATTTGGCCGGCGTGCGGCCGATCAAATTCCAGCCACCCGGCGACACCACCGGATAGGCCGCCGTCTGCCGTTCGGCGATGCCGACACTGCCGGCGGCGACTTTCTTGCGTGGCGTGCTCAGGCGCGGCGCGGCGAGCACCTCTTCCACCAGCCCCATGAAGGCGAAGCCCGGGGCAAAACCCAGCGCGAACACTTGATATTCATGCGCGCTGTGGCGACGGATCACCTCCTCTACCGGCAGCCCGCTGCGCTGCGACAACAGGCTCAATTCCGGGCCGACGCTCAAGTCGTACCACACCGGCAACACATGGCAGGTGCCACGAGTGCGCGCGTTGGGCGTCAGGTCGATCAAGGCTTCGGCGATCAGTTCCCGGGCCTGGTTCGGACTCAACGCGGTCAGGTCGTAATGCACCATCAACGTTGTGTAGGACGGCACCAGATCGATCAGATGCCCGGCGAACGCCGTGCGCAGACTTTCACTGGCTGCCAGCATCCACGGCATGTTGGTTTCGGCGATTTCATCGAACAGGCGCACCATCAGGCAATCCAGCGCCACCACTTCTACCCGCGGCTTCATGACGCGCTCTGCCGGTTCAAGGCTTCACGGATGCGTTGCACGGCAGCGACCGAGCTGGCGTTGTCGCCGTGCACGCACAAGGTGTTGGCCTGCAAATGCAGGGCGCTGCCGTCGCTGGCGGTGAGCGGATCGCCACGGGCGATGGTCAGCGCCTGCTCGATGATCTTTTCCGGATCGTGATGAACCGCCCCCGGCAGTTGTCGCGACACCAGTCTGCCGACGCTGTCGTAGGCGCGGTCGGCGAAGGCTTCGAACCACAGGGTCACGCCGTATTCATCGCCCAGTTGTTGGGCGACGCTGTTGTCGCGGGTGGCCATCAACATCAACGGCAGGTTGCGGTCATAGGACGCTACCGCTTGCAGCACCGCACGCAGCTGCGCCGGGTTGGCCATCATGTCGTTGTACATCGCGCCATGGGGTTTGACGTAACTGACCCGTCCACCCTGGGCTCGGCAGATGCCGTCGAGGGCGCCGATCTGGTAATGCAGGATGTCTTGAAGCTCCTGGGTGGCATAGACCATGGAACGACGGCCGAACCCCACCAGGTCCTGATAGGCCGGATGCGCGCCAACTTGCACACCGTGGCCGAGGGCCAGGCTGACGGTCTTGCGCATGATGCTCGGGTCGCCGGCGTGGAAACCGCAGGCGATGTTGGCGCAATCGATGAAGGGCATGATTTCCGCGTCCAGACCCATGGTCCAGCTGCCGAAACTCTCGCCGATGTCGCAGTTCAATAGCAGGCGGCTCACGCTGAACACTCCTGTAGGCTTTATTCTTTTCAGCTGCGGGACATATCCATAAGACAGCCCCGCAGGTTATCAGTTACTGGGCATCGAGTTGCTTGCCACGGGTTTCCGGCAAACTCAGGGCCGCGAGGATCACCACGCCGTAGGAAACCGCCGCAAAGGCACCGATGCCCACACTCAGCGGTACTGTCTGGCTGAGCAGGCCGATCAGCAGCGGGAACAACGCCGCCAGTGCCCGGCCGATGTTGTAGCAAAAACCCTGGCCCGAACCGCGAATGCGCGTGGGGAACAACTCGGTCAGGAATGCGCCCATGCCACTGAAAATCCCCGAGGCAAAGAAGCCCAGCGGAAAGCCCAGCCATAGCATCACGCCGTTGCTGACCGGAAGTTGGGTGTACAGCAACACAATGGTGAACGAGCCGACGGCGAACAGAATGAAGTTCTTTTTACGTCCGAGGATGTCGGTCAAATAGGCGCTGATGACATAACCGACGTAGGACCCGATGATCACCATCGCCAGATAACCGCTGGTATTGAGTACGCTCAAACCCCGTTCGTTCTTCAGGAAGGTCGGCAACCAGGACGTGATCGCGTAGTAGCCACCCAGCGCGCCGGTGGTCAGCAACGAAGCGCGAATCGTGGTGAAGAGCATGCCGGGGGCGAAGATCTCGTAGAACTTCGACGGGTTGCTCGGCTCCTGTTTCGCCTTGGCTTCACGATAGATTTCCGGGTCCTTGACCAGACGGCGGACGAAGATCACGAAGATCGCCGGCACGATGCCAAGGATGAACAGCGCGCGCCAGGCGTCTTCCGGTGGCAATACCGAGAACAGCAGCGCATACAGAATCGCCGTCAGCCCCCAACCCAGCGCCCAGCCGGATTGCACCATGCCAACCGCCTTGCCACGGTCCTGGGCACGAATCACTTCGCCGATCAGCACCGCGCCGGCCGTCCACTCGCCGCCGAAACCGAAGCCCATCAGGGTCCGTGCAATCAGCAGTTGCTCGTAGCTCTGGGCAAAGCCGCAGAGGAAGGTGAAGAAGGCAAACCACAGCACGGTCAGTTGCAAGGTGCGCACACGACCGATGCGGTCGGAGAGAATCCCCGCCACCCAGCCACCGATGGCCGAAGCGATCAGCGTGCTGGTGTGAATCAGCCCGGCCTGGCCGGTGGTGATGCCCCACATGGCAATCAGGGTCGGCACCACGAAGCTGAGCATCTGGGTGTCCATGCCGTCCAGGCCATAACCGATCTTGCAGCTCCAGAAGGTGCGGCGTTCCTGCTGATTGATATTGCGATACCAGTCGAAAGGTCCCGGACGGGACGAGGCTTTCGCAATGAAGGGGGTGTCGGGCGCACTCATGGCAAATCTCCGCGCTGATTTTATTGGTATTGTTCTGAGCCCCGACGACGCCTATCGTGGGAACCGGATGCGTCGATTCTTGGATGCGCGCCCCTGCTGCGTCCAACTAATAAAAACCCGCCTTAGACATAAGAAATCTTTATCCCATGAACCTGAAGTTTCTCGAGACCTTTGTCTGGGTCGCCCGACTCAAGAGTTTCCGCCTGACCGCCGACAAGCTCTTCACCACTCAGGCCTCGATCTCCAGCCGCATCGCAGTGCTTGAAGGCGAGCTCGGGGTAAAGCTGTTTCTGCGGGATTCGCGCGGTGTGAGCCTGACGCCGGAAGGCCTGAAAGTGCTCGATTATGCCGAGCAGATGATGGACACCATGCAGGCACTCAAGCAGTCGATCGAGACCCGTTCGAGCAAGGCCGGACGGGTGCGCATCGGCGTGATGGACACGGTGATCCACACCTGGCTCAGCCCGTTGGTGGCGCAGATGACCGATCACTACCCGTTGGTGGAAATCGAGCTGGTGGCCGATACCTCGCTCAACCTCTGCGATCAGCTGCAAAAAGGCTTCCTCGATGTAATCCTGCAAACCGATCTATTGCGCCAGGAGAGCGTGCGCAGCCTGGAGCTGGCCAGCCACCCCATGGGCTGGATCGTCGCCAGTAACTCGATCTACAACCGCAATTACATGAACGTCGCCGAACTGGCGCGTGAGCGGATCATCACTTATTCGAAAAACTCCCATCCGCATCAGGAAGTGCTGGCGCTGATGCAGGCCAATGGTGTCATGACACCGCGACTGAACTGCGTGAATTCGGTGTCGGCCATCACCCGTTTGTTGCGCGACGGTTTCGGCGTCGGCGCTTTGCCGCCGGTACTGGTGGCCGAGGAACTGGAGCGGGGGGAATTGACCTTGCTGGCCATCGACCAACGCCCGCCCAACCTGCAAGTGGTGGTGTCATGGCGGGTCGGTGCAGAGCTGGTCGAAGAGATCGTGACGCTGTGTCAGCACGTGGTGGAGCACTATGCGCAGAGGGTGGGGGAGCACTACATGGTTTTGAGCAAACCCCTGGCCGGCCTCTGAAAAGGAGCTCCAAACGTCACAAGTAGTAATTGCTATCATTTGCATTAATATTTTGAAAATGTATTCTCTGCGCGCATTCAGCTAAATCACTGTCCAGAAGGAGTCGGACTCGATGCGCGCTTACACGCAAAAACAGCAGCAATTGCTCTCAAACTGGAGCGAAGCACTCGGCACTCCGGCCTTCCAGTCCCACCGCATCACCCTCGACCACTTGAGCAATGCCCTGGAGCCCGCCGCGCAGCGCAGCTTCCAACGCCTGATCCAGGCGCTGTTTCGAGAAGGTCTGATCAACCCCGATGCCTGCGATTACGACGATGACGGTCGTTGCTGGCTGCCGCTTGGCGACGGTGCGCAGCTTTGCTTCGATCACCTGTCGGGCGGAAGAATGAACAGCTGGGACGTTCGCGGCAGCATCGTCCTGCACACCCCCGACAGCCTGCCCCACAAGATCCAGTTGCCCAGCGAACTGCTCGCGCACCTCAGCACTCAGCTCAACCCGCCCGCCTCTGCGCAGGTACTGGAACGTCTGGCCCGCGAGCTGGACGATAGCTACAGCAACGACACCCTGTGCCTGGCGTTCCACCATGGATGGACCGAGCGCCTGAGAGAGCAGATCGACACCGAGCACAACGACAATCTGCTTGCCTGGCTCAAAGCCAGTCCCGACCATCAGAACCCGACGTCGTTGCTCGAACAGTGGGGCACGCTCGGCCACCCTTGGCACCCGAACTACAAGACCAAACTGGGCTTGAGCGCTGCGCAGGTCATCGCGTTCTCGCCGGAATTCGAAGCGAGTTTTCCGATTGTGCTGTGCGCCCTGCACCGTCAGTACGCACACGTCGAGTCACTGGCCGGCACCGCCGATTACTGGGACTGGTGGCAGGGCCACTTCCCGCAGGCCGCCGAGCATTTGCAGCGCCATTTGCAGCAACGGGGCCTGGAGGTAACGGACTACCTCCCGCTGCCGTCGCACCCATGGCAAGTCAATGAAGAACTGTCCAGTTCGTTCGCCGGCGAGATCGCCGACAACCTGCTGATCGTCACCGACATCGTTGCCTTCACCGGCCACCCGACCATGTCCTTCCGCACGGTCGTACCAGAGGCCAGCCGCGTTGCGCCGATGGTCAAACTGCCGGTGGCCTTGCGCCTGACCAGCGTGCAGCGCACCGTGTCACCGCGCTCGGCCCGGATGGGACCGCGCATCAGCCAACTGATACTGCAGATTCTCGATCATGAACCGCGGATTCAGCGCCTGCTGAACATCGTGCCGGAGCGCATCGGCGTTCATTACGCGCCACAACCGGCCAATGACGAACGGTCCCGGCATGCCGCCGTGTTGTACCGGGACAACCCTCTGACCCTGCTGCAAGAAGGCGAGCTGGCCGTGCCGGTCGGCAGCCTGTTCGCCGTCAACGAATTCGAACAACCGTTGCTGCGCCACTGGGTGCAACTGGCTCAGGGTCGTGACGACAGCGAAGCCATGCTGGCGTTCTTCGATGATTACCTGTCGATTGCCGTCCCGAGCCTGCTGGGCATCTACCTGAAGTACGGCGTAGCCTTCGAAGCGCACCAGCAAAACAGCTTCATGGTGATGGGCGCTGACGGGCAATTGAATCGGCTGCTGCTGCGTGACTTCGGCGACATTCGCATCGATCGCAAAACCCTGCACGCCAAGGGTCTGGATATCCAGCTGCACGATCCGAAAATGACCCTGTACGACGACGCCGGTTTTGTCCGCGACAAGCTCCTGCACACCACGTTCATGTGCCACCTCGGCGAGTTGACGTTGCTCTGCGCCCGCCACTGGAATGTGCCGGAAAACAGCCTTTGGGATCGCCTGGCCACGCACGTTGAACAGTGCTTCGAGAACGTGCGCGAACACGTCGAACCGGCACGCTGGGAAAGCGAGCGTCACGCCCTGCTGGAACAGGACTGGCCGGCCAAATCGTTCATGCGCATGCGCTTGCACGACAGCCACGCCGACATCGTCGGACGCCTGAGTAATCCGCTGCGAACCAATGCCCATGCTCGCTGATGGTCGTGCGTTGCGACTGCTGATCGTCATCCAGTTTGTCTCCATGGGCGCCATGGAAATGAGCGGCCCGTTCTGGCCCTTGCAGATCCAGCATCTGCTTGGGCCAGCGGGTGCCGGCTACACGGCGCTGCTATCGGCGCTGGTGTATGCCGGTCCGATGCTGGCGGCCATGCTGCTGACGCCCGCATGGGGACGGTTGGGTGATCGCACCGGGCACAAGCCGATGATCGTTCGGGCGTTGCTGGCACTTGCACTATGCCAGGGGCTGGCGGCGATTACCCTCGACCCGTGGCTGCTGGTGGGCATTCGCGTGATGCAAGGCGCATTGGCCGGATTTCTCGCCGCCGCGCAAGCCTATGCCCTGGCCTGCTGCGACAGTTCCCGGCGCGGTCACACCCTGGCCCGCCTGCAATCGGCAACCGCCGTCGGCTCGCTGATCGGCCCGGTACTGGGCGGCTGGCTGATGGACATCTCGGGGTTTGCCCTGCTCTGTTATGGCGCGTCGGCGATTTGCCTGCTGTGTGCACTGGGGAGTTTTTTCCTGCCGGCCGACAAGGCGCGAGCCTCGACGAAGAAACCGGTTGCGCCTGTGGCCCTGCCAAAAAGCTGGCTCAGTGGAATCCTGTTGGTGATCGTGTTGATTCAAGCCGCGAAGATGATGCCGCAACCCTTCTACGCGCTGTACGTCGCCGAAATTCTACGCGCGCCGGGCTGGCTGATCGGCGCTACTTACGCGGCGAGCGCCGCGACCCTGGCCATCTCCGCCCCGCTGTGGGGGCGTCTGTTCGACCGCTGGCAGCCGGCTTACACCTTGCGTGTCATCGAAGGCGTTGCCTGGCTCTGCGCCCTGACGCTCGCGGCCACGGCACTGGCCAGCGAATGGCTGGGTTTTCTCGTCAGCCGGTTGGTCTGGGGCATCTGGCAAGGCGCACTGCTCCCCGTCGCCTATGCGCTGATCGCCAACACCGTGTCTTCAAGCCAGCAGGGGTTTGCCCTCGGCCTGGGCAACAGCGCGGCCAAGGCTGGCGCCCTGCTCGGTGCCGTCCTCGGCGGGATCGGCATGGGGCTGGTCGGCCTGGCCCACAGTTTCTGGCTGGTGGCGCTGACCTACGCACTGGCTGCCATCGGAATCCGTTGGGTGCGCTCATTCACCTCCACGCCTGCCCCCGCAATTTTATCCACCCACACTTATCACGACTAAAAAAAAGACTAACTCATGACCCGAACCAAACTTTCCCTGTTGATTCCATTGCTCGGCTCCGTCGGCGCCCAGGCCTGGGCCGAGGACACCGAGCAGCAACCCGGCACATTGAACATGCAGGCCACCGTCGTTTCCGCGACGCGCAGCGAAGCGACCATTGCCTCGATTCCAGGCTCGGTACAGGTGATCGACGAACAGCAGATCCGCCAACAGAGTGGCGCCGGGCGTCGGGTCTCCGACATCCTGGGGCAACTGGTTCCCGGCCTGGCGCCGTCCAGCGGCGGGATGAGCAACTTCGGTCAGACCCTGCGCGGGCGCAACATGCTGGTGTTGATCGACGGCGTGTCGCAGAACGCCACGCGTGACAACTTCCGCCAGCTCAACAGCATCGCACCGGCCAGTATCGAACGCATCGAGGTGGTTTCCGGCGCCAGCAGCATTTATGGAGCCGGCGCTTCGGGCGGCATCATCAACATCATCACCAAGCGCAACCAGGGTCAGGACCTTGCCTACAGCAGTAAACTGGGCCTGACCACCGGCAACAACCTCAACAGCAAGGGTTTTGCCTACGAGGCCTTTCAGAGTGTGACCGGGCGCAAGGATGCCCTGGACTGGTACCTGTCCGCCGACCTGACCCAGCGCAACGATCAGTACGACGGCAACGGCAATCGCATCCCTCAGGACACATCCCAGGGCAGCAACATGGACACCGACACCTATGACCTGCAAGGTCGTTTCGGTTACGAACTGGATGCCGATAAGAAACTCAGCCTGTCGCTGCAGGACTACAAGGACCAGCAGGACACCGACTACACAAAAGACCCGAAAAACCTGCAAGAGGCCGTGGCGGTCAAAGGACTGAAACTCGACGACCAGCCCTACACCCATAACCAGGCGGCCAACCTCAACTACACCGACAACGACTTCTACGGCCAGGGCCTGCAACTGGAAAGTTACTGGCGCCGGGCCGACGCGCTGTTCTTCCCGGACCTGTCGCGGGGCAAGGCCGGGATCGCCGACAACAACAGCGTGCAGGATGTGTACGGCCTGCGTGCCGCCATCGACACGCCGTTGCCGGCCATCGGCAACGCCACGGGTAACCTGGTCTGGGGCGCCGACTACGATCACGAACGCTCCCGCCAGCGCGGTGACCAATACACCCTCAAAGGGCTGACCTACACCAAGACCGGCACCACATACGAGATGGGCCCGGATATCGAAACCACCACCAAGGCGCTGTTCGGGCAGATGTCCTGGGACATCGGTGACTGGACCTTGCGTGGCGGTGTGCGCCGCGAATGGATCGAAAGCGAGGTCTCCGACAGCATCGCCTATGGTCAGATCGTCCAGACCGGCGTACGTGCCATCCTGCCCGGCGACACCCTCAAATACGACGCCACGCTCTATAACCTGGGCGCGGTCTATCACCTGAGCGAACATCAGGACGTCTTCGCCAATTACAGCCAGGGGTTTTCGCTGCCGGACATCCAGCGCTTCTTGCGTGACGTGAGCAGCACCTTCGACATCCAGAGCCTCAACGCCCAGGCCCTCAAGGTCGACAGCTACGAGTTGGGCTGGCGCGGTGACTGGGACCGGTGGCAAGCCGACGTCACCGTCTATGAAAACACCTCGGACGTGACCCAGTTCTACGATGCCAATAGCCGTGTCTTGCGCCTGATCAATCAGAAGGAACGGGTTCGCGGCATCGAAAACAGCCTGACCTACCGCGCGACCGATCAATGGTCGGTAGGTGGCACCTATGCCTGGGCCAAAGGCGAAACCCAGCAGAACGGGAAATGGATCGATCTGCCGGCGACACGCATTTCACCGGCCAAGACCACGCTGTTCGTCGGCTACACCGAAGACGATTACTCCCTGCGCCTGCAAGGCATGCACCTGGCCAGTTACGACGCCGCCGCCAAGGACAACAACGGGCGCGACATCGAAGGCTATACTCTGGTGGACCTGCTCGGCTCCGTGGACTTGCCGGTCGGTCGCCTGGAAGGCGGGGTGTACAACCTGACCGACCGCACATACGTCAACCTGTTCGCCCAGGCCAACGCCAGAGCGCCATACCCCAACGCCGAAGGGCGTACCTTGAGCATGACCTATTCGATAGATTGGTAATCAAACAAGGAGCCGGCTTGCCGGCTCCTTGACGTTCGACGGTGTTACAAGCCGCGCAAATCCCGCTCTTCGATCGGTCGGCTCTGGCGCAGACGCTTGCCGCCCAACACCACCCAGTCAATCAGCCGGAACAGGCACTCGATCCCGAACGACAGCAGCAACGCGCCGCTCATGCCCCAGACCATTGCTTCGGGCGTCAACAGGATCTGGTAGCTGTAGCCATTCCAGGTTTCCTTGCGGATATCCGGATCGGCGGCCAGCACCACTTGCAGGAAGCGGATGTACCACGGGCCCTGCATCGCCTGGAATTGCTTGTCCAGCGCCACCTGACGGGTCAGCAGGTTGCCCAGGCTGTCGGCATCGCTGCGAAAGATCGGGTCTTCGCTGGCGCGGTAATGCGCGACCAGAGCCTGCATATCCCCCTTGAAGAACTGATTGGCGGTGTTCTGGAAGCCACTCAGACTGGCCTGCGCCTCGATCAGATGCGCCTCGACCCGCTTGGCGTAATCGCTGATGAACCCCGGCACCTGGACACCGATCAACAGGCCCGCCGCAAACAACACCAGCCGTAGATAACTGAGCAACATGGGGGTTGAATCCTTATGAGGTCTGGCCCTGGCTGACGCATTCGCCGCGTCGCCACAGGCTCCATTGACCCGGTTCGTAACGGGTCCAGGTTTCGTTTTCGGTCAAGGGTTCGGTGGCGATGACGGTCACCACATCGTTCGGCGTGGTTTCGGCCTGAAAGTCGACGATTACGTCGACATCTTTCAAGCGCGCCGGGCCAAACGGTGCGCGCCGGGTGATTTGCGCCAGTTTGGTCGAGCAATAGCAGAACAGCCAGTCGCCGTCGCTGAGCAGGCAGTTGAATACGCCTTTGCTGCGGTATTCGGCGCAAGCGGCCACCAGATCCGGCAGCAATGCTTCGACCTCGACCGGCTCGGGGAACGCCGCGCGCACACGGTTGAGCAAATCGCAGAACGCCGCTTCGCTGTCGGTATCGCCGACCGGGCGATAGAAACTGGCCGCTGGCTGAAAGTCCGCCAACTGGCCATTATGGGCGAAACACCAGTTGCGCCCCCACAGCTCACGAACGAATGGATGCGTGTTGGACAGGCAGACCTTGCCGACGTTGGCCTGACGGATGTGCCCGATCACCACTTCGCTCTTGATCGGATAACGCTGCACCAGGTTCGCGACTTCCGACTCGCAGCTCGCCGCCGGGTCCTGGAACAGCCGCAGCCCACGGCCTTCATAGAAGGCAATGCCCCACCCATCGCGGTGCGGGCCGGTGCGCCCGCCGCGCTGCATCAGCCCGGTGAAGCTGAACACGATATCGGTCGGGACATTGGCGCTCATGCCCAATAACTCACACATGCTCGGACTCTCGCTCAATCGCAGGGGCACGGTTACAGACGGGGTTCGACTCGCATCCGCTGAGGGCTGCTCGGCACCGGTGGACGACCATAACGATCATCGCCAGCACCGCCGAACGGTTGATCACCCTCAGACTCGTCGGCGCGAACGGCGGCTTTGGCGGCGGCAGCCTGTTCCTTGCGGGCGTTGGAGGCGCGTTCGATAGGGAAGCGGATAGCCACCAGCACCAGATAGAGGCCGAACGCGATCATGCCGTACATGAACAGATCGGAAATCGCCCGCCAGGCGTTGTTGCCGACCTTGAACAGCAGGTCGAGGGCGGTAATGGCGACAGCCGGTGCGACTTTGTCCTTCACCGGGTCGATGATGGTCGGGCTGAACAGCAACACGGCCATCGCCAGCCGCAGCGGCTCGCGCAGCCAACGCCACATCCAGCGGGTCAAGCGCATCCACACCAACAGGCAGCCCAAAGCGGCGAAGGCGTAGAGGCCCCAAGCGATCAGATAGTCGTTCTCGGTCATGGTGTCCATGGCAAGGCAGGCAAAGAGGCGCTTATGATAACGGCTTTTCGCCCGTCAGGCTGCATCAATGCCTTCGGTCAAAACACATAACCCTGTGGGAGCGAGCTTGCTCGCGATGACGGACTGACAGTCAATATTAATATTGGATGTACTGGCCTCATCGCGAGCAGGCTCGCTCCCACAGGTTCCAAACCTGTTTCGTACACTGTTCGAGAGCCCTTCATGCCCCTATCCGCCAACATTCAAGACGCTCCGATTGCCCACATGGCTGATGGCTCCGATCCGTATGCCTGGCTGCAAGAACGCGACACCAAGGCAGTGCTTGACTACCTGAAGGCTGAAAACAGCTATCAGGAAGCGCAAACCGCCGACCAGGCCGAGCTGCGTGAAACCCTGTTCGAAGAGATCAAGGGGCGGATTCTCGAGACCGATCTGTCCCTGCCCTCGCCGTGGGGACCCTATCTGTATTACACCCGCACCACGGCGGGCGATGAGTACGCTCGGCACTACCGCTGCCCGCGTCCAGCCGATGACAGCCTGACCCTCGACGAAAGCCGCGAACAGTTGCTGCTGGACCCCAACGAACTGGCCGACGGCGGCTTCTTTTCGCTCGGAGCGTTCAGCATCAGCCCGGACCATCAGCGCCTGGCCTACAGCATCGATTCCAGTGGCGATGAGATTTACACGCTGTTCGTGAAGGAATTGTCCGACGGACGTGTCAGCGAACTGGAATTCCAGGACTGCGACGGCAGCATGACCTGGGCCAACGACAGCCTGACGTTGTTCTTTGGCGAACTGGACGACACCCATCGCCCCCACAAGCTATACCGCTATCGCCTGGACGGCACGGCGGCCGAAGAAGTGTTCCATGAGCCGGACGGGCGCTTCTTCATGCATTGCTACCGTTCAAGCTCCGAACAGCAATTGCTGCTGTCCGTGGGCAGCAAGACTACCAGCGAAGCCTGGGTCCTCGATGCCAACCAGCCGCAGCAAGCCTTTATCTGCATCGCGCCACGTGTCGAGGATCATGAGTACGACGTCGATCACGGTGTGCTCGACGGTCAATGGACCTGGTTCATTCGTAGCAACCGTGACGGTATCAATTTCGCCTTGTACACCGCCGTCGATACCGGCGCCGCTCCCACCGAAGCCGACTGGCGGAACCTGATCCCCCACAGCGACACGGTGATGATCGACGGCATCAGCCTGAACACCGGGGCCATGACCCTGAGCCTGCGGGTTGGCGGCTTGCCGGTCATTGAAGTTCACCCGCAAGGCCTGGCGCCTTATCGCGTGCAACTGCCGGATGCGGCCTACAGTCTGCACGTGCAAAACAGCCTGGAGTTCGAAAGCGAGCGGATTCGCCTGCGCTACGAAGCGTTGAACCGTCCGGCGCAAATCCGCCAGCTTGAACTGGCGACCGGCGAGCAGAAAGTCCTTAAGCAAACCCCGGTGCTCGGCCCCTTCGATGCCGACGCCTATGTCAGCCAACGCCTGTGGGCCACCGCGCCGGACGGCACGCAAGTGCCCATCAGCCTGGTAATCAAACGTGCAGACTTGGGCAAACCCGTACCGCTGTACCTCTACGGCTATGGTGCCTATGGCGAAAGCCTCGACCCGTGGTTTTCCCATGCGCGCCTGAGCCTGCTGGATCGCGGTATGGCGTTTGCCATTGCCCACGTGCGTGGCGGTGGCGAACTGGGGGAAGCCTGGTATCGCGCCGGCAAGCAGGAGCACAAGCACAACACTTTCAGCGACTTTATCGCCTGCGCCGAACACCTGATCGCCCAAGGCTTCACCACTGCACCACAGTTGGCGATCAGTGGCGGCAGCGCCGGCGGCTTGCTGATCGGCGCGGTGCTCAACCAACGGCCGCAGCTGTTTGGCGCCGCCATCGCAGAAGTGCCGTTCGTCGACGTGCTCAACACTATGCTCGACCCTGACCTGCCATTGACCGTGACGGAATACGACGAGTGGGGCAACCCTGAAGAACCGGACGTCCATGATCGGATCAAGGCCTACGCCCCGTACGAAAACGTCACCGCGCAAGCTTATCCGGCGACCCTGGTGATCGCCGGCTACAACGACAGCCGCGTGCAGTATTGGGAAGCGGCGAAGTGGGTGGCTAAATTGCGCGCGACCAAGACCGACAGCCATCCCCTGCTGCTCAAGACTGAACTGGGTGCCGGGCATGGCGGGATGAGCGGTCGATATCAGGGATTGCGTGACGTAGCACTCGAATATGCATTTTTGTTCAAGGTTCTGGGTATTGCCTGAGGAACCTGGCGCGGTGTGCCGCTCTTAACTCCACGCACCGGCGGCCGATACAACCCGTATCCCTTGTAGGAGCGAGCCTGCTCGCGATAGCGGTGGCGCATTCAACATCAATATTGAATGTGCCGGCCTCATCGCGAGCAGGCTCGCTCCTACAAAGGCCATTCAATACCCGGAACAACAGACACTACAAAAAGACCGTGACGACATGTCTGAACCAACCTTTCTGAACAACGAAATTCGCGACTGGCTGATGGATTGCGGCCTGTTCAATCAACTGCTGCCGGCAGACTTCGCCACGGCTTCGGGGTACTTCAGTATCAGCACCATTGCCCAGGGCGAGGAGATCTTCCACGAGGGCGATGCGGGCAGCTTCATGTGCATCATCCACACCGGTCAGGTGGCAGTGCAGAAAACCAACGCTGACGGGCAGCGAGTCACCATCGCCACGTTGCGCAGCGGCCGCTCGTTCGGCGAAATGGCCGTGCTTGATGGCGAACGGCGCTCAGCCAGTTGCCTGGCTGCAAGCAACTGCCAGTTGCTCAACCTGGGCAAGGACTCGCTGGAAAAGATGCTCAACGACGCACCGAAGATCGCCGCCAAGATCATCCGCGCCCTCGCCGTGTCCCTTTCCAAACGCCTGCGCATGGCCGACGGCCAACTGCTTTCGCAGCAGGTCTAGCCGCCCGGCGACTTGACTTTCGGCGGATTGGGCTCAATCCCCGGCACGGGCTGGTCCTTGGTCGGCGGGCTCGGCATTTCAATTGGCACCAACGGCGGACCGCTACTGCCGGGGCCGACTTTAGGCAAAGGTGCCGGGCTGATCTGCGGGTACGGGGTGGGCGTCGCAGTGCCGGGTGAACCGGGCATCGGCGCGGGGCTGACGGGAATCGATTGCAGCTGTTGAGCCTGCACTGCAGTTATCGAGAGCGCGGCCAGGGCAATGACCGTTAGAATGGTGCGCTTCATCAATGGCTCCGTTGGCCTTGTCGTCATAAACAGGCTACTCCCAACTGCGTCTGTTTGCCCTCCCGAGTTCTGCCAATTTTCTTCAAGTGAGCCCCATGAAACGTTTCGTTCTGCTGGACACCACCCCCATCCCTGAAAACGGCGGCGCCCTGTGCCTGTTCGAATACGGCGAGGATTTTGTCATCAAGATCCAGGGCGGCGACGGCGGACAATTGATGAACACGCGCATGCACGGCTCCGAAGATGCCCTGGCCGAGATCCCGTGTCGCAAGGTCGCCGGTCGACCGAATTCACGGGTGCTCATCGGCGGCCTGGGCATGGGGTTCACCCTCGCCTCGGCACTCAAGCACCTGGGCAAGACCGCCGAAGTGGTGGTCGCTGAATTGGTGCCTGGTGTTGTGGAATGGAATCGCGGGCCACTCGGCGAGAAAGCCGGAAACCCGCTTCAAGACCCGCGGACCGTGATTCGCATGGAAGACGTGGCCAAAGTCCTGCAGGCCGAGCCCCAGGGTTTCGATGCGATCATGCTCGACGTCGACAACGGTCCCGAAGGCCTGACCCAGAAAGCCAACAGCTGGCTGTACTCCGCCGGCGGCCTGAGCGCCTGCGCCAAGGCCCTGAGACCAAAAGGCGTGCTGGCCGTCTGGTCGGCCAGTGCTGACCGGCAATTTTCCGACAAACTGAAGAAGGCGGGTTTCAAGGCCGAGGAAGTGCAGGTCTTCGCCCACGGCAACAAGGGCACCCGCCACACCATCTGGATTGCCGAGAAGCTCAAGGGCTAGGCTAAACTTCACCCTATAACCGTCATTAGTCTTTCTACAAAGGTGAACCCATGAGTTCGTCCACCCCGACCAACACTTCAAAGCTGGATCGCATCCTCGCCGACAACCAGCGCGACAAGGAAATGGGCTACCGCGACAAGGCCCTGAAGATGTACCCGCACGTCTGTGGCCGCTGCGCCCGTGAGTTCTCCGGCAAGCGTCTGAGCGAACTGACCGTGCACCACCGCGACCACAACCACGACAACAACCCGCAGGACGGCTCGAACTGGGAGCTGTTGTGCCTGTACTGCCACGATAACGAGCACTCGCGTTATACCGACCAGCAGTATTTCGGCGAAGGCTCGCTGAGCACGCCGAAAATCGCCAAGGCCACGCACAACCCGTTTGCGGCGCTCGCCGGGTTGATGAAGAAAGAAGACTGAAGATTTTCAGGGCTTGATCTGACCTCATCGTCGGAACGCCGCCCGGAGCAAGCTCGCTCCCACATTGTTCTGCGCCCGTCAGGACACCTCGGTCAACTGTGGGAGCGAGCTTGCTCGCGATAGCAATAGCCCTGCCACCGCCAATCTCCAAACTGACCGCTGCCGCCCAATCCCCGTATAATCGCGCTTTTTTCCCGAAAGGCACCCCGCTCGTGGCAGACAAACGGTACAGCTGCATTGGTTTGTATAACCCCAAGTCACCGGAGAACGTCGGTTCGGTGATGCGCGCCGCCGGCTGTTACGGCGTGGCGTCGGTGTTCTACACCGGCAAGCGCTATGAGCGCGCCGCCGACTTCGTCACCGATACCAAGCGCGTGCACTACGACATTCCGCTGATCGGCATCGACGACCTGAAGAAAATCCTGCCCCTCAATTGTGTGCCCGTCGCCGTGGAACTGGTCGAGGGCGCCCGCCCGTTGCCGGAATATACCCACCCCGATCGCGCGCTCTACATCTTCGGCCCGGAAGACGGATCGCTGGATAAAGAGATTCGCGACTGGTGCGAAGACGTGGTCTACATTCCGACCACCGGCTGCATGAACCTGGCCGCCACGGTCAACGTCGTGCTCTATGACCGCCTGTCCAAGGGGCTCAATACCCGTTCCGGGCCAAAATTCCGCTAATCGCCGCACATCCGATTGAACAAGCTGCCCGCCCTGGCAGTCAGCTTGACTATCGATCCCTGAAGCCTGGAGACAGACCATGAGCGAACTCAAACGCGTCGAGCGTATCGAATCCACCCCATTCCAGAGCCCTTCCGAGCAGAACGTGCAGGGCTGGGAGCGCGTCGGCTCCCTGGCCGGCGGCGTGGTGATGGTGGGCAAGGGCCTGCGTCGTGGCGGGATCTTTGGCCTGATCCAGGTGGCCATCGGCGGCGTGGCCCTGGCCCGTGGTATTACCGGCCACAGCTCGGCGAAAAGCCTGCTGGAGAAAGGCCGTCAGGACATGAACAACGTGCGGGCGAAAATCCAGCGGGCGGGTGAAGAACTGAGCCAGTTGAAGGCCAATGCCGAGGCGGCGACCAAAACCGCGACCGTTACCGGGAATGATTCCTTGAAGTCGCCGAAGGCCGGGGCTTGATCCTGGATTTGCGCTGAAGCAACTGGCCTCATCGCGAGCAAGCTCGCTCCCACAGGGGATTTGTGTACGACGCAGACCAAATGTGGGAGCGAGCCTGCTCGCGATGGCGGTGCTACTGAATCAACTCGGTATTCAGCACTTTTGAAGAACCACCGATCACGCTCTCGCTGAGCTGAACAACCGCTTTGGTGTCGATATCCCCCAGCCGTATCGCCCCGCGCAGCACGTCGTCCAGCGAACGCTTGTTGTGGGTTTTCAGGCGAATCTCGCGATCCAGTTCCTGCAGCAACACCACCGCCCTGGCCACCTGCGCCGGGCTGACCTGCTCACCGCGCAGCGTGGTGACTTTCTGGCTGCTCCTGACCAGTTTGCCGTGCAGGTTCTCGTAGCGTTCATCGCTCATGCCGCCGGCCCGGCGCACCAGTTCGATGGCGTAATACTCGGTAAAGCCTTCGCGGATCCAGTCACTGCGTTGGGTGCCGTTGATCCGCCCGAACATCTGGGCCAACTCACGGACCAGGGCACTGGTACCGCTTTCGCTGACCAACGGCAGGCGACTGTTGAGGTAGATCGACTCGTGCGCCGACTGGCTGCCGCGCCACATGGGGTCATTGGCCCCGACGATCAGCAGTTTGCCCGGGTGTCGCGGATACAGCGCCTGCACTTGCGGCCAGACGAAGGTCAGCAGCGTCAGCACATCCATACGTCGCATGCCCTGCCCCAGCGGCGAAGCAACGGTGACTTCGGTCTCGCCCAGACGAGTACGGCGACTGCCGAGCTGGCCAGCGAGCATCCAGCCCGTGGGCCGGTCGAACAGTCGGGAAGGGTTATCGATACGGAATTTGTTCGGGCCGATTCGTGGCCACGCGGTTTCAACGCTTTTCCAGCCACCGGGCAGCTCGAATTCGAGGCGTGCAACCAGTTCGATGCCGTCCTGTTGATCGAGCCTGGCAGCCGGCACCAGATCGTCGCCGCGCATCAACGCCCAGTTTGGCGTCATGCGCGTGTCGAAGCCGCCGTTCTTGCGGCCGTGGTTGATGTTCACGCGGTAGGTCAGGCTGGCTTTGTCGGCGGTCGGATGCCAGACACCGCGCACCGCTTTGCCCGGGGTCAGTTGCCATTGGCCGTCAGCCTTGAAATCACTGTAGTGGCTACCGTCGCCAAGGTCGAAATCCAGGCTGCGCACCGCCGAACCCCGGGCGAGCGTCAGGCGCACCTCGGCCTGATCGCTCTGGGGCAACAGCCGCACGTGATAATCCAGATTGACCTTGTTCGCAGCCCATGCGGGCGAACTCACGACCAGTAATCCCACGACACATGCCTGCCGCCACCCCACAGCCATACACACTCCTTCGCGAAACGTCAGGCAATCAGCCCGCGCGAAAAATCAGGTGATCTTCCCAGTCATCTTCCGGCACGCTGCCTTCGGCGAGCATGCGCCCGGACTGGGAAATCCGCTCGTGATGAACGGCATCGCGATCACCGCACACCAGGTGATGCCACAACGGCAGGTCCTTGCCTTCGCTGACCAGGCGATAGCCACAGGTCGGCGGCAGCCATTTGAATTCGTCGGCCTTGCCCGGCGTGAGCTGGATACAGTCCGGAACGGAGTCTCGACGGTTGGGATAGTCCTTGCACTGGCAGGTTTTCAGGTCCAGCAGTTTGCAGGCGATGCGCGTGTAATAGACGCTGTTGTCGTCTTCGTCTTCAAGCTTTTGCAGGCAGCACAATCCACAGCCGTCGCACAGCGACTCCCATTCCTCCTGATCGAGTTGATCGAGGGTCTTGCGTATCCAGAACGGTTCTACTTTGGCGGCCATGGTTCGGGTATCGACATCAGGTGGTGAAAAGGCCGCCAGTCTAGTGCCCGTAGCCCCGCGGGCCAAGCATTGGCGACTGTCGGTAGAACGGGCTTGTCAGTTTTTGCGCTGCCAAGTAGGGTTTTGCGTTGCTCCCACTTTCAAACGTAGCCAGGAATCTCTTGATGAGTGCCAACCCACGCGTTGCCGATTACGCCATTCACCCTCAGTTCACCGATCGCTGGTCGCCCCGCGCCTTCACCGGCGAAACGATTCCAGAGGAAACCCTGCTGAGCTTCTTCGAAGCCGCCCGCTGGGCACCCTCGGCCTACAACTCGCAACCCTGGCGCTTCCTTTACGCACGTCGCGATACGCCGAACTGGGAGCGTTACCTGGGTCTGCTGAACGAATTCAACCGCAGCTGGGCGCAACATGCATCGGCCCTGGTGATCGTGATTTCGAAAACCACCTTCACCGCACCCGGCGCCAGCGAAGAAACCCCGGCCCTGTGGCACACCTTCGACACCGGCTCCGCCTGGGGCCACCTGGCCTTGCAAGCGAGCCTGAGCGGCTGGCACACCCACGGCATGGCCGGTTTCGACCAGGAGCTGACCCGCAAGGAGCTGAACATTCCCGAAGGCTACGCACTGCACGCGGCCGTCGCGGTGGGCAAGCTGGGGGACAAGGCCAGCCTGGCGGATTACCTGCAAGCCCGTGAAGAACCCAGCCCGCGTCGTCCGTTGAGCGAGTTGGCGGCCGAAGGTGACTTCACCCTCTAAGCCACTACACATAGCAATGTGGGAGTGAGCCTGCTCGCGATGAGGCCGTGTCAGTCAACGTTAATGCGAATGACACACCGCTATCGCGAGCAGGCTCGCTCCCACATTGGGTAGTGGTGATTTCAGTAACCGCGTTCGAAATCCACTTCCCCGCGCAATGCCTCTCCCGCCTCATAAGCCCGCAGGTTCTCGACAAACAGCTTCACCATCATCGAAGGCGAAGTCGGTGCCGAGCTGTGCCCCGTCAGCAGCAGGCCCCAGGCCGTCCAGAACGGATGTCGCTGGGGCAAGGGTTCCTGACGGCACACGTCGATCACGGCGCCCGCCAGATGCCCTTCCTTCAAGGCATCCACCAGATCCGCATCGACCACTGCCACACCGCGCCCGGCGTTGATGAACAACCCGGTCGGCTTGAATTGCTTGAACAGCGCCGCATCGTAGACATCGTGGGTTTGCGCAGTGTTTGGCAGCAGATTGACCACGTAATCGACTTCACCGACCAACCGCGGCAAATCCGCCATCGAACCAACTTCGATAAACGGCGCCTGTTCCCGCGCGCTACTGGCCACGCCATACAACTCGACGCCGAATGGCACGAGGAACTGCGCCACACTTTGACCGATATCACCGGTGCCGACGATCAACACCTTGCGCCCCGCCAGGCTCTGGCCATGGCGACTGTCCCACTTGCGCTCGACCTGGCTGACCAACCGCGCCAGCACTTCACGTTCGTGACCGAGCATGTACGTGAGCACGTACTCGGCCATGACCTGGCCGAAGATTCCGACTGCACGGGTCAGCCGATAGTGCCGCGGCAAGCCATCGGCCAGCAGCGGCGTGATGCCGGCCCAGGTCGATTGCAGCCATTGCGGCTGATGGCCCTGGCGTAACAGGGTCGCCAGCAAATCAGGCTGGCCGAGCCACACCGGGCAATCGCCGGCCTGGCTGGCCAGTTCGGCGGAATCACCGCTGGTCAGCACCTCCAGGTCCGGTGCCGCCTCGCGCAACAGTTGGGCGTACACGGGGTAGTCGTGTTCAGCAATCAGGACGCGCATGCTTCAAACCTTTCAAAAACGGTGCAGACGGCCGCCGACAGTGCTGTGCATCCGTCGATGCGGCCATCGCTAAAATCAATCAGTGTTTCATAACCACTCTGAACAGAGCCTGTCTGCCGCTCACACCGGATCGTTGCGACGCAACAACTCTTCCGGCAAATGCTCGATGTACTCGTCTTCGGCAGGTGGCATTTGCAGGTGATAGCCCTGTTTTTCGAGGTTTTCCAGCACGACCGCGATGTCCTCGCGCGACAGCTTGCGCTCGGGGCTCAGCACCAGGTCGAACGCGTGGATGGCCTTGCCGAAGGCTGCCATCAGGGGGTCCGGCACGCGCTCCAGAGCATCGCTCTTGAGCACATACAGGTACATTTCGTTTCTCTTCGAGCTGCGGTAGATGGAACAAATACGTTTCAAGGCTGTTCTCCGGCGGTGGCCAGGCTGTCGAGCAGCGCCTGGCCCATCAACTCGCGGCGCCAGCCACGCAGCGAATCAGGCAATTGGTAGGGACCATTGGGGAAGCCGCTTTTGAGCAGCGCTTCCAGGGTTTTCTTGCGCAGCATCAGTTCCGGCGCGATGTTCAGGCGCTCGGCTTCGGCCTGGCCTATGGCCTTCATTTGTTTGAGCAGTGCAGCGGCATCCACCGGCAACGGCTCCGGCACGGCTGGCGGCCACTGATCAGGCGACACACTGCCAGAGCGCTTGATCAGATCAAGCAGAAACTCGCCGTCCTGACGCACGGTACGCGGGTGCATGTCTTCGATTTTCGCCAGGGCGCCGAGGTTATCCGGTTGCGTACGCGCCAGCGGCCACAACGAATGTTCGCGGATAATCCGGTTGCGCGGCAGGTCACGGGCCCGGGCTTCCTTTTCGCGCCAGGCGCAGAGCTCACGTAAAACGGCAAGTTGGGCGCGGGACAGCTTCCAGGCCAGCTTGGCATCCCGATAGACCTCGTACGGATCGATCTCGCGGCGCAGGTTGGCCACCAGTTCGGCGCCGTCTTCCAGGACCCAGGCGCATTTGTCGTCAGACAGCTTTGGACGCAGCTTTACGAAGACTTCAGCCAAATGCACGGCGTCTTCGGCCGCATAGCTGATCTGGGTTTCGGAAAGCGGACGTTGCAGCCAGTCGGAACGGGTTTCACCCTTGGGCAGGTCGATGCCGAGCACTTCCTGCACCAATCGCGAATAGCCCATGGAAAAACCAAGGTTCAGGTAAGCGGCAGCGAGTTGCGTATCGAACAGCGGCACCGGCAGGCTTCCGGTCAGACGTAGCAGAACTTCGAGGTCTTCGCTGCACGCGTGGACAACCTTGAGCACCGCCGGGTTTTCCAGCAACGCGGCCAATGGCTGCCAGTTGTCGATGGTCAGCGGGTCGATCAGATAGGCGCGAACACCGTCTCCGATCTGCAGCAGGCCGGCGATTGGGTAGAAGGTGTCGACCCGCATGAATTCGGTGTCGAGGGCAACGAATGGCAACTGTTGCCACTCGGCGCACAACCGTCCGAGGCTATCGTTGTCGCGAATCCAGTGAATATCGATGGCCACACGGCTCTCCCTTGAAGAATGGCGCGCAGTATATATCGCCCCCGGCGATTTCCGCGCATCCACTGAACAAGAGCGTTAGCGAAATTTACTACGTGACATACAGAATAGTCCGACAACGTCGAGCTAGCTGGTCTTACCCAGCACGTAGATCCGCATCCGCGCGCAACCGGGGAAAAAGTCCTGATGGCTGAGCAAACGAAACCCCGCCTGCCTGAACTCGCGTTCCAATCCGGTCTTGCTCGGCAACGGCCGGGCCGGAACGCCCTCCACGCCTGAATGCGCGCCCTTGAAAAGGCCATCGAGGCGTAGCGCGACTATCACCGTATCGCGACTGACCCGGTAAAACTCACCCAGCATCGCCAGACGATGTTCCGGGTTATGGAGGTGCTGGAACAATTGCATGCAGAAAATGCAGTCAACCGCATTCTCCGACAAGCCAATCGAGAACGCGGAGCTTTGAAAGGTCTTGACCCGCTTCAACAGGCTCTGCGAATGATGTGTCCGGGCATGATCGAGGATGTCCTGGGACGGATCCGTTGCGAGGATCACCCGATTCGCGTGCTCGGCCAGCACTGGCCAAAAACGTCCCACACCACAAGCCACATCAAGGATCAGACCAGGCTCGCCAGCGACCTTGAGTGCATTGCGCACCAGACGCTCCTCACGCCAGAGCGCCAGGCGCCCGGCCAGACTCGGCGCTTGCGGCTGAAGGCAAACGCGCGCGTGCTCCTGGTCGTAGTGCCGGGCGATCTCAAGCTCGATGGCGGATGGAGGCTGAGCGGACATGTGCAATGGCTCTTGGTGATAGTTCTACCGGCCGCAGATCTGCGGCCGCCGCGTGAAACAGAATCGGAGTACTCAATCCTTGGCCAACACGCCGTCAGTCACTGGACCACGACATCCGGTAAACATGTCCAGATCCTGGTTGTAGACCTTGCTGTTGACCTCCAGAAGCCCAAGCATCGAATGGAACAGGTTGTCCTGGCTCAGGGGCTTTTCACGGCCCTGTTGCAGACAGTGGGTATCTACCGCAAAGGACTTTTTATAGCTGTCGGAGAACCAGGCAAACATGGCTACATGCTTTTGCTGCTCCGGTGCCAGCATGTAAGGCGTGCCGTGGAGGAACAAGTTGTATTCACCCAGGGACTCGCCGTGGTCAGACAGATACAGCATCGCGGTATCCACTTTGTCCTGGTTGCTGCGAAGCAGATCGATCAGGGTCGACAGCACATGGTCGGTATAGACCAGGGTGTTGTCGTAGCCATTGACGATACTTTCGCGACTGCAATTGTTCAGGGCATTACTCTCGCAAACCGGAGTGAAGCGCTCGAACTCTTTCGGATAACGCTTGAAGTATTCCGGACCGTGGCTGCCCATCTGGTGCAATACCAGTACCGTGTCCTTGTCCAGGGTATCGATGAAGTGTTGCAGGCCTTGCAGCAGGATTTCGTCACGGCATTCGCTGTTGGCGCACAGCGCCGGGTCCTTCAGATTGCTGACGTCTTCAACGGTGACGCGATCGCAGGTACCTTTGCAGCCTGACTGGTTGTCACGCCAGATCACGTCAATACCCGCATGCTTGAGCACGTCCAGCAGGCCTTCTTCGTTTTTTGCCATGCTGGCGTTGTAGTCCTTGCGCCCCATGTTGGAGAACATGCAAGGCACCGATACGGCGGTTTCAGTTCCGCAGGAATGCACATCGGTGAAAGCGATCAGACCATCTTCCTTACTCAGTTTCGGAGTAGTGTCGCGGCTATAGCCAAGGATGCCGAAGTTCTCAGCCCTGGCACTTTCACCCACGACAAGTACTGTCAGGGATTTGCGTCCGTGAGTTTGCCAGACCGGATTAAGCCGGGCATCTTCACCGATCTTGACAAAGGGTTGCCGCGCAGTCGCTACTTTCTCGCGCAAGAAACCGGACGTGGCACCAATGTAGTTGCTTGGCACCACCATCAGGCGCAACTCGTGGTGATTGCGAAACAGCGAAGACAGGCCTTGATAGTTAACCAGTGCAACACCGCCAATGACCGCTGCCGAGGCAAAAATCACCAGAACTTTACTGAGTAGTTCACGGTGCCAGCGACGATAATTAATCGGCGCCTTCCACAATAGCCAGGACGGTAAAATGCCGAGCAGCACAATATAAACAAACAACTTTGGCGACAGTAAGTCGCGCACTTCCGTAGCATTGGTTTCAGCGAAGTTACGCAACATGCCGGTGTCGATAAGAACACCATACTGGCTCATGAAATACGCCACGCCCGCGCTGGTCATGAACAGCAGGATCAGGACCGGCTTGAGCACCGACCGGAATGCCAGCAGGGTCAGCACAATGTTGAACGCTGCGAAGATCATCACCCCAAAGGCCACACGCATGACGATGCCTTTGCCATCGGATGCAGTGATTTCGAACAGGTGCTGCCAGAGTACAAAATTGAAGCCAACTAACAAAAAAGCACTGGCAATCAGTGTCACCCATTCGGGGCGCACGGCTTTAATCTTAAGCATGAGATTCGGCGGGTCCTGAAAAAAGGTGTCTTCGGCAAATGTGAAAATTTCATTTACCGAGACAGCTCTAATTTTAGGTAGCCAACCATCAATTTTTTGTGAAAAAGAAGCCAACAATTAGTTGGCTTACTTATCCCGCCTTACACTTACAGACTATTTGAGAATGTTTCAGCTCTGGCTTAGCGTCGACTCAAGCCTGGTGCAAATACCAGCGCCAGTCCTGCTCACCGACCTCCCCCATGAATTGACGATATTCGGCGCGTTTCACCGCCAGGTAGACGCCGAGGAATTCACCGCCGAAGGCTTCCCTGGCCCAACTTGAACCCTCCAGCGATCGCAAGGTGGTCAGCCAGTCTGTCGGCAACAGTTTCGTGGCCTGGGCGTAGCCGTTGCCTTCCACCGGCGCACCAGGGTCGAGTTGTTCGCGGATACCGCGATGAATACCGGCCAGAATCGCCGCAGCTGCCAGATAGGGGTTGGCATCTGCGCCACAGATTCGATGTTCGATGTGCCGGGAATACGCCGGCCCGCCAGGTACGCGCAGGCTCACAGTGCGATTGTCCACGCCCCAGGTGGCCGCCAGGGGGGCATAGCTATTGGCCTGGAATCGACGGTAAGAGTTGGCGTTGGGGCAGAACAGCAACAGCGAATCGAGTAAGGTACTGAGCATGCCGGCGACGGCCTGCTTGAGCAGCGGCGTTCCATCCGGGGCTTCGCTGGCGAAGAGGTTGTTGCCGTCCTTGTCCGCCAGGCTCACGTGCATGTGCATCCCGGTGCCGGCCAGGTCATCGAAAGGCTTGGCCATGAAGCAGGCTGTCATGCCGTGCTTGTGCGCCACACCCTTGACCAGACGCTTGTAGCGCACCGCTTCATCCATCGCCTGTAGTGCGTCGCAGCGGTGCTCGAGGGTGATTTCCACTTGCCCCGGCGCGTATTCGGAAATGGCCGTGCGCGCCGGAATCCCCTGGAGCTTGCAGGCGCTATAGAGGTCGGCCAGGAACGGCTCGATCTGTTCAAGTTCACGCAACCCATAGACCTGAGTGCCGCGCGGACGCCCGCCATCGACATCCCGTGCCGGTTGCGGCCGGCCATTGCTGTCGCGTTGCTGATCCAACAGGTAGAACTCCAGTTCCGCCGCCATGACCGGGTAATAACCGTCAGCCTGCAAACCTTCGATGACTTTAGCCAGCAAGTGGCGGGGATCGGCAATGGTGGCGGGCATTCCCTCAGTCGGGTGCATGCTGACCTGCACGGCCGCGGTCGGCATCAGGCGCCACGGCATACGCGTGAGGCTGCCGCTGATCGGGTAGGCGCGGCAGTCGATATCACCGACGTCCCAGACCAGCCCGGAGTTCTCCACGTCATCGCCGTTGATGGTCAGGCCGAGGATTGTGCTCGGCAATGGCCGCCCGCTTTCATACACCGTCAGCAACTCATCACGATGCAGCAGCTTGCCCCGCGGCACACCGTTGTTGTCGAGGATGAACAGCTCGAACATTTCAATATCCGGGTTCTGCTCCAGAAAGGTCAGCGCTTCTTGCTTGGTGGCAAACGAGGTCGTGGCACAACTCATGGGAACTCTCTTTTTCCGTGTCAGACAGGTACGCAAAAGCACCCGCACTTTAATCCCGCCATCGAGCGGAATATGTAGGAACAATCAGCGGAAAAAGCAGGAATCCGGCGGGCGCGCATGGCGGCAATGCCACAGCGCCCAAAAAGCCAGTTCAGAAGGAAGTGCAGAGAGGTTTGGCGCGGTGGCTGGCGTGAATCGACGACCAAGGCTCGACGCCCGAGCGTCGATGGATGCCTTGAAGTGGATTGCGACTGGCCAACCGTCCATAGAGAGAACCGCAGAAAACAGATGACCCGCAGACTCACACGATGGCTTAAGTCGTTAAATCAGGATTTGAAGAACCTTGGATATCGTCTGACTAAACATTTGGCTGCGACGTGTATTTAATTTTTAAATACTTCGCCGGAGTTTCTGATTTGCCGCCTCCAGGCCTCGCGCGCCTAATCGGAACCCTTCTGTTCAAGGTCCGATCATGGAAAACACCCGAGCCACTTCCCGCCCTGCCCTCTGGTTCATGTTCAGCATTGTCCTGGTTGCCCTGAACCTGCGCCCTTCCATGGCGGCTGTCGGGCCTCTGCTCTCGGCGATTCGCGACGACATTACGCTGAGCTTCAGTCAGGCTTCACTGCTGACCATGTTGCCGGTGACGGCCATGGGACTGGCGATGTTTGTCGGCCTGCGCATCAGCCAGCGACTCGGCGAGCAGCGCACGGTGGTGTTCTCGTTGCTGATCATCGGCGTGGCCACGGTTTCGCGGTTGTTCCTTGATTCAGCCGCGGAGCTGCTATTGAGCGCCGTGCTGGCAGGTATCGGGATCGCCCTGATCCAGGCCCTGATACCGGCGCTGATCAAATCCCGCTTCAGCGACCACGTTGCCCTGTGCATGGGGCTCTACGTCACGTCGATCATGGGCGGTGCCGCCTTGGGTGCCTCCTTTGCGCCGCTGGTGATGGAGCGTACCGGCAGCTGGCGTATAGGCCTGGCGATCTGGGCCGTTCTCGCCGTGCTGGCATTGCTCTTCTGGCGCAGCCAAAGCGTGGGGATGCCAACACTGGATTCGAGGGCATCCAGCAAAGGTTCGTACTTCGCCAATTCTCGCGCGTGGTTACTCGCGATTTTCTTTGGCCTGGGCACTGCGTCCTACACCTGTGTTCTGGCCTGGCTGGCGCCGTACTACATGGAAAAGGGCTGGGGCGAACAGCACGCCGGATTGCTGCTCGGGTTTCTGACCGCCATGGAAGTGCTGTCGGGCCTGCTGACGCCCGTCATCGCCAATCGCAGCCGCGACGGCCGCGTCGTGCTGATGGTATTGCTGACACTGATCATCGCCGGATTCTGCGGACTGATTCTGAGCCCTGGGCATTTGAGTCTGATGTGGCCATGCCTGCTGGGGCTGGGCATTGGCGGCCTGTTCCCGATGAGCCTGATCGTATCGCTGGATCACCTGGACAATCCATTGCGTGCCGGTGGCCTGACCGCATTCGTTCAAGGCATCGGCTACTTGATCGCCGGCCTGTCGCCGCTGCTGGCGGGGATCATCCGCGACCGGCTCGGCAGCTTTGAATGGGCCTGGTGGTCGCTGACGGCGGTCATGGCGCTGATGATGTTGATGGTTCTGCGTTTCAACCCAAGGCACTACACCCGCCACATCCATTGACCCGGAGCCTGCCATGAAATCCACCGGTTTCGCCGTCGCTCACGCCAGCATGCTGCTTTGGGCCTTGTTGATCGCCGCATCGTTTTCCGCGGCGGCGCAAGTGAGCCAGGCCATCGACCCGATTCTGCTGACCGGTTTGCGCCTGCTGTTTTGCGCCTTGGTGTTTCTGCCATTGTTGCTGCTAAAAGGCGATGCCGTCATGACCGCCCGCGCGCTGTTCGGCCATGCTGTGCTCGGCCTGCTGCTGGCGCTGTACTTCGGTTCGCTGTTCGAAGCATTGCGCTACACCTCAGCCGTCAACACCGGGACGATGTTCACGCTGGTGCCGCTGATGACCCTGTGTTTCGAAGCCGTGCTGACACCTGACAACCGTCTGAAACAACGGATTGTGCCGATGCTGCTCGCCGCTGCCGGGGCGGTTTTGTTGATCATGAAAGGCACCGGCCCCGGCGAGTTGCCATCGCCCTATGCATTGATGGTGTACGGCATCGGTTGCCTGGCGATGGCGCTCTACGCGCCCCTCAGCCATCGCCTGAAAGCCGATAGCCTCAAGGGACGCGGCCCCGTGCCCATGACGTTCTGGAACATGCTGTTCGGTGCACTGTTCCTGCTGGTGTTCTGTGGATTGAGTGGCGGTTGGCGCTCGGCATCATTACTGACGCTCAACGATTTCTATTGGCTGATGTACCTGGCGGTGTTCGCCACACTGGCGACGTTCTGGTTGCTGCACCGGGCCATCGGCGTGATCGCACCGTCCTCGGTGATTTCCTATATCTACCTGAGCACGCTGTTCCTCACCTTGTTTCACTGGCTATGGGGGCGCCAGATGCCGCTGCCGCTGGAAGTGGCCGGCGCGGTGCTGGTAGGCCTCGGCATGTTCGCGTTATTGATGTCCAGCCGCCGCGCCGTGTCGGCGATCGTCCAGGGCTGACAGGGTCTTGGGCGAAACGTCCTGCAAGGCATTTTCCCTGCTCGCTCATTCCGCTAGGATAATTCACCCACCCTTGCGCATGGTCAGTACAGGGGACGTAGCGAGATGGAATGGATGCTCAACAGTAATTCGCTTAGAAAACTCGACATGCAGGACCTCATGGTGTTCGTCGCCGTGTATGAGCAGAACAGCGTCACCGTCGTATCCGAGACGCTCTGCGTCAGTCAGTCCACGGTGAGTTACTGCTTGAAAAAGCTGCGCACCAGTTTCGAGGACGAACTGTTCATCAATACCCGTACCGGCGGCATGCAGCCCACCGGCAAGGCCGGCGCGATGTACCCTCACGTGCTGAAAATCCTGGATAGCATCAACCTGTGTCACGCCGGCTTACCCACGTTTGACCCCGGCCTGCAGCCGGTGACCTTCAACATCTGCGCACCGGAATACTTCGAGCAACTGATCCTGCCGCGCCTGCTGAAAACCTTCGACCTCGCCGATCTTCCAGTGATGGTCAATGTGTTCAAGCTCCAGACCGATATCCCTGCCGAAGCGTTGCGCGAAGGCAGCCTGGACCTGGTGATGTGCTTCGGCCCGAACTTTCATCGCAGTCACGTCGATTTCAAATCACAAACGCTGCTCGAAGATGACCTGGTGTGTGTGTTCGACAAACGCGCCACGCCGGCGGAACCACGTCTGAGCCTGCAAACCTATGTCGAACGTCGACACGTGTTCCCGACACCCTGGACGTCCGCCACCAACATGGTCGATGGCTGGCTCGCGCAGCAGGCACAACAGCGCCAGATCGTTGCACGCGCCAACAGCTACAGTGCAGCGCTGAAGCTGATTACCGGCACCGACTATGTCCTGACCCTGCCCCGGCGCATCCAGCGAATGCTGGCCAGTGCAGACACCTTCAAGCACTGTGAAGCGCCCGAAGGCTTGCCAGGTTTCACCCTCGACATGCAGTGGAGCCAGGGTGTCGATCAGGACAGCGCCAGCACCTGGTTGCGAACGCAAGTGATCCAGGCCTGCGTCGAGCAGGAATCAGCCTGATGTTCAGTTGTTAATGGCGGTCTTGCTGTAGGAGTCGCGATCAATGTCGAGAATTTCCACGCACAACTGGACCTCAATGCTGCTCGGCCACTCACACAGGTCCCGCACCACAGCCAGCAGGCTTTCAGACAGCTGTTTTTTGATCTCAGCGGAACGACCACTCAACAGCGCCAGTTTCACATGCACGAACGCCCGCTCAGCCAGTGCTGTGCCGACCTTGAATGTATTGACCTTGACCGCGCGACTCTTGATGTCGAATTCGGCAGCAAACTGACCGGAACCCACCAACGTATTGTTCAACCGCATCAATGCCACATCGGCATTCAGATCAGTCAGGTTGGCGGTGTATTCCATGTGCAGGTGAGGCATGAGTCAGTTCCTGTAAGTGGGTGGAGAGGTCGTACATATAACACAGCACCGCCCCGTTCATTCGGGCAGTGGCAAAACGGCACGCTCACTCATGAAGGCTTCCAGGCGCGAGCGCAACCAGCGCTCGGCAGGGTCGCTATCGACATGACTGAGCCAGACCATGGACAGGTCCAGGGTAGGTGTCTGGATGGGAAAGGGTTCCTTGAACAGCACTCCCGATGCCGCCATCGCCTCGGCGGTGTAGTCCGGCAGGCTGGCAATCAGGTCCGTCCCGGCAAGCAGGGCTGGCAAAGAACTGTATTGCGGTACCGAGAGCACCACCTGGCGCGTACGGCCGATGTCCGCCAGCCACTCGTCGGCGTAGCCACTGACGTTGGCGGTATGGGACACCAGCACGTGCGGTCGCGCGCAATATTCATCGAGGGTCAGCGGTGTGTCGGAGGCATCGGCGCGTAAAATGCTGGGCTGGATGTGCCGCAGCAACTTGCGCTTGGCATTGGCCGGCAAGCCACGGGTCTGGCTGATACCCACCGTGATATCGCCGGACGCGAGCAAATCGGGAATCCGCCAGTAATCGACATGCTGCACAACGAACACGACGTTGGGCGCTTCCTGGCGCAACGCTCGCAGCAATGGCGGCAACAGCCCGAACTCGACATCGTCGGACAACCCTATGCGGAATGACATCGTGCTGCTGGCCGGGTCAAAATCATGGGTCAGGCTCAAGGCCACGGACAAGGAGTCCAGCGCCGGCGACAAGTGCCTGATGATCTCCTCGGCCCTTGCCGTCGGCTCCATGCGATGGCCAACGCGTATGAACAGCGGATCATTGAACATCGCACGCAAGCGGTTGAGCGCCGAACTGATGGTCGGCTGACCGAGAAACAGCTTCTCCGCCACCCGAGTGACATTGCGCTCGAGCATCAGCGTTTCGAATACCACCATCAGGTTGATATCCGCCTTGCGAAGTTCGTTGCGATTCATCCACTGCCCCCCGATCCCCAAATCTGCTGACAGTTTAGGTAGCGGATGGGACTGCCGTCTATCCGACTCAGGTTCAATAGTCTGATACGGTGTACGAACTTTTCCGCGGACAAAAACAAAACCCCAACTGCTTTCGCAATTGGGGTTTCGGAATTTAATCTTGACGATGACCTACTCTCACATGGGGAAACCCCACACTACCATCGGCGATGCATCGTTTCACTGCTGAGTTCGGGATGGGATCAGGTGGTTCCAACGCTCTATGGTCGTCAAGAAATTC
>NZ_MRCS01000045.1 GCF_002303925.1 Pseudomonas sp. ACN8
GTGGTTCGACAGGATGGGATTAGTACGTCTCTCATAACCTCAATCTCTCGAACCGCCCGGTGCGGACCCGCATGCCGGGTGGTGTGGCAGGGGAGCGGCCTGTGAAGGCCGTCCCCTATGCCGATTTACCGCAAAGGCTTAGCCACCGAGGTACGCTTCGCGCACTTTCGGGTCGGTCAACAGTGCTTCACCGGTACCTTGCATCACCACCCGGCCGTTCTCCAGAACGTAGGCACGGTCAGCGATTTTCAGCGCCTGGTTGGCGTTCTGCTCGACCAGGAACACCGTCACACCGTCCTTGCGCAGTTGTTCAATGATGTCGAAGATCTGCTGGATGATGATCGGTGCCAGGCCAAGGGAAGGCTCGTCGAGCAGCAACAGTTTAGGCTTGCTCATCAGCGCACGGCCGATGGCGAGCATTTGCTGTTCGCCGCCGGACATGGTGCCGCCACGCTGGGCGAAGCGTTCTTTCAGGCGTGGGAAAAGTCCGAGAACCTTGTCCATCTGTTCCTGATAGTCGCCCTTGGCGGTGAAAAAACCGCCCATGGACAGGTTTTCTTCCACGGTCAGGCGGGAAAACACCCGACGACCTTCCGGCACCACGGCAATGCTCTTGCGCATGATCTGCGAGGATTCCTGGCCGACCAGTTCCTCACCCATATAGCGGATGCTGCCGCTGTGGGCTCGCGGCGAACCGCAAAGCGTCATCAGCAGCGTGGACTTGCCGGCACCGTTGGCACCGATCAGGGTCACGATCTCGCCCTGGCGGACTTCGACGTTGACGCTGTGCAGGGCCTGGATCTTGCCGTAAAAGGTGGAAACGTTTTCGAACTGCAGCATTTACGCTTCCCCCAGGTAGGCTTTGATCACTTCAGGATTGTCGCGGATCTGTTCCGGCGTGCCGTTGGCCAGAGGTGTGCCCTGGTTGATCACGACGATGTGGTCGGAAATGCTCATGACCAGTTTCATGTCGTGTTCGATCAGCAGCACGGTGACGTTGTGCTCTTCACGCAGCATGCTGATCAGCGCCTTGAGGTCTTCGGTTTCCTTCGGGTTCAGGCCCGCGGCCGGTTCGTCGAGCATGAGGATCCGTGGACGGGTCATCATGCAGCGGGCGATTTCCAGGCGACGTTGCTGACCGTAGGCCAGGGTGCCGGCCGGACGGTTGGCGAATGCCGTGAGGTTGACCTTGTCCAGCCAGTACTCGGCGAATTCCATGGCCTCGCGCTCGCTTTTGCGGAACGACGGCGTTTTGAACAGACCGGACAGGAAGTTGGTGTTCAGGTGACGGTGCTGGGCGATCAAGAGGTTCTCGACCGCGGTCATGTCCTTGAACAACCGCACGTTCTGGAAGGTGCGCACCACGCCCTTGAGGGCGATCTTGTGGCCGGGCAGGCCTTCGATGGCCTCGCCGTCGAGCAGGATGCTGCCGCCGCTCGGCTTGTAGAAGCCGGTCAGGCAGTTGAACACGGTGGTCTTGCCGGCGCCGTTGGGGCCGATCAGCGCAACCACTTGTTTCTCTTTCACGCTCAAGGCCACGCCGTTGACCGCCAGCAAGCCGCCGAAGCGCATGCTCAGGTTTTCTACTTTCAGGATCTCGCGGCTCATTTGCGCAGCTCCATGTGAGGACGTTGCATGGGCAGCAGACCCTGAGGGCGCCAGATCATCATCAGCACCATCAAGGCGCCGAACATCAACATGCGGTACTCACTGAACTCACGCATCATTTCCGGCAACAGGATCATCACCGTGGCGGCGAGCACGACACCCAGTTGCGAGCCCATGCCGCCCAGCACCACGATGGCGAGGATGGTCGCCGACTCGATGAAGGTGAAGGACTCCGGTGTCACCAGGCCCTGACGCGCAGCGAAGAAGCTGCCGGCGAAACCGGCGAAGCAGGCACCGAGGGTGAAGGCTGACAGTTTGATGATCGTCGGGTTCAGACCCAGTGCACGGCAAGCGATTTCGTCTTCACGCAGGGCTTCCCAGGCACGGCCCAGAGGCATGCGCAGCAAGCGGTTGATGACGAACAGGGCGAACAGCGCGAGGAACAACGCAACCAGGTAGAGGAAGATCACCTTGTTGATCGAGTTGTATTCCAGGCCGAAGTACTCGTGGAACGTCTGCAGGCCTTCAGCCGCTTTACGTTCGAAGGTCAGGCCGAAGAACGACGGTTTCTCGATGTTGCTGATGCCGTTCGGGCCACCGGTGATGTCGGTCAGGTTACGCAGGAACAGCCGGATGATTTCACCGAAGCCCAAGGTCACGATGGCCAGGTAGTCGCCACGCAAGCGCAGTACCGGGAAACCGAGCAGGAAGCCGAACGTGGCTGCCATCAGGCCGGCAATCGGCAGGCAGATCCAGAAGCTCAGGCCATAGTAATGCGACAGCAGCGCATAACTGTAGGCGCCAACGGCATAGAAACCGACGTAACCCAGGTCGAGCAGGCCGGCCAGGCCAACCACGATGTTCAGGCCGAGGCCGAGCATCACGTAGATCAGCACCAGCGTGGCGATATCCACCGCACCGCGAGAGCCGAAAAACGGCCAGACCAGGGCACCGGCGATCAACGCGATGATGATCCAGCGTTGAGTGGTCGGCAGGGTCAGGAAGTTGCTGGCCTTGGCCGGGATCAGCGGCATGCTTGGCGAAGAGCGCCAGGCCGAGCTGATCTGCTGGTCGAACAGCACACGCAGGAACATCAGCACCGAGCACACCGCGATGGTGATCAGGGTGGCGTCGCTGGTGCCATGAACTTCGAGGTTGATGCCGACGATGGTCAGCTTCAGACCGAGCACCGGGTAGGCCACGGCCCACACCAGCAAAGCGCTGAACAGCGCCTGTTTAAGATTCCTAGTCATACTTTCTCAACCTCCGGACGGCCCAACAGGCCGGTTGGCCGGAACAACAGCACCAGAACCAATAGACCGAAAGCCACGACGTCCTTGTACTGGTCGCCGAAAATGTCGGCACCAAAGGCTTCCGCTACCCCAAGCACGATCCCGCCGAGCATGGCGCCGGGGATGCTGCCGATACCGCCCAGTACTGCTGCGGTGAAGGCCTTGAGGCCGACGAGGAAACCGGCGTTCGGGTTGATCACACCGTACTGCATGCTCAGGAGCACGGCGGCGATGGCCGCCAGTGCAGCACCGATGACGAAGGTCAGGGCGATGATGTTGTTGGTGTTGATACCCAGCAGGTTGGCCATCTTGATGTCTTCGGCGCAGGCGCGACAGGCGCGACCCAGGCGAGAGCGGGAGATGAACAGGGTCAGGCCGAGCATGGCGACCAGGGTCACCACGAACACCACGATTTGCATGTAGGAAATCAGCACTTCATGTGCGCCACCTGGCCCAAAGGCAAAGTTGCCCGGAATCAGGTTGGGGATGGATTTGTCCTTGGAGTCTTGCGCCAGCAGAACGGTGTTCTGCAGGAAGATCGACATGCCGATGGCGGAGATCAGCGGGATCAGACGGTTGCTGCCGCGCAAGGGGCGGTAGGCGATCCGTTCGATGCTGTAGCCGTAGGCACTGGTTACAACGATGGTGGCGAGAAAAGCGGCGGTCATCAACAGCGGCACGCTGTCGAGTCCCAGCATGGCCAGCCCGGCGATGGCGATGAACGCCACGTAGGAGCCAATCATGTACACCTCGCCGTGGGCGAAGTTGATCATTCCAATGATGCCGTAAACCATCGTATAGCCGATGGCGATCAGGGCATACGTGCTGCCAATGGTCAGGCCATTAACCAGCTGTTGGAAGAAGTGATAGATGTCAGGCATTACAGCGCTCCTAAAAACCTGATACGCATTTCACTGGTGGAGTCATTTTCCCGCCCGGGCCCCGTGGATCTGCATCCACTTCGAATCCGGGGTTTGCCAGCGAACCGCTGATGACGGTTTTGAGATTTTCAGGTGGGGAGACTGGCGGATCACGCCAGCGCGGCCCAGATACGTTCGTAAAACAAAGCCCACGGCACGCCGTGGGCTTTGTTGGCAGTCAGTCAGGCAACGCCTTACTGAGGCTTGGCTTCAGTTTTTGGTTTGCCGAAGTGCCACTCGTAAACCACGAACTTGAAGTCTTTCAGGTCGCCTTTCTCGTCGAAGCTCAGATCGCCGGTAGGCGTCTTGAAGGTGCCGGCGTGGATGGCTTCAGCCACTTTGGCGGAGTCTTCGGACTTGGCAGCCTTGATACCGTCGGCGATCACGGTCACAGCCGAGTAGGCCGGGAACACGAACGGACCGCTCGGGTCTTCTTTCTTGGCTTTGAACGCATCAGCCAGGGCAACGTTGGCCGGATCCTGGTCGAAGGATTTCGGCAGGGTCACCAGCAGGCCTTCGGAAGCGTCCTTGGCGATCTGCGAAATGGAGTCGTTACCCACGCCTTCCGGACCCATGAACTTGGCTTTCAGGCCTTTTTCCTGGGATTGACGCAGGATCAGACCCAGTTCCGGGTGGTAGCCGCCGTAGTAGACGAAGTCGACATTGGCTTGCTTGAGCTTGGCAATCATCGAGGAGAAGTCTTTGTCGCCGGCGTTGACGCCTTCGAACACGGCGACTTTCACGCCTTTGCCTTCCAGGGTTTTCTTCACGGCGGTGGCGATGCCTTCACCGTATTGCTGTTTGTCGTGCAGAACAGCAACGATCTTCGGTTTTACGAAATCGGCAATATAGTTACCGGCGGCAGGGCCCTGGGCGCTGTCCAGACCGATGGTGCGGAACACCATTTTGTAACCACGGGCGGTGATGTCCGGGCTGGTGGCAGCCGGGGTGATCATGATCACGCCTTCGTCTTCGTAGATGTCCGAAGCCGGTTGAGTGGAGCTGGAGCACAGGTGACCTACCACGAACTTGACGCCGTCGTTGACGACCTTGTTCGCGACGGCCACAGCTTGTTTCGGATCACAGGCGTCATCGTATTCAACGGCTACGAGTTGCTTGCCGTCTACGCCGCCCTTGGCGTTGATTTGCTCGATGGCCATTTTGGCGCCACTGAACTGCATGTCGCCGTATTGGGCTACAGGGCCGGTTTTAGGGCCGGCGATGCCGATCTTGATGGTGTCAGCTGCGAACGAATGGCTGGCAACCCCGGCCAGAACCATAGCGGCAAACAGTTTGGAAATCTGCTTAGTAGCCTTAGTCATAGTGCTCCACTCTTACTGTTGTAGTTTTTATAGTCCTGGCGCCGAAAGCAGCAGAACCGGGTCAGATATCTGCGACATTCCCCGGAAAAGTCCCTCGGCAACTGTACCGGTACAGTGTAGAGCGCCGATTGTCAGCCTGGGAAGGCGGCGCCGGGGGACAAAACCTGCAAGTGTCGCTTTATTGAAAGTAAAAGACAGAATTGCGGCGGGGTGTTGAGGGGCTTATAGCCATATTCAGTGCATTCCCTGGCTTTCCTGCGCTTTTCATTTCGGTCACTCAATTGCATCCGGGTTTTTCTGCCAGACCACCGACGTTATCATCTACGTCGATTTCTTTTCCGGACAGTCCCATGAATCAAGAACCTAGCACCCTCTATGCCAAGCTGCTTGGTGAAACCGCATCTATTACCTGGAAAGAGCTGGAGCCGTTCTTCGCCAAGGGTGCCCTATTGTGGGTCGATCCTGGCATGGATCTGATCGCTGCCGCCGAGGCCGTGGCCCAGGATGAAGGGGAGAAAGTGGCTGCCTGGCTGGCCGCTGACAAGCTCGGCAAGCTGTCTGAAACACGGGCGCTGGATCTTTTTGAGCGTGATCCGCAGCTGTGGGCCGTGGTTGTTTCGCCGTGGATTCTGATCCAGGAAAGGTCGCAGGCTTAAAGGTTGCACCTCAATGGTGCGCTTCTTTCGGAGGGAAAAGTGTGTAGCCGAGTAGCGTGATGGCATGTTGCCGTAGAGAAAGGCCACAGCTTCACGGTGACGTAAACGTAACGGGAACAGTTGAGAGGGCAACTGAACGTCTGCTCAATTGTTTCTGGATGTTGATTTGCAGTGAATTCAAGGCCGCCATCGCGAGCAGGCTCGCTCCCACAGTTGACCGCGTTCTCTCTGAAAGAATGCGATCCCTGTGGGAGCGAGCCTGCTCGCGATAGGGGCGACGAGTTTTCGCGTCTTGTTAAGCCGTCTTGCCCGTATGGTTATTCAACGAAATAACCTTGGTCTTGCCAATGCGGTGACGGTAGATCTCGCGCAGGTACTTGATCGATTTCTTCACGCAATCCCGGGACAGGCGGATGTCGTTGATCGAGACGAACTTGTCCTTGTCGTTGATCAGCTCGCGGTACTTCTTCTCGTACATCGGCTTGATTGCGTACCAGTTGGTATCGAGGATCTTCGCCGGGTTCTCGAATTCGTTGAGCAACTCATCGATCCGGTCTTCATCGAACTGTTCATTGATGATGAAGTCCAGGATCGAGTTGTCCAGGGTCTCGTCGAAACGGTACGGGTTTTTCGCGAAGCAGCGCTTGATGAAGGCCACGATCAGCGTCAGGAAATCGTCCGACAGGCACGGGCTCTTGGCGATCAGGGTGGTCAGCGACAGGTTGGCCGAAGCACCGATCACCAGCGCGTAGCGCTTGAGCGTGGTGTTGGGGAACAGGCTGTTGAGGTGAGTCTTCAACCGGTTCAAATCCATGTAGGACAGCTTGTAGTCCTTGGGCAAGGAAACGATCGACACCACCGACGAGCAATTCTTGAAGAAGTGCAAGTCATGCAGGGCTGCCGCGTCGTAACCCGAGTTCTTGTACTGCTCCAGCGACGCGCGATAGCGCTTGGACTCAATCGGCAACAGGCTGATGCCTTCGATGGCCTGGGTGACCTTGTTGAAGTGCGGCAGGTCGATCGAACGGAAGAACAGGTCGTCGATGTTCAGGCGCTGTGGCTCTTTCTCGAACACCTTGAATTTGTCGCTGCTCGGTGCCGGGGTTTCCGGCACCACGGACTCGGCGTAGGCAATCGCCACCGGACCGGCCAGGCTCATGAACAGGTCGTTGGCGTCCAGGCGGATGGTTTCGCCGATGTCGATGCCGGCACGACGGAAATAGTTCTGGTCGTAGTCGGTGGTCACCGCCTGGGCCGTCAGGATGTTGAAGATCTGCTGCGAGATGTATTGGTTGGCATGCTTTTCCATGGCATTGACATCAATGTTCTGGATATTGCCGTCATCGTTCTCTTCGGCGTAACGCATGATGTCGTTGGAGATCAGCATCATCGCGTTCCATGGGCGGATGCGGCCCATGACGCTGGCTTCGCTGCTGTCTTCGTTGGCGAAGTTGTAGGAGAAGTCCCACTCTTCCGACAGGTATTTGCACAGCAGGCGGCCGGCGTTGATGTGCAGGGCCTCGGACATTTCACTGCGGTGATCGGAAATGTTCGGCAGCACACAGATGCCGCTGGTGAAGATCGGTTCGAAGACGAAGGAGTGGCCGCTCTTGCTGTCATGCTCGTCCATCGGCTTGGTGTCGAACGTCTTGTTCATGTACGAATGCTGCTGGGCCAGGCCGAATTCCGAGGCCATGCCCGAACCGGTGCCGCCGCCGGCACTGAAGATCGAGAAATACAGACGCGACTGGTTGGCCTTGATGCCGCAGCTGTCGATCAGGTACGAGTGAATCATTTTCCAGTCAGGGCTGGAGAAACGCTGGGTGTCCTTGTTCAGGATAATCTTGGCCAGGTACTGGCCAAGGATCGGCGCGTTACCGGCGCCACCGGCGTGGACTTCCGACAGGTCCATGATTTTCATCTTGCTGTAGTCGCGCAGGAAGCCGCTTTTTTCGCCCTTGCGCGAGAAGCGGATGCGTCCGGCGATGTCCTTGTCCAGGTCGCCGAGCATCACCAGTGGTTCGACCAGAAACACCGGCTTGGTGTTTTTGTTCTGGCCAAGGCGCAGGTTGTTGCGGATCCACTGGGCCGGGCTGTAGCCCTTTTCGGCAAAACGCTTGTCCGGCGACAGGCGATCTTCGTTGTTGAATTCGTTGAGGTAGAACTTACGGGCGTTGTACACCAGTTCCGCCACGTCCAGCGCAATGTTCGAGCCGCAGCGGCCCAGGCCGATCAGGCACACCGACGGGAACTCTTGATCGCTGTGCTGTTCGCTGTCGCCTTCCAGGTGCGGTGCGCGCGGGAACACCATGTCGCGCAAGCCGTCGAGGTTGTCGAGGATGCGGTCGGTGTTGGTTTCGGTGAAATAGAGGTATTGCTGTGTCGCCAACGGGCGCGATTGAATCAATGGCTTCGGTGATGACGGGCTGTTGGCCGCGGGGCTCAACGTCAGATCGGTGACCGCAGTGGCCGGGTTGTTTTTAGAAGTCATTGTTCGCCATCTACCTGGGCTGATTGGTTGGCCGACTCACTGTCGTCGAACCGTCACGGAATACAATCGCGTCTTTTTTCAGCGCGTACTTGGACCATGCCTTGGTCTTTAGCCTGAGCATTGCTCGGAGTGAATCCTTTCCTGAGTCATGTTGAATCGGCCAATATTCGGTGATCTTTAATCAAAAGGAGGCAAAATGATGTCAACGCTACCTTCGCTAGGGTTTGCCGGGATCGGCCTGATGGGGCTGCCGATGTGCCGACGCCTGCTGGCCGCGGGTTATCAGCTGGCGGTATGGAATCGCAATCCGGACAAGTGCAAGGCGCTGGTGGAGGCCGGCGCACGCCAGGTCGCCAGCCCGGCCGAACTGTGCCAGCACGCAGACGTGGTCATGCTGTGCCTGGCGGATACGTCGGTCGTACGCGAGGTTGTGTTTGGTCCGGCAGGCATTGCGGAAGGAGCAAAAAAGGGTCAGTTGCTGGTGGACTTCTCCAGCCTGGAGCCCAACGCCACGCGGGAAATGGCCGCGAATCTCGCCGCTGAAACCGGCATGGGCTGGCTCGACACACCGGTGTCCGGTGGCGTGGTCGGTGCCGAGGCTGGAAGCCTGGCAATCATGGTCGGCGGTGAAGTACAGGATCTGGAGCGGGTCCGGCCTGTGCTGTTGAACCTGGGGCAGCGTGTGACGCACATGGGCGGCGTCGGGGCAGGCCAGGTGACCAAGGCGTGCAATCAGATGATCGTTGCCTGCAATGCATTGGTGATTGCCGAAGTGGTCGCGCTGGCGGAACGTTCCGGGGTTGATGCCAGCCTGATCGCCGAAGCGCTGGCCGGCGGCTTTGCCGATTCGAAACCGTTGCAGTTCCTGGCCCCGCAGATGGCTGAAAACCGTTTCGAACCGGTCAAGTGGCACGTACGCACGTTGCTCAAGGATCTGGATGCAGCGGTGAAGTTTTCCCGTGAGCAAGGCTCGGCGACACCGATCAGCGGTCTGGCCGCGCAGTTGATGCGCCTGCATGGGAGTCAGGGTTTCCTTGAAAAGGACCCGTCTACATTAGTGCAGATGTACCGTGAGCCAGACTCAGCGTCGTGACGGTGCAGGCGTGCTTGCGCTGGTTGATTTCGTTCAGCACCGGAAGCAATTCGGCCAGCGGCACCGGCCGGCTGAGCAGATAGCCCTGAACGAAGTCACAGCCGTGGTTTTCCAGAAATTGGTATTGCTCGAAGGTTTCGACTCCTTCGGTGACCACTTGAAGGTGCAGGGTATGGGCCATGACGATGATCGCTTGGACGATTTCCATGTCCTGGGTCGCCTTGGGTATGTCCTGGATGAACGAACGGTCGATTTTCAGCGTGTTGAGCGGCAAGCGCTTGAGGTAGGCCAGGGATGAATAGCCGGTGCCGAAGTCATCGATCGACAGCGAAACGCCGAGGGCGCGGATCTGCCGCATCAGCACCAGGGTGTTGGCGATATTGCCCATCAAGGCGTTTTCGGTGACCTCCAGTTCCAGACGGTGGGGCTCCACACCGGAGGCCCGCAATGCGTACTCGATTTCATCGGCCAGTTCTTCGCGCGCCAGGTTCAGGGGCGAGCAGTTCACGGCGATCTTCAGGTCTTCACAGCCTTGGCGCGACAACTCGCCCAAGTCCTCGCAGGCCTTGCGCAACACCCAGTTGTCCAGCTCGGCGATCAGGCCGTTGGCCTCGGCGATGGCGATAAAACGATCCGGCACGAGGAAACCGTGGACCGGGTGTTGCCAGCGGATCAAGGCTTCGAGCTTGCTGACCTGACCGGTCTTGAGGTCATAGATCGGCTGGTAATAGAGTATCAGGCCAGTGTCTTCACGCAGGGCGTGGCGCAACTCTTCTTCCAGTTGCAGCTCGAGTGTGGCGCGGGTTTTCAGGTTGGCGCTGAAAAAGTTCAGCCCGTTGCGACCGCCGCCCTTGGACTGATACAGCGCCAGGTCGGCGTTCTTCAACAGCTCCTCACAGGTCTTGCCGTCTTCCGGGAACAGGCTGATGCCGATGCTGGTGGTCATGACCATGCGCCTGCCGCCCAACTCGATGGGCTCCTTCATTTTCAGCATGATGCGTTGGGCCATATTGCGCGCCTCTTCACGATCACGCAGGTCAATGAGCAGGCAGAACTCGTCGCCACCGAAGCGCGCGACCACATCCTCGTGACTGCGAACCGAGCTCTTGATGTGCCCGGCCAGCACTTTGAGCAGTTCGTCACCGGCATCGTGGCCAAGGCTGTCGTTGATCCGCTTGAAATGGTCGATGTCCAGGAACATGACCGCGAGCATCCCGCCTTTGTTGGATTTCTCGATGAGTTTTTCGGCGAAGATCTGGTTGAACCCCCGGCGGTTGAGCAGGTTGGTCAGCGCGTCGTAGTGCGCCACCTGTTGCAGCGACATGCGCGCCTGGTCCAGTTGGCTGAGCAGGGAGTTGACCCGTTGCAGGTCGTGGTCCTTGCGTTGCAGTTTCTTGTCCGCCAACGCCGCGCTGATGCTGCTACCGATGATCAGCAGGGTCATGACCGCCACGGTCAGTGCCAGTTGCAGTTGGCTGTTTTCGCCGGTTTGCGCTGGCAGGCTGTCGCTGGGCAGCACCAGGTTGAAGGCGGCCATGGCCGTGAGGTGCATACTGAGGATGCCAGTCCCGAGTAACAGGCTGGCGCTGTATTTGAAGAGCTGATGCAGCATGCCGGCGCCATCGCGCAGATACCATGCCAGCAGCAAGGCGGCCAGCGCGGCCCCGATCGCGATCGCGATGGAAAGGGCGAACAGGCCCGGATGGTAGTAGACCGTGGCATTGGAGTGCATGGCCGTCATGCCCACGTAATGCATGGTCGCGATACCCAGGCCGATCCCGATCGATGCCTTGAGACACCGCTGCAAACTCAAATCAGGGAGGCTGAGGGTATGCATTGCCAGCCACGCGGCGAGCAGCGCGATGATCAGCGAGAACAGCGTGACAGGCAGTTGGTAGTGAAGATCGACAGGCGCCTGGAAGGCCAGCATCCCGACGAAGTGCATGGCCCAGATACCGCCGGCCAGGCATCCGCTGCCCACCCAGCGCCAGAGTGTCTTGGACGCGGATTTTTCAGCGTGAGCAACCCGTTCGGCCATGTCCAGTGTCGCGAAACTGCCGACACAGGCAACCAGATAAGCCAGCAGCACCAGAAAAGGGTCATGTGTGCAATTGAGTATGACCTGCCCGCTCTCTGGTAGCTCGGTAATGAAATGCAAACCAAGCCACTCCATAGCATGCCCCATCGTTATCCCTCAGGCCGTTGCAATGAGCGCCGGCGAATGCCTTGGAGTATAGAGGGCATGGATGGAGCGCAAGCCGTAGTGGCACATTGGTGCCAAACATTTTGACATTAGCCTGATAGCGATTAGTGCTAATGCTCAGGCGATTTGCTTCTTAGGCATCTCGAACGCGGGTTGCAGGGCCGGCAAGCCAAAAGCGGCACGGGCCGCGTCGCAATCGGGATTGGCCAGGCCATCGACCCAGGAAGCGTCGAATTCCCGGCAGGTACTGGAGCGCTTTTCGTAAATCGAGCATTGCACCGTACTGCCTACGTCTCCGACCAGGCTGGTGCAACGCACGGGTTTACAGCCGGTGCCGAGCATCGCGACCCGACTGGGGCTGATCTGCTCGACAAGCTCATCGGGTACCGTCCCCCCGGACGAGGCGCATTCACCCCAGAAAAATGACACGCGAAAATGAGAACAGCAGGCACCGCAATTCAGACACGGACTGGCTTCGGACATGGGCGATTATCTAAGGAGGAGTGGAGACACAGGGGGGGAAACAAGGCCGCTATTCTAGGCTTCGCCAACGGCTTGGGAAGGGGGGCTCAAAGGTATTTTTCATCGGTCGGACGGACTGCGAAATACCGGCCCTGTGAAAGCTCCTACAGGTTGCGTCCCATGGGTTGGTATCAGCCTGGCGAATAATGAAAGACAGGTGCGGTCGGCCTGTCTAGATTGCAAAGTCCGGGGGCAGTGACGCCCCAAAAACAATAAAAGAGACGGACCCATGCAGAACTCGACCCAAGCGGCCAATGCCTGGCGCATTCTGTTCCTGTTGTTCCTGGCCAACCTGTTCAATTTTTTCGACCGCACCATCCCGGCCATCATCATCGAGCCTATTCGCATGGAATGGCACCTCAGTGATTTCCAGTTGGGGATCATCGGGACGGCATTCACCATCGTCTACGCCATTGCCGGCTTGCCGCTGGGGCGCATGGCCGATACCGGTTCGAGGAGCAAACTGATGGGCTGGGGGCTGGCGGTGTGGAGCGGGTTGACCGCCGTCAATGGCATGGTGGGCAGTTTCTGGAGCTTCCTGATCGTGCGCATGGGCATCGGCATTGGCGAGGCCAGCTACGCGCCAGCCGCCAACTCGCTGATCGGCGACTTGTTTCCGGCTCACCGCCGGGCGCGGGCCATGGGGATCTTCATGTTGGGGCTGCCATTGGGGTTGTTGCTGGCGTTCTTCACCATTGGCGCGATGGTCAAGGCCTTCGATAGCTGGCGCGCGCCGTTCTTTATCGCGGCGGTGCCCGGGCTGATCCTGGCGATCTTCATGTTTTTCATCAAGGAACCCAAGCGCGGCGCCGCCGAGAGCGTTCAGGTCTCGCAGGAAAAGATCGATCGGCCGATCCGGCGGGTACTGGCTGTGCCAACCTTCCTGTGGCTGGTGATGGCCGGCCTGTGTTTCAACTTCGCCACCTATGCCTGCAACTCGTTTCTGGTGCCGATGCTGCAACGCTACTTCCTCATGCCGTTGCAGGATGCCGCGGTCGCCACCGGGGTTATTGTCGGTGTGACCGGGTTGGTCGGCCTGACCCTCGGAGGCTGGATTGCGGACAAGATTCACCAGCGGGTCGCCAACGGGAGGCTGTTGTTTGCCGCCTTCAGCCTGGTCATTTCGACGGTTTGTACTGCTTGGGCGTTGCATTCCGGGCGAATCGAGATCGGTGTTTTCGTCGCCGTGTTCGGTCTCGGTTGGCTGTTCGCCTACAACTTCTATACCTGCGTTTATACGGCGATTCAGGATGTAGTCGAGCCGCGTCTGCGGGCGACTGCCATGGCGTTGTTCTTCGCCGGGTTGTATCTGTTGGGCGGTGGTCTTGGGCCGGTAGTGGTCGGCGCGTTGTCCGATCACTTCGCCCACACGGCGATGCTCGCGGCGGGTGCCGAACAGATGACTGAAGCGTTCAAGGCCGTCGGTCTGCACGATGCGATGTACCTGATTCCGGTGGCACTGTTGTTCACCGTGGTGTTTCTGTTCCTGGCTTCGCGGTGTTTCGTGCGCGATACCAAGCGGATGAAGGCAGGGTTGGTTGGCGTGGTCGAGCCAGAGGTTGCAGCGGCGACTGCATGATTGCTATCGCCAGCAGGCTGGCTCCCACATTGGATCTCCAGTGTGAACACAACCCCTGTGGGAGCTAGCCTGCTAGCGATGAGGCCATCGGCATCACCACAAAAGTCAGATAAAAAGAAGGCCCGCATCACTGCGGGCCTTCTTATTAAGCAGGGTGGAGCAGGGGACTTAACCCGCCACCAACACCCGAATCGCTTCCAGTCGCAGCGCAGCCTTGTCGAGCATGGCCAGACCTTGCTCGCGTTGTTTGCGCAGGGCCACCAGTTCGCTGTCGCGCACGGTCGGGTTGACCGCTTGCAAGGCGGTCAGGCGCGCCAGTTCTTCGTCGGTATCGGCGGCCAGGCGACGCTGCGCCTCGGCGACGCGTTCTGTGTGGCGCGGCAGGATCTTCGCTTCTCCGGCGTTGATCCGTGGCGTCAGTTGGTCACGCTGGGCCTGGATGAACTTGTTGGCGCTGGCACGCGGTACGCTTTCGAGCTGGTCGTTCAAGGTCTCGAACGACACGCGGGCCGACAGGTCGTTGCCGTTGGTGTCCAGCAGGCAGCGCAGGGCGGCCGGCGGCAGGTAGCGGCCCAGTTGCAGCGAGCGCGGAGCAACCACTTCGCTGACATACAGCAGTTCCAGCAACACGGTGCCAGGTTTCAGCGCCTTGTTCTTGATCAACGCCACGGCGGTGTTGCCCATGGAACCGGACAGCACCAGGTCCATGCCGCCCTGAACCATCGGGTGTTCCCAAGTGATGAACTGCATGTCTTCGCGAGACAGCGCCTGGTTACGGTCGTAAGTGATGGTCACGCCTTCGTCGTCGCCCAGCGGGAAGCTGGCGTCGAGCATTTTTTCGCTCGGCTTGAGGATCAGCGCGTTTTCCGAATGGTCTTCGCTATCGATGCCGAAGGCGTCGAACAGGGTTTCCATGTAGATCGGCAAGGCGAACTGATCGTCTTGTTCAAGGATTTCTTCAACCAACGCGTCGCCTTCACCCGCGCCACCGGAGTTCAGCTCCAGCAAACGGTCACGGCCGGTGTGTAACTCAGCCTCAAGACGCTCACGCTCGGTGCGGGCTTCGTCGATCAGCGCTTGCCACTCGCCATCGTCGGCTTCTTCGAGCAGCGGCAGCAGGCGCGGGCCGAACTGGTGCTGCAAGGCGTTGCCGGTCGGGCAGGTATTGAGGAATGCGTTCAGCGCTTCGTGGTACCACTGGAACAGGCGCTCTTGCGGGCTGGTTTCCAGGTACGGTACGTGCAGCTCGATGATGTGCTTCTGGCCGATCCGGTCCAGACGACCGATGCGTTGTTCCAGCAGGTCCGGGTGGGACGGCAGGTCGAACAGCACCAGGTGATGGGAGAACTGGAAATTGCGGCCTTCACTGCCGATTTCCGAGCAGATCAGCACTTGCGCGCCAAACTCTTCGTCGGCGAAGTAGGCGGCGGCGCGGTCACGCTCGAGGATGTTCATGCCTTCGTGGAACACCGTGGCCGGGATGCCGGAACGCACGCGCAGGGCGTCTTCCAGGTCCATGGCGGTTTCGGCGTGGGCGCAGATCACCAGTACTTTGGTGCGCTTGAGCATCTTCAGCTGGTCGATCAGCCACTCGACGCGCGGGTCGAACTTCCACCAGCGTTCTTCTTCGCTGGCGTCCGGTTGGGCCTGGAAGCTGACTTCCGGGTACAACTCGGCGTGATCGCCCAACGGCAGTTCGAGGTATTCGTCCGGGCACGGCAGCGGGTACGGGTGCAGCTTGCGCTCCGGGAACCCCTGCACGGCGGCGCGGGTGTTACGGAACAGCACGCGGCCGGTGCCGTGGCGGTCCAGCAGCTCGCGCACCAGGCGCGCGCTGGCTTCGGTGTCGCCATCGTTGACGGCGGCCAGCAGGGCTTCGCCTTCGTTGCCGAGGAAGCCGTGAATGGTCTTGTGGGCTTGCGGCGACAGGCGCCCCTTGTCCAGTAATTCCTGAACGGCTTCAGCCACGGGGCGATAGTTTTCGCTCTCGGCGCGGAAGGCTTGCAGGTCGTGGAAGCGGTTCGGGTCGAGCAGGCGCAGACGGGCGAAGTGGCTGTCCTGGCCCAGTTGTTCCGGGGTGGCGGTCAACAGCAACACGCCGGGAATGGTTTCGGCGAGTTGCTCGACCAGGGAATACTCGGGGCTGACCTGATCTTCGTGCCACACCAGGTGGTGAGCTTCGTCGACCACCATCAAGTCCCAGCCCGCCGCGAACAGCGCGTCCTGGGCTTTTTCGTCGTCCACCAGCCATTCAAGCGCGACCAGCGCGAGCTGGGTGTCTTCGAAGGGGTTGCTGGCATCGCTTTCGATGAAGCGCTCTTCGTCGAACAGCGCGACCTGCAGGTTGAAGCGGCGGCGCATCTCTACCAGCCACTGGTGCTGCAGGTTCTCCGGAACCAGGATCAGCACGCGGTTGGCGCGGCCCGAGAGCAACTGGCGATGGATCACCAAACCGGCTTCGATGGTTTTGCCCAGGCCCACTTCGTCCGCCAGCAGAACCCGCGGTGCAATGCGGTCGGCGACTTCGCGGGCGATGTGCAACTGGTGCGCGATCGGTTGCGCACGCACGCCGCCCAGGCCCCAGAGTGCGGATTGCAACTGGCGACTGGTGTGTTCGAGCGTGTTGTAACGCAGGGAGAACCAGGCCAGCGGGTCGATCTGCCCGGCGAACAAGCGGTCGCTGGCCAGACGGAACTGGATGAAGTTCGACAGCTGGGTTTCCGGCAGGGTGACCACTTCGTTCTGCCCGTTGAGGCCGTGGTAAACCAGCAGGCCATCGACGTCGTCGACTTCGCGAACGGTCAGCTTCCAGCCTTCGAAGTGAGTGATGGAGTCACCGGGCGAAAACCGCACGCGGGTGAGGGGCGCATTCCTTAGCGCGTACTGGCGAGTCTCGCCAGTGGCCGGATAGAGCACGGTCAACAAGCGGCCGTCCTGTGCCAGAACGGTGCCTAAACCCAGCTCGGCTTCGCTGTCACTGATCCAGCGTTGCCCCGGTTGATACTGCTGCGCCATGCTGCCTGACTCCCACCTGAAAAAGCGGGCTATCTTAACGGAATGAGGGCTTCAGGGCCAAAGGACTCTCAGAAAAACTCACAGTCATACGTTAGCCCACCTGTGAATGACGCGCCGCCCGGTGCACTAATGAGTGCCAAATGAGTCACAGTTTGCGACCGATGGCTCAAGTCGCCATCCCCGCAGCCGACAGCCTGCTGACAGGAGACTGAAAACATGCTGCCACCGATGCTCCCCTTGAGTGCCGTGCCGATCACTTCACAGACCGACCCGATCCGCCAGCGTCCGGATATTCCTCCGGTGGTGCCGGTGCAGGAAAGCTCCAGTGAAAGCACCATCGACCTGCAAAAGCGCAATCCCGAAGAGGACGGGTTGGTGCTGCGCGAGGAGCAGCGCCGCAAGCAGGAGCAGGAACGACGTCGCCGCGAGGCTGATGATGACGCCGAGTCTCACCTGGCGATTCCCGGGGATGAGCTCAATGCCGACAACACCGTGCCGGTGGCGCCACTGATGACAGATCAGCCACGGCAGGGGCTGTGGGTCGATATCGAGATTTGAGCGCAGGCTGGTCAGCACGGCCGTCAGGCCGCATTATTGGCGCAGGGTTGCCGAACGCTACGGCGGCTGACACTCATTTCAAGCGATGCACTGACCGCCATGAGCCAAGACGACAAACTGATTGACCTCAATGCTGAACGCGCCAAGCGTGTTCATGACCTCAATGACAAGCGACTCAATGAAGTTCGCCAGGCGTTCGAGCAGGCCATGCCGTTGGGCAAAGCCAAAAAAAAGCCGAAGAGCAAACCGAAAAAGCGCTGAAATCCCCCGCATTCATTGATGCGGGTCAAACTTCTCCCTTCCTCTTGCCCAGTCTCGGGCGACATTGATCCCGGTCAATATTCTCTCCTGTCCGTTTGGTTAACTTAGCCCTATCGCAACAGGGCAGGTACAGGAGACGCGTCATGTTTTTCGACAACGTGGTGATCGCCGGGGTGCTGACTGTCAGCCTCATGTTTGTATTTTTTGCAGGGTTCGGACTTTTTATCTGGAAAGATTCGCACAAGCGGAAATAACCGTAGTTCTTTCTGGATGTAATGAGCACGCAAGGCATTTTGGGCAACTTCGGTTGCCCTTTTTTTTGCCTGCGAAAAACTATCGGTAAACACGTAACCCTGTAGGAGCGAGCTCTGCTCGCGATGGACGCCAACGATGACGCGGGCTGCCTGAATGTACGCGTTGTCCTTGCGGTCATCGCGAGCAGAGCTCGCTCCTACAGTGATTTTTTGCGATTGGCAGCAATAAAAAGGCGCGTTCCTTGCGGAGCGCGCCTTTTTGGGTTTGGCTGCTTATCAGCTGCCAAGGGCCTTCGAGGCCAGCCAGAACAACCCGGCCGACAGGGCCACGGTGGCTGGCAGGGTCAATACCCAGGCCAGCAGGATGGTTCTGACGGTGCCGCTTTGCAGGCCGCTTTTGTTGGCGACCATGGTGCCCGCCACGCCGGAGGACAGCACGTGGGTGGTGGAAACCGGCAGGCTGAAGATGTTGGCCATGCCAATCAGGGTGGCGGTGGTGATCTGCGCCGACATGCCCTGGGAGTAGGTCATGCCTTGCTTGCCGATCTTCTCGCCAATGGTCAGTACCACGCGTTTCCAGCCGACCATGGTGCCCAGGCCCAAGGCCAGTGCAACCGCCAGGATCACCCAGAAAGGAGCGTATTCGGTGGTGGTGGTCAGGTCCTTGCGCAACTTGTCCAGGTCAGCCTTTTCACGGGCCCCGAGCGTTGGCAACTTGCTGACTTTCTTCGCCGTGTCGTCCAGGCAGAGCAGGTAGCGACGTACTTCGATGCGGCTTTCCGACGGCAGCGAGTGGTAGTCGGCTACACCCTTGAGGGTGCCGAGCAGGGCAGTGATGGTCGGTTCGGTCTGTTGCGGGTTGCAACGGAATTTCTCCGGCAGATCGCCTTCCACGCTCTTGCCCAGGGCCAGGAACTCACCCAGGGTTTCAGAGTTACGCTGGTAGAACTGGCTCAGGTGCAGCGTGGCGTCGCGAGTCCGCTCGATCTGATAGGTCGTACTGTTCAGGTCGAGGACGAACTGCGCTGGCACGATACCGATCAGGACCAGCATGATCAGGCCGATACCTTTCTGGCCATCGTTGGAGCCGTGCACGAAACTCACGGCCATGGCCGAGATCACCAGTACCAGGCGATTCCAGAATGGCGGGTGTTTCTTGTCGTCGATCTTGCGGCGCTGTTCCGGCGTCTTGTGCATCTTCGACAGCGGACGCCACCATTTAAGGCCGATCAGGATCAACGCGGCGATCAGGAAGCCGGCCATTGGCGAGAACACCAGCGAGGCGCCGATATCGATCGCTTTCTGCCAGTTCACACCGTCAGCCAGTGGAATATCGTTGATCAGGGCGTTGGCCAGGCCGACACCGAGGATCGAACCGATCAGCGTGTGGGAGCTGGACGCGGGAATACCGAAGTACCAGGTGCCCAGGTTCCAGGTAATGGCGGCGGCGAGCAACGAGAACACCATGGCCAGCCCGTGACCGGTGTTCACATTGATCAGCAGTTCCACCGGCAGCAGGTGGACGATGGCATACGCCACGCCGACCCCGCCCAGCAGTACGCCGAGGAAGTTGAACACACCGGAGAAAAACACCGCCAGATGAGGCGGCATGGCTTTGGTGTAGATAACGGTCGCCACCGCGTTAGCGGTGTCATGAAAGCCGTTGATGAACTCGAAGGCGAGGACAAAGGCCAGGGCGAGCAAGAGGCTCACAAGCACCCAAGCATCCAGTCCGCTGAATAAATCGATCATGAAGGTTTTCTGACCCGGTCATAAGGGGGCGCGATTATGCCAGAAAAGACTGCTAATCAATGCACTAGCTGCTCATCGGTAACATTCTTCAACGAATTTTTTTGCCGCAGCACCTGAAAACCCACGGTTTTGCTGTGTTTTTTAAGTCATTGATTTAATTAAAAAAAGAGGCTGTCATAAAACCTTCACGGCCCGGTAAGAGGGGCTTGAATGGCTGTGAGAAAAATCTGAGAAATAGGTCAGATACCGGAAATCTGCCGGATTCGGCGACGGTGATGGCCGCTGCCCGCTCGTAGCGGGCGCGAAAGGCAGCATCAATACATCCCGCTTTTAACGGGTGCAGAGGCAGGCCTTTGTAAGGATCAGGCCGAAGCAGTCACGGCTCTTCGGCTTTGAGTTCCTTTTCCATTTTTTGAAGTTCCTGCTGGAAAACCTGATCCTGAACGGTGGCGCGTTTACGCCAGGGTTTGCGTTCCGGTTCGGGTTGAGCGGCGTAAGTGGTGACTTCTCCGCCGTAAACTTCCTTGTAACGTTGTTCCTGGCGCTCTAGTTCCGCGCGCAGTTCGTCTTTCGTCACAGTGCTACCTGATTGAGTGGGGATAAATTCTGGTGAAAACGCGCTGCATCAAATCGGTTGATCACATTCGTCGAATGGGCAATGCCCGTCAAGGCATCGTTTTTGGCAACAACGTGATCAATACTTCCATGTCACAGGCGGCCACGGCACCAGAGATAAACAGCTGACGTAGCTTCAGTTTCCTGTTTCGGCAAGCGCATCGGCAAGGCTGTGCAATGCGGATCTGGCGCTTGCAGCGGGCAACGGTGATGGAACATCGCATTGCCGGGCAGCGGGTTCGGCAAGTAAAAAACCGAAGCGCTACTGAATTGTATTATAGCGGCCGATTTGAAGAACACTATCTCCAAAGAGTTAAAAGTTGTTCTTGGTGTGTGACCGTTTTGTTGCTCGATACTTTGCGATTAACTAGAACGTCGACTGATACCAGATCGCCGCGATGCCTTTCTGACGCCATTAAGTCAGGCAAGTTACGGCAATTGGATTGCCCCTTAAGTCCTGTGTCGAGTCGGCGTAAACATGAGGGGCGCAAATCAGCGAAAACCGGACATCAGCGCACCGGAGGGGATTTACACGACAGATTGCGATTATCGGTCGAGCGTTCGATAATCGCACGGAGTTGACGGGGCGGGCTTGAGCGTCAGGCGCCAGCCCTTTGTAATAGTCGCCGATCCGAATGGGTAAAAGGACCTTGTATGAACGATCAATTGCGCAATTCCTTCGCTTCAGTGGCTCCTCCCATCGTGGCCTCGCCAGCCAAACGGATCCAGGCACTGACCGGCGACCCGGATTTCATGACGTCCCTGGCTCGTGGCCTGGCCGTGGTGCAAGCGTTCCAGGAGCGCAAACGGCACCTGACCATCGCTCAGATCAGCCACCGCACGGAAATTCCCCGCGCCGCCGTGCGCCGTTGCCTGCACACCCTGATCAAGCTCGGCTACGCCACCACCGACGGCCGCACCTATTCGTTGCTGCCCAAAGTGCTGACCCTCGGCCATGCCTATGTGTCCTCGACGCCGCTGGCGGTTTCCGCCCAGCCGTACCTGGACCGTATGAGCGAGCAACTGCACGAGGCCTGCAATATGGCCACGCTGGAGGGTGATGACATTCTGTACATCGCCCGCTCCGCAACCACCCAGCGCCTGATTTCGGTGGACCTGTCGGTGGGCGGGCGCTTGCCGGCCTATTGCACGTCGATGGGGCGGATTCTGCTGGCCGCGCTGGATGACACGTCGCTGGGCGAATACCTCGATCACGCCGAATTGCAGGCCAAGACCAGCCGTACGATCCACACCCCCGAGGCATTGCTCGAATGCCTGCAAGAGGTGCGACAGCAAGGCTGGTGCATAGTCGATCAGGAACTCGAGCAAGGGCTGCGTTCGATTGCTGTCCCGGTGTACGACGCTTCCGGCCAGGTGGTTGCGGCCCTCAATGTCAGCACCCACGCCGGGCGAGTCAGCCGCAATGAACTGGAACAGCGTTTTCTGCCCGGCCTGCTGAGTGCCAGTCGCGACCTGAGCACCCAGCTGTTCACTTAAGGTGTTCGATAAACGCACAGAGTCGCGCTGGGTGAATTGACGCTGTTTCCTCCGGATCATTACTGTCGCGGCTTCGTCAGCATCTGCTGACACTGTTCGACTGTGATCCGTGGAATAAAAATAATGAACCAGCCTCAGTCTGCTGTAGGAAACTGCCTCGACGTGCAGTCCTTCATCAATGCCCAACCCATTTCGCGCTATCAGTGGCGCGTGGTGATCCTGTGTTTCCTGATTGTCTTCCTCGATGGCCTCGACACTGCGGCCATGGGCTTCATCGCCCCGGCCCTGTCCCAGGACTGGGGTATCGACCGCGCCAGTCTCGGTCCGGTAATGAGTGCGGCGTTGATCGGCATGGTCTTCGGCGCACTGGGCTCCGGTCCTCTGGCTGACCGCTTCGGGCGAAAAGTCGTACTGGTCGGTGCGGTGCTGTTGTTCGGCGCCTTCAGCCTGGCCTCGGCCTACAGCAGCAATGTCGATCAGTTGCTGGTGTTGCGCTTCCTGACCGGCCTGGGTCTGGGTGCCGGCATGCCGAACGCCACGACCTTGCTGTCGGAGTACACCCCGGAGCGCAAGAAGTCCCTGCTGGTGACCAGCATGTTCTGCGGCTTCAACCTCGGCATGGCCGGCGGTGGATTTATCTCGGCCAAGCTCATTCCGGCCTTTGGCTGGCATAGCCTGCTGCTGATCGGTGGGATTCTGCCGTTGATCCTCGCCGTCGTTTTGCTGCTCTGGCTACCGGAGTCGGCGCGTTACCTTGTGGTGCGCAACCGCGGTACGGACAAAGTGCGCAAGGCACTGGCGCCGATTGACCCGACGGTGGTGGCCCAGGCGTCGAGCTTCAGCGTCCCGGAACAGAAAACCGTGAAGGCGCGCAATGTGTTCGCGGTGATTTTCTCCGGCACCTACAGCACCGGCACCTTGCTGCTGTGGCTGACCTACTTCATGGGCCTGGTGATCGTCTACCTGCTGACCAGCTGGCTGCCGACCCTGATGCGTGACAGTGGCGCGAGCATGGAGCAGGCGGCCTTCATCGGCGCGCTGTTCCAGTTGGGTGGCGTGCTGAGTGCGGTGGGCGTGGGCTGGGCAATGGACCGGTTCAATCCGCACAAGGTCATCGGTACTTTCTACCTGCTGGCCGGGGTGTTTGCCTACGCGGTAGGGCAGAGCCTGGGCAACATCACAATCCTGGCGACCCTGGTACTGGTGGCCGGGATGTGTGTCAACGGTGCTCAATCGGCGATGCCGTCACTGGCGGCGCGGTTCTATCCGACTCAAGGGCGGGCCACCGGGGTGTCGTGGATGCTCGGCATCGGCCGCTTCGGCGCCATCCTTGGTGCCTGGATGGGCGCGACGCTGCTGGGGCTGGGCTGGAACTTCGAGCAAGTGCTGACGGCGCTGGTGATTCCGGCGGCACTGGCGACGACAGCGGTGGTGATCAAGGGCATGGTCAGTCATGCGGATGCGACCTGAGGCAACCAGCCAGATTCCTTAGTGAATGTGCGGGTCTCTTCGCGAGCAGGCTCGCTCCCACCGGTGATCGCATTCCTCTGTGGGAGCGAGCCTGCTCGCGAAGCTTTTGGGGATCGGTAGCCAAGTAACAATATGTTCGATAATCGAACGCTTAGTCGATTATCGGATTGTTTGGCGTTTTGCACGGGCTTAATCTTCAGTCATTCCGGCGCTGCGCATCGGCGCCTTCTTCCACTGTCGGTTAACAATAAACGGGAGCCTGCCCCAATGGCTGAAATCCTTTCGCTGCACGACGCGGTGAAGCAATTCGTAAACGACGGCGATACGGTCGCGCTCGAAGGCTTTACTCACCTGATCCCGACGGCGGCGGGTCACGAAATCATTCGCCAGGGCAAGAAAGACCTGACCCTGGTGCGGATGACCCCTGACTTGATCTACGACCAGTTGATCGGTGCCGGTTGTGCCCGCAAGCTGATTTTCTCCTGGGGTGGTAACCCTGGCGTAGGTTCTCTGCACCGTCTGCGTGACGCCGTCGAGAAACAGTGGCCCCACGCGCTGGAGATCGAAGAACACAGCCACGCCGACCTGGCCAACGCCTACGTTGCCGGTGCTTCCGGCCTGCCGTTCGCGGTACTGCGTGCTTACGCCGGTTCCGACCTGCCGAAGGTCAACCCGCTGATCAAATCGGTTACCTGCCCGTTCACAGGCGAAGTGTTGGCCGCCGTGCCTTCAGTGCGCCCGGACATTACCGTGATTCACGCGCAGAAAGCCGACCGCAAGGGCAACGTGCTGCTCTGGGGCATCCTCGGCGTGCAGAAAGAAGCCGCACTGGCCGCCAAGCGTTGCATCGTCACCGTTGAGGAAATCGTCGACGACCTCAATGCACCGATGAACTCCTGTGTATTGCCAACCTGGGCCCTGAGCGCGGTTTGCCACGTACCTGGCGGCGCGCATCCGTCCTACGCCCATGGTTACAACGAGCGCGACAACCGCTTCTACCAGGCCTGGGACCCGATTGCCCGCGACCGTGAAACCTTCACCGCGTGGATCAACGAATACATCCACGGCAGCGCTGACTTCAGCGAGTTCCAGGCCAAACTGGCCGCCGCTTCGGAGGCGAAGTAATGACTTACACCACCAATGAAATGATGACCGTCGCTGCCGCTCGCCGTCTGAAGAACGGTTCGGTGTGCTTCGTCGGTATCGGCCTGCCGTCGAAAGCGGCCAACCTGGCGCGCCTGACTTCTTCGCCTGATGTCGTCCTGATCTACGAATCGGGTCCGATCGGTGCCAAGCCAAGTGTATTGCCACTGTCGATCGGTGACGGTGAGTTGGCGGAAACCGCCGACACCGTGGTCCCGACCGGCGAGATTTTCCGCTACTGGCTGCAGGGCGGACGCATTGACGTCGGTTTCCTCGGCGCGGCGCAGGTCGACCGTTTCGGCAACATCAACACCACCGTCGTGGGTGATTACCACGCGCCGAAAGTCCGTCTGCCGGGTGCCGGTGGCGCGCCGGAGATTGCCGGTTCCGCCAAGAGTGTATTGATTATCCTCAAGCAGTCGTCGCGCTCCTTTGTCGACAAACTCGACTTCATTACCTCGGTCGGTCACGGTGAGGGTGGCGATTCGCGCAAGCGTCTTGGCCTGCCAGGCGCCGGTCCGGTAGGGATCATCACCGACCTGTGCATCATGGAACCGGAGGAGGGCACCCACGAATTCGTGGTCACCGCACTGCACCCGGGCGTGACCCGCGAGCAAGTGGTCGCCGCCACCGGTTGGGCGATTCGTTTTGCCGACAACGTTGAGCAAACCGCTGAGCCAACAGAAGTCGAACTGACCGCATTGCGTGATCTCGAAGCCCGCACTGCTGCCGCCCACGGCCAAGCCCCCGGAGAAGCGTGATGCGTGACGTTTATATCTGCGACGCGATTCGTACCCCCATCGGCCGTTTCGGCGGTGGCCTGTCGACGGTTCGCGCCGACGACCTGGCCGCCGTGCCGATCAAGGCCTTGATGGAGCGTAACCCCTCGATGGACTGGAACGCGGTGGACGAGGTGTTCCTCGGCTGCGCCAACCAGGCCGGTGAAGACAACCGCAACGTTGCACGTATGGCGCTGTTGCTGGCCGGTCTGCCGGAAACCATTCCTGGCGTGACCCTCAACCGCCTCTGCGCGTCGGGCATGGATGCCATCGGCACCGCGTTCCGCGCCATCGCCAGCGGCGAAATGGAGCTGACGATCGCCGGCGGCGTCGAGTCGATGTCCCGCGCACCGTTCGTGATGGGCAAGGCTGACGCGGCGTTTTCGCGCAACATGAAGCTCGAAGACACCACCATCGGCTGGCGCTTCATCAACCCGTTGATGAAAGCCCAGTACGGCGTGGATGCGATGCCGCAGACCGCTGACAACGTGGCCGACGATTACAAGGTGTCCCGCGCCGATCAGGACGCGTTCGCCCTGCGCAGTCAACAACGCACGGCCGCCGCGCAAGCTGCCGGGTACTTCGCCGAAGAAATCGTTGAAGTGCGCATTGCCCACAAGAAGGGTGAAATCGTGGTCAGCCAGGACGAGCATCCTCGCGCCGACACCACCCTGGAAGCCCTGACCAAACTCAAACCGGTCAACGGTCCCGACAAAACCGTCACCGCCGGCAATGCCTCCGGTGTGAACGACGGTGCTGCCGCGTTGATCCTGGCTTCGGCCGAAGCGGTGAAGAAACACGGTCTGACTGCCCGCGCCAAAGTGCTCGGCATGGCCAGCGCCGGTGTTGCTCCGCGTGTAATGGGCATCGGCCCGGTGCCGGCGGTGCGTAAACTGATCGAACGCCTCGGTGTGGCGGTCAGCGATTTCGACGTGATCGAACTCAACGAAGCCTTCGCAAGCCAGGGCCTGGCGGTGCTGCGTGAACTGGGGATCGCCGACGACGCGGTCCAGGTCAACCCGAACGGTGGCGCCATTGCCTTGGGCCATCCATTGGGCATGAGCGGCGCACGACTGGTGTTGACCGCATTGCATCAGCTGGAAAAAACCGGCGGCAAGAAAGGTCTGGCGACCATGTGCGTTGGTGTTGGCCAAGGTCTGGCTTTGGCGATCGAACGGGTCTGACCCACCCTGTCGGCTAATAAGAACTGAGGAAAGTGTAATGACTGACAAGCCTGGTTACCGTCGCCCGCAGGAGGGCACTCAGCCGGAGTACCTGCACCCGACCTATCAATCCACCAACCTGCGCTCGCCGTCGAAACCGTTGGTATTGCTGCCCCATTCGTTGTCGGAAATTACCGGTCCGACCATCGGCGCCGAGCGTGTCAACGAGAAGGACAGCGACCTGACCGCCCAGCACGAGGGGCAGCCACAGGGTGAGCGCATCATCATCCACGGCCGCGTGCTGGATGAAAACGGTCTGCCGGTGCCGGGGATTCTGGTGGAGATCTGGCAGGCCAACGCCGCTGGTCGCTACGCTCATGCCCGCGACCTGCACGATGCACCGCTGGACCCGAATTTCACCGGCACTGGCCGCACCGTGACCGACGCCGATGGCTGGTATCAGTTCCAGACCATCAAACCCGGTGCGTACCCGTGGGGTAACCACCACAACGCTTGGCGCCCGGCGCACATTCACTTCTCGTTGTTCGGGCCGAGCATCCTCACGCGCCTTGTGACGCAGATGTATTTCCCGGGCGACCCGCTGCTGGCGTACGACCCGATCTACAACTGCGTGCCCGATACCAGCGCCAAGGAGCGCTTGATCGCCAGCTTCGACCTGGAAAAAACCATCCCTTCCTATGCCCTCGGTTATCGTTGGGACATCGTTTTGCGCGGCCGCGACGCCACGCCGATGGAGAAATAAGATGACGCTGACTGCGACCACGTCCCACACCGTCGGGCCGTACTACCACATCGGCCTGACCTGGCTGAACCGCGAAAACCTGACCGTCGAGCAAACCCTGGGCGAACGCGTGGCGATCACCGGGCAAGTGGTCGACGGCAATGGCGACATCGTCAACGACGCGATGCTGGAAGTCTGGCAGGCCAACGCCGCCGGCAAGTATGACCACCCGGAAGACGACCAGGACAAACCCCTGGACCCGAATTTCGAAGGCTTTGGCCGGGTGCCGGTGGATGCCGAAGGGCGTTTCCGTTTCACCACCATCAAGCCCGGTACGGTCGAGGGGCTCAAAGGCACGACCCAGGCACCGCACCTGGTGGTGCTGGTGTTTGCCCGTGGCCTGGTCAAGCACTTGCTGACGCGGATTTACTTTGATGGCGAAGTCGCCAACGTCAACGATCCGTTGCTGGAGTGCGTGCCGGCCGAGCGCCGCAGTACGCTGCTGGCCAGGCAGGATGCGTCGGGTGTGTACCAGTGGAACGTGATTCTGCAGGGTACCGATGCCGAGACGGTGTTCTTCGATTATTGAGTGAACACTGTTCACCTGTAGGAGCGAGCCTGCTCGCGATGGCGTCGGTACATTCACCGTCGATGTCGTCTGACACACTGCTATCGCGAGCAGGCTCGCTCCTACAGGGGGTACGAATCGCGGATGTATCTGTGGAACGGGAGTGTTGCAAAGTGTGTCTAGACTCTCTCTGTCCCCATTGAGTGAAAAAACAATGACAACACCCACAGCACCTATAGCTCTTTATACCGGCGAAGAACGCAACAAGCGGATCTTCGCCATTGTCGGTGCCTCGTCCGGCAACCTGGTCGAATGGTTCGACTTCTACGTCTACGCCTTCTGTGCGATCTATTTCGCGCCGGCCTTTTTCCCGTCCGATAACCCTACGGTACAGTTGGTCAACACCGCTGGCGTATTCGCCGCCGGGTTCCTGATGCGACCGATTGGTGGCTGGATTTTCGGACGGCTGGCGGACAAGCACGGACGCAAGAATTCGATGTTGATCTCGATTCTGATGATGTGCTTCGGCTCGCTGCTGATCGCCTGCCTGCCGACCTACAACAGCATCGGGGTCTGGGCGCCGATCCTGCTGCTGTTCGCCCGTTTGCTGCAAGGCTTGTCGGTGGGCGGTGAGTACGGCACGACCGCGACCTACATGAGCGAAGTGGCGCTCAAGGGCCAGCGCGGATTCTTCGCCTCGTTCCAGTACGTGACCCTGATCGGCGGCCAGTTGCTCGCGGTGTCGCTGGTGGTGATCCTGCAACAGTTCCTCACCGAAGATGACCTGCGTGCCTACGGTTGGCGGATTCCCTTTGTGGTGGGGGCCATGGCAGCGCTGGTTTCGCTGTATCTGCGCCGTTCGCTGAAAGAAACCACCAGCAAGGAAATGCGCGAAAACAAGGATGCCGGCAGCATCAGCGCCCTGTTTCGCGACCATAAAGCCGCGTTCATCACCGTACTCGGTTACACCGCCGGCGGTTCGCTGATTTTCTACACCTTCACCACGTACATGCAGAAGTACCTGGTGAACACCGCCGGCATGCCGGCCAAGACCGCCAGCTACATCATGACCGGCGCGCTGTTCCTCTATATGTGCATGCAGCCGGTTTTCGGCATGCTCGCCGACAAGATCGGCCGGCGTAACTCGATGCTCTGGTTCGGCGCCCTCGGCACGCTGTGCACCGTGCCTATCCTGTTGAGCCTGAAAAGCGTGACCAGTCCGTTTCTGGCCTTCGTGCTGATTACCCTGGCGCTGTCGATCGTCAGTTTCTACACCTCGATCAGCGGTCTGGTGAAAGCCGAGATGTTCCCGCCTGAGGTGCGTGCACTGGGTGTCGGCCTGGCATACGCGGTGGCGAATGCGATCTTCGGGGGTTCGGCGGAGTATGTGGCCTTGAGCCTCAAGGCCGTGGGCATGGAAAACTCCTTTTACTGGTACGTGACGGTAATGATGGCGATCGCGTTCCTGTTCAGCCTGCGTCTGCCGAAACAGGCGAAGTATCTGCATCACGATCTTTGATCTTCACACGCGGGCCGCAAAGGCCCGCGTCTTCAGGAACTGTTTATGAACCAGCGACCGGGCAATCAATTGTTCGATGCCTATTTCACGGCCCGCGATATGCGTGAGGTGTTCTGCGATCAGGGCCGGGTCCAGGCCATGCTCGATTTTGAAGCGGCACTGGCCCGGGCCGAAGCGCAGGCAGGGTTGATTCCGTCGAGTGTTGTCGCGCCGATTGAAGCGGCTTGCCGCGCCGGGCTTTATGACTTTGCAGCGTTGGGCGAGGCGATTGCCACGGCGGGTAATTCGGCCATTCCGTTGGTCAAGGCGCTGGGCAAACAGATCGCGGCCACCGATGCCGAAGCCGAGCGCTATGTGCATCTGGGCGCGACCAGCCAGGACGTGATGGACAGCGGCCTGGTGCTGCAACTACGCCGCGCTCTGGAACTGATCGAAGGCGACCTGGCACAACTGGGACAGACCCTCGCGTCCCAGGCCCGGCGCTACGCGACCACGCCATTGGCCGGACGTACCTGGCTGCAGCATGCGACACCGGTCACCCTCGGCATGAAGATCGCCGGTTGGCTGGGGGCGGTGACCCGCAGTCGCCAACGCTTGGCCGAACTCAAGCCACGCCTGTTGGTGCTGCAATTCGGCGGTGCTTCCGGAACCCTTGCGGCCCTTGGCGAACAGGCCATGCCGATTGCCCAGGCGCTGGCCGGAGAACTGCAACTGACCTTGCCCGATCAGCCGTGGCACACCCAGCGCGATCGCGTGGTGGAGTTCGGCGCCGTGCTCGGCCTGATCGCCGGCAGTCTCGGCAAACTCGGTCGCGATATCAGCCTGTTGATGCAAACCGAGGCCGCCGAAGTGTTCGAACCTTCGGCGCCGGGCAAGGGCGGTTCCTCGACCATGCCGCACAAACGCAATCCGGTGGGCGCGGCGGTGTTGATCGGCGCGGCGACGCGTGTACCTGGTTTGCTCTCGACGCTGTTCAGCGCCATGCCCCAGGAACACGAGCGCAGTCTCGGTCTATGGCATGCCGAGTGGGAAACCCTGCCGGAGATTTGCTGCCTGGTGTCCGGCAGCCTGCAGCAAGCATTGTTGATCGCCAAAGGGCTGGAGGTGGATGCCGAGCGCATGGCTCGCAATCTCGATTTGACCCAGGGCCTGGTGCTCGCTGAAGCGGTGAGCATCGTTCTCGCGCAACGGGTCGGACGCGATGCCGCGCACCATCTGTTGGAACAATGCTGCAAACGTGCCGTGGCCGAACAGCGTCACCTGCGCGTGGTCCTCGGCGACGAACCGCAAGTGACCGCCGAGCTTTCGGCGGCTGAACTCGATCATCTGCTGGACCCCGCTCACTATCTCGGTCAGGCCAAAACCTGGGTCGAGCGCGCGGTGGCTGAACATTCTGCATTGACTGCCTGAAGGAGACTTGCTGTGGCATTTGTACAACTCGCCGAGGGCGAACTGCATTACCAACTCGATGGGCCGGTCGACGCGCCGGTGCTGGTGCTGTCCAACTCCCTGGGCACTGACCTGCACATGTGGGACGCGCAGATTCCGGCGTTCACCAAGCATTTTCGCGTTCTGCGTTTCGACACCCGTGGTCACGGCCAATCGCTGGTGACGACTGGCCCGTACAGCATCGAGCAACTGGGCCGCGACGTGCTGGCGCTGCTGGATGCGTTGCACATCGAGCGCGCGCATTTCTGCGGATTGTCCATGGGCGGGTTGATCGGCCAGTGGCTGGGCATCAATGCCGGCGATCGCCTGAACAAGCTGATCGTGTGCAACACCGCAGCGAAAATCGGCGATCCGTCGGTGTGGAACCCGCGCATTGAAATGGTGCTGCGCGATGGTCAGGCGGCCATGGTTGCCCTGCGCGATGCGTCGATTGCCCGCTGGTTCACCCCGGATTTCTCCGAAACCAACCCGGCGGCGGCCAAGCAGATTACCGACATGCTCGCGGCCACTTCTCCAGAAGGCTATGCGGCCAACTGCGCGGCGGTGCGTGACGCCGATTTCCGCGATCAGTTGTCTGCGATCAAGGTGCCGTTGCTGGTCATCGCTGGCACCGAAGACGCCGTGACGCCACCGTCCGGCGGGCATTTCATTCAGGAACATGTGCCGGGCGCCGAGTACGCCGAGTTCTATGCCGCGCATTTGTCCAACGTCCAGGCCGGTAATGCGTTCAGCGAGCGCGTGCTGGCGTTTCTGTCGGCTGATTGAGGGTATTGCCGTGGATGAGAAACAACGTTACGACGAGGGGATGGAAGTCCGTCGCGCGGTCCTCGGCGACGCCCACGTCGACCGCAGCCTGACTACCCTGACCGAGTTCAACTCGGAGTTCCAGGAGATGATCACCCGCCACGCCTGGGGTGACATCTGGACCCGCCCGGGCCTGCCGCGCCACACCCGCAGCCTGATCACCATCGCCATGCTGATCGGCATGAACCGCGAGGGCGAACTCAGACTGCACCTGCGCGCCGCCGCCAACAACGGCGTCAGCCGTGGCGAGATCAAGGAAGTGATCATGCAGAGTGCAATCTACTGCGGGATTCCGGCGGCCAATGCGACATTCCACCTGGCGGAGTCGGTGTGGGATGAGTTGGGGGTTGAGTCGCGGGGGTAGCCCCGGCGATTTGCGGTGACTTGCTGACGTCATCGCGAGCAGGCTCGCTCCCACAGTTGTCCGGGTTGCCAAGGCGGACACGGTCTAATGTGGGAGCGAGCCTGCTCGCGATGGCGGTGGTGAGGTTTACAGCAAGCTGATCGGATAGCTGATGATCACCCGGTTCTCATCGAACTCATTGTTGCTGTAGTCGCGGCGCATGGTCGAATTGCGCCATTTCAGGTTCAGGTCTTTCAGCGCACCGCTCTGCACGGTGTAGCCCAGTTCACTTTCGCGCCCCCATTCCTTGCCATCGGTGATGCTGCCGGTGTGCACATTGTCACCGCTGATGTAGCGGTTCATCAGGGTCAGGCCCGGTACACCCACGGCGGCGAAGTTGTAGTCGTGGCGTACTTGCCAGGATTTCTCCCGGGCATTGTCATAGCTGGAGTTGTAGCTGTCGTTGGCCAGGGTACCGCCGCTGGTGCCGTTGACCCGCATCCAGGCATTGTCACCAGTGAGTTTTTGCAGGCCGACGTAGAAGGTGTTGCCGCCGTATTTGGCCGAGAACAAACCGTACATTGTCTTGTTGTCCAACTCGCCGGCCCGGGCGCTGCCGTCATCCTTGCCGTAGAAGAAACCCAGGTTGGCGCCCAGGGTCCAGTTGCCGATCGGCTGGCTGTGGATCAGATTGATGAATTGCTGGCTGTAGATGTCCTTGAGCTCGGCGTTCCACAGTCCGATCTGGGTGCGCTTGTCATTGAACACGTACTCGCCGCCCTGAAAGTTGAAACGATCGGAGGTGAATGCGGCTTTGCCGGTCATCGACATGTCGTCCATGCTGCTGTCGTCGCGCGGGCTGTTCTGGCGGAACTGGCCGCCGTAGAGCGTCAGGCCTGCGATTTCCTTCGAGGTGATCTGGCCGCCTCGGAAGGTTTGCGGCAACGAGCGACCATCGTCGGAACGCAGGATTGGCAGCACCGGCATCCATTCGCCGACTTTGACTTCGGTCTGCGACAGCTTGGCCTTGAACGCCACGTTGGTACGGCCAAAATTGTCTGCCGGGCGACCGTCATGATCCAGCGGCAGCAGTTGTGTACCACCGGTGCCTTTGCCGCCGTCGAGCTTCACCGAATACAAACCGAGCACATCCATGCCGAACCCGACGGTGCCCTGGGTGAACCCGGACTTGGCGTCGAGGATAAAACTCTGCGTCCACTCTTCAGCCTTGCCCTGGGCCTTGGTCGGGTTGGTGAAGTTGCGGTTGATGTAGAAATTGCGCAGGTTCAGGTTGACCTTGGCCCCTTCGACAAAACCCGACTCCTCGGCGCTGGCGGGCAGGGCCGCGCTGGCCAGGGCGGCGGCGATCAGGCTGGGAACGAAATACTGCGCGGTGGAAGACGTCATGAGCTCGGGTCTCTCTAATTCTTGGGGATGAAGCGGGGTGATGCCGCAACCCGGGGTTGCAGACGAATATTCGAAATCAGCACAAAACGAAGCGGGTCAGCCGGAGAGGGCAGGGCGCGGGGGCATGGTGTCGAACCTGTTGTTATTGGTTTTGTGGTTCGGATGGTGCGTGGAATGTACTGGATGGTTCAATCGTAAAAAGCGGGTTTTGGGCGATTATCGAACGTAAGATTGATCGGGACTTTTCGGTGCATTGGCCGGCCCCATCGCCAGCAGGGCTGGCTCCCACAGGTGACCGTGTTCCTTCAGGAGAAATGCGGTCGATGTGGGAGCCAGCCCTGCTGGCGATGAGGCCTTAACCCACAATACAAATTTTCAGGCAGGCAACAAAAAGCCCACCAATCGGTTAATGCTGTTCACTTAAGCGAATGTGGTCCTCTGTAGGAGCGAGCTTGCTCGCGATGGTCGTTAACGATAACGCGTATTTACTGGCTAAACGCGGCGTTCTTGAGTCCATCGCGAGCAAGCTCGCTCCTACAACTTCCTTAACTGAACAGCATTACACCAATCGGTGGGCTTCGTGTTTTCACAACGCTATCAGAACAACTTCATCTTCGGCGCTTCTTCTTTCAACGGCTCGTTCTTCGCCGTCTGTTCGTTCCAGCCACCACCCAGGGCCTTGTACAGGTTGACCTGGCTGACCAGCTGCGCCAGACGGTCGGTGATCAGCACCTGTTGCGCACTGAACAGCTGACGCTGGGCATCGAGGAAGGTCAGGTTGCTGTCGACACCGATGCGGTAACGACGCTCGGCCAGGCGGTAGTAGTCCTGGTTGGCACTGACGAAGTCTTTCTGTGCCTGCAACTGCTGGACGTAGGTCTGGCGCGCGGCCAGGCCGTCGGCGACTTCCTGGAAGGCCGTTTGAATGGACTTCTCGTAGTTCGCCACGCCGATGTCTTTCTGGATTTTCGAGTAATCCAGGCTGGCACGCAGGCTACCGGCGTTGAAGATCGGCAGGTTGATCTGCGGCTGGAACAACCAGGTGCCCGAACCACCCTTGAACAAACCGGACAGGTCCGGGCTCAGGGTGCCGGCATTGGCCGTGAGGCTGATGCTCGGGAAGAACGCAGCCCGCGCCGCGCCGATGTTGGCGTTGGCGGCCTTCAGGTTGTACTCGGCCTGAAGGATGTCCGGACGACGATGCAGCAAGTCCGACGGCAGGCCGGGTGGAACGTCGCTGAGCAGGTCGTCGTCAAGCGGTTTGGCCGTTTGCAGATTGGCCGGAATACCGGTGCCGAGCAGCAGCACCAGGCTGTTCTCGTCCTGGGCGACCTGACGGGTGTACTTGGCCAGTTGCGCACGGGCGTTTTCCACCGAGGTGCGCGACTGCGCCAGGTCCAGGGCCGAGGCGACGCCGACTTCGTTGCTGCGGGCGGTGAGCTTGTAGCTCTCCTCGAAGGCGGCCAGGGTGTCCTGGGTCAGCTTGTACAGTTCCTTGTCGGCCTGCCAGGTCAGGTAGGCATTGGCCACACTGGCCACCAGGCTGATTTGCGTGCTGCGGCGGCCTTCTTCGGTGGCGAAGTACTTCTGCAACGCTTCTTCGTTCAGGCTGCGAACCCGACCGAACAGGTCGAGTTCATACGCACTGACGCCAAGAGTGGCCGAGTAGGAACTGGTGATGCCGGCTTCGCCGGTCTGCGAGGCGTCAGCCGGAAGCCGCTGACGGCTGCCGCTGCCGTTGGCCGAGACGGCCGGGAACAGATCTGCACGGGAGATGCGGTATTGAGCCGCGAACGCGTCGATGTTCAGGGCCGCGACACGCAGGTCACGGTTGTTTTCCAGGGCTACCTGGATCAGCTGTTGCAGCGCCGGGTCATGGAAAAACTGCTTCCAGCCCTGCTCGGCAGCCGCTTGCGCCGGAGCCTGGGCCGGTGAATACGCCAGGCCCTGCGGGTACTGGCCCGCCACCGGCGCTTCGGGCTGCTGATAATCAGGTATCAGCGAACAGCCACCGAGCACGAAGGCGGCGACTGCCAGGGAGAGTAGCGACTTGCTCATTAGCCAGCCTCTTTAGGAGTTTCAGTAGCGTCATCCTGGTCGGCGATTTTGCGCTGGCCTATGGACGACACGGTGACGAAGAACAGCGGGACCCAGAAGATCGCCAGCACAGTGGCCGTGATCATACCGCCGATCACGCCGGTACCGATTGCATGCTGGCTACCGGAACCTGCGCCGGTGGATATCGCCAGTGGTACCACACCGAGGACGAAGGCGAGCGAGGTCATGATGATCGGTCGCAGACGCATGCGGCAAGCCTCGATCGCCGCATCGCGCAGGCTACGCCCTTGTTCATGCAGTTCCTTGGCAAATTCGACAATCAGAATGGCGTTTTTCGCCGCCAGACCGATAGTCGTCAACAAGCCTACCTGGAAGTACACGTCGTTGGACAAACCACGCAGGCTGGTGGCCATCAGTGCACCAATGATCCCCAACGGTACCACCAACATCACCGCGATCGGAATCGACCAGCTTTCATACAACGCCGCCAGGCACAGGAACACCATCAGCAGCGACAGGGCGTACAGCGCCGGCGCTTGCGAGCCGGACAGACGCTCTTCGTACGACAGGCCGGTCCAGGAAATACCGACGCCCGCCGGCAGTTTCTTGGCGATGGCTTCGACTTCGAGCATGGCTTCACCGGTGGAATAGCCGGGCGCCGGGGCGCCGAGGATTTCCATCGCTTCCACGCCGTTGTAACGGGCCAGTTTCGGCGAACCGTAAATCCACTCGCCCTTGGCGAACGCCGAGAACGGAACCATGGTGCCGACGCTATTGCGCACGTACCACTTCTGCAGGTCTTCAGGGCCCATTCGAGCGCCTGGCTGGCCTTGCACGTACACCTTCTTCACGCGACCACGGTCGATGAAGTCGTTGACGTAGCTACTGCCCAGGGCAATCGACAGGGTGTTGTTGATGTCGGCGATGGTAATGCCCAGGGCACTGGCCTTCTCGTCATCGATTTCCAGCTGGTATTGCGGTTCGTCGTTCAGGCCGTTCGGACGCACCTGAGACAGAATTTTGCTTTGTGCGGCCATGCCGAGGAACTGGTTGCGCGCTTGCATCAGTTTTTCGTGGCCGATACCGGCACGGTCCTGCAGGAACACGTCGAAACCGGTGGCGTTACCCAGTTCTAGTACCGCCGGTGGCGCGAAGGCGAACACCATGGCATCGCGGAAGGTGAAGAAGTGTTGCTGGGCACGGGCCGCCACCTTGAACACGTTGTTGTCGGCGTTACGTTCGTCCCACGGGCGCAGCATGATGAACGCCATGCCCGAGCTCTGGCCACGGCCGGCGAAGTTGAAGCCGGTCACGGTAAACACGGAGTTCACCGCATCGCCTTCACCGCCATCCTTGCCAGGGCGAAGCAGGAATTCACGCATTTCGTCCACGACCACCTGGGTGCGTTGCGACGTCGAACCGGCCGGGGTCTGCACCTGGGCGAACAGTACACCCTGGTCTTCTTCCGGCAGGAACGCCGTTGGAATGCGGGTGAACAGCCAGATCATGCCCACCACGATCAGCAGGTACGCCAACAGGTACGGGATCTTGCGCTGCAGAATATTGCCGACACCGCGTTCGTAGCTGCGAACGCCGCGGTCGAAATTGCGGTTGAACCAGCCAAAGAAACCGCGTTTCGGGGTGCCGTGCTCGCCTTTCGGAATCGGCTTGAGCATGGTGGCGCAGAGCGCCGGGGTGAAGATCAGCGCGACCAGTACCGACAGGGCCATGGCCGAGACGATGGTGATCGAGAACTGCTTGTAAATCACACCGGTGGAGCCGCTGAAGAACGCCATGGGCAGCAGAACCGCCGACAGCACCAGGGCGATACCAACCAGCGCGCCCTGGATCTGGCCCATGGACTTCTTGGTGGCTTCCTTGGGTGACAGGCCTTCTTCGCTCATCACCCGTTCGACGTTTTCCACCACGACGATGGCGTCGTCCACCAGCAAGCCGATGGCCAGCACCATGCCGAACATGGTCAGGGTGTTGATGCTGAAACCCGCTGCCGCGAGGATGCCGAACGTACCGAGCAATACCACCGGCACGGTCATCGTGGTGATGATGGTGGCGCGGAAGTTTTGCAGGAACAGGAACATCACCAGGAACACCAGCGCGACCGCTTCGACCAGGGTGTGAACCACGCCCCTGATCGATTCGGTCACCACCGGGGTGGTGTCGTACGGGAACACCACTTCCATCCCTTCAGGGAAGAACGGCTTGAGGCTGTCGATGGTCGTGCGCAGGGCCTTGGCGGTATCCAGAGCGTTGGCACCGGTGGCCAGCTTCACCGCCAGACCGGAAGCCGGCGCGCCGTTGAACTGGGCGTTGATGCTGTAGTTCTCGCCACCCAGACCGACTTCGGCGACATCTTTGAGGCGAACCTGGGAACCGTCCTTGTTGACCTTGAGCAGGATCTTGTCGAATTGCTCGGCGGTCTGCAGGCGGGTCTTGCCGATGATCGTCGCGTTCAGCTGGGTGTCGGGCAGGGCAGGCAGGCCGCCGAGCTGGCCGGATGACACCTGGACGTTTTGCGCGGCGATAGCGGTTTTGACGTCGATCGGGGTCAGGTTGTAGTTGTTCAACTTGGCCGGGTCGAGCCAGATGCGCATGGCGTACTGGGAACCGAACACCTGGAAGTCGCCGACACCGGCGGTCCGCGAGATCGGGTCCTGCATGTTCGACACGATGTAGTTGGACAGGTCGTCCTTGGTCATGCTGCCGTCACGCGACACCACGCCGATCACCAACAGGAAGTTCTTCACCGCCTTGGTCACACGGATACCCTGTTGCTGCACTTCTTGCGGCAGCAGCGGGGTGGCCAGGTTCAGCTTGTTCTGGACCTGAACCTGCGCGGTGTCGGAGTTGGTGCCTTGCTCGAAGGTCGCGGTAATGGTCATGGTGCCGTCGGAGTTACTTTCCGACGAGACATAACGCAGGTTGTCGATACCGTTGAGCTGTTGCTCGATCACCTGAACCACGGTGTCCTGAACCGTTTGTGCCGAAGCACCCGGGTAGGTCACGGAGATGGCGATCGCTGGAGGTGCAATGCTCGGGTACTGGTTGATCGGCAACCTGAGGATCGATAGTGCCCCGACCAACATGATCACCAGGGCAATTACCCAGGCGAAAATCGGACGGTCGATAAAAAATTTCGACATGGTTTACTCCCCTTCGCCGCCGGAGGCTTTATTAGCTGCCTGGGCGGGGGCCGGGTTCTTTGCGGCTACGTTGGTCGCTTCACTGGCCTTGACTTCGATGCCGGGTTTGACGAATTGCAGACCTTCGGTGATCAGGCGATCGCCGGCCTTCAGGCCGTCTTCGATCAGCCATTGATTGCCGACAGTGCGGTTGGCCTTGAGTTGACGCAGTTCAACCTTGTTGTCCGGGCCGACAACCAGTGCGGTTGGCGTCCCCTTGAGGTCGCGGGTCACGCCTTGCTGCGGGGCCAGGATCGCCGCGCTGTTCACACCGGCCAGCAACTTGGCGTGCACGAACATGCCAGGCAGAAGAGTGTGATCAGGGTTCGGGAAAATGGCGCGCAGGGTGACGGAACCGGTGGTCTGGTCAACCGAGATTTCGGAGAACTCCAGCTTGCCGTCCAGCTTGTACTCGCTGCCGTCTTCGAGGGTCAGCTTGACCGAGGCCGCGTTGTCGCCGGCCTTTTGCAGGCGACCGCTTTCGAGCTCACGGCGCAGTTGCAGCAGCTCGACCGAGGACTGCGTCACGTCGACGTAGATCGGGTCGATTTGCTGGATCACCGCCATCGCGTCGACCTGGGCATTGCTCACCAGCGCGCCTTCGGTCACCGAGGAGCGGCCGATGCGGCCGGTCAGCGGGGCATAGACCTTGGTGTAGCGCACGTTGATCTGTGCGGTCTGCAGCGCCGCCTCCGATTGCAGGCGGTTGGCCACGGCGGTGTCGTATTCCTGACGGCTTACGGCCTGCTCGTCGACCAGTTGCTTGTAGCGGTCGGAAATCGACTTGGTCGAACGCAGATTGGCTTCGGCGCTGGCGAGCGTTGCTTCATAGATCGACGGGTCGATCTGATAGAGCTGCTGGCCGGCCTTGACGTCGCTGCCTTCCTTGAACAGGCGCTTGAGAATGATGCCGTTGACCTGCGGGCGGACTTCGGCAATGCGGAACGCGCTGGTGCGGCCGGGTAGATCGGAAGTCAGGGTGAAAGCTTGCGGTTGCAGAGTCACGACGCCGACCTGAGGCGGTGGGGCGGCCGGTGCTGCCTCTTCCTTTTTGCATCCGCTGAGCAGCGATGCCAGGGCGACGGCGGCGACCAGAGCGGTAACAGCTGGCTTGAATTGCATGAAAATCCTCGGGTCAGGCGCGCAAGGTGCGCACTAGAAAGGTGGAAGGTTGAAAAATGTTTGCCGAGTGGATAAGTAGCTTGCTAAGGAATATACTTACGTACATGGCTGTTTGTAAATACCCAGGCTATGTACCCACGCCGTTACACAAGCCTTTGAAAGGTTGGAATTGTAGGCCGGGGACGAACCCCCAGAACGTTCGCCCCACTTTTATTCAGCCGATGTTCAGGCATCGCTGAAGTACCCTGATTGAGGTTGTACTGCCATGGTCCGTCGTACCAAAGAGGAAGCTCAGGAAACCCGCGCGCAAATTCTCGTGGCGGCCGAAAAGGCCTTTTACGAGCGGGGCGTGGCGCGCACGACCCTGGCGGACATCGCGACCCTGGCCGGCGTCACTCGAGGGGCCATCTACTGGCATTTCAGCAACAAGGCGGATCTGGTGCAGGCCATGCTCGACACCTTGCATGAGCCACTGGAAGAAATGGCCAAGGCCAGCGAAAGCGAAGACGAACTCGATCCCCTGGGCTGCATGCGCAAACTGTTGATTCATTTGTTTCATCAAATTGCGCTGGACCCGAAAACCCGACGCATCAATGAGATTCTTTTTCATAAGTGCGAATTCACCGATGAAATGTGCGACCTGCGCCAACAACGGGTGTCCGCCAGCCTTGAATGCAATGTGCGGATCGGCCTGGCCCTGAGTAATGCCGTGAATCGTGGCCAGTTGCCGGAAAACCTCGACACCGCCCGCGCCGCAGTCAGCTTGCATGCTTACATTGATGGCATCCTGTACCAGTGGTTGCTGGCCCCCGACAGTTTTGAATTGCACACCGAAGCCGAGCGTTGGGTCGATACCGGGCTGGATCTGTTGCGCTTCAGCCCCAGCTTGCGCAAGTAAAGCAAAATGCGTAATCGGTGCCTTGTGTGTCAACCGTTGACGCCGAAGATGAACAGTTCTTCACGCGCCCTTCGACAATGGGGTGCTTTTATATACTTACACTCGGCAGGTTGACAGGTAGCAAGCTCAGTAATTTGTAGGGAATTTGTGTCGAGTCCGTGAGAGCCCATCTATTGCCCCTGTAGGAGCGAGCCTGCTCGCGATGGCGGTCTGTCATTCAGCATCATCGTTGAATGTTAATCCGCTATCGCGAGCAGGCTCGCTCCTACAGTGGATTGTGTTAACCGTCCAGATACTAAAAAGCCCCGGCTCTTTCGAGTCGGGGCTTTTGCGTTTCAACGGTTGCTGATTACAGCGATGGGTAGTCGATGTAACCAACCGGGCCCTTGGCGTAGAACAGTTCCGGGCGCGCTTCGTTCAGCGGCGCGTCGGCCTGCAAGCGTGCCGGCAGGTCAGGGTTGGCAATGAAAGGTACGCCGAAGGCGACTGCATCGGCCTTGCCACTGGCGAGCAACGCGTTGGCGCTGTCCTTGGTGAAACGCTCGTTGGCAATGTAAGGGCCGCCGAAGGCTTCCTTGAGCTGTGGGCCGAGGCTGTCGGCACCCTCTTTCTCCCGCGAGCAGATGAAGGCAATGCCACGCTGGCCCAGTTCGCGAGCGACGTAGGTGAAGGTCTCTGCCAGGTTGTCGTCGCCCATGTCATGCAAGTCGGCGCGTGGCGACAGGTGCACGCCCACACGGCCGGCGCCCCAGATTTCGATGGCGGCATCGGTCACTTCCAGCAGCAGGCGGGCACGGTTCTCCAGGGCGCCGCCGTAGTTGTCGGTGCGCTGGTTGGTGCTGCTTTGCAGGAACTGGTCGAGCAGGTAACCGTTGGCGGCATGGATCTCCACACCGTCGAAGCCGGCAGCCTTGGCGTTCTCGGCACCGACGCGGTAAGCGTCGACGATGTCAGCGATTTCAGCGGTTTCCAGGGCGCGCGGCACCGGGAAGTCGGCCAGCGGACGCACCAGGCTGACATGGCCCTTTGGCTGGATGGCGCTCGGGGCGACCGGGGCTTCATCGTTCAGGTACAAACCGTGGGAAATGCGCCCCACGTGCCACAGTTGCAGGAAGATCTTGCCGCCCGCGCCGTGGATCGCCTTGGTCACGTTGGACCAGCCACGCACCTGATCGTTGGACCAGATACCCGGGGTGTCCGGGTAGCCGACACCCATCGGCGTCACCGAAGTGGCTTCGCTGAGGATCAGGCCGGCGGAGGCACGTTGCACGTAGTACTCGGCCATCAGCGCGTTGGGCACGCGACCTTCGTCGGCGCGGCAGCGGGTCAGTGGCGCCATGATGATGCGGTTGGCCAACTCGAGGTCGCCCAGTTTGATCGGATCGAAAATAGTCGTCATTTAAAGGCTCTCTTTTGGAGATCAGTTAGAAGTGGCAGGGGCCAGATCGGGATTGCCGCTCTGACGGAAGGTAATCAGGGTCGCCAGCAAGGCGAGTACCGCCAGTACGGCTGCCGCGAGGGGCACGCTGGTCAGGCCGAAGCCGTGGGCTATCACGCTGCCGCCGACCCAGGCACCCAAGGCGTTGCCGATGTTGAAAGCGCCGATGTTCAGGGTCGACACCAGGTTCGGTGCGGCCTTGCCGAAGGTCACCACGTTCACTTGCAGCGCCGGTACGGCGGCGAAGCACGCGGTGGCCCAGAGGAACAGGGTGATTTCGGTGGGGATCAGCGCGACGCTGGTCCAGGTCAGCAAGGTGGACACCACGGCCATGGTGATGAACACACCGATCAGCGTCGCGGCCATGCCTTTGTCGGCCAACTTGCCGCCGATAATGTTGCCGACCGTCAGGCCCAGGCCGATGAGCATCAGGGTCCAGGTCACGCCACGGGGCGAGACACCGGTGACTTCGCCCAGCAGCGGCGCAACGTAGGTGAACAGGGTGAACACCGAGGCGGCGAACAGCGCGGTCATGCTCAGGGACAGCCAGATGCCGCCGCCCTTGAGTGCGGCCAGTTCGGCGCGCATGTCGAGTTTTTCTTCATCACGCTTGGCCGGAAGGAAGCGGATCAAACCGATCAATGCGATTACACCGATCACGGTCACGGCCCAGAAGGTCGAACGCCAGCCGGCTTCCTGACCGAGGGCGGTGCCCAGCGGTACGCCGAGGACGTTGGCCAGGGTCAGGCCGGTGAACATCAGGGCCACGGCCGAAGCGCGTTTGTTCGCAGGCACCAGGCCGGCGGCTACCACTGAACCGATACCGAAGAAGGCGCCATGGCACAGGGCGGTAACCACACGGGCGAACATCAGCACGTTGTAGTCGCCGGCCACTGCGCAGAGCAGGTTGCCGATAATGAAGATGCCCATCAACGCCACCAGGGCTGCCTTGCGCGGCAGTTTGGCGGTGGCCAGCGCCATGAACGGCGCGCCGATGGCCACGCCCAGGGCGTAACCGGTCACCAGCCAGCCGGCACCGGGAATCGACACACCGAGGTCAGCCGCCACGTTGGGCAGCAGGCCCATGATGACGAACTCCGTGGTGCCGATGGCGAAGGCGCTCAAGGCCAGGATGAGTAGCGAGAGGGGCATTGTTTCATTCCTTTTCGGCTGGCTGACGTAAAGGGTCAGAGCTCTTGGCTGAAGGTTTTGAGGAATTCCTGGATGGTTTCCTCGTTGCGTTTGAAGAAGTGCCACTGGCCGACTTTGCGGCTGCTGATCAGGCCGGCGCGTTGCAGGGTCGCCAGGTGTGCGGACACCGTGGACTGCGACAGGCCGCAACGTTGATCGATCTGCCCGGCACAAACGCCGTGCTCGTTACTGTGGGACTGGTCGGGAAATTCGACGGTCGGGTCCTTGAGCCAGTGCAGGATGTCTCGCCGTACTGGGTGTGCCAGGGCTTTTATTATTTCGTCGAGATTGATGGTCATGATGTGGGCTCGTGATGTTTAAAACGCTATATCGCGATGAGGCGAACTTTAAATCGGTATTTCGCGATATACAAATATGATTTGGCTCTGACCAGCTCACATTTCGGTATATCGAGTTATAACGATATGATGAGTGTAACAAGACAAGGGGGCAGTGCTAAGCTGCGCCCATGAACTATCTCGCACATCTTCACCTCGGTGGCCAGCGTCCCGGCCAGTTGCTCGGCAGTCTGTATGGCGATTTCGTCAAGGGACGGCTGCAAGGGCAATTCGCTCCGGAAATCGAGGGGGCTATCCAGTTGCACCGCAGCATCGACGTGTACACCGATCGCCATCCGCTGGTGGACGTCGCACTGTCGCGTTTCTCCCTGACCCGTCGTCGCTACGCGGGGATCGTGCTCGACGTGTTTTTCGACCATTGTCTGGCCCGGGACTGGACGCTGTATGCCGACCGGCCTCTGGCGTTGTTCACCTCGGACGTTTACCGGGTGCTGTCCAGCGAACGACAACTGCCGGAGCGGCTGGCGAAGATTGCGCCGCACATGGTGGCCAATGACTGGTTGGGTTCGTATCAGGAGTTCGAAGTGTTGGAGCAGGTATTGCGCGGGATCTCGCGGCGCCTGACCCGGCCGGAAGAGCTGGCGGCGGCGATGCAGGAGTTGCGGCGGTTGTATGAGCCGTTGAGCGAAGACTTTCGGTTGTTCTATCCGCAGCTTCAGGATTTTGCCCGGAACTATCGAACACCATAAACCACTGTAGGAGCGAGCCTGCTCGCGATTGCGATCTGTCATTCAGCATCATCGTTGAATGTTAATCCGCTATCGCGAGCAGGCTCGCTCCTACAGGAGGCATGTGTTTACGCTGCAATGGCAGGGCGCATCGGGGCTCGTTGCGGTTCGACAATTTCGCCGAATAACACCTTCTGCACCGCCTGTTGCGCCTCGAACGCCAGGGCCGCGCGTTCCCGGCCTTCGCAAGCGATTGGCTTGAGCAGATGAATCTCGACACCGCCACGGTCATTGGCAAACAACCGCATCAGATGCGACAGCAAATCATCGTCGCCAATAAATGGAGCCAGCGCGCAAGGCTCGCCGTTACGCACATAACGAATCGCCACCGGCTGCATGGCCACTTCGGAGTCGATGGCGGCGGACAGCAGGCGGCCGTGGAAAGTACGCAGCGAACGGCCATCGGTAGTGGTGCCTTCGGGGAACATCAGCAGCGGGTGTGCCTGTTCCAGGTGACGGGTCATCTGCTTGCGGATCAACTGGCTGTCACCCGAGCCACGGCGGATAAACAGGCTGCCGGCTTTGGCCGCCAGCCAGCCGGCTACCGGCCAGGTGCGCACTTCGGCCTTGGACAGGAACGACAGCGGCGTGAGCATGCCCAGCAGCGGGATGTCGGTCCAGGACACGTGGTTGCTGACCCAGAGCATCGGTGCCTTCGGCAACTCGCCGTGGACAGTCACGTCGAAGGGCAGGGCATTGCTCAGGCGGGCCATGAAAAACCGCGACCAGCGTTGCCGGCGCGCCATCGAATGGGCCATGCCCAAGCGCTCGAACAGCCCGAACACACTGGCCATGCCCAAGCCCAGCGTCACTACCATCAGCACTCGCGCGATTCGCGCGTACACCCGCAACCGGCCCATTACACAGCCGCCTTGAAGTGTTTGGCATAACGCGGGCAGAGTTCGTCGCGCTTGAGCAGGATGAACACGTCGGCGACCTGGAAGTCTTCGTCCCAGCATGGCTCGCCGCAGATCTTCGCGCCCAGGCGCATGTAGGCCTTGAGCAGCGGTGGCATTTCGGCGATCACGTTCGACGGAATGTCGAGGCTCGGCAGCGGGTTTTTCGGCTCGGCGCGCAGATGTTCGGTGCACAGGTAGCGTTCGCGCAGACGCTGCATGATCGCGTGGGCCTGCACGCCGCCATCCTGCATCGGAATGCTCGCACAACCCATCAGGTAGCTGTAGCCGCCCTGGTTCAGGACTTCGGCCAGTTCGCCCCAGAGCACGGCGATGGTGCCGCCATTGCGGTAGGCCGGGTCGACACAGGTGCGACCGATTTCCAGGATCGGGCCTTGCAGGTGCACCAGACCGTGGAGGCTGAATTCTTCTTCGCTGTAGAATTTGCCCAGGCTGCTGGCAGCCGTGTGGTCGAGTAAACGGGTGGTTGCCACCAGGCGACCGGTATTCAAGTCACGCACGCCGATGTGGGCGCAGTGAACGTCGTAGTCATCCATGTCCAGACCCAGTTCAGCGCCTTTGAGCCTGGCGTTGAATTCGCCGCTGAACACGTTGAAGCGCAAGGCCTGGGCTTCCTGCAAAGCCTCGGCGCCCACCAGGCGTTCGGCTTGCAGGCGGCGTTCGTTGCCGGTGTCGCTGATGCGGGCGATCTGAGTCATGGCGAATCTCCGTGCGGGCTGCTCACCCGTCTTTGGGCTACAGCGAATCGACTTTCTTTGTCTAGCCGTGTTGTGCAAAGTCAGGCTATGTAGCCCCGGTGTCATCGCCATTAAGCTTTGGTGATGCTTATATGACAGCCTTCGAGGAGACTCTTATGCCCTGGCAAACCCTGTTGAACCGCCGTGATCGCTTGCCCGCCAACCCGGATCTGGCGGAAGGTTTCGCGACCTTGTTGCAGCAGTTGGGAACGGTCACTCCGTTTGAATTGGCGGTGCTTGGCGGGCGGTTGATGGCGACACCGGGGCAAGCGTTTCTGGTGGGGTATCAGGCGGCCTTGCGCATGCTCTGGCCGAGCGCGCCACTGAGCCTGGGCGCGTTGTGCGCCACCGAGCAGCGCAGCCTGCGCCCGGCCGATATGCAAACCCGACTGAGCGATTTGCGCCTGAGCGGACGCAAGGATTTCGTCACCGCCGGCAATGCCGCCGACTGGCTGCTGGTGGCGGCGCGCAGCGAGGAGCCCGGCGCCGATCCACGCTTGAGCCTGGCGGTGATCTATCGCGATGAGCCGGGTGTGCGGGTGGAAAAGCTGGCGCCGCTCCCGTTGATGCCGGACATCAGCCATGGCCGGTTGTTTCTGGATAACGCGCTGTGCGAGTTGCTCGCAGGGGATGGTTGGGACGCTTACGTCAAACCGTTCCGAACTTTGGAAGACATCTATGTGCTGAGCGCCATGACAGCGTGGTTGTATGGCGTCGGCCAGGAATGCGATTGGCCGCAAGGCTTGCAATTGCGGTTGCTGGGGTTACTGGCGGGGTGCGCGGAAACCAGCCGCCAGCCACCCACCCATCCGGCCGGGCATGTGTTGCTTGGCGGGTTGTTTGCGCAGTTCGAAGGGCTCAAGACTGAAGTGAATGAGGCGCTGGCCGGAGGGCCTCAAGAGTGGGCGGCGATGTGGCAACGGGATCAGGCGGTGATGGATTTGGCTGCAGGGGCGCGGGGCAAGCGGTTGGCCAAGGCATTGGCGGCGTATTGATGGGCCTCATCGCGAGCAGGCTCGCTCCTACATTTGGAATGCATTCCCCTGTAGGAGTGAGCCTGCTCGCGATAGCAATCTTTCAGGCAATACAAATTTCAGAACTGTCATCAACCTCGGCTAGGCTCAGCAGGTTCAATCTCCGAGCCCCCGCCATGTCCAAAGGCTTGTCCCTGACTTTCCTGCTGTTGCTCAGCCTCACGGCCCAGGCCGAAAACTGGCCCGCCGAGCAATGGCCGACCGCCCCGACGCCGACCGGACCGGCGCTTCAAGCCCTGGAGGCTTACGCCTTTCCATCCCGCGATGACAGCACTCGCCAGGGCATCCGCACCGATGCTTTGTTGGTAATCCGCGACGGCCAGTTGATCTACGAACGCTACGTCGGCCCGACGACGGCCGAGACGCCGCACCTGACCTGGTCGATCAGCAAGAGCCTGATGGCGACGGTCCTCGGTGTGGCCTACGGTGAAGGCTTGTTCAAGCTTGGCGACCCTGTCGCGAAGTTTTATCCGCCCCTGCAAAAACACCCCGACATGACCATGGCCGACCTGCTGCACTGGGCCTCGGGTCTGGATTGGCAGGAAGACTACGAATACGCACCGCTGAAGTCTTCGGTGGTGGCCATGCTCTACACCCGCGGTCACCACGACATGGCCGCGTTCACCGCAGCCCATGATTCATACGCGACGCCGGGCCAGGCATTTCGCTACTCCAGCGGTGACAGCAACCTGTTGTCGGCCGCATTGAAAACCATCGTCGGTCCCAGCCGCTATCCGGACTATCCGTGGATTGCGCTGTTCGAGCCGCTGGGCATTCGCCATGCCGTGTGGGAAACCGATGCCACCGGCACTTTCGTCGCGTCGTCCTATGCCTACCTCACGGCACGGGATCTGGCCCGGATCGGTCTGTTGATGGCCCGCGAGGGGCGCTGGGGCGACAGGCAACTGCTGCCCAAGGACTGGGTGGCGTTCAACCGCGAGCCGTTCGTTCACTATCACACGCACCAGGACGATGCCGTCCCCGGCGGCCAGTGGTGGCTCAATCGGGCCGTTGAGGGCGCGGCACGACCCTGGCCCGATGCTCCCGCCGACACCTTCGCCGCACTGGGGCATTGGGGGCAGGCGATGTATGTGATCCCCAGTGAACAGCTGGTGATCGTGCGCTACGGCGATGACCGCGACGGTACTTACCGGCACAACCAACTGCTCCAGCTCGCACTCAAGGCCTTTGCCGGAAAGGTGCAGCCATGAGCGGTTTCATTCGCCGTCGACCGGTCAGCTCCCTGTTGCTGATCCCGCTGATCGCCTTGCTTGGCTGGATCTGGCACGAGCGGGTGGCGCTGTGGGCGTTCCCCGACATCATCAGCGCCTACACCGCCAAGGAATACTGTTCGTGCCGCTACGTGATGAACAATGACCTCGAGTACTGCCACGGTTATGTGAAACAGTGGCTGCCCGCCAGCGCCTTTGTCGATGATCCGGCCGGCAAGCGTGTCACGGTCAGCGGCATGGGTCGCAGCAACAGTGCGGTGTGGATCGGCGAACGCCAGGGCTGTCGCTTGCAGCCCTGACTGCGATGAAATTGTGAGGCCGGGCGAGGGCTCCCTCGCCACAAAGGCAGGTTTGGAGTAATAGACGGCTTGCAATGCGCTGAAGGCCAGTTAAGGTTCAGCACAGGTTTATCTGCCCTACGAGTCTCTATGTTCAAGCGCTCCACCTTCCAGACCATCACTTTCCTGCTGCTGGCCAGCGCCGCATTGTCGGCCCGCGCCGACTGGTACCTCGACGGCGAGTCTTCGCGCCTGTCGTTTGTCAGCACCAAGAATGCCAATGTTTCCGAAGTGCAGCGCTTCCTGGTGCTGCACGGCAAGGTCGACCCAGAGGGGCTGGCGCAGGTGGAAGTCGAGCTGGAATCGATCAACAGCGGCGTACCCCTGCGCGATGAACGCATGCGTAAGGAGCTGTTCCAGATCGACCGGTTTCCCGACGCCTTGATCACCACGAAAATCGATCTGCGCCCGATCAATGATCTCGCTCCCGGCGCACAGCTGGAATTGCGCCTGCCACTGACCGTCGACCTGCATGGCAAGCAACACGAATACAACGCACAGCTACTGGCGACCCGTCTCGATGACCGGCGCTTTCAGGTGGTGACCCTCGAACCGCTGGTGATCAACGCCGAAGATTTCGATTTGGCTCCCGGGCTGGAAGCGTTGCGCAAAATGGCCGGTCTGTCGGCGATCAGTTTTTCAGTGCCGGTGAGTGCGGTGCTGATTTTCACGGCGCGCTGATATGGCCGGAGCGATTTTTCCGTGGCGTGAAGGCAACCACTTTGAACTGCTGGTCGATGGCCCGCAGTTTTTTCCGCGCATGCTGGTGGCGATTGCCCGGGCTGAAGAACAGGTCGAACTGGAGCTGTATCTGGTGGAGGCGGGCGCCTGCGCCGAAGCCATGGTCCAGGCCTTGGTGCAGGCCGCCGAGCGCGGTGTGCGGGTGCGTTGTCTGTTCGATGATTACGGCAGCCTCGCTTTCACCCTGACCTTGCGCCAGCGGCTGATGTCTGCCGGTGTGGAGCTGCGTTTTTACAATCGCCTGAGCTGGCGACGCTGGGTCGGCAACTTCTACCGCGATCACCGCAAGCTGTTACTGGTGGACCAGAGCCTGGCCGTGGTCGGCGGCACCGGTGTCACTGATGAGTTCTGGACACCGGGCGAAGACGTCAGCGAATGGCATGAAGTGATGGTGGAAATCACCGGTCCGCTGGTGCTCGACTGGCAACTGCTGTTCGATCGTCAGTGGATTGCCAACCGCCATCGACGTGCCTGGCGACCGGCCTCGCATTTCGGTCTGCCGCGCCTGCCACGGGTGCCGTCGATAGGCGAGGGTATGGGCCGGGTGGCCTATGCCGATGCCCGTCAACACCGGGACATTCTGCAGTCGCTGGTGCGCGCCCTGAACAGCGGTCAGCGACGGATCTGGCTGGCCACGCCGTACTTTTTGCCGACCTGGAAAGTCCGCCGCTCCCTGCGCCGGGCAGCTGCCCGGGGCGTTGATGTGCGGTTGCTGCTGACCGGGCCCCGAACCGATCACCCATCCGTGCGCTATGCCGGCCATCGCTACTACCCGCGACTGCTCAGGGCCGGCGTGACGATTTACGAATACCAGCCGTGTTTCCTGCACTTGAAAATGGTCCTGATCGATGACTGGGTGAGCATCGGCTCGTGCAATTTCGATCACTGGAACCTGCGCTTCAATCTGGAAGCCAACCTGGAAGCGCTGGACCCCGGATTGACCCGAGCGGTAGCCGCGAGTTTCGAACGGGACTTCGGGTTGAGTGAGCAAGTCAGTCTGGAAGAGTGGAAGCGTCGGCCACTGTGGCGGCGGATCAAGCAGCGGGTGTGGGGATGGGTGGATCGGGTGGTGGTGAATCTGCTGGATCGACGGGGTTGAACGGGATTTTTCAAACACCCTGAAACCACCGTAGGAGCGAGCCTGCTCGCGATGAGGCCATAACATTCAACATCATTGTTGACTGTCAGGCCGCCATCGCGAGCAGGCTCGCTCCTACAAGTTTTTGCGTTGTTTCAGGTATTACAGCAACTCAAAACTCTGCTGCGTCACGTCCTCTGAATCCAGGCCGATCTGTACGTTGAACTTGCCCGGTTCCGCCGCGTACTTGAGCTGGGTGTTGTAGAACTTCAGGTCGTCCTCGGTGATGGTGAAGTGCACGACTTTCTGTTCGCCGGCCTTGATCATCACTTTCTGGAAGTTCTTCAGTTCCTTGATCGGGCGGATCATCGAGCCTGCCACGTCCTGGATGTACAACTGCACCACGGTTTCGCCGTCGCGCTTGCCGGTGTTTTTCACCGTGACGCTGGCGTCGAGCTTGCCGGTCTTGTTCAGTGTGGTCGACGACAGGGCCATGTCGCTCAGGCTGAACTCGGTGTAGCTCAGGCCGTAACCGAACGGATACAGGGGACCGGTGGTGTCATCGAAGTACTGCGAGGTGTAGTTGCCCGGCTTGCCCGGAGTGAACGGCCGGCCAATGGTCAGGTGGTTGTAGTAGGTCGGAATCTGGCCGACCGAACGCGGGATGCTGATCGGTAGTTTGCCCGACGGGTTGTAGTCGCCGAACAGCACATCGGCGATGGCGTTGCCGCCCTCGGTGCCGGTGAACCAGGTTTCCAGGATCGCGTCGGCCTGTTCTTTCTCTTCGAGGATCGTCAGCGGACGGCCGTTCATCAACACCAGTACCAGCGGTTTGCCGGTGGCTTTCAAGGCTCGGATCAGCTCGCGCTGGTTTTCCGGGATGTTCAGGTCGGTGCGGCTCGACGATTCGTGGGACATGCCACGGGATTCACCGACGGCGGCAACGACCACATCGGCATCCTTGGCCGCTTTCACCGCTTCGTCGATCAGCACCTTCGCCGGGCGCGGGTCATCCACCACTTCCGGGGCGTCGAAGTTGAGGAAGTTCAGGTAGCCGAGGATTTTCGGGTCGCTGGTGATGTTGGCGCCACGGGCGTAGATCAGTGTCGATTTGCCGCCCAGCGCGTTGGTCATGCCGTCGAACAGGGTCACCGACTGGGCTGGCTTACCGGCGGCAGCCCAACTGCCCATCATGTCGATGGGCGCCTTGGCCAGCGGACCGACCAGGGCGATTTTCGCGGTTTTCTTCAGTGGCAGGGTTTCGTTGCGGTTTTTCAGCAGCACCTGGCTGCGGCGTGCCACATCACGGGCCTCGGCGCGATGCAGGCGACTGTCGGCGTAGGTGTCGACCGGATCATCCTCGGCCTTGCCGATGCGCAGGTACGGGTCCTTGAACAGGCCCATGTCGTACTTGGCGCCGAGCACCGCACGCACGGCATTGTCGATGTCGCTCTGCTGGATATCGCCGGACTTCAGCAGCCCTGGCAGCTCTTTGCCGTACAGGGTGTCGTTCATGCTCATGTGGATACCGGCCTTGATCGCCAGCTTCGCCGCTTCGCGACCGTCGGCGGCAACGCCGTGCTTGATCAGCTCGAAAATCGCTCCGTGGTCGCTGACCGCCAGGCCCTTGAAGCCCCACTCCTTGCGCAGCAGGTCATTCATCAGCCAGGTGTTGGCAGTGGCGGGCACGCCGTTGATCGAGTTCAGCGCAACCATCACGCCGCCCGCGCCGGCCTCAATCGCCGCGTGGTAGGGCGGCAGGTAGTCCTGGTACATCTTGACCGGGCTCATGTCGACCACGTTGTAGTCGCGGCCACCCTCGACCGCGCCGTACAGGGCGAAGTGCTTGACGCTGGCCATGATGCTGTCGGCCGCGTTCGCGCCTGTGCCCTGGAACGCCTTGACCATCACGCCGGCAATGCGCGACACCAGGTAGGTGTCTTCGCCGAAGCCTTCGGAGGTACGGCCCCAGCGCGGATCGCGGGAGATGTCGACCATCGGCGCGAAGGTGATGTCGAGGCTGTCAGCCGCGGCTTCCTTGGCGGCAATGCGCCCGGACAGGCCGATGGCGTCCATGTCCCAGCTCGAGGCCAGGGCCAGCGGGATCGGGAAAATGGTGCGGTGGCCGTGGATCACGTCGTAGGCGAAGAACATCGGGATCTTCAGGCGGCTGCGCATGGCCGCGTCCTGCATCGGGCGGTTTTCCGGGCGGGTGATCGAGTTGAACGTACCGCCGATGTTGCCGGCCGCGATCTCCTTGCGGATCATTTCGCGCGGCATTTCCGGGCCGATGCTGATCAGGCGCAGCTGGCCGATTTTTTCATCGAGGGTCATTTGCTTCATCAGGTTGCTGACGAAGGCTTCCTTGTTCTCCAGGGGTGCGGGCGTCGTGGCGGCCAATACGTTATGACTGGCCAGGCTGACGAACAGGCCCAGCAAACACAGCTTCTTCATGAATAGTTTTCTCAAGGGCCCAAACGGCGATGTACACGCCGGCCAGCCAAAATTTAGGGAGCGTCTATTGTTGTTCGGGTGCCGGCTCAAAAGACCAGAGCCAAAAAACCACAGCCAGATGGCGGATGCGTTTTCGCGCAGGGCCTCTTTTTAGCCCATCGGCCCGCTGCAATCCAGAGGCGCGGGCGATTATGCCCCAAGAGCCGGCCCAGAAGGTTTCGCGGTCGGTTTTTTCATGAAATGTACAAGGGAGCATCATCCTGATGAATGTAAGTCCAACCTACCGTTCGCGTTTGCAGGTCGTCACGCTGCTGATGCTGGCCTCGTTGCTGACCGCCTGCGGCATCAACAACATCCCCACCCTCGACGAGCAGGCCAAGGCCGCCTGGGGCCAGGTGCAGAACCAGTATCAGCGGCGCGCCGACCTGATTCCCAACCTGGTGGAAACCGTCAAGGGCTATGCGGCCCACGAGCAGGAAACCCTGACCGCCGTCATCGAGGCCCGGGCCAAGGCTACGTCGATCCAGGTGGATGCCTCGACCCTCGACAACCCGGAAAAGCTCAAGCAGTACCAACAGGCCCAGGACCAGCTCAGCGGCGCATTGAGCCGTTTGATGGTGGTTTCCGAGCGTTATCCGGATCTCAAGGCCAACCAGAATTTCCTCGCCTTGCAATCGCAGCTTGAAGGCACTGAGAACCGCATCAGCGTGGCCCGGCGCGATTTCATCCTCGCGGTGCAGAAATACAACACCGAGATCCGCACGTTCCCCGGTCGCCTGTGGCACACCGTGATGTACAGCGACCTGCCGATGCGCGAGACCTTCGAAGCCACGCCGGGTTCGGAAAAGGCCCCCGAGGTCAAGTTCTGAACAGCGGTAATCGGCGTCGCCATACAAGAGGTTGCCCATGCGCGTCCTGAAAACAGGCCTGTTGCTGTTGTTGTGGGTGGTGACGATCGCTGCCCGGGCCGAGCTGAACTTTCCGGCGCTGACCGGGCGGGTGGTCGACAACGCGCAGATGATCGAGCCATCGGTGCGCCAACAGCTCACCCAACAACTTCAGGCCCATGAACAAGCCACCGGCGAGCAGCTTGTGGTCGTGACTTTGCCGGATTTGCAAGGTACTGACATCGCCGACTTCGGTTACCAACTCGGCCGCCACTGGGGCATTGGGCAGAAGGACAAGAACAACGGCGCCTTGCTGATCATCGCCCGGGACGAGCGCCGGCTGCGCATCGAAGTCGGCTATGGTCTGGAGGATCGACTGACCGATGCCCAGAGTTCGGTGATCATCAATCAGGTCATCACCCCGTCATTCAAGACCGGCAACTTCAGTAAGGGCATCAGTGACGGTGTGGCGGCGATGCTGGTGGTGCTGGGCGGCAATCCCCTGGACGAACCCTCCACGGCGTATGAATCCAGAGGCGATCCGGGGGACGATTTCATCGCACGGCATCCCGGTTTGTTCGTGTTTTTGGTGATGTTGCTCATCCTGGCTGTTTTTGTGTGCCAGATGCTCGGTATCCTCCCTGCTGGCCGGGGCGGTTCCGGTGGATCCGGGGGTGGCTTTGGCGGTGGTGACTTTCGGCAGGCGGAACACCAGGCACAGCACGATGAAGATGGCCCACTGCACCAGCAGCAGGCTGTGCAGGGTCAGCCAACCGGTGAAGTAATGCACGATGCCCGGTACCAGCAG
>NZ_MRCS01000046.1 GCF_002303925.1 Pseudomonas sp. ACN8
GGACATGGCTGACTATCTGATGGTTGCCGATATAAATGTACTGGCACTTTCTGAAATTTCTTCCACTAACTCAGTCACCGGAGAAGCCCGAAACCAGCAGCTTGATGAAACTTTCGCCCGGCTCAGTATTAATGGCGCGAGTTGGCAATACCGGCTCTTCGAAAAGCGTCCAGGAGCCCGTGCACCAGATGATCAATGGACCGGCTTGGCTTGGAACACAGCCAAGGTCCAACTGGTGGGAGAACCCTGGAAAATTGATACGAATATTGACGAAGCGAAAGAAAAAGAAATCGCCAAACAGCTCAGCAAGGAATCCGGAACCATTATCTGGAGCCGCACTCCTTACGCCGTGAAACTGGCTGCCGCGTCCGGGAAGACGGACTTCATCATCGTGCCAGTGCACATGAAGTCAAACTCCGGCGGGACGGCCACTGCCAAGGCGCGGGAATATGAAGCTACCCTCCTCGTACAAGGTCTGAAGAAGCTACGAACTGAGTCGGGCGAGAAAGACATTATCGTCCTGGGTGACTCGAATATGCTGTCGAGCTCGGAGCCAGCAGCTACGGTATTGAAAGACTTTGGTTTTACTGATTGCAACGCCCGTGACATGGGTACGCACATTTCTTTCAATGCGAATGAAAAAGGAGCCCCGTTCGACCGAATATTCGTAATGAAGGACCAGAATGAAACGAAAGAGTCCTGCCCGTCTAACGGGGACGGCAGCGCACCTCTGGACTTCCGTATCGTTCGTCCAGAGGACTGGATACACGGTATGACACCGTCGGAGTTCCGCAAGAAGCTTTCTGATCACATGCTGGTTAGGACAGGATTGTGCATTGGCGCGGATGATGATTGATTGCGGATCAACGGGATATACCTTCCCATTCGGTCGTTGAATGATGAACTGGATGGGTTAATGTGACCCACTGCGAGTGTCATGTAGCACGGTCGGCAATGGCCCCCCCTGCCAGAGTTTCTCAACCTGAGAGCCATCACACATTTCCTGTGCAACGAAGCTAAATAGGATCGTTTTTTTTTCAATCGCAAATGCGCCGAACTCTCCTTAGTTTGCCCATTTACTGGATGTTTTCGGTTACGTAATCGCCCAAGCAGGCAGCAACGTGACTCGAGTCTGAGCCTCACCCTCAATGAATCACTTCATCATCACGCCCCGATACGCTCTAGACGGCCAGAAGGTTAGACAATCTCTCGCGTTTTCACACAGACTGGAAACAACGTCGCCCTTCCCTAAGGCCAGCAATCGGCCAGAAGTGGACCTATCAGAAAATTGTGGTTGGTGACACCACCATCCAGCTCAAGCTCATGACAGCGCCAGAAAGCGCTTGGCCTTTTTCTGGATGCCTATCTGACAAGGATTCCCCTTCACCGTTGGCCGGCGCTCATTCAGGCGTAAACCTCCGTCAGCCCAGTGGTGATTAGACTTGGGCAGATGGGAAACTGGCCTGCAAATCGCTCATGCCTATTTGTGGTCAAGATTTTCGCGTGATTCCAATGATTTGCGTCCCAAATCACTTTGCGCTAGTTTGTCCACACGTCGCTACATGGTCGACGGGCTGCCCACCCCTTGAGGCCTCACCGGCCGCAGCTAACCGGATCGAACCATGATCATCACAGCAATCTCTTGACCTAAGCCTCTTCCGGGCATCGGGGATGGCGGGTGGGCGTCTCCGATGTCGCTCCTTGGGAGCAACGGAGAAACTTATGGTACCAACTACACGCCGCGAAACCATCAAAGTGCAGGCCAAGCGCCTGCGCAATTTGTTCGTTATCGATCTGACCACTGCCAAATACGTTTTAGCGCGCGGCCCCTATGGCTGTGCCGATTGGGCGGATCTGTGTACCCGACTCGATCAGGAGCCCCCTCTTCAAGGTGCGTTGCAACTGGCCGAATTGCCCCAGTCCCCGAGCGCAACAGCATATCTGGCCAAGCATCTGTGCCCGTTGGCCACCTCGGTCAGCCAATTGATCATCACCAACCGCAACTTGCCAGAGCTCTGCGAAGCGCTGCGGCAAGTGTTCGCGGTACCGGGCAACCCAGTGGCGCTTACGGATGTGTTGCAGGCCATCACGCCAAGTGAGTGGCTACCCACCGAGATGGGGCCGGACCCACTGGCAGTGATTCAAAGTCGAGTCTGTGTTAACGGGGCGGATCTACAGCTGTTGGGAACCCGGATTTTCTGGCCGCGGTTATTTGCCTTTGATGCAGAGATCACCGTCGAACCAGTGACTGCAGAGCCCTTTGGCGACGACCTCAAAATCATGTGGGAGGTCGCTCCGTGGTATCAAGCGAGCCGAGACTACCTGTTCGAGTATCAACGTGGAGACGACTGGGACGACCTGCCAGATTTCGTGGAACCGCTGATTCCCGAGTGTGCGCGCATGCAACAGCATGCTCGGTGGTTTGCCCAGTGTCTGAAAGGGTGGTCGCAGGAACGCCACTACAATGACGAGGGCGAGGAATTCATTCCGTTCCTCTACCAGGGCCACGCCTACCTGGTGTTCGGCGTGCCCTGCGCTGAGCCGGTGATGCACCCGCCGTTGCGTCGGCAGTACATCCAGTTCCCGGACGAAGACAGTAACCGCTATCAAGTTATTCTGCTCGGTGGCCGGTTGCTGCAGATCGAGATGCTGGTCGTGCCCAAACCAGCCCAACATCAAAATTGGGATTACGCCGACTATCACCAGGCGCTGTGCAACGGATTGCTGGGCGGCGCGGCGGCCGCCGGCTGGATCAGCGCGCCCGTGCATGGTTGGGGTGACCTGTTATTCATCAGCCCCGCCTGCCGCTTCACCCTGGAATGCCAATTGCGGGTGGAGATCAAGCCCGAGCCCAATGAAACGCTCCTTACCCTGCAGACCGACAATCCAGACCTTGCCATGGAAGTGCTGGAACGGGTGCACAAGGGGGATTTCATTCGCTACGAGCACGCTACGTTCGGTGCGCAGTACGCCATGCGCATTGACTTGCCGGCCGACCACGCCCGTGTTGATCTGAGCCTGTCGATGAACTGTATCGAACAGACAATCTTCCACAGTGCCCACCTGATCAGCCGGCGCGTGACCCAAAGCGATGGGGACAAGCAGACGCTGTACTGCAATATTGAACCAGCCTTACTCAACCTGGTGGAACGCCAGCCGCTGAAGTTGCTGAAGAAAGCCATCCGCGAAGGGCAGATCCTGCGCGTCCAAGGGCTGTCCGAGCAGCTACAGGCAGCGCCAACCTTGCAGGCCAGGGGACCAGCGTTCGATCCGACCCTCAACGGGGTGGCCAACCCCCTGGAGGAGTCACTGTTCGATGGTGACGGCGAGTTGAGCTTCCACACGATCCGCTATCAACGCTCTAACTTCTAACCAAGTATCCAGCAACGTGGCCAATGCCGCGTTGCTGGACAAGCGAGCCCTTCTGTCCTCCGTCAAACAGGCCTGCTCAACGCGGCCAATCGCCAAACGGCGCGGCGGCCTCGCTGCGCAAAGATGGCCAGAGAAAGAGCATGCACGCCTCTTGTCCATGCCAGCGCGACGTGAAGTCGCGCTTACCCCGCTGGCGAATCAAACGGCACAGACTTCCGAGGATAAGATCATCATCAAAACGAAGAGATAAATAGCACTTATCTAACGCTATCATTCTCGATAGTTTTCCAAGTGAGCGAATAATATCTGCTCTTGGCCGGTCTCAGCCGGTCGCGATCGGATTGAGTCGACCCGATGAAGGCGCTCGTAACAGAATCTCGCTGGCTGTTCAGTGCAGAGCGTCACTCGGCAGCCCAAAGACCCTGAGCTGGTAATACGTCACGGCCTGGAATAGCGACTCAGCAAGTAGCGTAATCGCTCCAACGCCATCCGAGGAGCACCGATATCTAGATCTAGCGTTTCATAATACCGACGCAGCGCCTCCGAAATACGGCTAGCAGCCAACCATAGCGATTTGATAGACTTGGGAAGTTACCGTGAAAGAATCGACTACATTTCTTGAAGACGTATCCAAGCGAGGCGGTTGAGCATAGAAACCATAGGACTAAAGCACTTATTTGAGCGCACTCCTCTATTAATTTCTAATCGGGAGTAGACAATGCTTGGATCCTTACGACATACATCCCCCTGCTGCCTGTTTTGAATAGAGCGAGCCATCGCAGATGTTTACCGACGAATTTGAGAAGCTACTTACTTCAGCCCCTGAACGAAACATTGAGATCGAGCGAGAAATCGATCGCAAGTATTTTTTATGTAACGACAGAGCTGAAAGCACCAAAGTTTATCTAGATGCACTACATCAACTAATTGACGACTGGAACAATATAAGAGACCGCCGCTCAAAGAGCTCCCTTGTAAACTTCATCACTCACAAAAGTTTCCCTTTCAAAGAATCCAACATCTCACACCTTACACTTCTAGAAGAGGATTACTTACGAGAGCTGCACAGGCACATAGCCAACATTCAAATGGAGACCAAAAACCTCAAACATTCCAACTCATTCATATACAATCAGATAATTGGCGAAATAGAAAAGCACTTGCTGATTGAAATCTGGAACTCAAAATCCATTGAGGGAAAAATACTAAAACTCCTCGACCGCATGAATGACATTGTCTACTACCATTCATCAAGTCCAGATACGGTTGTTATCCACATCACCAACCTCAGTCGCACTATATGCATAGCCAATTACAGCTTCGATGAAATACATTTGCCATACCCTGCCACCCTGATACTCAATCACAACGATTTCTCCAAACTGTCAAAGGGGGTTTTAAGACAGGCTAATATTGTCGAGCTAAGCTATAAGGTTAATTCCGAGCGCTTTGAATACATTGACACTCGAGATACTTTGGACTGGTGTACGCAGAAAGTCAAAGGGGCCATAAAGAGCCTTGAATCAACCAACAACACACAGAATGGATACGAGATCATACAAGATTTAAATGATTGCCTTTCCGCAATAGAGTCAATTAGGTTTGATATTCTAGACATAAGCAGACTCAGATGGGACAAGCTGCGCCTGGAAGATGTCAAGCGAGTCAGGACCAAACTATCCAATACCGTTAACACCTTAGCGCTCCGCAAGCAAAAAGAAACTTATTTTGTCGAATCCTATCAGGCAATGATATCGGTGGACAGGGGTTTGCGGCTGATGTTCTACAGAATCACTCAGCGACTGGACCTTGATGGGAATATCTTGTTCTGCCTCAGCGAACTAAAAAGAAATAATGCACTATATGCGCTATCAGGGAATAAGCCTAAAAGCTTAGACACTACTTTTGGAGAGGAAAATCTTTCAGCAATACTCGCAAGCAACTTACAATGTATATATCGAAATCCTCACTCTCGCATCATGGTAAGGTGCGAATCCCGGGTAGGCAATGGCCGATCAGATATTACGATAGAGCAAGAAAGAAAGACAATCTCGATCATTGAGTCGAAGCTTATCAAGCAAAAATCCGACATCACCAAGGAAATTACATCAGCTATCAACCAGCTATTTGATAGGTACAGCGAAAATCAGTACTTAGACTCAGGCAGGTACTTTCAGCTGTATGTAATTATTTTCTGTCACGACAGAAATTTACGCGCTTTGGATGCACACATATCATCTGCTATTCGCGAATACTCTGAAAGAAATGGTCTATCCTGGGAAATACTTGAATCTACCGAAAACTTGATCAGATTTTCATATATTGAACCTAAGTCGGCTGACATGTTGTCTGACAAAGTTAGGACAATAACGCTTATAATTTGCAACATGGAGGTGGAATGGAAAAATCGCGCAAAGGATCGCACAAATCTCAAACCTTATTCATTTTAACATGGATCCTTACATAGTTACTTCTCAACGGCAACTTGAGTATTCTGAAAAACCAAGCGTATTAAGCCATCAGCGCGTGTTCGAGGAGGCGAACGCCAAGAAGAATGAGTCCGGCGATTGACCGTGAAAAAGTGTCACAAGCAGGCACCACACCGGTCATCGTCACTGCCACGCTTACCGTCGCCATTTTCCGAAAGGTGCGGTGGTGTCGATGTAACGCATCGCTGACTGCACGTCCCGCCAACCGACATAATCCATCAAGTCCTTAGCCCCCCACTCGTTACGATTGGCCCAGGTCGCAAATCCGCGGCGCAGCGAATGGCCACTGTAACCTTCGCCATCCAGGCCATTGCGGGCAAAGGCCATACGCAGCAGCCGCGACAGACTGTTCGAATTCAGTCCCTCGGCACTGACATGTCCCCAGCGGTCGATGGCGCGGAACACCGGTCCTTGCTGCAGGCCGCTGGCCGCCAACCAGGCCTCGTACGCCGCCACCGGACACAGACGCTTCAGCGCCGGCACCATGACGGTCCGCCCTTGATGCGCACGATCGGTTTTGTCACTGACGAGGAAGATTTCCAGGCTGGCTCCCGTATCAACTTTGATGTGCTCGACGCGTAGCTGGCACAGATCGTCGCTGCGAAAGGCGCGCCAGAAACCGAGCAAGATAAGCGCCTGGTCGCGGCAGGCGCGCAGTCGCTCTGCGGCCACCGTGGAGTTGGCCTGCGCCTGCAATCCGCCGATGCAGTCCTCAAGCGCTTGCAGTTGCAGCGCCTCGGCTCGTTTGACCGGTTGGGGATGCTCGGCACGTATGCCGCGCAGCACATCACGCACCCGCGGCGCTTTGGTCGGGTCCACAAAACCATGGCGTTTATGCCACTGCGCCAGGGCGGCCAAGTGCGTATACAGGGTAGAGCTGGAGAGCTGCTCCGCATAGGTCGCCAGATAGCGCGCGACACTTTCGCTGGACGCGGGCAACAAGCCTTGCCACGTCCCTTCAAAATGTTCAAGCGCACTGAGGTAACGGCGCTGCGTACTCGCCCGTCGCGCCGCCTTCACGTACCGATCCACTGGGGCCGTCACGCCACCCACCCTCCTCGCATACCCCTGATAAGCCGAATATTGCCCAAAACGCCTCTCACGTTTGAGAAATCAGCATTCACGCACGTCAGTTCGTCACCTGCCTCCATTCCCCACAGGACATTTGTACGGGTGTACTTCCATACTTCGTAACACGCTACGAAATAGTAGGAGACCGCTCATGGCTCGTGGAGGCATCAACAAGGCGCTGGTGCGAATGGCCCGCGAAGCGCTCATCGCCCGCGGCGTTCGTCCCAGTATCGACGCGGTGCGCGTGGAGCTGGGCAATACCGGTTCCAAGAGCACCATCCTGCGCTACCTGCGCGAGCTCAGCGCCCCCGAGACGTCGACCGTGCCGGTGGCCCTCAACGACGAACTGGCGCACCTCGTGGCAAGTGTAGCCGAGCGTGTTCAGGAGCAAGCCCGGCAGGCCGTGAGCGAAGACCAGACGCGGGTCGACGACGCGTGGCGGCGACATGCGCAAGCCCAGGCGCAACAACGCGAACTGATCGACGCGTTGCAAGAACAAGTGCGCCAGCTGGATAGCCAGTTAGTCGAGTACCGCGCTCGTGAACAGCAACTGCAGATGCGTTCGAATGAATTACAGGGGATTTACAATTCTCAGCAGCTGGAGATGAGTGAGTTGCAGCAGGAGCTCAGCAAGCGGGATCTGCTGGTCCAATCGCTCAACGAGCGCTGCGAACATCTGAAGGCATCACTGGACCACTATCGCGAACAGCAACGTGCACAACGCGAACAGGACCTCGATCGCTACGACCAGCAAACGCAACAACTGCTCAGGGAACAACGGACCCTGCAAGCGACCCTGCTCCAGAAGCAGGAAGAAATCGCCCAGCTCAATCGTGACAATGAGCGGCTGCTCACCGAGGCCCGGCTGACGGCGCGACAAGCGTCGAGCGACGCCCAGGAATTTCGCCAGGCCCAGGCCGCCTGGCAGGAACGGGCTCACACCCACCAAGAGGCGCAGGCGCAGTGGCAGGCCGAGCAAGTCGACCTGCGCAGCCGATTGCGCGCCGCCCTCCTCAAGCAGCGTGGAGATGCTCATTACATTCGCAACGAGCAGCGGCAAATCACCCACCTGCAGCGGCTGCTGGAGTCGCGGCCGCCCCCAGCGCCTGAGCCTGGCGGAGCTCCGTCACCCCAGCCGACAACACCTTCCGTGCGCGCAGAAGCAGTGCCGAGCCGCTGATGTTTGCGAGTTACACGGCCACGTTGAGCCGCGGATCCAGGTCGCGCATCAAGTGGCGAAGCGGCGCCGGACAGCGCCGTCCACCCCGACTGTAGCTGCGTGCCAACTGTTCATTCAGTGGGGTGCCGCCCAGGTGCAGCGACCAGAGCATGGCCAAAGCGCACCGCGTAGGCAGATCCGCTTCCGGCAGCCAGCCGCGATCCATCAGTTCCTTGCGCGTCAGTTGACTCAGAGCCTGCTGATACTCGAACGCGCCGGCATCGATGGGCCACTTCAACGACGAGGCGTCGGCGCCCAGCCCCCTGGCTTGCAGCCATTGATCAACCAATGCCCACAGATCAGGAAAACAGCGCTGGTACGTCGGCGACAGCGAGGCGATCGTCAAATAATGGCTGAAATGGGCGTGTAACCAACGTTGTTGAGGGTGATGGCCCAACGCGGAACTGTCCAACAAGGCCAGGGGCATCGCCAATTTCGTCCAATCGGGGACACCCAGCGCCCCTTTCATCCGCGCATTGGTACGGCACAAGTAACTGGAGCGTTCCAGTGCACGGCAGTTCGGCCTGAGGTGCTTCAGGTAGGTAAAGGGCGCCTCACTATCGTCGCTGTCCCAACTGAGCACGTCCCACAAGGGGTGGTTGCGGACAACCTCCATCTCGGGATACACCGCGGCCAGACGGTTCAGGCTATCTGCATGCAGCTTGATCCCGTGGTCCAGCAACCGCAGCCACTTGGGGTTACCTCGATGCAGTGACTCCGCCCCAGCAGCACTCGGTGCCGCGTACAGATGAGGGCGATCCAACTGATCACAGCGCAACGCAAATTCGCTGGGCGAACGAGCCCCCGTCAGTCGGTAGAGTTCAGCGCCGACAAACCGGTTCCGGCAGCGGCAGATTGATTTAAGGCTAAGTGTCGACACTTTGTCACCTCACACCCCCACCAATTACCCCGGTACACAACTATAGAGCGGTATGTAGGACTCGCCAGTCAGCCCGACATTCTCATAAGGCCATGTGAGGTGGGCAATTCCAGACATCACAAAAAGTGATGCGAAAACTTTTGTTCGCTAACTTGTTGATTTTTACCACGCATAGCTTTCGTCTATGAGTGGAATCGACTCATTTCCGGCGACACCACTGCTGGCTTATGGCGTGGGGGCAACGCACAAGTTTTAGTTACGTAAACTGTTGATATCGCATGGAAATAGCTTGCGTCTATGCACATGTCGACGCTGTTTTAGTCGACTGATTCACGGTACCTAGCGAAATAAAATAGACCTCCGACGCGGCAATTCCGCCGCGTCAGCTGGAGGACATGCATATGTATCCCCATCGACTGCCATACCGTTTCCGCTCCCAGTACGCGCCAATGCCCACCATCACGCAATGGCATGCGCGGCTCGGCACGCCCTATAGCGCTGCTATCCCACAGACTGCCCGAAGCCGTTACCCCATCCAAGACCAGCCCCACTGTTCCGACGGCGATGGGCAACTAGGCATCGTCGTGTGGTGGGTGTTTCGTCCGTACGGGCGCTCGGCATACCGCATGCTGTCAAGAATCCCCCCGCTGGTTCATACGACGTTCATCGCCGGTAACGATGAGCAGCAAATGAAACTGCTTGAAGCCACGATGGGCATCTCACTGTTTGAACTGGCTCGGCGACGAACGCACCGGCATTAACACGGGGCATCGCACAGCTCGCCCGAGTCTCCCGACGTGAGTGGCACCCCCCCCTCGCGTACTGGCGCCGATAAGCGCCGCTAGCGATCTCTGCCCGTCACGCTGACTGCCCCACGGCAACCTATTGGCGGCGAAGCGAGCCGAGCGCCTTGACCAGCGCGAAGCGGGTCTGCCCCGCTTCGCGCGGCACCGTCACCGTCACCGAGCAACCGTCAGTGGCGGTCGGGTACTGCGGATGGCCTTTAGTCTGCCGCCGTCATTGCTCATTCATCTCCCCCTTGAGGAGAACCATCATGTTGGCTTCACGCAACCGTCCCGAGGAAAACCTCACCCGTGCACCTTTGACCAAAGGTCGCCCGGGCAGTCGAGTCACGTTTTTTCCTTCGCGAAAAAATGGAGGGGCCGTAGCTTGCGGCAACCTGCAGCAGGCTAATTACTGTGTCCATCTGGAATACCGCCCGGATGTTCTCAGCTACCACTGCCGACCGCCCACTGTGTGCGGCGGCGCACGGCGCTACAAGGCCGACTTTCTCGTCACGCTGAGTAGCGGGCCACCGATTTATCTCAAATTCCTACCGTCCGACGATCAGCCGGAGGCGCTGGTCCGCGACCAAAAGCAAGCCGTGGAAGCGATGCTTCGAGATAAGGGGCTGTTGTTTCATTGGCTGGAGGCCTCTGACCTTCCCCATCCACAGGTTAGCTACAACCTGCGGGCCCTCTACCACCAGGGTTTTGGCAGCTCCCAACGAGCGGCAGAACAGGTACGCGCCCAAGTGATGGCGATGCCTGAACAGCGTGCGACTTTCGGCGCTCTGTTCGCCGGCGGTGCGACGTCTGCCGATATCTGTCACGCCATCTTCCTTGACCAACTGTGGACCAACCTCAAAGAACAACTCACCTTGCAAACTATGATTTACGGAGGCCGTGATGGACATCTTTGAATTCAAAATCGGTGAACACTACCGCTATCGCGGCCAACGGATGCAGGTTGTCGACCGGCAGGGTGAATGCGTACAACTGCGCGCGATCGAGGGCCGCCGGATCGTGCTGCGCCAGACTTGGGACATTCTGCTTCGCGCAATGAAGCGTGGCGCCCTCGTTAAAGATCAGGAAGCGCCGATTGAGCAGGATCCGCAAAAAATCATCGCCGGTCTGCCCAAGCCTTACGCTGTTGTATTCGACCGCCATTGTTACTACACCCGGGGACTGATGGACGAACTGCATGGCCGAATGCCAACGCGACGCGCCCAGTCAGTGATCCAGCGCTTGGCAAAGCAGATCAACGATATCTGCCCGCCCAGCCTGAGCACGGCACGCAGTTGGGTCCGAACCTTTTGCAAATCGGGTTACAGCTATCTGTCGCTCATCCCGGGCCGCAAACAAAAAATGAAACATCGCCTGGACCACCAGCCGTGGGAAATTCAGCAGATCATCAAGCAGCAGGTTAAAGATCTCTATCTGAAATCAGAACCCGCCTGTAAAACCGAAGTGATCGATGCCATTGTCCTGGAACTGGAAGCGTTTAACGAGGGCAGACCCAAACACGACCGGCTGAAGATACCTTCGACATCGACCCTCAATCGGATCCTGCGAGAACTGGACGCGTATGAAACGGCTTGTGCCCAGCACGGCAGTAAGTACGCCCAGAAAAAGCAAGGCTGGACCCGTAAACGGCCAAGCGCGGGGCGCCTGTTCGAACTGGTGGAGGCCGACACTCAACAGATGCACGTAATGGTCGTGAATGATCGAGGCGAGGTGATCGGTCGCCCGTACCTGACCGTTTTCCTAGAAGTCCTTACGCGGATGCCCTACGCCTGGAGCATCGGCTTTAACCCGCCCTCCCTGGACACCACCCTGCGGGCGCTCAAGCTGTCGTTATCCAGCGACAATATGTACGGGGGTGTCGCACTACGTTACGTCTTCGACAGTGGCCCCGAGTTCGTGGCGGATAACCTTCGTCGGATTATCACGCTGCTGGGCGGTGAGGTTTGTTACTGCGAACCGGCCACCGGCAATCAAAAACCTCACGTGGAAGCCTTTTTTGGCGTCTGGTCGAAGGAGATTGCCCATGCAATGCCCGGCACGACCTTTTCCAACATAGCCAGCCGTGGCGATTACGACGCTGAAAAAAACGCGCGCCTGACCATCGAAGAAATCAGAGATACCTTCCGTCGCTGGGTGAACGAGGTGTACTGCGAACGGGTGCACAGCAGTCTGAACACCTCTCCCCGACTGGCCTGGGAGGCGGCTTACTCGCCCATGTTCGCGCCGCGGCGCTATTCACCCTCGGAACTGCGTCAGCATTTCTTAAGTGCGTTCGAAGCCTCCGCCCAACAAGGTCGGCTGCGGTACAAATCGCTGTTCTGGACCGGACCAGCTGTGCCGTACCTGGCGAACCGCCAACCGAAAGTGGACAAGCTGCTTGTCTATTACGACCCCAGTGATCTCGGGCGGGCTTGGGCCTGCCATCCCAGCTATCCCGACGAGGTACTTGAGCTGCAGGCAGTCGATCCCGACTACCAGGAAGGACTGACCCTGCACCTGCATCAATTGATTCTTAAACGTCTGAAGGCGGAACGCGAAACCTTCAATCCGCGCAAGGCACAACGCGCTCGAATTACCCTGTTGCGTGAACTGGCCAAGGTCAAAACCCCGGCCCAACGGCGCCAGCGTCAACGTGCTGCGGAAAAGGGCTTGCTCCCAAAACAACCCAAACGCCCCGCACGGGTAACGAGAACCAAACCTAATACGCCAGTTGATTATCGCCATCACGGCGATACCCCGGACGATTATTCGTCGGTGGAGGTTTGACGCCATGTACAGCCTACTGCGCACTGCTTCACCCGCGCCGGTCGCACACCATTGCGCTAAAGCTTGGGGTCAGCCTCGATCGCCACCGCGCTCCGTCCCCCATCTGACTGCCCAGGCAGAAACGCTCCGTTTGCCGCGATGAAAGCGCTGTATCCAGCCATCGAATAACGGGCACCGCCACCGCCTGGGTGGATCCAGCGCACTGCTCCGCTCCACCCTGCAGCCCGTAAGTCCTACTGACCATACCGAGGTGCATTGCCATGGAAGCCGAGGTCCAAAAAATCATTCAAGCATTCAAAAGCAAAATTGTTTTCCATCCCCTCTATCGACACGCGTGCTCACAAATCCAGAACGCGATCGAAAACACTGAAGCGTTGGGTGAGCCAGTATGTGCCCTGCTTTGCGGGCCAAGCGGTACCGGAAAATCCACGCTTTGTCGTTATTTTCAAAAGCTGCATAACGGCAACGCGATGATTCGCCGTGACGATGGGACCTATACCAATCTACCCGTTTTTTATTGCGAAGTGCCCTCGCCGACGACCGTCAAAGGCTTAATCACCAATATGCTCCGTGATCTCATTGACGTCACGCCCAATGGCAACATCGAAAAACTGACGCATCAGCTCATTACTTGCTTGAAAACGTGCCAGGTAAAGATAATATTTCTCGATGAAATTCAGCGCCTCTGTATTACCACGGTGTCCGAGAAGGTTCGTCTCGACTCTCTGCAATGGATTGTCTCACTTCTCAATGGCGTTGGAATTCCAGTAATCCTTTCTGGCACCGAACTCTGCCGAGATATAAGACGTGAAAATGAGGCGTTTGAAAGTCGATACCCGTATTTTGCGGAACTATCACATTTCGCTTATGACACAGGCGCCAACTCCGCCCTTCTGGCGACACTGAAACAATTAGATACCGTAATGTACGACATTGCAGCGCTCGCCAAGGGGGTTCATCTAAACGACCCCACCATCGCCGCGCCACTCTATGTGGGTACCTGCGGCAATTTGAAAAAGATGCGTTTAATTATTAACGACGCATTGAAAACTTGCTTGCGCCGAGCCGCTCCGCACGAACTGAAAGCGAGCGATTTCTATGCGGCCTGCCAGTGTGTTGACCTGCCAAAAAACCTAGCAGACGGCAACCCCTATGCGTTGACTTATGATGACTCGCTTAAATTAATCCAGGACTATCAGGAGAGTCGCGATGAGTAATATTTTATTCATTCCTCAGCCTTTACCCGAAGAAAGCCCAACAAGTATGCTAAAACGCATGGCCATCAAGCATGGTTGTGTTTGTAACTCGGATTACCAGCATCTCTTTGGTGACGCGTGGTATCACAGTATCCCATTATCCCAATCTCACCCAGTCATTCAACATATTGCGAGACAAGCCGGCGTGGCAGGAGCGGATTTTCTCAGCGGCTTCTATAAGCGAATTGGCATTCTAGAACAAAGTCCACCGCTAAGCATTGCGGGAATTACGGTAGAAGCCGACATGATCCGCAGGAGAACAGTCGCGTATTGTTCCGAATGCTGGCGAGAGGGCCACGAGCATTTCATCAAAGACTTCAAGCTTGCCTGCTACTGCCCCTATCACAATCGCGAATATCTGACGCAATGCCCAAACTGTCGTCGCGGTCTTCATTGGAGCGTGCCGTTGGTGGAAAAGTGCGGGTGCGATTATCTTTTGATATCACCAACCTGCAGTTGGGATGAGGCAGAGAATGAACGAAACTTGCTAAGTATATTTAGAGCGGGGGCCACCGAGGAGTTCCAGCACCTAATGAGTGTCCTTAGAAAACTAGAATACCCATTAGGAAGAGACACTAAATGCCCCACAGACAGGTGTCTGCAATCGATAGCGTTTTGCATAATGAAAGATAACATGTTGGGCCTCATGACTCACCTGCGTGTTTTGGAATTTTACTATCCGGAGATACCCAAACGCATTCTCGCGGCGAAACTCGCCAGATTCAATGATGTAAAAGTACGCGCATGCGTATACGAATTCCTCAAATCCAAAACTGCCCAAACACCCGAACACATAGCCCAAAACTTACAGTCAGTGGGTGATTTTTACTTAACTAGAGCTCAAATTATGGTTTGGCTTAAAATAAAAGAAAACCAATGGTCAACCGCCGTAGACGCTATACAGATCGTAGACACTCGCCTCAGGCACACCCGATATAGCTGGAAGGAAGCGCAAACAATTGCTGCAAAAATGTTATCAATCAAGCTAAAAAACGGCTTCAAGAAAACAAAAAAAACAATTGACGGCCTGTTCAAAAAAGACTTTCAAAAAAAATTTATACTTCACAAAGGAGTAGTAAAAAGCCTGATCGATGAGAATTTTCTTACTAAAAAGTGGGACATGCACAAGATTTACTTTGACTCCCATGACGTAGAAAAATTTTCAGAGAATCTTATTTCAATACAGTTACTATCAGCCCAAAATCAGATCTCCGAAAAAGATATTCGCATGGCTATTTCCCAAGTACAACCACCTTCATTGGGTTTTTCAAATCCCTACCTTAACGCTCAACTCCTGAATATTCAATCGAGTGAATCAATAATTGAATGGTGCAAGAGAAATGTTCAACCAGGCAGAGTAAGCCCCAAATGCCCTCGGCACTCACTCAGACGATACGTCCCTAAGGAAGGAGAGGTTTGGCTACCCACTGCTTTGGCAGCGCGATACCTTGGATTCAAATTTCAAACAATACGGTTCCTTGTTAACCAGGGGATACTCAAAAATGTGCGAAGACAAGGCCTGGGAGGCGGCTCTCATATAAAGAGAACGGTGCTCGACGAGTTCAACAAGCAATATGTAGGTGTTACCGAAGCCGGAAAAATTTTAGGCTGTGGTCGTACGAAAGCGTCCACGACACTGCGCAGCATGGGAATTGAATCTATAACGACCCCAGAACCAAATAAATATTCCGCTGCTTTTTATCCACGCGACAAAGTCTTAGCCTGTGCAACGGCGACGCGCCGGATAATTCGTGAACGAAAAATTGCCTATACCGTAGCCGAAACATGCAGGAAATTGAAGGTAACCGAAAGCGTAGTTTTCTGCCTGATCAAAACAGGCCTCCTTAATTTTGCGGACAGTGCCCATCAATGCTACGGGCTTATAAACCGAAGCGATGTCGACACTTTCAACAAGCGTTTCGCCAATACCACGACCGTTGCCCGCTGGTTAAACGTCTCTATTACCTGTGTTTTTAGAATATTAAACCAACTCTCTATCATGCCCGTCAGTGGCCCTCCAGTTGACACCTCCTGCCAACGCTATTATGCGATCAGCGACATCAAAAAATACTTTAATATATCACTTAGAAAAAAAAAGATCAAATCAAAACCAAAAAGTTTGCTTAGTCAAGGCCTCCGACCTAAGCAAAAAATATGACATTAGCCCAAAAACATTTGGTCGACTTTTTCTACATTCTGGATTTACCACTCCGATTAAAATCAGGTACATCATCTACCTCATTCAGAGCGACGTAAAAAAAATTGAGCGGATCCTCAATAAATACTGCACGTATACCCAGGGCGATAGATATCTAGACGAAAGAAAATGCACAAGACACTTATTAAAAACAAAAAAAATTAAAGCTTACTACCCGCTGAAAGGCTATTGCGACTACGTCATGATCAAGAAATCTGAATTACACGAATATACCACCGATCATATTCCACTTTAACTATACCAGCTCGATCGCACGACTTGCACAGATCGGCAGTATCAATTGCCAATAACTCCAAAACCTTTATTGAAATAATATTCGAACGGGCACGCTACAATTGCACTGTTGCCGCAGCCGCTCAAAGCTGGGGCATTTTGGCAAGCCCTCCCAATTTTTAACTTATTTTGACAATTTCCTTTGAAGTCATTTTGACAAAAACCTTTGGAATCAATGACTGTTTTGGGCGACAAAAGTGAAAAGTGGGGTTTCGCACCCCCGAGGAGCACAACGATCATGAAACGCCAACTACTGCTTAGCCTTACACTCTCGATGCTGGCCAGCACTGCTTTTGCCCTGCCAGCAGCCGACCAGGCTACCCCACAAGTGAAACAAGACCACTCAGTGTTCAGCCAGACCATCGCCGCCGATGGCGCCGACCGCACTCCACAAGGCCAGACCCTTGCCGAAGGCGGCAATGATCGCCTGAAAGAAAAAGGCCTGATCACTCAGGATGGCTCGGACCGTACTCCTCAGGGTCAAACCCTGGCTGCCGATGGTTCCGATCGTACCCCACAAGGCCAGACTCTTGCCGCTGACGGTTCCGATCGCACCCCACAAGGTCAAACCCTGGCTGCTGATGGTTCCGACCGTACCCCTCAAGGCCAGACCCTTGCCGCCGACGGTTCGGATCGCACTCCACAAGGTCAAACCCTCGCTGAAGGCGGTGGTGACCGTGTGATCGAACGCAACAGCGCCGTGAGCTAAGCCCCATGGCCGCCCTGAAAGAAAGCCCAATCCCCGGATTGGGCTTTTGACTTTTTAGTGGTCCGCTTGATAAATGCCGCACCTCCCCGCTTGATCCCACCACAGTCGTTCGACGCCGGCAAAGCCGATTTGCTAGAGTGCGCCGCGTCCCTGTCCAGAAAACGCCCTTGCGATGCTGCCCCGCGCCGAACAGAAACAACAAACCCGTAATGCCCTGATGGACGCTGCCCGGCGCCTGATGGATGGCGGCCGAGGATTCGGCAGCCTGAGCCTGCGCGAAGTCGCGAAAACCGCCGGGATCGTACCGACCGGTTTCTATCGGCATTTTGCCGATATGGATGAATTGGGCCTGGTGCTGGTCAGCGAAGTAGGCCAGACATTCCGCGAAACCATTCGCCTGGTACGGCACAACGAGTTCGTGATGGGCGGCATCATCGATGCCTCGGTACGGATTTTTCTCGACGTGGTCAGCGCCAACCGTTCGCAGTTCCTGTTTCTCGCCCGCGAGCAGTACGGTGGTTCGCTGCCGGTGCGCCAGGCCATCGGCCGTTTGCGTGAAAACATCAGCTCGGACCTGGCGGCGGATTTGTCACTGATGCCAAAACTGCAGCATCTGGAGATCGCCGACCTCAGCGTCATGGCGGACCTGATCGTCAAGAGCGTGTTCGCCACCCTGCCGGACATCATCGATCCGCCAGCCGAGGCCTTGCCCGAGCACCTGACGCCCCAGGCGAAAATCACCCAGCAATTGCGCTTCATCTTTATCGGTCTGAAGCACTGGCAAGGACTCGGTAGCACCGAGTAACTTTCTGTGGATGAAATCCCTGTGGGAGCGAGCTTGCTCGCGATGAGGGCATGACATCCACCATCTATGTGACCGTTCCACCGCCATCGCGAGCAGGCTCGCTCCCACATTGAACCTCGCCGCTTCAACTTGGTGCGCAAATCAAAAACAGCGCACCAACTTCATCCAAAAGCTCCATCCCCTCGCAACTTATCCGCCCCATCCCACAGCCATTTCCTACATGTCACGTCGATTGGCAAGCCCCTTGCTCTAGCCTGAGCATTGTCCACTGCTGGAAGCCTTCCGATGCTGGTGATTCATCGCAGAATCGACCCTCAACCCGTTTGGGTCGCCGAGCTGCACCTGACGTTCGAAGCCCGCAGCAAAAGCCGTTTGCGCTGCTTCAGTGCCGAAGGCGAAGACGTCGGGTTGTTTTTGGAGCGCGGCCAGCCGCCGTTGCATGACGGCGAATGCCTGCAAGCCGAAGACGGGCGAATCGTGCGTGTCTGCGCCCGCCCCGAACAATTGCTGCACGTCACCTGCGCCAACGCCTTCGAATTGACCCGCGCGGCCTATCACCTGGGCAATCGCCATGTCGCCCTGCAAGTCGGCGACGGCTGGTTGCGCCTGCTCGACGATTACGTGCTCAAGGCCATGCTCGAACAACTCGGTGCCGTTGCCGTGAACATCGAGGCGCCGTTCCAGCCGGAACATGGCGCCTACGGCGGTGGTCATCATCATTCGCGCCACGGCGATGAAGACTTCAACTATGCGCCGAAACTGCACCAGTTCGGCGTACGCACATGAACCCGGCCTGGGCGCTGCTGCGCCTGGCCAGTCCGCAATTGCCGATTGGCGGCTACAGCTACTCCCAAGGGCTGGAAATGGCTGTGGATAACGGCCGTGTTCACGACCCCGCCAGCGCCCGGCGCTGGATCAGCGATCAGTTGTTGCTGAACCTGGCACGCTTTGAAGCACCCTTGCTGCTCGCCCATTGCGTGGCCGCCAGCGAGGAAAACTGGAACGAATTGCTGCAGGTCTGCGAAGCGCATCGCGCCAGTCGCGAAACCCGCGAACTGCATCAGGAGAGCCGGCAGATGGGCTACTCGCTGCAGCAATTGCTCAATGGTTTGCCGGAACTCGACGCGCCCGCCCGTGCCTTCCTCGAACAACGCAGCGAGCCACATCTGGCCCTGGGTTGGGCGTTGGCCGCGCGCGCCTGGCAGATCAGCCCGCAGGACGCTCTTGCCGCGTGGCTCTGGAGCTGGCTGGAAAATCAATTAGCGGTGCTGATGAAAACCCTGCCCCTGGGTCAGCAAGCCGCCCAACGCCTGACCAGCGAACTGCTGCCGCTGCTTCAACAAGCTCAACACAACGCCACCCGAATCGACCCCGATCATTACGGCAGTGCCGCTTTCGGCCTGTCCCTGGCGTGTATGGCCCACGAGCGCCAGTACAGCCGTCTGTTCCGTTCCTAGGGTCTGTTATTTTGGAGAATCACATGAACACACAACCCCTGCGCGTCGGCATCGGCGGCCCGGTCGGTTCCGGCAAAACCGCCCTGACCCTGGCCCTGTGCCTGGCCCTGCGCGAGCGTTACAACCTGGCCGTCGTGACCAACGACATCTATACCCGCGAAGACGCCGACTTTCTGGTGCGTAACGAAGCCCTGGCGCCGGAACGCATCATCGGCGTGGAAACCGGTGGCTGCCCGCACACGGCCATCCGCGAAGACGCCTCGATCAACCTCGAAGCCGTGGATCAACTCAACCGACGCTTTCCGGGGCTGGACCTGATTCTCGTGGAGTCCGGTGGCGACAACCTCTCCGCCACCTTCAGCCCGGAATTGTCGGACCTGACGATCTACGTGATCGACGTCTCGGCCGGCGACAAGTTGCCGCGCAAGGGCGGGCCGGGGATCTGCAAATCCGACCTGCTGGTGATCAACAAGATCGACCTCGCGCCGCTGGTCGGCGCCTCGCTGGAGATGATGAACAGCGACACCCAGCGCATGCGCAACGGCAAACCGTTCGTGTTCAGCAATCAGAAAACCGGCCTGGGTCTGGAAGAGATCATCGCCTTCATCGAACGCCAGGGTTTGCTGACCGCGGCCTGATCACGACTTCAACAAGGAAGCTTATCCATGACACTCAAACGCATTCTCGGCGCTCTGACCCTGCTGCTGACTCCGGCCCTCGCCTTCGCCCATCCGGGGCACGACGACAACGGTTTGATCGCCGGTATCGGCCATCCGCTTGGCGGCCTCGATCACTTGCTGGCGATGCTCGCGGTCGGTCTGTGGGCGGCACAGCAGCAAGGTGCTGCGCGTTTGGCGCTGCCGTGCACCTTTGTCGGCAGCATGTTCATTGGCGGGCTGTTGGGTTTTGAAGGATTGAACCTGCCGGCACTGGAGAGCGGGATTGCCGCTTCCGTGTTGGCCTTGGGGCTGGCGGTTGCCCTGGCAGTGCGTCCACCGTTGGTGATGGCGTTGGGTGCGACGGCGTTGTTTGCACTGTTTCATGGTGTCGCGCACGGGCTGGAACTGCCGGACATGTCGAGTCCCTGGACCTACGCCGCAGGCTTTGTCGCGGCGACGGCGGTGTTGCACGCGGCGGGTTATGCGCTGGTGCGGGTGTTGCCGCAGGCCGCAGCGCCTTTGGTACGGCTGGCGGGCGCGGCTTCGGCGGCAACCGGGGTGTGGTTGTTGGCGGGTTGATTTTTTGTTGCCTGTGATGACCCCTTCGCGAGCAGGCTCGCTCCCACATGGGTCCTGTGCGCACAGCTCCATTGTGGGAGCGAGCTTGCCCGCGAAGGCGGCCTGACAGACACAGCCTCTCTCAGGTCAGCCTCTCTGCTAACATGTCGCGCAATCGCCCCTGCCGTGACGACGCCAGCCAATGCCGCCTGTTTCCCGTTCTGCCTCCCAGCTTGAATTGACCGCCCTGTTCGCCTCGGTGCAACAGCACTTCCTGAACGTCATCGTGCCGCTTTGGCAAGGTCCGGGCTGGAACGCCGACATGGCGTTGCCCTACGAGGCGCTGGATGCCGAACACCGACCGCTGCCACCGCAACGCTACCGGGCCATGGCCTGTGCGCGGCAGTTGTATCTGTTTGCCAGCCTGATCGGTCAGGTGCCGGGTGCCGAAGAACGTGCCGCTGCATTGTTCCGCTCGTTGCAGCGGCACTTCCACGATGCCGAGCACGGCGGCTGGTTCTACAGCGTCGATGCACAAGGTGCGCCGCTGGATCAGCGCAAGGACCTCTACACCCACGCCTTCATCCTGTTCGCCTGCGCCCATTACTGGGACAAGGTCCGCGAACCGCTGGTGGAGTCGGTGCTCAACGCCTCGCTGGAAGTGGTCGCGCAGCGTTTCGCCACGGACGACGGTCTGTACGAAGCCACGCTCGACCGCGACTGGGCATCGCTGGACAGCGGCCCTTTGCAAAACCCGCTGATGCACCTGGCCGAAGCTTTCCTCGCCACCCTGTCGGTGCGTGAAGACCTCGACGTGCAACAGGCGCTCGTCGGGTTATGCACAGCCATGCACGCGCGCTTCATCGATCCGCAGCACGGCGTGTTGATGGAAAAGCCGCTGGGGTCTGTGGATAACTGGTTTGAGCCGGGGCACCAGTTCGAGTGGTATTTCCTGCTGGAATCCTCGCCGCTGTTGCGCAATTCGACGCTGCATGCCGATCTGGAACGGGCCTTCGCCTTTACCGAGCAAGTGGGCGTCGATCAGCAGACGGGTGCCGTGCGGGCGATGCTCGACTTTGCAGCGGATGGCGGCGTCCGGGACGCCACGCAGCGTATCTGGGCCCAGGCCGAGTACCTGCGCGCATTGACGCTGCGTCCGGATAACGAGGCCGTCGTGCTGCGTCAATTACAAGCATTGCAGCAGCGCTCGCTGCATACCGGCGGCTGGCACGAATGCCGTGACGAGCACGGTGAAGTCAGCCGCCGCGACATGCCGTCGACCACGCCTTATCACCTGGCGACCTGCTATCGCGGGTTGGCGCAATATCTCGCCACAAGGTGAAATCCAATCACTCAGTCCACTTGCGATCCCCGGTAAAGCTGATGGTCAGCCATCGCGCGGCATCCGGCTTACCGAGTTTCGCGGAAATCTCCTCGCGCAAACTGTCCAGTTGCCCCACACCGTCCAGCCAGTAATCCTTCGGCAATACGATGTGAATCTCGATAAAACAGGCCCTGCCGTGTTTCTGCACGTAGGAAATGTAATCGTCGAAACCATGCTCGACCTTCGCCACCTCCATCACCTGACGCACCTTGTCGTCCAGTTGATCAGGAACGATCCCCAACACATCGCGCAAGGCCGGGCCGAGGATTTTGAACGCCGGAGGAAGCATGCCCAAGGCCAGCAGAATGAGGATCATCGGGTCGACATACACCGCCCACTTGTCGTAACCCTGAGTCTTGAGCAACAGCGCGATGAGGAAACTCACCAGCAGTCCCGCCGACAGCATCGCGTCCACCAGCCAACTGATGTTGTCGAACTGGATCAGCGATGATTTGAGTGTGCGATTGCGATGGCGGACGTAGAAGAAGTAAATGAGCTCAACGACGGTGAACACCGCCGCGTAGAGGATCACCAGACCGAGTTCGACCTCGCGGCCTCCATTGATGATGCCGAACACACCATTGAGAAACGCATAAACGGCCACCAGGAATATGAAACAACCTTCGATCACCAGCACCATGGGCTCCAGGTGCCAGGAGCCGAACTGGAAGCGCTGATTGCTTTCCTTGGCGATCAGCCGGGCGGTGATCAGCATCAGAACCTTGATGAAGGCCGCGATCAACGAAAAAAAGCCATCGAACAGGATGGATTGGGCGCCCGAAACAAAACCGGTGATGATCCCGGCGAATGTCACGGCGAGCATCAGGAAGGTCGATTGTTTGAGCAGCGACTGCTCGCCTCGATTGCTCACTTGATCTCCTCTAAAACCTCTAGACCGCCGGGCGTGGCGGGCTGCTTGAGGGAGGAGTCTAGCTGAAGCTTTGTGTCGCCTGAGTCGGCCCCTTCGCGAGCAGGCTCCCACAGGTTCAATGCGATCCATGTGGGAGCGAACCTGCTCGCGATTGGCCGTTACGCGGTCTTAAGACTTACGCTCGATCGCAAACCCGGCCCATGTCTGGCTCACCGGCATCAGCTCCAGGCTGTTGATGTTGATGTGCGCAGGCGCATTGAGCACCCAGAAAATGGTCTCGGCGATGTCCTGCGGCTGAATCGGCTCGGCACCGGCGTAAGTGGCGTTGTAGCGCTCCTGGTCACCGGCAAAACGCACCAGCGAGAACTCGCTCTCGCACAGGCCCGGCTCGATGTTACTGACCCGTACGCCCGTGCCTTGCAGGTCGCAACGCAGGTTCAGGGAGAACTGTTTGACGAACGCCTTGGTCGCGCCATACACGTGGCTGCCCGGGTACGGGTAGTTGCCGGCGATGGACCCCAGGTTGACGATACCGGCACCACGACCGTGGGCAATCAGGCGCGGCAACAGCAGACGGGTGCTGTACATCAGGCCTTTGACGTTGGTATCGACCATGGTGTCCCAGTCGTCGAGGTCGCACTTGGGCGCCGGATCAACCCCCAGGGCCAGCCCGGCGTTATTGATCAACCCGCGCAGTTTGGCAAAGGATGGCGGCAGATTGGCAATCGCCTCCTCCATGGCCTTGCGATCACGCACATCGAGCACCATGCCATGGACTTCGGTCTGCTTCGACAGCTCGGCGCACAACGCATTGAGGCGCTCTTCACGACGGCCAGTCAGCACCAGTTTCCAGCCGGCCTCGGCAAAACGACGGGCACAGGCTTCACCAAAACCGGAGGTCGCGCCGGTAATAAACAGGGTGTTGGACATCGTGTTCTCCTTGCTTCGACTGATCGCCAGCCATTGGAATAGAAAATCAGCAGGCAGCATGCCCGGCCTTGTTCACAGCGGCAACCACCGTTCAATCTGTTCAAAAAATGCTCAATCCCGGCAAACCCTTGACCAGCGTGGCCTACAGCCATGTGCGCGCACGTTATCCACAGGCCGGTCCACAGTCTTTGGGGGCAAGTGGAAAAGCCGCAAGCCGCTATCCACAAGGCTTTGCGCGGGGTTTTGAAACTTTTTTGCTTGACCCTCAACCGCCTGCTGTGTAGCCCTTGGCCATTTTCATGACTGACGGGTCAAACCGACGATGGCGCCAAGCCAGTAACCACGGCCTTCAGCCGAGTCTTTCCAGAGTTTAATCACAGACTTATCCACAGGCTTGCCCACGTCGTTTCCATGCATTTTCATCCCGAACAAAAAGGTTGACAAAGCGGCTTGCAAGCTGCGCAAAAACACCTGATCAAAAAACAACCGCACCTCTGCAAGCCACGGTTTAAAAGGCCTACAGCCAGCTACTCCCACGTTATTCACAGCCGGTTCCACAGCAAACGGGGACAAGTCAAAACCGTGACAAAACAACTATTTGCAGCGGCTTTATGTCGCGCTTTACGAGCTTGGGAATATTGTTTTCCACAATTTCCACCGCCCCCTGTAGGAGCGAGCCTGCTCGCGATGGACATCAACGATAACGCGAACATTCTGGATAAATGCGTTGTCCTGGGGATCTTCGCGAGCAGGCTCGCTCCTACAGGGGATTTGCGGTGTTTGGGGGGATGTAAAAAAGCCCCGGCGATTGCGCGCCGGGGCTTGTGTTTAACAACAATGACTCAGTGCCCGCCGAGATAGGCGTTACGCACATCCTCGTTGACCAACAATTCCTTGCCGGTGCCGGTCATGCGGATTTCACCGTTGACCATCACATACGCCCTGTCCGACAACCGTAGGGCGTGGTTGGCGTTCTGCTCCACCAGGAAGATGGTCATGCCGGTCTTGGCCAGTTCCCGCAGGGTGGCGAAGATCTGCTTCACCACGATCGGTGCCAGGCCCAGGCTCGGCTCATCGAGCAGCAACAACTTTGGCCGGCTCATCAGGGCCCGGGCGATGGCGAGCATTTGCTGTTCGCCACCGGACATGGTCATCGCCCGTTGGGTACGCCGCTCTTCGAGCCGAGGGAACAGCTCGAACATGCGCTGCATGTCCTCCTTGGCGTACTTGTCACCGATAGGGATGGTGCCCATCAGCAGGTTCTCCTCGACGGTCATGTCGGGGAACACCCGTCGCCCTTCCGGCGATTGCGCGATGCCGTTGGAGGCGATGTAGTGGGACGACTTGTGGGTAATGTCCACACCCTGATAAAGGATCTGCCCGTCGGCTGCCCTTGGCTGGCCGAAGATCGACATCAGCAGGGTCGACTTGCCGGCTCCGTTGGAGCCGATCAGGCTGACGGTTTCGCCTTCGTTGATGTGCAGCGAGACGCCTTTAAGGGCCTGGATCGGGCCGTAAAACACGTCCAGATCCTTGAGTTCGAGGATGGGTTTACTCATACCACCTCCTCTTCTTCGGCGCCCAGGTACGCAGCAATCACTTTCGGGTCGTTGCGGATGTCGTCGGGACCACCCTCGGCAATGACGATGCCGTGGTCCAGCACTACGATGTGGTCGGAAATACTCATAACCATGCCCATGTCGTGTTCGATCAGCACCACGGTCAGATCGTGCTCGTCGCGCAGCAGCCGGATCATCGCGCTCAGCGCTTCGGTTTCCTGAGGGTTGAGGCCGGCGGCCGGTTCGTCGAGGCAGATGATCTGCGGACGGGTGCACATGGCCCGGGCGATTTCCAGGCGGCGTTGCTGGCCGTAGGACAGTTCACCGGCCAATCGGTTGGCGCAGTCCACCAGGTCCACCACTTCCAGCCAGTAGAACGCGTGGTCCAGCGCATCGCTTTCGGCCTTGCGATAGCCCTTGGTGTTGAGGATACCGGCCAGCATGCTGCGGTTGACCCACATGTGCTGGGCCACCAGCAGGTTTTCCAGCACGGACATTTCCTTGAACAAACGAATGTTCTGGAACGTACGCGCCAGGCCTGCACGGTTCACCAGGTGGGTGCCGCCGAATGCCTTGTAGAACAGCCGACTGGCGAAGGATTTCGGCGAAACGAAATCCGTTGGTTTGAACGACTCGCCCAGCAATTTGATGACGTTGGTCTGTTGCCCACGGATGTTGAGTTCGATCTTGCCGCCGGAGGCCTTGTAGAACCCGGTCAGGCAGTTGAACACCGTGGTCTTGCCGGCGCCGTTGGGGCCGATCAAAGCGAAGATCGAGTTGCGGTGCACTTTCAGGCTGACATCGCTCAACGCCTTGATGCCGCCGAAGTGCATCATCAGCTTTTCGACACTGAGTACGACTTCGCTCATGGCGCTACTCCTTTACGCGGGGTCACACCGGTACGGCTGATCCGAATCAGGCCGCGCGGTCGCCAGATCATCATCAACACCATCAGGATGCCGAACAGCAGCACACGATACTCGGCAAAACCACGCAGCAGCTCAGGGGCGACAGTGAGCACGAAGGCTGCGATCACCACGCCTATGGTCGAACCCATGCCCCCCAGTACCACGATGGCGAGGATCAGCGCCGATTCGAAGAAAGTGAACGAGGTCGGGTTGACGAAGCCCTGGTAGGTGGCGAAAAACACCCCGGCCAGACCGGCCGTCGAGGCACCAATGGTGAACGCCGAGAGCTTGACCAGTACGTGGTTCAGGCCCATGGAGCGGCAGGCGATTTCGTCTTCGCGCAGGGCTTCCCAGGCACGGCCGACCGGCATGCGGGTCAGGCGATGCTTGATGTGCAGCACGGCCAGGACCACCAGGAACAACACGGCGTAGATGAAGTAGTACTTCACGTCAGGGTTGTAGGCGATGCCGAAAAACTCATGGAACGGCACTCCGCCCTCTTTCGCCCTTTTTCCGAACTCGATGCCGAAGAAGGTTGGCAACGGCGCTGCCATGCCATTCGGGCCGCCGGTCAAGGACAGCCAGTTATTGAGGATCAAGCGAATGATTTCACCGAAGCCCAGGGTCACGATCGCCAGGTAGTCACCGTGCAGGCGCAGCACCGGGAAACCGAGGATGCAACCGGCCAGACCGGCCGTGATCGCCGCCAGCGGCAACACCGTCCAGAAACCCAGCCCGAGGTATTGATAACCGAGCGCCAGGCCGTAGGCGCCGATGGCGTAGAACGCCACGTAACCGAGGTCGAGCAGGCCGGCCAGGCCGACCACGATGTTCAGCCCCAGTCCCAGCAGCACGTAGATCAGCCCGAGGATGACCACGCCCAGCAGGTAGGAGTTGGAGAAAAACGGGAACACCACGGCGATGACGATCATCAGCGGGATGATCCAGCGCAACCGCGACTTGTAGTCCGGCGCCAGCACATGCACCCCGGAGCCTGTCGTTTCAAAGCCCTCGAGGATTCTCAGGCCCTTGGCTGTCTGCAGGAACAGGCTCAGGGCAAAGCGCCCGGCCATGACGATCGCCACGATCCACGCCACCCGAGTGGTTTCCAGGTTGAAGCCATAGCCATCGAGAACGACGCCGACAATCGGCCCGAACACAATCAGGGCAATGAGGCCGGCAAGAATCGCGTCAACCAGACTTTTTTTGATATCAATGGTTTTTTTAGTGGTTGAAGACATCGCTTACACCTTCGACACAAGAGGACGGCCGAGCAGGCCTTGAGGCCGAAAGACCAGAACGAGGACCAGCAGCGAGAAGCTGAAAACGTCTTTGTAGTCCGAGTTCACCAGACCGGAAAACAGCGACTCGGAAATCCCCAGAATGATCCCGCCGAGCATCGCGCCGGGCAGCGAGCCAATCCCGCCGAGCACCGCGGCGGTGAACGCCTTGATCCCGATGATGAAGCCGGCATAGAAGTCGAATGTGCCGTAGTTCATGGTGATCAGCACGCCGGCCAGGGCCGCCATCGCTGCACCGATGATGAACACGTAGGAAATCACCCGATCGGTGTTGATCCCCAGGATCGAAGCCATCTTGCGATCTTGCTGGGTTGCACGGCACATGCGGCCGAGCTTGGTGTACTTGATGATGTAGGTCAGCGCGGCCATCCCGACGAACGCTGCGACCAGAATGAAGACCTTGGTGTAGGTCAACTGAACGAAACCGGTACCGATATCAACGCGCCAGGCACCCGAGAGCAGAGTTGGAACGCCTTGTTGCTTCGCGCCCTGGGAGATCTGTGCGTAGTTTTGCAGGATCAGGGAGATACCGATCGCACTGATCAGCGGTGCGAGTCGGGTGGAGTTGCGCAGTGGTTTGTAAGCGACACGCTCGATGACCCAGCCATACACCGCCGTGACGACGATGGTGAAGATCAGTGTGCCAAGCATCAGCAGCGGGAAAGATTCGATACCGAAGTAAGCCAGCAGAGCCAGACTGATTGCCGCGAGGTAAGCGGAAATCATGTAAACCTCGCCGTGGGCGAAGTTGATCATGCCGATGATGCCATAGACCATTGTGTAGCCGATGGCGATCAGGCCATAGACCGACCCGAGGGTCAGGCCGTTGACCAGTTGCTGCAGGAAAATACCATCCATAACGCAATCTCACGCAATGAGAACCTGCACATGTGGCTGTGCGGTTCTTCTAAGGAAAATACAGATTTACGTCGGAGCAATGTCAGCCACGATCAGCCGACACACCACCGCTCTCTGTAGGAGCGAGCCTGCTCGCGATTGCGGTTTAACATTCAACGAATGAGTTGCCTGTCAGTCCGTCATCGCGAGCAGGCTCGCTCCTACAGGGGAACTGTGGAGTCAGCCGATCGAGTCAGCCCTTACTTCTGTTTTTCCAGCTGGTGGTATTTGCCATCCTTGTCCCACTGGTAAACCACGTAGTCGGAGATTTTCAGGTCGCCCTTGCTGTCCCAGGTCTTCTCGCCCATGACGGTCTTGACCGGGTTTTTCTTCAGCCAGGCAGCCGCTTCTTCGCCCTTGTTGGACTTGGCGCCGTTGAAGGCTGCAGCCAGGGTCTGAACCGAAGCATAAGCGTACAGGGTGTAGCCTTCAGGCTCGGTACCGGCCTTGCGGAAGGCGTCTACCACGGTCTTGCTGTCTGGCAGCAGGCGTGGGTCGGCGCCGAAGGTCATCAGCACGCCGTCAACGAATTGCGGACCGCCAGCGGTGGTCACCAGTTCGTCGGTCACGATGCCGTCGTCGGACATGAACTTGACGTCTTTCAGGCCTTGTTCACGCAGTTGGCGCACCAGAGGACCGGCTTCCGGGTGCAGACCACCGAAGTAGACGACGTCAGCGCCGGCGCCGCGGATCTTGGTCACGATGGTGCTGAAGTCTTTCTCGCCACGGGTCAGGCCTTCATACAGCACGGGCGTTACGCCGCGCTTGACCAGTTGAGCCTTGGTGGCATCCGCCAGGCCCTGGCCGTAGGTGTCCTTGTCGTGCAGCACGACAACCTTTTTGCCCTTGAGCACGTCGACGATGTAGTCGCCGGCCACGATGCCTTGCTGGTCGTCACGCCCGCACATACGGAACATGGCGCTCAGGCCACGCTCGGTCACGGCCGGGTTGGTGGAGCCCGGGGTGATGGCGATGATGCCCGCTTCGTCGTAGATCTCGGAGGCCGGGATGGTCGACGAGGAGCAGAAGTGACCGACCACGCCGGCGACTTTCTGGTTGGTCAGGTCTTTGGCGACCGTCACAGCCTGTTTCGGTTCGCAGGCGTCATCGCCCTTGACCAGTACGATTTTTTCCCCGTTAACCCCGCCCGCCGCGTTGACTGCATCGGCCGCCGCTTGTGCACCCTTCATGTACTGTTCGCCAAATGCCGCGTTGGCACCTGTCATTGGTCCCGCTACGCCGATCTTGATGTCAGCCTGAGCAAACGCAGAAACACCCAGCGCAGTTGCCACTGCGAGGGCCAGAAAGCCTTTCTTGTAAAACGTCTGGGACATGAGGTGATGCTCCTTGGTTTTTTTAATTGGCACTACAACTTCACTGAATGCTCAGAGCAAGGGCCGTGCCATCGGTTTTTTATTCTGAAAAAAGTCGCTGCTTTCTTGTTATTTCGACTGTTTCGATCCCATTTTCATTGGGCGTGCAACCGTCTAGACCGTGGAAGGTAAAACCATTATTTTTTTGAGGCGCAACCCACCTGCGCCATCATTGCAACCGCGGCTTTAAACGACGTGCAACCAGCCTGTAACAACGTGCGTCACCGAAGTGCACACTGCTGGTGCGGGACTGCTACAACCCGCACCACTACAGGCTAGCTGCAGATCGAAAAAGCGCCGCTTCCCACTGCAAAAATCAACCTTCAGATCACGATCCGCAGGCACTGGCCTGCGTGATACAGCGAGAATCCCGCCTCATACAGACAGCTGCGCAAGCCCACCCCGGCCAACGGCTGCATGGGCGCGAAAGGAATCGGTAGCGCTTGAGGATTTCCGTTACACAGGTAATCGGCAAAGGCCTTGCCGACCACCGTTCCCGTGGTCACGCCCCGGCCGTTGTAACCGGTGACCGCCACTAAACCGGGCGCGGGTTCGAACAGACGCATCAAATGATCGGGGGTAAAGGCGATGCAACCGGTCCAGGTGCACTCCCACTCCACCGGTTTGAGGTACGGGAAATAGTGCTGCTGCACCCGGTCGGCCCAGGCTTTGAGGAACCAGGCCGGCTTCTGATTGCCATTACCCAGGCTGCCGAGCAGCAGGCGACCGTCTTTGTCTCGACGAATACTGCTGAGCACCTGGCGGGTGTCCCAGGAACCCTGGCCACCGGGCAGAATTTGCCGGGCGGCGTCTTCGGTCAGCGGGGCCGAGGCCACCTGATAGTAGTAACCCGGGAAGAAATTGCGCCGCAGCTCCGTCCAGTCGCCTTCGGTGTAGGCGTTGGAGGCAATCACCACCTTTTCGGCCATGACCGAGCCCTGGGCGGTTTGCACAGACCAGCGCTGGCCCTGACGTTCGAGTCGGGTGACGGGGGAATGATCGAATAATTGACCGCCCAGGCCGATGGCCGCTTTGGCCAGCCCCGTGGTGTAGGCCATCGGGTTGAGCGTGCCGGCGCGGCGATCGAGCAGCGCGGCGGCGATCTTTTTCGTGCCGGTGGCTTGCTCGCAGGCCTGACCGGTGAGCAACTCCACCGGCGCACCGCGACGTTTCCATTGTTCTTCACGACTGCGCAGATCGGCTTCGCCGCGGGCGTTGTGCGCCATGTGCAGCGTGCCTTCGCGGCGCAACTGGCAATCGATGTTGTACTTGTCCACAAGGCTGAACACCAGGGAAGGCGCCGCCCCCAGCATGCGGTTGAGCTGGCTGCCAACCGCCTCGCCAAACCCGGCTTCGATCTCGTCCGGGGGAATCCACATCCCGGCATTGACCAGCCCGACGTTGCGCCCCGAACCACCATGGCCGGCGCGATGGGCTTCCAGCACACAAACGGTCTTGCCTTGCTCCAGCAGATGCACCGCCGCCGACAAACCGGTAAACCCGGCGCCGATGACGCAGACATCCACCGAAACCTCACCCTTGAGGGCCGAATTGTCCGGCCTTTGCGGCGTCAGTTTTTCCCACAGACACTCTTCGCGTAACGGCATTGCCAGACTCCAACAGAAACCCAACAAACACATTCATTCAATGTAGGAGCGAGCCTGCTCGCGATGGACGCCAACGATAACGCGTGCTTGCTGCATAAACGCGTTGTTCTGACGTTTTTCGCGAGCAGGCTCGCTCCTACAAGGGGATCGTTGTTCGATTAGAGATTCAATCGAACGTAATACCCTGCGCCAACGGCAACTCCAGCGAATAGTTCACGGTGTTGGTCTGGCGGCGCATGTAGCCGCGCCACGCATCGGAACCGGATTCACGACCACCACCAGTCTCTTTCTCGCCACCAAACGCGCCGCCGATTTCCGCGCCGCTCGGGCCGATGTTGACGTTGGCGATGCCGCAGTCGCTGCCTACTGCCGACATGAACTGCTCGGCTTCACGCACGTCGGTGGTGAAGATGCACGAGGACAGGCCTTGGGGCACAGCGTTGTTCAGGCGCAGGGCTTCCTGGAAATCGCTGTAACCGACCACGTAAAGGATCGGGGCGAACGTTTCGTGGCAGACCACATCGCTCTGCTCCGGCATTTCGACGATGGCCGGCGACACGTAGTAGGCATTCGGGAACTTGTCTTGCAACTGACGCTCACCGCCAAACACCCGACCGCCTTCGCTCAGGGCCTGTTCCAGCGCATCCTGCATGTTGTCGAAACTTTGCTTGTCGATCAGCGGGCCGATCAGGTTGCCTTCCAGCGGGTGACCGATCCGTACTTTCGAGTACGCGGCTTTCAGGCGGGTGACGATTTCTTCTTTCACCGATTCATGGGCGATCAGGCGGCGCAGGGTGGTGCAACGCTGACCAGCAGTGCCGACGGCGCTGAACAGGATGGCGCGAACGGCCATGTCCAGGTCGGCGCTTGGGCCGAGGATCATTGCGTTGTTACCACCCAGTTCCAGAATGCTGCGGGCGAAACGCGCGGCGATTTTCGGCGCCACTTCACGGCCCATGCGGGTGCTGCCGGTGGCGCTGACCAGCGCGACACGCGGGTCATCCACTAGCGCTTCACCGGCATCGCGGCCACCGATGATCACCTGGCTCAGGTACGGTGGTGCATCGCTGAAGTTCTTCAGCACGCGATCGAACAGCGCCTGGCAGGCCAATGCGGTCAGTGGCGTCTTTTCCGACGGTTTCCAGATCACCGGGTTGCCGCAGACCAGTGCCAGCGTGGCGTTCCAGGCCCAGACCGCGACCGGGAAGTTGAATGCGCTGATCACGCCGACGACGCCCAGCGGATGCCAGGTTTCGCGCATGTGGTGGCCAGGACGCTCGGAGGCGATGGTCAAACCGTACAGCTGACGGGACAGACCGACGGCGAAGTCGCAGATGTCGATCATTTCCTGAACTTCACCCAGGCCTTCCTGAGTGATCTTGCCGGCCTCCCAGGACACCAGCTCGCCCAGGTCGGCCTTGTATTCACGCAGGATGTCACCCAGTTGCCGCACCAGTTCGCCACGGCGCGGCGCAGGAACCTTGCGCCACAGTTCGAACGCATGATCTGCGCGACTGATGTGCTGCTCGACTTCAGCAGCGCCTTCCCAGTTCACGGCAGCAATCGTGCTGCCATCGATCGGCGAATGCACCGGCACTTTGCCGTTCTGGTACAGGGCCGGGTTCACACCTAGACGATCAAGCAATGCGGCAACCATGGGTCACTCCTCAAGCAAAAGACAGAACACGTGCAGCCGGAAATTCACGGCTGATCAGACCTGTAGTTTTAGCTGCCCGGAGGTTACTCAACAAACGACCATTAAGAGAGATATCATTCCGTTTATTCATGCTGTGCATTGCTGGCAATAAGAAACAAGAACCAAGGACCGCCCATGCTGAATAAACGCTACTTGCCATCGATCGCTGCATTGCAGTGCTTCGAGGCCGTCACCCGGCACTTGAGCTTCACCCGGGCCGCTGAAGAGTTGAACCTGACCCAGAGCGCCGTGAGCAAACAGGTCGCACAACTTGAAGAGCTGTTGCAGCACCTGCTGTTTCGCCGGGTACGCCGACGCCTGCAGATGACGCCGGCTGGCGATCTGTACCTGGTTGAGGTGCGAAAAATCCTCACGCAGGTCGAGATGTCGACCCATTACCTGCGTTCCTACGGTGGCGAAACAGAAGTCCTTCGGGTATCGACGCCTCCAACCTTCGGCGCGCGCTGGCTGGTGCCGCGTCTGAAAGGCTGGCGCCTGCGGCACCCGTCGATCCACCTGGACCTGTGCAGCGAGCAGGAAGCCGACGATCTGCTGCAAGGTCGCAGCGACCTGGCGTTCTACTTCGGCCAAGGCTCGCGGCCCGGCTCCGAATGCCTGAAGCTGTTCGGCGAAGAGCTGGTGCCGGTGTGCGCCCCGGGCAGCCTGCCTGCCCAACCGTTTACCGATCCGACGCAACTGTCCGATCTGGTACTGCTGCAAAACGCCTCCCGCCCCCAGGCCTGGCACGACTGGTTCGAGCATCAGGGCTACCACACCGAGCACAGCTATCACGGCCCGCGTTTCGAAACCTTTTACATGTGCATCCGCGCCGCCCAGGTCGGCTGCGGCGTGGCGTTGTTGCCGCGCTTTCTGGTGGAGGAGGAACTGGCCGACGGCAAGCTGGTCATTCCCTGGCAGCATGCAATGCCCAGCACGGACGCCTATTACCTTGCATACCCGGAGCACTCGGCGGAAGTGCCCAAGGTACGGGACTTTGTGAAGTGGATGCTGGAGCAGATCGACAATCTGGATGCCCCACAACATTGAGCCTTGGCGCATTCCTTGTGGGAGCGAGCCTGCTCGCGAAGGCGTCGGCACATCCAGCATCAATGTGACTGACAAACCGCATTCGCGAGCAGGCTCGCTCCCACAGGGGAATTGCAGCGGCCAAAAAATCGCTGGCATTCCTTGCTACTGATATGCGCCACTAACGCCATTGTCCAATACCGCAGCAACGCTGGAGATTCCCGTTATGAGCGAGAGTGTGTTTGCCGATCGCATCGTGCAGAACCTGCTCGACACCGACTTCTACAAACTGACGATGATGCAGGCGGTGCTGCACAACTACCCGAACGTCGAAGTCGAATGGGAGTTTCGTTGCCGTAACGGCGAGGACTTGCGCCCGTACCTGGCGGAGATCCGATTCCAGATCGAGCGCCTGTCCGAACTGAGCCTGAGCGCCGACCAGTTGAGCTTTCTGGAGCGCATCAGCTTCCTGAAGCCTGACTTCCTGCGTTTTCTCGGTTTGTTTCGCTTCAACCTGCGCTATATCCATACCGGCATCGAAAACGGTGAGCTGTTTATCCGCCTGCGGGGCCCCTGGCTGCATGTGATCCTGTTCGAAGTGCCGCTGCTGGCTCTGGTCAGCGAGGTCCGCAACCGCTATCGCTACCGAGAAGTCGTGCTGGAACAGGCCCGCGAGCAGCTCTACCGCAAGTTCGACTGGCTGAGCGCCAACGCCGGCAGTGATGAATTATCCGAATTGCAGGTGGCCGATTTCGGCACGCGTCGTCGTTTCTCGTATCGGGTGCAGGAAGAAGTGGTGAATGTGCTCAAGCACGATTTCCCCGGACGCTTCGTCGGCACCAGCAACGTGCACCTGTCCCGGGAACTGGACATGAAACCCCTGGGCACCATGGCCCACGAATGGATCATGGCGCACCAGCAACTCGGCCCGCGGCTGATCGACAGCCAGATCGCCGCACTCGATTGCTGGGTCCGCGAATACCGTGGCCTGCTGGGGATTGCCCTGACCGACTGCATCACCATGGATGCCTTCCTCGGCGATTTCGATCTGTTTTTCGCCAAGCTTTTCGACGGTTTGCGCCACGACTCGGGCGACCCGGTGGCCTGGGCGGAAAAAGCCATCGCCCACTATCACAAGCTCGGCATCGACCCGATGAGCAAGACGCTGACGTTCTCCGACAGCCTGACCCTGCCCAAGGCGCTGGAGATATTCCGGGCGCTGCGCGGTCGGATAAATGTCAGCTTCGGCATCGGCACCAACCTGACCTGTGACATTCCGGGTGTCGAACCGATGAGCATCGTGCTTAAAATGGCCGCCTGCAACGGCCAGCCGGTGGCGAAGGTCTCCGACGAGCCAGGCAAGACGCACTGTAAAGACCCGAATTTCGTCGCTTACTTGCGACACGTTTTCCAGGTTCCTGCCGCCCTTTCAAGTACATCTAGCAAGGAGTGAATTCATGCAAGCCGTACAGCGTGAGATTGCTGAACAGCTCAAGGTCCAGCCGCCATTCGCCGACGAAGCCGCCCTTGAGGCCGAAGTCGCCCGGCGGGTGACCTTCATTCAGGACTGCCTGGTCAACTCCGGGCTCAAGACCCTGGTGCTGGGCATCAGTGGCGGTGTCGACTCCCTGACCGCCGGCCTGCTGGCCCAACGGGCCGTCCGGGAACTGCGTCAGCGCAGCGGTGATGCCGCGTACAAGTTCATCGCCGTGCGCCTGCCCTACGAAACCCAGTTCGATGAGCACGACGCCCAGGCTTCGGTGGATTTCATCAAGCCGGACGAGCGCCACACCGTGAACATCGGCCCGGCGGTCAAATCCCTGGCCAATGAGGTGGCGGCCTTCGAAGGCAAGCACGCGGTGTCGGTGGACTTCGTGCTCGGCAACACCAAGGCGCGCATGCGCATGGTCGCCCAGTACACCATCGCCGGCGCGGCCCATGGCCTGGTGATCGGCACCGATCACGCGGCGGAAGCGGTGATGGGTTTCTTCACCAAGTTCGGCGACGGCGCCTGCGACCTGGCGCCACTGAGTGGTCTGGTGAAAAACCAGGTCCGCGCTATCGCCCGCCGCTTCGGCGCGCCGAAGTCGCTGGTGGAGAAAGTCCCGACCGCTGACCTTGAGGATCTGTCGCCGGGCAAACCGGACGAAGCCTCCCACGGCGTGACCTACGCCGAGATCGACGCGTTCCTGCACGGCGAGCCGGTGCGTGAAGAGGCGTTCAAGATCATTGTCGATACCTACAACAAGACCCATCACAAGCGGGTGATGCCGTTTGCGCCTTGAGGCGTGAGTGAATGAAAAAGCCCGCTGAGGCGTGATCCTCAGCGGGCTTTTCTTTGACCATTAGATTCATTGATGCTGATGGCCCCTTCGCGAGCAGGCTCACTCCCACATTGACGGCGCAGTACCTGTGGGAGCGAGCCTGCTCGCGAAGAACGATGACGCGGCGTGCCTGATTACTTCAGAGTCACGGTGCCTTTCATCATCGAGATGTGGCCCGGGAACGAGCAGAAGAAACCGTACTTTTGAGCGGCATCGAGCTTGGACACATCGAAGGTTACCGAATCTGTCTCGCCAGCGCCGATGATCTTGGTGTGGGCGATCACGCGGGCGTCGCCTTCTTTCAGGTAGTTCTTGTCGATGCCGGCGCTCAGACCGTCGGTGGCGATCGGCTGCATGTCGGCTTCTTTACTCAGCACCCAGTTATGGCCCATGACGTTCTTCGGCAAGCTGCCGGAGTGCTTGAGTTCCACGGTAAACGTCTTGCAGCTCTTGTCGATTTCAATGGCCTTCGTGTCGAAAGACATCTGGTCGGTGGAGTCGACGGTGACTTTGCACTCGGCAGCCATCAATTGGCTGCTGGCCAGCGTCAACAGGGATACCGCAACAAGTTTGGCAAACATGGTGAATCTCCAAGACAGGGTTAACGAAATCGCGAATAAACAGAAGACTGCCTGAAAACTTCGCAAGTTCATATGACTTGAATCAAAAACTGTATACAACTTTCGGGCTATGAGGCCGATGCAAATTATCTACCGGCCAAGTGTCTGGCCCGGACCTATCATCAGGCCGTCCCCCTTCAAATGGAATGTCTGTCATGTCGATCAACAGCCTGTTGTGCAGTTTGCTGGCCGCCTACGCCTGCGGCGCCAGCGGTACGTACGAAACGCCAGAACTCGAAGTCTAGCCCTTGGAGTACCCTGCGCCTGCCTTTACTCTGTGGCCCTGATCGACCATGGAGCAAGGCATGTCTTTAACATCCGTTTGTGTATTTTGTGGTGCCAGCACCGGCACCAACCCGGCTTACCGCGAAGCTGCCGTGGCCCTTGGCCGGGCATTGGCCGAGCGCAAGCTGACCCTGGTGTATGGCGGTGGCGCCGTGGGCCTGATGGGCATCGTCGCCGATGCGGCCCTGGCGGCCGGCGGTGAAGTGATCGGCATCATCCCGCAAAGCCTCAAGGACAAGGAAATCGGCCACAGCGGCCTGACTCGCCTGGAAGTCGTCGATGGCATGCACGCGCGCAAAGCACGGATGGCCGAGCTCAGCGATGCCTTTATCGCGCTACCCGGTGGCCTTGGCACCCTCGAAGAACTGTTCGAAGTCTGGACCTGGGGCCAGCTCGGCTACCACGGAAAACCGCTGGGATTGCTGGAAGTGAACGGTTTCTACAGCAAATTGACGTCTTTTCTCGATCATATCGTCGGCGAAGGCTTCGTTCGCGGGCAGCACCGTGACATGCTGCAAGTGAGCGAATCGCCGCAAACCCTGATCGATGCTCTGGATGCCTGGCAACCGTCCGTAGCGCCAAAATGGGCCGAGCAAAAACCCAACTAACGGCTCGGCACCGATACAGGGCAGAATATGCGCCGCTCAACCTCACCTTCGACCCCAGAGGATCGCCCATGGCTAAACCTAATTATTCCTTCGCCAAACGTCAGAGAGACTTGGCCAAGGAGCAGAAGAAAGAGGAAAAACTTCAGCGCAAGAAAGCTACAGCTGAAGAAGCGGCACTGAACCCTGAGGGTGAAGTGTCGGCAGAAGACGATGTTGATGCACCGAAAGACTCGGCGCCCGACGCCTGAGAACCTCCGGGCCCGATAACCTGATCAGGCCCACCGGATCCTCTGTAGGAGCGAGCTTGCTCGCGATGGTCGTTAACGATGACGCGGGAAACCGGTAGAAACACGGTGCCCCATCGTTTTTCGCGAGCAAGCTCGCTCCTACAGGGGACCTGCGTTAATCCAGAGGCATCACTGTGACGCGCACTTCCGGGTCATGGTTCCCTCCCCCCAGAATCACCCCCCGCAACGGCGACACATCGGAAAAATCCCGGCCCCAGGCCAGGGTGATGTGCTCCAGCGCCGGTTGCACATTGTTGGTCGGATCGAAATCCACCCACCCCAGCACCGGGCAAAACACCGAGACCCAGGCGTGGGACGCATCGGCACCGATCAGCCGTGGCTGGCCCGGTGGCGGCTGGGTCAGCAGGTAGCCGCTGATATACCTCGCCGCCAACCCTCTGGAGCGTACGCAAGCGAGCATCAGGTGGGCAAAGTCCTGGCAGACCCCGCGCCTACGCTCCAGCACCTCCACCAGCGGCGTCGCCACCTGGGTCGCTTCGGCATCGAAGGTGAACTCACTGAAGATTTTCTCCATCAGCGCCTGCACGCCGAGCAACAACGCTCGACCGGGCGGAAAACAGCTTTGCGAAAACTCGACGAAGTTTTTCTTCAAATGCACATACGGCGATTCAAACCGGTATCGGCAGGCTTCCAGCAATTCGGGCGACAGCGGTTGGCTGCTGTAGGTCAGCGCGCTACGGGTCTCTTCCCATGCGGGTGACAGATTGAAGTCCAGTGCAGCTCGGGGCAGCACTTCAATGGTCAGGCTGGCGTTGACCAGCAATTCGTCGTGGGGACGCTCGAACGCCAGCCGGGTCAACGGATTGCCGAACACATCCAGTTCATCGCGACGCGAGGTCGGCTGCGGGCTGATCTGCAATTGCCGGTCGGTGCAGCGCTGCCAGGCACAAGGCCGTGGCCACAAATGCGCCAGTTGCTGGGCCAGGGACACCGGGCTGTCGTAGTGGTAATGGGTGTCGTGAAAAATCTGGTAGTGGGCGCTCATCAGACGGACACCGTGCGCTGGCTGACATCATCGACATGGGCGAAATGCCGCAGCGCCAGGCGATCGGAAACCTGCCCGCTGGCATCGGCGATCTCTTGCAGCAGCGCGGCCAGCCCCTCGATGGCGGCGCGAACACTGGCGTCGCCGAACAGCGGGTTTTCCAGGCAGCCCAGATCGAATCGCGCCAGACGCTCGACCAATTGCGGCAGCGCTGCTTCGCGCGGCACGCCAAAGTCATCATTGAGGCGTTTGAGGGTGCGGGTCACCAGTTTCAACTGGAACAACACGGCGTGAGGGTTCTGCTCGTCGAGCAATAGCAGGTCGAGCACCGGAATCATCTGCGCCACCGCCAGGTAGCGAGAACGGTAGGTGATGCTGCTGTTGCCCAGTTCCAGCAGCCATTCCAGCCCGGCCTGGCCGAAAGCCCCGGCGCCCCGAAGGAACGCCGCCAGGCTGGCGCTGAGAAATTGCAGGCGCTCGATCCGCCGGCCAATCATCAGGAAACGCCAGCCTTCGTCCCGGGTCATGTCGTCCAGGGCAAAGCCGGACAGCGCCGCCAGGGACATCACCAGACGGTTGAGGAAATCCAGCAACTCGCCGAAATCCGGCTCTTCGGTTTCCAGCTCCATGGCTTCGCGCTGCAACTCCACCAGCGCCTGCCAGTTTTCCCGCGAGAGTTTGCCGCGCACCTGTGAAGCCGCCCACTGCAAGCGTTGCAGGTTGGAACGCAGGCTGAACGGCCAGTCATCGCCGAGCAACGCCGCCAACAGGCGCTCCGGCAACTCGCCCTCCTCGGGCAGCAGCATCAACCGTTCGCCGAGGTCCACCGCGGCCTGCAGGGCTTGCGGGTCGTCGCCGTCGACATAGCGCGCCAGCATGATGCGCAGCAAACGGGCACTGTCGTCGCAACGTTCGCAGTAACGACCGAACCAGAACAGGTTTTCCACCACCCGCGACGGCAGGTACGGATCGCGCCGCACAAGGTCATGCACACCGATGTTGCGCTGGGCCTTCCATTGTTCGCCGCTGGGTGCACGCTCGCCCAGCACCCAGGTGTCCTTGCTGGCCCCGCCGCGCTGCATCGACACGACTTCGGCATCGGCTTGGGCGGCAACCCGGGTCAAGCCGCCGGGCAAGACCCGATAACCCTCACGGCTGGCCACCGCATACACGCGCATGCCGATGGCACGGGGTTGCAGTTGACCGCCTTCGGCTTGCCAGATCGGCGCCTGAGACAATTGTGCGAGCTCTTGCGCCACATAGGCGTATGGACGCGCCTGCATGCGCTCGGCGAGTTCCTGACGCTGCTTTTCACTCAAATCACGGCCAAATACAGGAGCAAAACTCTGGGACGGAAACGCCGGTTTGATCAGCAACTCCGGAAGCTTCTCCAGGGCCTGGGCCAGAACCGGCGCTTCGCCACACCACCAAGTGGCAATGGACGGCAGGGTCAGCTCTTCGCCAAACAGGAATTGATTGATCCTCGGCAGAAAACCCAACAAACCGGGCGACTCCAGCACACCGCTGCCGAGGGCGTTGGCCACCAGCACCCGCCCCTGCCGCACGGCTTCCAGCAGGCCCGGCACGCCGAGGGCTGAGTCGGTACGCAGCTCCAGCGGATCGCAGAAATCGTCATCGAGTCGACGCATGATCGCGTGGACCCGACGCAGGCCACTCAGGGTCTTCAGATAGACCGTGGCGTCGCGCACCGTCAGGTCGCCGCCCTCCACCAGCGGATAACCGAGTTGGCGGGCCAGATACAGATGTTCAAAATAGCTTTCGTTGAAACGCCCCGGCGTCAGCAGCACGACCAACGGCGCGTCCCCGTCACTCGGGGCCTGACGGGCCAGGGTTTCCTGCAAGGTACGGAAGAACCCGGCCAGGTGCTGCACTTTCAGATCGCGGTACAACTCGGGAAAGGCCCGGGACACAATCGTACGGTTTTCCAGCGCATACCCGGCTCCCGAAGGCGCCTGGGTACGATCCGCCGTCACCCACCAGCGGCCATCGGGTGTGCGCGCCAGGTCCACGGCATACAGATGCAGAAAGGCTTCGTCTGGCGGGCTGATGCCCTGACAGGGCCAAAGAAAGTTGTTGTGACCGAACACCAGCTCGACGGGCAGCAGACCTTCGGCAACCAGCCGTTGCGGGCCGTAAAGGTCAGCCAGCACGGCATTGAGCAATCGCGCCCGCTGAGCAATGCCGGCCGACAACTGTTGCCACTCATCGGCCGCGATGACATGGGGCAGCAGGTCCAGCTCCCACGGCCGGTCCGCGCCCTTCGGGTCGGCATAGACGTTATAGGTAACGCCGTTTTCCTGAATCTGCCGGGTCAGCAGGGCCTGACGCTGCACCAGTTGCGCCGGCGTGCTGCGTTGCAACTGCTCGAACAGCCGGCGCCAGTGCGGGCGCACGGCACCACTGTCGTCGAGCAGTTCGTGATAGGTGCCCGCCGTCAGCGGGTAGCGGTCTAGCAGGTCAGGCATGGAAAACTCGGCAGACAGCAATGAACGGTCAGACTAACGCAGGCTCGTGACACCCGGATATACGAAAAATCCGAGCGTCGCGTACGGTTTAGAAACGTCGCAAATCGAGTGTCATTGGTAGCTCGTCGTTGATTTCCAGTTTAGGTACAGGAAGTTTCCCTGGCGTGTGTCCGATGCGGAAGAAGCGCGCCATCCGCCGGCTCTCCGCTTCATTGGCATTGACCGGCAAGCTGTCATAGTTGCGCCCGCCCGGATGGGCGACGTGGTACTGACAACCGCCCAGCGAGCGCTGCATCCAGGTGTCGAGCAGGTCGAACACCAGCGGCGCGTGAACCGGGATGGTCGGTTGCAGACAGTTGGCCGGTTGCCAGGCACGAAATCTCACGCCCGCGACGAATTCGCCTACACGCCCCGTGGGCTGCAATGGCACCGGGATGCCGTTGCAGGTCAGCAGATAACGCTGGGGCGGTAGACCGCTGAGCTTGACCTGCAAACGCTCCAGCGACGAATCCACGTAACGCACCGTACCGCCCACAGCGCCCTCTTCGCCCAGCACATGCCAGGGCTCGAGGGCTTGACGCAGTTCCAGCGCAATGCCACTGACGGCGAAGTCGCCAACCTTGGGAAAACGGAACTCCAGATGCGCGGCGAACCATTCGGCCCGCACCGGATAACCGGCGGCGTTGAGGTCGACGATAACATCGGCGAAGTCTTGCTCGATAAAGTGCGGCAACAGGAAGCGATCGTGCAGCTCCGTGCCCCAGCGCGCCAGTTTCGGCGGTGCATAGGGCTCGCGCCAGAACCGCGCGACCAGCGTCCGCAGCAACAGTTGTTGCGCCAGGCTCATGCGTGCATGGGGCGGCATCTCGAACGCGCGCAGCTCCAGCAACCCGAGGCGCCCGGTGGCTCCGTCCGGCGAATAGAGCTTGTCGATGCAGAACTCGGCGCGGTGGGTGTTGCCGGTCACATCGATCAGCAGATTGCGCAGCAGCCGGTCCACCAACCATGGAGGACATTCCTCGCCCGCTTCAGGCATCTGCGCGAAAGCGATCTCCAGTTCGTACAAGGCATCGTTGCGCGCTTCGTCGACACGGGGCGCCTGGGACGTCGGGCCGATGAACAAACCGGAAAACAGGTAGGACAGCGACGGGTGGTTGTGCCAGTAACTGATCAGGCTGCGCAATAGATCCGGGCGACGCAGAAACGGCGAGTCCCCCGGTGTCGCGCCACCCAGCACGAAATGGTTACCGCCACCCGTGCCGGTATGCCGGCCGTCGATCATGAACTTCTCGGTGGTCAGCCGGGTCTGGCGCGCTTGTTCGTAGAGGAATTCGGTGCGCTCGACCAGTTCATCCCAGGTCGCGGACGGCTGTACGTTGACCTCGATCACCCCCGGGTCCGGAGTGATGCGCAAGTTGCTCAGGCGCGGATCGCTCGGCGGCTCATAGCCCTCCAGCAACACCGGGCACAGCAACTCTTCGGCGGTGGCTTCGATGGCGGCGACCAGTTCAAGGTAGTCCTCGACCCGTTCCAGCGGCGGCATGAACAGATACAACCGGCCTTCCCGCGCCTCGGCACAGAAGGCGGTGCGGGTCAGCCAGTCGGCGGATTCGTCAATCTTCGGTGCACGCTCCTGCACCTCGGCAGCTTCGTTTTTGCTTTGCAGTTGCGTGGTATCGGGCAGCGGCGGGAAATCCTGATTCGGGTCTTGCGGATGAATGAACGGATACTCCGCCGCCTTCACCCACGGTTGCGAACCCAATGGCAAGCGATAACCCAGCGGCGAATCACCCGGCACCAGTCGGCAGTGCTCGTCGCGCAGATACCAGCGCCCGCTCTGCCACTGATCACCCTTGGCGGTGCGCGCCAGCGGCAGGACCTGGCCGATGACCTTGTCCAGGCCTTGGTTGAATACTTTGCGCAGGCGTGCCCGTTCCAGCGGTTCTTCCAGACGCGAGTCTTCGGCACTGACGTTCTGCGGCAGCATGCCTTCGCGCCAGAGGTAATAGAAATTGTCTTCGTAGGCTGGGAACACAAAGCGTGTCGGAATCTTAAGGCGTTCGGCGACGCTCGCCAGGAAACGCCCGGCCAGCGCGCCGTCGGCACCGTAGTCTTGCTGCTCGTCGGCGATCAGTGCGCTGTTGTGCCAGATCGGCACGCCGTCACGGCGCCAGTAGCAATTGAGCGACCAGCGCGGCAGTTGCTCGCCGGGGTACCACTTGCCCTGTCCGAAATGCACCAGCCCCTGGGGCGCGTAGTGCTTGCGCATGCGCTGGAACAGCTCGGCGGACAGCCGTCGCTTATCCGGTCCCAGTGCCGCGGTATTCCATTCGGCGCCGTCCGGGTCATCGATGGACACAAAGGTCGGCTCGCCACCCATGGTCAGGCGCACATCGCCCTCCAGCAGGTCGGCATCGATCTGACGGCCCAGGGTCTGGATCGCCAGCCACTGGTCGTCGGTGTAGGGCTTGGTGACCCGTGGTGCCTCCCAAATCCGTTCCACGGACATTTCGTGGCTGAATTCACACTCGCAGGGTTCCACCAAGCCGCTGATCGGCGCCGCAGAGGACGGATCGGGACTACAGGCCAACGGAATGTGTCCTTCACCGGCAAACAGCCCGGAGGTCGCATCCAGGCCGATCCAGCCGGCGCCGGGCAGGTACACCTCGCACCAGGCATGCAGGTCGGTGAAATCCACTTCGGTGCCGGACGGCCCGTCGAGACTTTTGACGTCGGCGGTCAGCTGGATCAGGTAGCCCGACACGAAACGCGCCGCCAGCCCCAGGTTGCGCAGCAGTTGCACCAGCAACCAGGCGGAATCGCGGCACGAACCGGACGCCTGGTCGAGGGTGTGCTCAGGCGTTTGTACGCCGGGCTCCATGCGGATCAGGTAGTCGATGTCTTCACTCAAACGCTGGTTGAGCGCGACGAGAAAGTCCACGGCGGGCAACGGCGTGCGGTCGATGCCGTCCAGGTAAGCCTTGAACTTCGGCGTCAGGGGCAGGGTTTCCAGGTACGGCGCCAGCTCCTTGCGCTCATCCGCGGCATAGGCGAAGGGGATCTTTTCCGCGTAGGGTTCGAGAAAGAAGTCGAACGGATTGAAGATCGCCATTTCCGCCAGCAGATCGACCTCTATTCGCAATTCTTCGGTTTTTTCCGGGAACACCAACCGCGCCAGGTAATTGCCCTGAGGGTCCTGCTGCCAGTTGATGAAGTGCTGTTCGGGGGAGACTTTCAGCGCATAGGACAGAATCCGCGTGCGGCTGTGGGCGGCGGGACGCAGACGAACGATCTGCGGGCCGAGCTCGACAGCGCGGTCATAGCGGTAATGCGTAACGTGGTGCAATGCGACATGAATCGACACGGCGTGCCTCCTGCGAGCCCTAAGCGTATTCAAAAGCGGGCAAGACTTATGCCATCCAGCAGCGCTGGCGCTTTCTTCGGTTGCCTGAGGCAGTACAGCACCAAAATCGGGCGATGCGGGAAAATGGTTTGACGCAGGTGCACGTAAATGTGGCGATCCGTCAGAAATTGCTTGGCAGTTCCGGCCTCTTCGCGGGCAAGCCCGCTCCTACAGGGGAACGCATTTCATTGTAGGAGTGAGCCTGCTCGCGATGAGGCCAGTAGCTCCAGTACATTTTCTCAAGCCTTGAATGCAGAACGCCAACCCGAAGGTTGGCGTTCTGTTCAGCGAGGGCGCGGCTTAGCGCGGCACGACCGGCTTGCGTGTCGGCTTTGGCCCCTTGCCTTTGGCCGCATCCTTGCGCTCCTTGGCCGCCTGCTGATTGCGGGCGAATGCCGCCGCCTTGGCCTGTTCGCGCTTGTCCCACGGGTTGCCGCCATCGCTGGCACGTGGTGGAAGGCCGGTGTGCTGGGTCAGGATCTTGGTGGTCTTTTCCCCTGCAACCTTGTGGCTACCGGCCGGCGTCGAATTCTTGCGACGGGCGCTCTGGTAGCTGTCAGTCGACGGCTGGTGCAATGGAATCAACTGGTTCTTGCCCGGCCCGATCAGGTCGGCTCGGCCCATGCGGGTCAGTGCCTCGCGCAGCATCGGCCAGCCCTTCGGGTCGTGATAACGCAAGAACGCCTTGTGCAGACGACGCTGCTCCTCGCTCTTGACGATGGTCACCGCGTCACTCTTGTAGGTGACCTTGCGCAGCGGGTTTTTGCCCGAGTGGTACATCGCGGTGGCGGTGGCCATCGGCGACGGGTAGAACGCCTGCACCTGGTCGGCACGGAAGCCGTTACCCTTGAGCCACAGGGCCAGGTTCATCATGTCTTCATCGGTGGTGCCCGGGTGGGCGGCGATGAAGTACGGAATCAGGTATTGCTCCTTGCCCGCTTCCTTGGAGTACTTCTCGAACATGCGCTTGAACTTGTCATAGCTGCCGATGCCCGGTTTCATCATCTGGTTGAGCGGACCTTCCTCGGTGTGTTCCGGGGCGATCTTCAGGTAACCACCGACGTGGTGGGTCACCAACTCTTTAACGTATTCCGGCGACTCGACCGCGAGGTCGTAACGCAGACCGGAAGCGATCAGGATCTTCTTCACACCCGGCAACTCACGGGCGCTGCGGTACAGCTGGATCAGCGCCGAGTGGTCGGTGTTCAGATTCGGGCAGATGCCAGGGAACACGCACGAAGGCTTGCGGCACGCGGATTCGATTTCCGGACTCTTGCACGCGATGCGGTACATGTTCGCGGTCGGGCCGCCGAGGTCGGAGATCACGCCGGTAAAGCCCGGGACCTTGTCGCGAATCTCTTCGATCTCGCGAATGATCGACTCGTGGGAACGGTTCTGGATGATCCGGCCTTCGTGCTCGGTGATCGAGCAGAAGGTGCAGCCGCCGAAGCAGCCACGCATGATGTTCACCGAGAAGCGGATCATGTCGTAGGCCGGGATCTTCTCCTTGCCGTACGCCGGGTGCGGAATGCGCGCATAAGGCATGCCGAACACGTAGTCCATTTCTTCGGTGGTCATCGGAATCGGTGGCGGGTTGAACCAGACGTCCACTTCGCCGTGCTTCTGCACCAGTGCACGGGCGTTGCCCGGGTTGGTTTCCAGGTGCAACACGCGGTTGGCGTGGGCGTAGAGCACCGCGTCGTTGCGGACCTTTTCCACCGACGGCAGACGAATCACGGTCTTGTCGCGGGTCATGCGCGGGCTGGCCAGGATCTGTACGACCTTGGCTTCCTGCGGATCTTCAACCGGACCTTTTTCCTGTTCGATGGCGCAGGCCTGGGTGTCCTGGGTGTTGACGTACGGGTTGATGATCTTGTCGATCTTGCCCGGACGGTCGATGCGCGTGGAGTCGACTTCGTACCAGCCTTGCGGCGTGTCACGACGGATGAACGCGGTGCCGCGCACGTCGGTGATGTCTTCGATCTTGTGACCGTAGGACAGGCGCTGGGCGACTTCGACAATCGCACGCTCGGCGTTGCCGTAAAGCAGGATGTCGGCGCTGGCGTCGATCAGGATCGAGTTGCGTACACGGTCCTGCCAGTAGTCGTAGTGGGCGATGCGGCGCAGGGACGCTTCGATGCCGCCGAGCACGATCGGCACGTGCTTGTAGGCTTCCTTGCAGCGCTGGCTGTAGACCAGGCTGGCGCGGTCCGGACGCTTACCGGCCAGGCCACCCGGCGTGTAGGCGTCGTCGGAACGGATTTTCTTGTCCGCGGTGTAGCGGTTGATCATCGAGTCCATGTTGCCGGCCGCGACACCGAAGAACAGGTTCGGCTCGCCGAGCTTCATGAAGTCGTCTTTGGACTGCCAGTTCGGCTGGGCAATGATCCCGACGCGGAAGCCCTGGGACTCCAGCAGCCGGCCGATGATCGCCATGCCGAACGACGGGTGATCGACGTAGGCATCACCGGTGACGATGATGATGTCGCAGGAATCCCAGCCGAGCTGATCCATCTCCTCCCTGCTCATGGGCAGGAACGGCGCTGGCCCGAAACATTCGGCCCAGTACTTGGGATAGTCAAATAACGGCTTGGCTGCTTGCATGTCGATAACCGGTGTTGGCTTTCATTGAATTTCGCGGGCGCGGAATATAGCACAAATTTTGACCAATTCCGACGGCTGTGGTCGGAAATTGTGGCAACCTCATCGCGAGCAAGCTCGCTCCCACAAGGATCACACCGAACCTGTGGGAGCGAGCTTGCTCGCGATGAGGCCAGGTCAGGCGATGAAAAACTTATTCGTCATCGTCGAAGTTGTAGCTACCCGGCGCCAGGTTCTCGAAGCGCGTGTACTTACCGATGAACGCCAGGCGGATAAAGCCGATCGGGCCGTTCCGCTGCTTGCCGATGATGATTTCGGCGATGCCCTTGTGCTCGGTTTCCGGGTGATACACCTCGTCGCGGTAAACGAACATGATCACGTCGGCGTCCTGCTCGATCGCTCCGGATTCCCGGAGGTCGGAGTTGATCGGCCGTTTGTTCGGTCGCTGCTCGAGGGAACGGTTGAGCTGGGACAGCGCCACCACCGGGCAGTTGAACTCCTTGGCCAAGGCTTTCAAGGAGCGCGAGATTTCAGAAATCTCGTTGGTTCGGTTGTCGCCGCCGGAACCTGGAATCTGCATCAACTGAAGGTAGTCGATCATGATCAGGCCGATCTCACCGTGTTCACGCGCCAGACGTCGGGTACGCGCACGCATTTCCGACGGGCTTATACCGGCGGTGTCGTCGATGAACAGCTTGCGGTCATTGAGCAGATTCACCGCCGAGGTCAGGCGCGGCCAGTCGTCATCTTCCAACTGACCGGAACGCACCTTGGTCTGGTCGATCCGACCGAGGGACGACAGCATACGCATGACCAGCGATTCGCCTGGCATCTCGAGGGAATACACCAGAACAGCCTTGTCACTGCGCAGTACGGCGTTTTCCACCAGGTTCATCGCGAAGGTGGTTTTACCCATCGACGGACGTCCGGCGACGATGATCAAGTCAGCCGGCTGCAGGCCGCTGGTCTTTTCATCAAGGTCGGTATAGCCAGTGGACAGGCCGGTAATGGCGTTGTCAGTGTTGAACAGCGTGTCGATGCGATCGATGGCCTTGGTCAGCAAATCGTTCACACCCACCGGGCCACCGGTTTTCGGCCGGGCCTCGGCAATCGCGAAGATCTGGCGTTCCGCTTCGTCGAGGATCTCCTCGGCAGTGCGACCTTCCGGGTTGAAGGCGCTGTCGGCGATCTCGGTGCTGATGCCGATCAGTTGGCGCAACGTCGCGCGCTGACGGACGATCTGCGCATAAGCCTTGATGTTGGCGACGGACGGTGTGTTTTTCGCCAGTTCGCCAAGGTAACCGAGGCCACCCACCTGCGATGTCTGACCTTCCTTGTCCAGTTGTTCGGCAAGGGTCACGACGTCAATCGGGGAGTTCTGATCGGCCAGCTTGGCGATCGCACGGAAAATCAGACGGTGGTCATGTCGATAGAAATCGCCGTCGGAGACTTGATCGAGCACGCGTTCCCAGGCGTTGTTGTCCAGCATCAGACCACCGAGTACAGCCTGTTCGGCTTCGATGGAATGCGGCGGCACTTTCAGCGCGGCGGTTTGCAGATCGTATTGCTCGGGAGCGGAGATTTCGTTCATGGCCACTTGGAATCAGATGTAAAAACGGGGATGCCAGAAAGACAAAGGGCACGACCTGTAAACAGGATCGTGCCCGATGTTACCGGCAAGCACCCGAGGGTGCCAGCCGACAAGTGCTGCTTAAGCTGCTACCACGACAACGCGTACGGTGGCTTCAACTTCGGCGTGCAGGTGCACGGCTACGTCGAATTCGCCTACGTTGCGGATGGTGCCGTTCGGCAGACGAACTTCGCTCTTCTGCACTTCAACGCCGGAGGCGGTCAGTGCGTCAGCGATGTCGTGAGTACCGATCGAACCGAACAGCTTGCCTTCGTCGCCAGCGGTGGCAGTGATGGTCACTTCCAGCTCGGCCAGTTGGGCAGCGCGGCTTTCAGCCGACGATTTACGATCTGCTGCAGCTTTTTCCAGCTCAGCGCGACGCTCTTCGAACGCAGCCAGGTTGGCTGGGGTCGCAGCGGTAGCTTTGCCGTAAGGCAGCAGGTAGTTACGACCGTAACCAGCCTTAACGTTCACTTTGTCACCCAGGTTGCCCAGGTTGGTGACTTTTTCCAGAAGGATCAGTTGCATGTGAAAATCCTCTTAACTTTTAACCTTCACCGTTCGCGTTATCGGCATCTTTCGGTGCCGAACGACCGCGAAAATCAATCAGGCTGTCGACGATGGCCAGGACCACCAGCAACGGATAGATCAGTTGCATGAACAGCAACAGCGTCACGTACAACCCCACCAGCCAGAACCTGGCCAGTCGCTTCTGCGCCACCAGCCCGTGAATCAGGGCCAGCCCGGCGAACACCAGCGGTACACTGCACAACGGCGTCAACATGGCCATCTGTGAACCGAAATTCGGCCCCAGAAGCATGCACGCCAGCAGCAACATCGCCGGCAACAGCGGGATGCGGATGGCGCGAAACTCGCGACCAAAACCGCCCGGGTTGTACAACAACGCCTGCCAGTAGCGCCCGACAAGCAGGCTCAGCAAGCTGACGATTTGCAACAAAGCCGCAATCAGGCCGGTCAGGACCGGTGCAATCAGGGACGCGAAACGCGCTTGTTCGTCTACCGACAACTTCTGGTAGACATCGCCGAGTAGCGACGGCATGACTTTGATCAAAGCCTGCGCCAGCATCTCGATCTGGGGAGCAAAAGCTGTCCCCAACACCACTGAAAACACCACTCCCATCGCTATGCTGACCAGCAGCACGCGGTTCCAGGACTCGCTTGCGCGCAAAACCAACGCAAGGCTCGCAGACCCCAGTAGCACCAGAAGTGCCCGTGGGTCGTCGGAGTAAAGCCACCAGGCCAGTGCCGGCAGCAGTCCCAGAGCAAGAACGCCCAGGGCGTCCCTCAATCCGCGCCGCAGGAGCACAAGGCATCCGGCGGCAGCACCCAACCAATACAACAACGGCAATGCCGCGCATCCAGCCACTACGAGAGTGGCCTGCATACGGCCGCGCATGATGAACTCAGCTATGGCCCGCATGCATTCAATCCTTTGCTACGTGTCGACTGCCCGGTCTCAGCGGCCGTGGCTGTCGGTGTAGGCCAGCAGGGCCAGGAAGCGGGCGCGCTTGATAGCGGTGGCCAGCTGACGCTGATAACGAGCTTTGGTACCGGTGATGCGGCTTGGAACGATTTTGCCGGTCTCGGATACGTAGGCTTTCAGAGTGTTGAGATCTTTGTAATCGATCTCTTTCACGTCTTCAGCGGTGAAGCGGCAGAATTTACGACGACGGAAGAAACGTGCCATGTAATTGGCTCCTTAAAAGGTCCGTGGATTACTCGTCAGCGTTATCGCTGTTGTCGCTGTCATCACTATCAGCGCTTTCAGCGCCTTCGTGCTCAGGACGGTCGCGACGCTCACGGCGCTCACTGCGGTTTTCTTCAGCCTTGAGCATCTCGGACTGGCCGGTAACGGCTTCGTCGCGACGGATGACCAGGTTACGGATCACTGCATCGTTGTAGCGGAAGTTGTCTTCCAGCTCGGCCAGGGCCTTGCCAGTGCACTCAACGTTCAGCATCACGTAGTGAGCCTTGTGAACATTGTTGATTGCGTAGGCCAGTTGACGACGGCCCCAATCTTCCAGACGGTGGATTTTGCCGCCGTCTTCTTCGATCAGCTTGGTGTAACGCTCAACCATGCCGCCGACTTGCTCGCTTTGATCCGGGTGGACCAAAAAGATGATTTCGTAATGACGCATGAATGCTCCTTACGGGTTGTAGCCTGCCGCTCAAAAGCGGTCAGACAAGGAGTGAATGACACTTATGGACTTGCGGACGCTAGACACGTTGGTGCCTGCCATCACAGCAAGGGGCGCAATTGTAGAGAAGGGGCGAGGGAGGCGCAAGGTAATTGGTGATTATTTGAACAACCCCAACCTTTCCCTCACCACAAAAACACTGTGGGAGCGAGCTTGCTCGCGATGGGGATGCAACATTCGACATTGATGCTGAATGTTACTCCGCTATCGCGAGCAAGCTCGCTCCCACAGGGACTGCAACTGGATCAGGACTTCTTGGCAGCAGCCTTGGCTTTGACACTGCGCTGGCGCTGCGCTTCGAACAGGCAAACACCCGTCGCCACGGAAACGTTG
>NZ_MRCS01000047.1 GCF_002303925.1 Pseudomonas sp. ACN8
CTTCGATTCACGCTTCCTCCCCACACTCGGTCGCCCTCGTGCAGTTGCGCTTCACTTCGTTCGCTGTGGTCAGCTTACGGCGGGACTTTCACCCACAAGATTGCGCCCATGCTGGGCGCACACAAAACAGGCGGCCCAAGGCCGCCTGCTCAAACACCAATATTCACTTCGGATCAGTTGGGCAACCAACCCTCGACCCAGTAATTGAGGTTGTTGCCCTTGAGCATGTAATCGCGCAGCACTTCCTCGCGCAACGCATCGCCCATGCGGTAGCTGGCCTCTGGATCGGACAGATGCATGCGGATCGCCTCAAGCCATTCCTCGGCGCTGTTGCTCACGACCTTGGTGCACGGAAGATAGCCGCGATAGGCTTCAGTCTCGGTGCAGATCACCGGGTAGCCGCAGGCACCGTATTCCAGCAGGCGCAGGTTGCTCTTGCAGTCGTTGAAGATATGAAATTCAAGCGGTGCCAGTGCCAGGTCAAGGTTCAGGCTGGCCAGTTTGGCCGGGTAGGCGTCCAGGCCGACGCTTGGATGGAATTCATGAACGAACGGACGCAGCGCCGGCGGGCACATGCCGAAGAACACCCACTCGACTTCGTTGGCCAGCAGACGGACGACATCGGCAATGATCGCCAGGTCGCCGTCATGACTGGTCCCGCCCCCCCAGCCGACGCGAGGTTTTCGCGAAGTACGTCGACGACTGCTCAGGCCGGCCCACAGGTGTGGCGCCAGCATGTTCGGGACGACCCGGATGTCGTGGTGCATGTCGCGCAATGCATCGGCCAGCGGCTGGGTCGATACCACCACCCGGTCACACAGACTGATGCCACGACGCACGATACTGTCGACGCCGACTTCAGCCTTGCGAATGTGTGCGTTCTTTTTCGGCACATCGATCACATAGTCATCCAGCTCGAAAATCCTGAATGCCCGGGAGGCGTCTTTGACGCGCTCCACTTCGTCGACCGCGTTCCGGCTATAGCGACCCTGCAACACAATCACGTCCGGCGAACTGCGCTCAAGCTCGATGTTCGTCGGCGTGTGGTAACTCAAATGTCCGACTATACGCCCGGCCGCTTCCAGCTCAAGAAACGGCTGGGCAACCCGGTAATGGCCCACGGCAGACGTGTTGATCGGGATCGCCAGCACCTTGGGCAGCAACTGACGGAAGAACGGATCCCAGCCGCTTTTGAATCCGGGTTCGAGACTGAAATTACTGCTGCCCAGACTCAGGTTAGGGTTGTAAGCCGGATCCCTGGCAACCAGAGGCAACCAACGCTGATAAAAGCTTTTCTGCTCGTTTTGCAGGATGCGCGGGGCCGGTTCCCCAAAGGAAGCCACTGTCACTCGCATCAGTTCGGCGTACGGCGTCCATACCACCAGGTATCCGTTTTGCTTCACCCGCAGGCAGAAGTCTGCGCCATTGAGTGCCTGCGACAGGTCTTTTTCGTCGAGGCCGAGCACTTCATCGAAGACCTTCTTGCGCACCAGCAGGCAGTCGATGCCCACCGCGCTGAAGTTCTGCACGGTCTGCTGGCGCTGCATGTAACCCGGTGTATTCAGTAGCTCGCCACGATTGGGCACCCCCACTGCCCCCCGCAGCCCGCACACCAGCGCAGCCCCTTCGATGCGCCCTTGCGGACTCACCAGGCGGCCACCGACGATGCCGACTTCCGGACGCCGGGCATGGTTGAGCAACTCGTCGAGCCAGTCCGGATTGACCACGCTGTTGCACGGACTGAAAAACAACAGGTAGTCACCGCGAGCCTGGCCGGCGGCGAAGTTGTGCACCGCCGCCAGATTGTCGCCATAATCACAACGAAGCACGCGCAGCTTGTCGCTTCCCATTTGCTCCACGGCCGACAGCCAGTTGCAGGCATCCAGCGCCGTGCTGCCGTTATCGACAATGAGCACTTCAAATTGCTGGCAGGTGGTTTTCTCCAGCAGGCTTTCAATGCAACGCTCCAGAGACGCCAGCTCATTACGGGTCGCGATGATGATCGACACCATGTCCGGTTGAACATGGAGGTAGTCCACACGACTGATCATCCGCTGACTGCCGGTGCGGATTCGGTGAGGAACACCCAGGCGCGTCAGATGCGCTGCCAACACTACCGGGGCCTGATCCATGACCTGTGGTTGTGTCAGCCACCGGGACAGGCGCAGGGTGGACTCCACCAGAACTTCGGCAATATGCCCGATCGCGTGTGGCCCGTTGTTTTCGACCAGGCGCCAGAGCAGATCGTGCACGCCAAGCTCGCCAAAGCCCGCCGCCATCCCGCCAAGTTCCAACAGGCGCTGGCGCTGTAGCGCGAGCACACGGCCGACATAGGGAAAGCTGCGCATCAAGTCGAGATTGAAATCCGGCTTGAACACCGGCTCGATCGAGATCTCGTCACGCAAGCCGCCTTCGTCGCTGTAAAGGCAGCGCACATCCGGCATCTCCACCATGCGCTCGGCGAGCAACAGCAGCGCCAGTTCATGCATGCGGTCACCGGCGCGAACCAGATAGATCCAGTCCGCGTTGTCCAACTCGGCCAGCAGGTGGTTGAACTGGGCAACCGCGTCCGCCTCCAGTGGCACATGACGCACACCGTCGACAGGTGCGTGCCGCAATGGGGAAAGCACCACCACTTGCTCAGCGCTGTAGGCTTGCTGACGAAGACTTTTGAGGGTGTCCTCCAACGCCGACAAATCACCTTCGCTGTCGAGCACGATCGGCACGACGCGCGGACGCCAGCTCCAACTCTGCACGCGAGCATCAAGCAGGCGTTGCTGGGCCGGATTCAGATGGCGGCAGGACAGCCATTGCCGATACATGTCAGCGAAACTGTCGCAATCCGGGCCGACCCGGGAATTCACCAGGGTTTGAATGAAACCCAGCTGTCGGCCAAGGGCGGCCTCTTCCCACGCATAAGCCTGCCCTTCAATGGCATCGGCCAGCGCAACATGACGCACCCAACCGGATGCCGGCGCCGGCTCGCCACTGCGCAGAGCGAGCATTTGCTTGAGCCAGTCGAGTTCGGTCACGACCGCAGCCTTGACTGCGGACTGGTTGCTCAGGCGCGCCGGATGCAAACGCTCAAGACTCAGGATCTGCCCGACCACGACAAGATTGCCGCGTCGCAACAGACACGCGAACAAAGCAAAATCCAGGTTCGCAACAAAGCCCTCGCCGATCTGCGTCAGGGCCGGCAAGTATTCCAGTGCATGCAGAGTTCGCAACAAGGCCCCACTGAGGCCACTGAGAAAATTAAAGACAGTGGTTTCCAGAATCCCCAACAGATCCTCACCCTTGAACAAGGTGACACCTTTGGAAAAGCAGCTATTTTCCACACGGTCGGATAACAGGATGCAGTCTTCGTCGTAGAACTGCCGTTGGCCGATGACCAGATTGACGTCGTCGTGATCGATGAATCCGGCGATCTGTTGCGCAATGCACTCAGGCAGCAACTGATCGTCATCGCACAACAATTTCAGGTAGTCGCCGCTGGCTTCCTGCGCACACGCGATGAGGTTGCCTTGAAAACCCAGGCGCCGCGGATTGCGCACATAACGCAGACGAATCGAGACAGGCACTTCACAGGCATCGACGATCTCGCGGATCTCGTCACCGCCACTGTCATCGCAGACGATCACTTCAAGATTGGCGTAGGTCTGACTCAGGGCGCTTTCCAGTGCCACGAGGAAGAATTGCGGATTGAAGGCGGGAATGGCAATGGTGACAAGAGGTGCTGATTTCACGGCGGGAGAACTCGCGAGCGGCGGGAGCTTGCCTGGATGAAGCAAGACTCCCTGAACCGCAGAAAAAAGACGGTTTTCACTCGGTTGTCGAAAGCCTTCGCGAAGTCATCGGGAAGGCCCTGACTCAGACTTTGTTGAACAGGCCCAACTGAGCGATCTTGCTGAACGCCAATTGCGATGCCTGCAGCATGGTTTGCTGCAGGGTCAGGCGGGTCATTACTTCAGCCGGATCGGAGTCGCGAATGGCGCCCTGGGTCTGCGTGTTGGCCAGTACCAGACTCTGGTTGATGTCCGTCTGGGTCACCAGCGATGCACCGCGCCCCCCCACAGAACTGACACCGGTGGCCAGTTGATCGATGCCGCTGGCCAGGTTGCCGATACCGGCTGTGACTGCCGCGTTCATTTTCTGAATGGCGATCGGATTATTGTTGGTCGGTGTCGACAGGGCCATTTTCAGTTGGCTGACCGTATCCAGAACGTTCTGGGTCTGGTGCGTGTTGACCGCTACCGAGAACTGGTCACCTGCGCCCGGTGTGCCGGCGACGGTGAACGAAACACCCGATGCGGTTGCGGTAGTGCCAGCCATGGTGCCGGTCGACACTGGCGTGCTGTCAGCCGTCACCGGCGCGGCATACAGTTCGAAATCCGTAGCGCTGGTGAACTTGAGCACAGCACCGCCGCCCGGGAAGCTGGCGTGATAGTCAGCGCTGTTGGTCACCGAGGCGCCTGTCACCAGGGCGCTCGAAGGATTGCCCGGGCTGCGCGAAGTATTGAAGCTGTCCGGCTTGGCCGCCAGGGTAAAACTGTGGCCGGCAATTGCCGCATCCGGGTCGGCACTGTCACCTGCCTTGAGGTTAATATTGAGGTTCAGATCAACGCCGCGAAAGCTCACGGTTTGCGTGGCTGCGTTGTTGGAGTTGAACACGCCGTTCTGGCTCGCTTCAGACGTTACGTCGTTACCCAGCGCATCGGTGATTTTCAGCTGAGTGCTGCTCAAGAACTCCACGGTGTAAGGCTCTCCGCTACGGAACTTGGCACTGTAGGTGACATCCGACGCGACTTGACCGTTGGACAACGCGACACGACCGTCATCCACCGCTGGCGACGTAAGCGTGGCGGACGTTCGGTTGGTGTTGATCGCCTGCTGGAATACGTCCCAACCGGTACTGTTGGAAGCCATCGATTGATTGTCGCCAATTGGCAGGTCGAGGGTCACCTGGTCGCCGTTGTAGCTGTAGGTGCCATCGGTGTTGCGACTGAACGGAGCCACATCACCCTTGGAGCCGGCGAAGATGTATTTACCGTTTTCGTCCTTGCTGTTCATCAGGCTGAGCAATTGCTCTTCAATCTCACCCAGCTCGGATGCGTTCGCCTGACGGTCGGCATCGGTAAAACCGGCGTTGCCCGCACCCAGCGCCAGTTCTTTGGCCCGCTGCAACACGTTGCCGATGCTGGTCATCACCGCTTCGGTCTGACCGAGCGTGCCTTTGATGGTGGTCATGTTGGTCGAAAACTGGTCGAGCATCGAAGCCTGCTGACCCAATTGCAGCAAACGCGAAGCGCCAACCGGATCATCCGCTGCGGTGTTGACGCGAACCAGGCTGCTCGCCTCTTCGCTGCTCTTGACCACGTTGGCGAAATTTTTCTGATAGTTCGCTGCCGAGGACTCGTAAAACTGGGCGGTAGAAATGCGCATGGGCTACGACTCCTTAAAGACTGTTGATCAGTGTGCTGAAGATTTCCTGCGCAGCCTTGATGATCTGCGAAGAGGCGGTGTAGTACTGCTGGTACTTGACCAGGTTGCCGGTTTCCTCGTCGAGGTCGACACCCGAAAGCGAGTCACGCGCGCCCTTGGCGTTCGCCAGAATGGCGGTGGTCGCAGCACTGTCCAGCTTGCCTTGGGCCGCCTTGGAGCCGACGCCCTCGACGAGTTTGCCGTAGGCATCATTCAGCGAAATACCTTTGCTTGCCGAACCGGTGTCGACCGTTTGCGCAGTCTGCAGACCCGCCAGAACCGTGCCGTTACGATTGTCCAGGGAACCTGGCTGGCTCAGGCTGACGTTGATCGCCGTGCCCTTGCCAGGTGAACCGGCGACGGTCATGTCGAAATCAACGGTGTACTGCGTGGCAGGCGCTGGCGGGATCGGCGCACCGGTCGAATCCTTGAGCGCAATGCTCAGGTTCAAGGTGTTGTTCTGGCCCGGCTGTATGGTACCGCTGCCGAGAACGCCACCTTTGGCATCCAGCAATTGATAGCTCTGGGTCGTGCCGTCAGCCGACGGATCGCCAAACACCACTTTAACCGGCGTCGAATACTTCAGACCGTTCTGCATCGCGGTGGTGGTGGCCGCGTCGTAGAGGTCGAATCGGGTAGTCAGGGTCGGCTGACCGCTGGCCGGAATGGTCAGCGTGCCGCTACCACCCGCAGCAATGGCCGCTCCCAACGGCGCCGCGATGGCCAGACGCTTGGAGTCGGTCATCTCGGTTTTGATATTGGCCGATGCGTTACGTGTCGGGGTGAGCTTGAAAGTGTCGCCTTGGGCAGCTCCCCCGTTGAACGTCATCGAGAACCCGTCGATCACCGGCGCAGGTGTCGTCGTGGTGCTGAAGTTGCCCATCGGCGTGTTATCGGGCAGACGCTGAACGGTGTAGTCGGTAGCGCTGGTGAACGTGACCTTGTAATCGTTGATGGTCAGTTTGCCCGTGTCCTCGATGCTCACATCGAAGTTACCGGAGCCGGCACTGTTGCTGGTGGACGCAATGCTGCGCTGAGACATCTGCGCGGCACTGTTGATGCTGTTGAACAGGTTCGAACCGAAATCACCGTTCTTGTCGATGCCCTGAGCCTGGATACTGTTCATCTGATCGGCGACGACCAGCGCCACACGACCCAATTCATTCATGGCCGGATCGAGCACTTCGCTGCGATAACGCAGCAGGCCGCCGATTTCACCACCGGCCATGATCGAGGTGATGTCGATGGTGCTCGAACCACGATTGAGCTGCAGCGACAAGCGTCCCGGATCATCTTTACCCGGCACCGCCTCGAGCTTGTTGACCGTACTGCCGATCACCAGTGGCTGGCCGCTACCCAGATACACATCGACGTTGCCGTCGCGCTCGACATACTGTGCGCCGGTGAAGGTCGACAGCTGGCGCATGGTTTCGTTACGGGCATCGAGCAGTTCATTCGGCGTACCGCCGGAGCTCGAAATCTCGCTGATTTTCTGGTTCAACTGCGCCAGGGTCGTGGCCAGCTTGTTGACCTGATCTGCCATGTTCGTCAGGTTGCCGTTGATGTTCGCATTCTGCGTGTTCAACTGGCTGGACACGGAGTTGAAGCGATTGCTCAGGGCCTGGGCATCGCTGAGCAACAACTGGCGGGAAGCGTCGTCGCCGGGTTTGGCATTGACGTTCTGTACCGAGGCGAAGAATTTGGTCAGGGCACCATTGAGACCGGTACCACTGTCGGACAGCAAGGTATCGAGTGGCGTGACTTGCCCAAGGTACGCGGCCGAATCACTGTTGAGCGACGTCGTGGTCTGCAACTGCGCGTCGAGGTAGCTGTTGTATACCCGGCGCACATCGGCCAGCGTCGTGCCGGTGCCGATGTAGACGTTGCCGTACTGAATCGACCCCTTGCTGCCTTGCACGGTTTGCTGGCGCGAGTAACCGGCGGTGTCGGCGTTGGCAATGTTGTTGCCGGTAGTCGCCAAGGCGTTATGGCTGGCGCTCAGCCCCGACATCCCGATATTGAGCAAACTCATGGTTCAGACCTTATACCTTGTGCCTATAAAGGCGTGGTGGAAACGCCCGCCGCAGCGTAGTTCTGGTAACTCGTCATCTGCTTGGCTATCTGCGAAATCTTGCTCGCGTAGTTCGGGTCGGTTGCGTAACCGGCTCTCTGCAACTCGCGTACAAACTGTTCTGGGTTATCGGCCGACTTCACGACATCTTGATAGCGATTGTTGGTCTGCAGCAAAGTCACAAGGTCATGGAAACTGTCCTTGTAGGAGTCGTAGGAACGGAACTCGGCCGTCTCCTTGACCATCTGCCCGTTCCTGAATTCGCTGGTGATCGCCCGCGCCGAATTGCCCTGCCAACTGTTGCCGGCCTTGATGCCGAACAGGTTGTGGCTGCTGCTGCCGTCCTGAGCACGCATGACCGACTTGCCCCAGCCGGTTTCCAGGGCCGCCTGGGCCACCAGGTAACGTGGATCGACACCAATGCGGGCCGCCGCTTCCTTGGCCATCGGCAGCATGGTGTTGACGAACTGGTCGGCGGAACTGAAGGCTTTCTTCGCTGGTGCCAGCGGAATCTGCGCCATGGCGCGCCCGTAGATCTGCATGCCGCCAGTGGAGGATTGTTGCGCGGTCGCCAGCCAGTCGCCGTTGTACAACGGTCCCGTGCCGGTGTTCGTCGTGCGCTCTGGCAAGGTTGTCTTGTCGATCGTCGTGGTGACAGCGGTCGTCGCCGAAGGCACCAGCCCGGCCAACAACCGATCAGCCAGTTTCGGCGGCAGTGCCAGGCGTCGCTGATTGATCAGCGCCATGTCATTGCGATGGGCACCCTCGCCCGCCTCTTGCGGCGCATGGACTGAACGCGAAGCCCACAACGGACGCTGGCCATTGACCCGCGACAGCGGGCCATCGATTGCCACCGTACCTGCCGCCACCGGCGTTTCCACGGCGGCCTTGGCAGCCTCTTGCTTGGCCAGTGACGCAGCAGCCGCCTCACCCGGCGCCAGCGGTTTGTTCTTCGACATCTGGCGCATCAGCACGTCGGCCAGGCCGATACCTCCACCCTCGCGGGACATGGAAACCGCCAGTTGCTGGTCGTACATTTCCTGGTACTGCTTGGCAGCCGGCGTGTTCAGCGGATTGTCCTGCCCCAGCGCTTCGGTTGCCGAGCGCATTGACTTGAGCATCTCACCGAGGAACAGCGATTCGAACTCCTGCGCCACCTTGCGCAGGTTGCCGTCGCTGTTCTTGTCGCCGACCTTGAGCTGATTCAGACGGTTCAGGTCCGAATAGGAGCCCGAATCGCTGCTGCTGACCAGACCGCTCTTGCGCATATCCACAATGGCCGTCCTCAGATCACGATCAGATCGGCTTGCAGGGCACCGGCCTGCTTCAGCGCTTCGAGGATCGCCATCAGGTCACCCGGTGCCGCGCCGACCTGGTTCACCGCACGTACGATCTCGTCGAGGGTGGTGCCCGGGCCGAACTTGAACATCGGCTTGGCTTCCTGCTGTGCGTTGACCTTCGAGCGCGGTACCACCGCCGTCGTGCCATTGGACAGAGGGCCGGGTTGGCTGACGATCGGGTCTTCGGTGATGGTCACGGTCAGACTGCCGTGGGTCACGGCGGCCGGGGACACCTTGACGTTCTGGCCGATCACGATGGTGCCCGTACGGGAGTTGATGATGACTTTCGCCACCGCCTGGCCCGGATCGACTTCGAGATTTTCCAGGATCGAAAGGTAGTCGACGCGCTGGCTCGGATCGAGCGGCGCAGTGACGCGAATCGAACCGCCGTCGATGGCCTGGGCCACGCCAGGGCCGAGCATGTCGTTGATTTTGTCGACGATGCGTTTGGCGGTGGTGAAGTCGGAACGGTTGAGGTTCAGCGTCAGGCTGTTGCCCTGGTTGAAACCGCTCGGCACCGCACGCTCCACCGACGCACCACCCGGGATGCGACCGGCCGACGGAACGTTGACGGTAATCTTCGAACCGTCTCGCCCTTCCGCATCAAAACCGCCGACCACCAGGTTGCCCTGGGCCACCGCATAGACGTTGCCGTCGATGCCCTTGAGTGGCGTCAGCAGCAAGGTACCGCCACGCAGGCTCTTGGAGTTACCGATGGACGAAACAGTGATGTCGACCTGCTGACCCGGCTTGGCGAACGCTGGCAAATCGGCACTGATCGACACCGCCGCGACGTTCTTCAACTGCACGTTGCCCGAGCCCGGCGGTACCTTGATGCCGAACTGCGAGAGCATGTTGTTGAAGGTCTGCAGGGTGAACGGGGTCTGCGTCGTCTGGTCGCCGGTGCCGTTAAGCCCGACCACCAGGCCGTAGCCGATCAATTGGTTGGAACGCACGCCGGAAATGCTGGCGATGTCCTTCAGGCGCTCGGCCTGCGCGTTGAACGCGGCGCACAGCATCAAGGCGGCCACCATGAGGTGTTTAAGATTCAAACTGACCACCTAGAAAGGGAACAGCGGGCTGAGGAAGAAGCGGTCGAACCAGCCTGGCTGACTCGCATCGGCAAACGAACCGGTGCCCGAGTAGGTGATGCGCGCATCGGCGACACGGGTCGACGGCACGGTGTTATCGGTGGCGATGTCATCGGCGCGAACCAGGCCGGCAATCCGCACCAGCTCATCGCCGGTGTTGAGGGTCATCCACTTCTCGCCGCGAACCGCGATGATGCCGTTGGGCAACACATCGGCGACGGTGACCGTGATCGAGCCGGTCAGGGTGTTGCCCTGCGCCGCCTTGCTGTCCCCCTTGGTCGCGCGGTCACCTTCGTAACTGGCACTCAGGCTGAGGTCGCCATCGCCGAACGGGTTGTTGGTGGTGGCGCTGCTGCCGAACAGCGAACTCAGGCCGATGTTGGCCTTGCTGTTCTTGCCAATTTGCGAATTGGCGTTTTTGCTGGCCTGGGTCCTTTCGTTCAGGGTGATGGTGATGATGTCACCGACCCGGAACGCCTTGCGGTCGCTGTAGAGGTTCTGTTCGAAACCGGCCTGATAGATCGAGCCATTGTTCGCCGCCGCCGGCAACGGCGTGCGCGGCAACACCGGGGCGTAGTAAGGGTCATTGGGCTTGGGCGTCGCAGGCACGCAACCTGCGAGCGCGGCGATCCCACTCAGTGCCAGAACAGATACATAGCGATTCATGACCCTACCTCACGGTGTTGCAGGCGGCCCAATGGCCGCCACATAGACTTGATTACAGATTCTGCGTTACGAACGAGAGCATCTGGTCGGCAGTGGAGATCACCTTGGAGTTCATCTCGTAGGCGCGCTGAGTGGTGATCATGTTGACCATCTCCTCAACGGTGCTGACGTTGGACGTTTCCAGGGTGTTCTGCAGCGTGGTGCCGAAACCGGCCAGGCCCGGGGTGCCGACTTGCGGCGCGCCACTGGCGGCGGTTTCCAGGAACAGGTTGTTGCCCACCGCTTGCAGGCCGGCCGGGTTGATGAAGTCGGCGGTTTGCAGGTTGCCGATCACCTGGGCAGCCGGGTTGCCGGCAACGGTGATGGACACGGTGCCGTCGCGGCCGACCGTGAAGGTCTGCGCTTCGTTCGGAATGACAATCGCCGGCTCCAGGGCAAAGCCGCTGGCGTTCACGATCTGACCGTTGGAGTCCAGGTGGAACGTACCGTCACGGGTGTAGGACGTGGTGCCGTCCGGTTGCAGGATCTGGAAGAACCCGCGACCGTCGATGGCCATGTCCAGTGGCTGCTCGGTGGTTTGCAGGCTGCCGGCGGTGAAGTTTTTCTGGGTGCCGACGATGCGCACACCGGTACCCAGTTGCAGACCCGACGGCAGTTCGCTGTCCTGGGTCGACTGGGCGCCTGGCTGGCGTTTGATCTGGTAGAGCAAGTCCTGGAACTCGGCGCGGTCACGTTTGAAACCCGTGGTCGACACGTTGGCCAGGTTGTTGGAAATGGTGGTCAGGTTGGTGTCCTGGGCGGACAGACCTGTCTTGGCAACCCATAGAGCCGGAAGCATTCGATTCTCCTCGTGCGCCTGTTTTACGGCGCGACGTTCTGGTAATTAGCTGATCTGCAAGACCCGAGCCATGGCCTGGTCATCGTCTTTGGCGGTGTTCATCATCTTGATGTGCAGTTCGAACTGCTTGGCCAAGGCCAGTACCGAGGTCATCTCTTCCACGGCATTGACGTTGCTCGACTCGAGGAACCCGGACACCAGCTTGACGTTGGCATCGGCCTGCGCAGGCGCGCCGTCCTTGGTGTGGATCGAACCATCCAGGCCCTTGCTCATGTTCTTGAGGTCCGGGTTGACCAGTTTGATGCGGTCGACTTCAGCCATCACCCGAGGACCTTCACCCATCGCGCGGATGCTGATGGTGCCGTCCTCGCCAACTTCGATCTGCTGCTCGGGCGGCACGGCAATCGGCCCGCCATTGCCCATGACCGGCATGCCATTGCCGGCGCGCAGCACGCCCAGGGCGTCAACGTTCAGGCTGCCGGTGCGCACGTAGCTTTCACCGCCATCGGGCGTCTGCACGGCAATCCAGCCGTTGCCTTGCACGGCAACGTCGAGGTCGCGACCGGTTTCCACCAGTGAACCCGGGGAGAAATCCGTGCCCGGGCGTTCGGACATGGCAAACGCACGCGCCGGAAAGCTGTCACCGAACACCGGCATCGAGCGGGCTTGCTCCAGGTCTTTCTGGAAACCATTGGTGGAGATGTTCGCGAGGTTGTTGGCATGAGCCTTTTGCGCCAGTGCATTCTGGCTGGCGCCGGTCATTGCCACATAAAGGTACTTGTCCACAATTGTTCCTCTGCCTGCCGGACGTTTGCCGCCCACTGCTGTGTTGCGCAGGCTGTAGCAATTTGCAGACCAACTTGCGCGCAGCGGCTCGAACCCCCTTGAAACCGGGGGTTGGAGGCTGACTGGAAGGGAAACGAACAATCGATCGAAGACGAAAAACCGGCGCGATTATGCCGCTTGACGGCAACGCCGTGAAAAGCCGGCTACCAGCCTTTCACGCCGCTCATGTCGGGCAGTTTGTGGGCAATGCCTTTATGGCAGTCGATACAGGTGGCCTGGCCGCTGGCCAATGAGGTGGAGTGCATGTTGGCGGCGCGTTTGCCCTGGCGGGTGAAGTCCATGAACTCGAAGTTGTGGCAGTTGCGACACTCCCGGGAATCGTTGGCCTTGAGCCTCGCCCACTCGTGCTCGGCCAGCTCCCGGCGCATGCCCAGAAACTTGTCCCGGGTACTGATGGTGCCGAACAGCTTGCCCCAGACCTCCTTGGAGGCCTGCATCTTGCGCGCGATCTTGTGCGTCCACTCGTGGGGGACGTGACAGTCCGGGCACGTGGCGCGCACGCCCGAGCGGTTGGTGTAGTGAATGGTTTCCTGCAACTCGACAAACACGTTGTCGCGCATTTCATGGCAGGACGTGCAGAACTTCTCGGTGTTGGTCGCTTCCAGCGCGGTGTTGAACCCACCCCAGAAAATCACCCCGGCGATAAACCCGCCCAGGGTCAGGAAGCCCAGGCTGTAATGCACGCTGGGCCGACGCAGCACACCCCAATAATCCTTGAGCAAGGCAAGCAAAGATTTCATGGCCTCTCCTCAAGGTTTCGGCTGGCGGTTGATTTCGTCTTGCAAGACCTGGTCGATGTTCTTGAAGCTGTTGTTCACCAGTGGCTTCACATCTTTTTGCGGCACATGACACTGGTTACAGAAGTAGCGACGCGGCGACACCGCCGCCAATGCCTGGCCGTCGCGGTCCATGTAGTGCGTGATACTGATCATCGGCGCCTGGGCGCGCGCGCTGTTGCCACGACTGTGGCAGGTCAGGCACTTGTTGCTGTTCATGTCGATGCCATAGCCGCGAATGCTGTGGGGAATGGTCGGCGGTTGCTCGGGATAATTACGTTCACGCTTGAGGTCCTTGTTCTCGTCTTCCGCGAGGGGTGGAGCGGGCAACTCCTGAGTCAAGGTCCCGCCGACCCGTCGACCATCGGGTGCCGGCGCATCCAGTGGGTAACCGGGTTCTGCCGCAAATGCCACGGGCAGCCACACCAGCAGAGCGGCAAGCAGGGACAGCGAACGATAGTTCATGAAAGCGCTCCTTATGCCGTCTTGATCAACTCAATCCTGATCGCGCATTTTTTGTAATCGGTCTGCTTGGAGATGGGGTCCGTTGCATCGAGCGTGACTTTGTTGATCAGCCTGTTGGCATCGAAAAACGGCACGAACACCAGGCCTTGAGGCGGTTTGTTGCGTCCACGGGTTTCAATTCGGGCGCGCATTTCGCCACGCCGGCTGATCAGCTTCACTTCGCTGCCACGCCTGGCATTCAAGGCCTTGGCGTCGGCCGGATGCATGTAGACCAGCGCATCGGGGACCGCTTTATAGAGTTCTTCGACACGTTGGGTCATGGTCCCGGTGTGCCAGTGTTCAAGCACCCGCCCGGTGCTCAACCAGAACGGGAAGTCCGCGTCCGGGGCTTCCGCAGGTGGCTCGTAGGGGAGCGCGAAGATGATTGCCTTCTTGTCGGGGTAGCCATAGAACTGCACACCACTGCCCTTCTCGACATAGGGGTCGTAACCTTCGCGGAAGCGCCACAGCGTTTCCTTGCCTTCGACGACGGGCCAGCGCAAGCCGCGTTCGGAGTGATAGCGATCAAAGGGCGCCAGGTCATGTCCATGCCCCCGGCCGAACTGGGCATATTCTTCGAACAAGCCTTTTTGCAGGTAGAAACCGAAATCCCGGGCCTCGTCGTTCTGATAGCCCTCAGCCAGTTGCTCAGCCGGGAACTGATCGACCTGGCCATTCTTGAACAACACCTCATACAGGGTCTTGCCCTTGTACTGCGGTGAACTCTCCAACAATTGCGCCGGCCAGACTTCGTCGGTTTTAAAGCGCTTGGAAAATTCGACCAGTTGCCAGAGGTCCGACTTGGCGTCACCCGGCGCCGAAACCAGTTGGTGCCAGAACTGCGTACGTCGCTCCGCGTTGCCGTAAGCGCCCTCTTTCTCGACCCACATGGCCGTGGGCAAAATCAGATCCGCCGCCTGCGCCGAGACCGTGGGATACACATCCGAGACCACCACGAAGTTCTCGGGATTGCGCCAACCCGGCAACACTTCCTGCATGATGTTCGGCCCGGCCTGCATGTTGTTGCTGGCCATCGTCCAATACACATTGAGCACGCCGTCCTTGAGCATGCGGCTCTGCTGCACGGCATGGAACCCGACCTTTTCCTTGATGGTGCCCGCCGGCAGTTTCCAGATTTTTTCCGCCGTGGCGCGATGCTTCGGATTGGTCACCACCAGATCGGCCGGCAGACGATGGGAGAACGTGCCCACTTCCCGCGCCGTTCCGCAGGCCGAAGGCTGGCCTGTCAGGGAGAAAGGGCTGTTGCCCGGCTCGCTGATTTTCCCGGTCAGCAGGTGGATGTTGTAGATCAGGTTGTTGGCCCACACGCCCCGGGTGTGCTGGTTGAAGCCCATGGTCCAGAACGAAACCACCTTGCGCTTGGGGTCGGCGTACAGTTCGGCCAGTGCCTTGAGGCGCTCGGCCGGCACTCCGGTTTCCTTCGCGGTGCGTTCCAGGGTGTAGGGTTTGACGAAGGCGGCGAATTGCTCGAAGTCGATGTCGGTCCAGGTATTCGCCTTGTTGGCATTCTTGGCCTTCATCTCCAGCGGATTATCGGCACGCAAACCGTAGCCAATGTCATCCGTGCCTTTGGCGAACTTGGTGTGTTTGCTGACGAAATCCTTGTTGACCGAACCGCTTTCAATGATGTGGTTGGCGATGTAGTTGAGAATCAGCAAGTCAGTCTGCGGCTTGAACACCATCGGAATGTCGGCCAGTTCAAAACTGCGATGTTCGAACGTAGAGAGCACGGCCACTTTCACATTCGGCTGGCTTAAACGACGATCAGTCACCCGACTCCAGAGAATCGGGTGCATTTCCGCCATGTTTGAACCCCACAGGACGAATGCATCGGTGACTTCGATATCGTCATAACAGCCCATCGGCTCATCGATACCGAACGTGCGCATGAACCCCATGACCGCCGAGGCCATGCAATGGCGTGCATTGGGGTCGATGTTGTTCGAGCGGAATCCCGCCTTCATCAATTTGTTGGCCGCGTACCCTTCCCAGATCGTCCACTGGCCGGAACCGAACATGGCGATGGATTCCCCGCCCTTGTTCTTCAGCGCTTCCTTGTACTTCAACTCCATCACATCGAAGGCCTGTTTCCAGGACACCGGGTGAAACTCGCCCTGTTTGTCATATTGCCCATTGGTCATGCGCAACAGCGGCTGAGTCAGCCGATCAACGCCGTACATGATCTTGGATAAAAAGTAGCCTTTGACGCAGTTCAAACCGCGATTGACCTCGGCTTTTACATCGCCGTGAGTTGCAACTACGCGGTTGTCCTTGGTCGCCACCATGACACTGCAACCGGTACCGCAAAAACGACAGGGCGCCTTGTTCCAGTTCAGGGAAACCATGTCCTGCTCGGTAATCAGATTGCTGGCCGAGGTAAACACCGGGAGACCCGCAGCCGCTGCCGCGATTCCGGCAGCCTGGGCTTTGACAAACTCTCGCCGAGTCATAGGCATGTGTTTTCTCCCGTCATATCGAGAATCTCGTGATAAACCAGAGCGGCATTGAGCACACCCGGCAAGCGATTGATCTGATCGATTCGCTGAAGAATCTGGCTTTCATGCTCGGTTTCCAGCACAACCACCAATTTGCCGGCGGGGCTTTCCTGATGAAGCTCAACGCCCGTGAGCAAACGCAGATTGGCTTTCACCGCCTCGAACAAGGCAGGACGGGCATGTACTACCAGGCTGGCAATGTGCAGCGTCTTTTCCACGACCCGTACTCCCTGCTGAATTAGCGATGAATGTCGATCAGTTGGGAGGCCCTGGCGGACCGAGGAGCATTTGTAGAAACCACACAAAAAAACCGTAACCACCGACTATCGCCACCGATAACAGTGGAAACAGAACAATGATCAGGAAATAGAACAGGCGAGTTTCTTTGCGAACTCGCCGGGTGGAGTCATCCATTGATGGCATGGTCAGCGCTCCTGCCAAACTTTGAGAAGAGCCTAGATGGCTTCCTCTGTAAGTTCCATGATTCAGGTCAATAGCAGAGGTTTTAGCGTTTTAAATGCAAACTTGAAGCGCTGGATAAATATTTACATCCGATAATAATTCTTGCCTGGTCGAGTCATTAACGCTCCAGTTTGCCTATTTCATATTCACGCAACTTGTTGGCAATCGTTGTGTGGGAAACACCCAGTCGCTTGCCGAGCAATCGGCTGCTGGCATGCTCCGAATACAGCCGCTCCAGCACCGCCTTCTCGAAACGCCCGACGATCTCGTCCAGCCCTCCCTCCAGCGAAAAGTCGCCAAGGGGCTGACGCACACCATAATCCGGCAGACGAATGTGCTCGGCCTTGACCGTGCCACCGTCGCACAGGGAAACCGCCTGGAACAGCACGTTCTCCAGCTGCCGCACGTTACCCGGCCAATGGTAGTGACTGAGCCGCTCCATGGCCGCCGGGGCCAGCTTCGGCAACGGGCAACCGATCTGCCGGCTGGCCTGATCGAGGAAGTGCTCCACCAGCGGCGTCAAACCGTCGAGGCATTCGCGCAACGGCGGGATGTGCAGCGACAACACATTCAAGCGGTGATAGAGGTCCTGGCGGAACTCGCCGCGAGCGCACAATTCGGACAGGTCGACCTGGGTCGCGCAGATCACTCGCACATCGAGGTAGACCTCTTCATCACTGCCTACACGGCGGAAGCAACCGTCCTGCAGGAAGCGCAGCAATTTCACCTGCAAACGCGGGCTCATTTCCCCGACGCCATCGAGAAACAGCGTGCCGCCCGCCGTCAGTTCCAGCAGCCCGAGCTTGCCTTCGGCCCGCGCCCCTTCAAAGGCACCCGGGCCGTAACCGAACAATTCCGTCTCGGCCATGGACTCCGGCAGACCGGCGCAATTGAGCGCCATCAATGGCGACTGCCCGCGAGGACTGGCCAAGTGGCAGGCACGCGCTAACAGCTCTTTGCCGGTGCCGGTCTCCCCTTCTATCAATAGCGGTGCATCCAGCGGCGCCATGCGCCGGGCTTCGCGCACCACCGCGGCCATGACTTTCGAGCTTTGGAAGATGCTGTCGAAGCCACGCAATTCCTGCTTGCGCACGTTATAGATGCGTTCGCCCACCCGGTCGGCGCGATGCAATGTCAGCACCGCACCGGCCATGGCCTCGCTGTCGTCGTGCTCCGATTGCAGCGGCGCGATGTCGGCCAGGAACACATCGCCCTTGACCTTGACCCGCAACCCGTTGATCCGCGACTTGTTGGCGCGCACCAGTTCCGGCAAATCGAAATCCTCGGCGTAGCGCGACAGGGGAATCCCAGGCACCTCGTCGACCCGTACGCCGAGCAACTGCGCCGCCGCACGGTTGGCCGCGACAATGGAACCGCCCATGTCGATCGACAGCACCGGAAACTCCAGTGCACCGAGCAGTGCATTGAGTTCCATGTGCCGACGCTCGCTGGGCATCAGCCCTACACGCTTGACGCCAAACACCCCGGCAATCGCTTCGAATTTCGGGCGCAGGGCCTGGAACTGAATGTTGATCAGGTTCGGGCAATGCAGGTAGATGGCGTTGCCGTGCTCACCGCCCACTTCACCGCGGGCCACGTTGATCCCGTACTCCACCAACAGATTGAGAATGTCGCGCAGGATGCCGATGCGGTTCTGGCAGTGGACTTTGATACGCATGTAAAAGACCTGATAAACGATGATTGACCTGTGGGAGCCAGCCTGCTGGCGATGGCGTCGCATCAGGCCCTATTGATGTCGAATGACACACCGCTATCGCCAGCAGACTGGCTCCCACAGGGTTAGCGCCCGACTTTTCTGATTAGGCGCTCAGATAGTCGTCAAGATTATGTGACAGATGTAGGGCTTTTCCCAGCCGCCAATCTCAACATCTGCGCGATGACGACCGATACGTAACGAAAACTTTACGATAATTGAGGGATTTTCCCGCACACGACGCTGTTCACCTGCTGCAACGCTGCAATTGATGGGGTATTTCTAGGTCCATAGCAGTACATAACAAGAACGAAATCCCCTAGCAGGAGAGCAGCATGAAGCAGACGCAATACGTGGCTCGCGAGCCCGATGCGCAAGGTTTTATCGACTACCCCGCCGAAGAACACGCAGTGTGGAACACGCTGATCACCCGTCAACTGAAAGTGATCGAAGGGCGTGCGTGCCAGGAGTACCTGGACGGTATCGAAAAACTCGGTCTGCCCCACGACCGCATTCCTCAACTCGGCGAAATCAACAAGGTCCTCGGTGAAACCACCGGCTGGCAGGTTGCCCGGGTTCCTGCACTGATTCCCTTCCAGACCTTTTTCGAATTGCTGGCCAGCAAGCAGTTTCCGGTGGCGACCTTCATTCGTACCCGCGAAGAACTGGACTACCTGCAAGAGCCGGACATTTTCCACGAGATCTTCGGTCACTGCCCGCTGCTGACCAACCCCTGGTTCGCCGAATTCACCCACACCTACGGCAAACTCGGCCTCAAGGCGACCAAGGAAGAACGCGTCTACCTGGCGCGCCTGTACTGGATGACCATCGAGTTCGGCCTGGTCGACACTCCGCAAGGCCAGCGCATCTACGGCGGCGGCATTCTGTCTTCTCCGAAAGAGACCGTGTATTGCCTGTCGGACGAGCCTGAGCATCAGCCGTTCGATCCGCTGGAATGCATGCGCACGCCTTACCGCATCGACATTTTGCAACCACTGTACTTCGCATTGCCAAATCTCAAGCGTCTGTTTGACCTCGCTCACGAAGACATCATGGGCATGGTCAAGCAAGCGATGCAGATGGGTCTGCACACACCGAAGTTTCCGCCAAAACCAAAGGCCGCGTGATCCGCCGCTTTTAGAATCAAGTGAGCCTGTCAGAAACCATCGCTTTGGATTAGCGTGGTAGCACTGAGGGCCGATTTCCCCACATTCGATTTCAGGAATTCATCATGACCGCATTAACTCAAGCCCATTGCGAAGCCTGCCGCGCCGACGCTCCACAAGTCAGCGACGAAGAATTGCCGATCCTGATCAAGCAGATCCCGGACTGGAACATCGAAGTACGTGACAGCATCATGCAGCTGGAAAAGGTCTTCCTGTTCAAGAACTTCAAGCACGCCCTGGCGTTCACCAACGCCGTCGGCGAAATCTCCGAGGCCGAAGGCCACCACCCGGGCCTGCTGACCGAGTGGGGCAAAGTGACCGTGACCTGGTGGAGCCACTCGATCAAGGGCCTGCACCGCAACGACTTCATCATGGCCGCGCGCACGGACATCGTTGCGAAGGACGCAGAGGGGCGCAAGTAATGCATTTCGACGCCATCGGTCGAGTGCCTGGCGACCCGATCCTGGGCCTGATGGAGGCCTACGCGCAGGACCCGAACCCGCGCAAGTTCGATCTGGGCGTGGGTGTCTATAAAGACGCCCAGGGCCTGACGCCGATTCTCGAGTCGGTGAAACTTGCCGAGCAGCGCCTGGTGGATCGCCAGTCCACCAAGACCTACATCGGTGGTCACGGCGAGCCCGCGTTCGGCAAGGCCATCAATGAGCTGGTGCTGGGTGCCGACTCGAAGCTGATCAACGCACAACGCGCCGGCGCCACCCAGACACCGGGTGGCACGGGTGCGCTGCGCCTGAGCGCGGACTTCATCGCCCAATGCCTGCCGGGCCGTGGCGTGTGGTTGAGCAACCCGACCTGGCCAATCCACGAAACGATTTTCGCGGCAGCCAAGGTCAAGGTCAGCCACTACCCGTACGTGGGCAGCGACAACCGTCTCGACATTGAAGGAATGCTCGCGGCGCTCAATGAAGCGCCCAAGGGCGACGTGGTGTTGCTGCACGCCTGTTGCCACAACCCGACCGGTTTCGACCTGTCCCGGGATGACTGGCAGCGGGTGCTGGAGGTGGTGCGCAAGCGCGAACTGCTGCCGCTGATCGACTTCGCGTATCAAGGATTCGGCGATGGCCTGGAACAGGATGCCTGGTCGACCCGGCTGTTCGCCGCCGAGTTGCCGGAGCTGTTGATCACCAGCTCCTGCTCGAAGAACTTCGGCCTGTACCGCGACCGCACCGGCGCCCTGATTGTCTGCGCGAAAACCGCCGACAAGCTCGTCGACATCCGCAGCCAGCTGGCCAACATCGCCCGCAACCTGTGGTCGACGCCGCCGGATCATGGTGCGGCTGTCGTGGCGACCATCCTCGGCGACCCGGAGCTGAAAAATCTCTGGGCTGACGAAGTGGAAGCCATGCGCCTGCGTATCGCCCAACTGCGCAGCGGTCTGGTGGAAGCGCTGGAGCCTCACGGTTTGCGCGAGCGTTTTGCGCACATTGGCGTGCAACGCGGGATGTTCTCCTACACCGGCCTGTCGCCTGTGCAAGTGAACAACCTGCGCGATCATCACAGCGTGTACATGGTCAGCTCGGGGCGGGCCAACGTGGCGGGGATTGATGCCACGCGTCTGGATCTGCTGGCCGAGGCGATTGCGAAGGTCTGCAAATAACTTTCAAACACTGCAAATCCCCCTGTAGGAGCGAGCCTGCTCGCGATAGCGGAGTGTCATTCAACATTGATGTTGACTGATACACCGCTATCGCGAGCAGGCTCACTCCTACAATTATTTCTGCGCCAGTGTTACCGATCTGTCTATACAACCCCATCCGTCGAAACAAATGGATATAAACGTCCGTTTGTCATTTTTACTGCTGTATCCTGCCCAGGCTTTTTTAAAAGCGCGGATCTACCAGATCTATCAACAGACTTAGCGAGGAGCGCAACCATGCACGAGATTCCTAATCTCCCCTTCCCAAGCCTGCACGAACCTGAGCAGACGACCACGCAGCAAGCCGGAGCCCAACAGCCCCAGCCGAAAGAAGCCACTGACAGCCGCCAGGCTGACAGAGAAGACTGAAATACCCGCCGCACAGACTGTGTGGAAAGCGCTACCATGCGCTTTCCACACTGCCTGAAACGAGCCTGACCATGACCGATGAATTCAGTGAAGCGCAGGCCAGCGTCCTGATCGGCACCGCCGAGAAAATGATCGGGATCTGGAATCGCCTCCCCCCCGAGAAACAAGCCGCCTTGCTCGCCCGCTTCGGCACCCAGGAAAATGCGCTGGCCGCCCTGGTCACCACGCAACTGGTCGCTCCCGCCAAACCTGAATGACGCCACCCGGCAAATAGGTTTACTTTTTCACAACCTGTGACCGTCCACACCGCTATCATAAGCAGCCTATCTATCCTGCTTTACCGTGGACCTTTACCCATGCCCGAAAACCAGCGCCCCCTGGCGGTCACGCTGCAAGTTGTCTCCATCGTCCTTTTCACCTTCATCGGCTACCTGAACATCGGCATCCCCCTGGCCGTATTGCCCGGTTACGTCCACAGCGACCTGGGCTTCGGCGCAGTCATCGCGGGTCTGGTGATCAGCGTGCAATACCTGGCCACCCTGCTCAGCCGCCCCTATGCCGGGAAGATCATCGACAACAAGGGTAGCAAGCTGGCTGTGATGTATGGCCTGGCCGGTTGTGGATTGAGCGGTGTGTTCATGCTGATCTCCGCCTGGACCCAGAGCCTGCCGACCTTGAGCCTGATCAGCCTGTTGATCGGCCGCCTGGTGCTCGGCAGCGCCGAAAGCCTGGTGGGCTCGGGCTCGATTGGCTGGGGCATTGGCCGGGTCGGCGCGGCGAACACGGCCAAAGTCATCTCCTGGAACGGTATCGCCAGCTATGGCGCACTGGCTGTCGGCGCGCCCCTGGGCGTATTGCTCGTCCATCAACTGGGCTTGTGGAGCATGGGGGTGAGCATTGTTTTGCTGGCTGTGCTCGGCCTGCTGCTGGCCTGGCCGAAAACCGCCGCGCCGATCGTTACCGGTGAGCGTCTGCCGTTCATGCACGTGCTGGGGCGAGTCTTCCCCCACGGCTGCGGCCTGGCCCTGGGCTCCATCGGTTTTGGCACCATCGCCACCTTCATCACCCTGTATTACGCCACGCAACACTGGGACAACGCGGTGCTGTGCCTGAGCCTGTTCGGCGCCAGTTTCATTGGCGCGCGCTTGCTGTTCGGCAACCTGATCAATCGCCTCGGCGGCTTTCGCGTGGCCATTGCCTGCCTGTCGGTGGAAACCCTGGGATTGCTGTTGCTGTGGCTGGCGCCGGATGCCCATTGGGCACTGGCGGGTGCGGCGCTGAGCGGCTTCGGCTTTTCCCTGGTGTTTCCGGCACTGGGGGTGGAGGCGGTCAATCTGGTCCCGGCTTCCAGCCGTGGCGCAGCCGTCGGCGCCTATTCGCTGTTCATCGACTTGTCGTTGGGGATTACCGGGCCATTGGCCGGTGCGATTGCGGCAGGATTTGGTTTTGCATCGATCTTCCTGTTCGCCGCCCTCGCCGCCCTCAGCGGTTTGATGTTGAGCCTTTACCTGTACCGGCAGGCACCGAAGCAACGCGAAGCGCGGGACGCTCGCTAGAAATCGACCTTGCCGCGCCCGGCCTTGATGTTGCCGCGCTTGGATTTGGATTCGAGGCGACGGGTCTTCGAGCCGAGGGTCGGCTTGGTCGGGCGGCGCTTTTTCTCGACCTTGGTGGCACTCTGGATCAACTCGGTCAGGCGCAACAGCGCATCGGCGCGGTTCTGCTCCTGCGTCCGGTACTGCTGGGCCTTGATGATCAACACACCGTCGCTGGTGATGCGGCTGTCGCGCAGCGCCAGCAGCCGTTCCTTGTAGAACTCGGGCAAGGACGACGCAGGTATGTCGAAGCGCAGGTGCACGGCACTGGAGACCTTGTTGACGTTCTGCCCACCGGCACCCTGGGCGCGAATGGCCGTCAACTCGATCTCGGCATCCGGCAGCTGCACGTTGTTGGAAATCACCAGCATGGAAAAGCGTCCGTATTCAGAGCGTGCAGGATACCGCGAAACGATTGGAGGAATGCGGCCCCTGTAGGAGCGAGCCTGCTCGCGATGAGGCCGTATCAGTCAGCATAACCTTTGCTGACCCACCACCATCGCGAGCAGGCTCGCTCCTACAGGGGATGTGTGTGTGAAGTGCAGAAACAACAAACCCGGCACTCGGCCGGGTTTGTTGTTTCTACGACTGAGTTACTTCACTGCAGCCTGCAATGCGTGTTGCGTACTGCGCTTGTTCTTGATGCCGTAGCAGACCCACATGAACACGAGCCACACCGGAATCGCATACACCGAAGTCTGAATCCCCGGAATCAACAGCATCACACCAAGAACAAACACCACGAACGCCAGGCAGATGTAGTTGCCGTACGGGTACCACAGGGCCTTGAACAGTGGCGTCTGTTTGGTCTTGTTCATGTGCTGGCGGAACTTGAAGTGCGAGTAGCTGATCATCGCCCAGTTGATCACCAGGGTGGCCACCACCAGCGACATCAGCAGTTCCAGCGCGTTTTGCGGGATCAGGTAGTTCAGCAGTACCGCGATCAGGGTCACGGCCGCCGAGGCCAGGATCGAACGCACCGGCACGCCACGCTTGTCGATTTTCGCCAGGCCCTTCGGCGCGTCGCCCTGCTCGGCCATGCCCAGCAGCATGCGGCTGTTGCAGTAGGTGCCGCTGTTGTACACCGATAGCGCCGCGGTCAGGACCACGAAGTTGAGGATGTGCGCGGCGGTGTTGCTGCCCAGCATCGAGAACACTTGCACGAACGGGCTGCCGCTGTAGGAATCACCGGAGGCGTTCAGGGTGGTCAGCAGGCTGTCCCACGGCGTCAACGACAGCAGGATGACCAGGGCACCGATGTAGAAAATCAGGATCCGGTAGATCACCTGGTTGATGGCTTTCGGGATCACGGTTTTCGGCTTGTCAGCCTCGGCTGCGGTGAAACCGAGCATTTCCAGGCCACCGAAGGAAAACATGATGAAAGCCATGGCCATCACCAGACCGCTGACGCCGTTCGGGAAGAAGCCGCCGTGGGACCACAGGTTGCTGACCGCTGCTTGCGGGCCGCCATTGCCACTGACCAGCAGGTAGCTGCCCAGGGCGATCATGCCGACGATCGCCACGACCTTGATGATCGCGAACCAGAACTCGGCCTCGCCAAAGACTTTGACGTTGGCCAGGTTGATCGCATTGATCAGCACGAAGAAGGCCGCTGCGGAGACCCAGGTCGGGATGTCCGGCGCCCAGTAGTGGATGTATTTGCCGACCGCGGTCAGCTCGGACATGCCCACCAGAATGTACAGGATCCAGCAGTTCCAGCCCGACAGGAAGCCGGCAAAGCCGCCCCAGTACTTGTGGGCGAAGTGGCTGAAGGAACCGGCCACCGGATCTTCGACGATCATTTCGCCCAGTTGGCGCATGATCATGAAAGCGATGAAGCCGCAGATGGCGTAGCCGAGGATCATCGACGGGCCGGCGGATTTCAGTACCCCGGCCGAGCCGAGGAACAAGCCGGTACCGATCGCGCCACCGAGGGCGATCAGTTGAATATGGCGATTTTTCAGGCCGCGTTTCAGCTCGCCTGATTGCGGGTTTTGTCCACTCATGAAAAGGGTCTCACGCAAGGTTTGATGATGTTCAGTAGACGTTGCTGCTCAAGAAAGGCGTTAAGCGGCACCGATCAAACCCCAGCGCAGGCACCAGGAGTTCAGCGTATTTACAACGGTCATGCGTCACCTGTTTGTTTTTATCTGTGACGAAATCGAACCCGACACGCTCGTGACGCGACGGAGTGAACAAGGCGGATAGCCTTGAGGTTTGCGCAGATGCGCAGGAGGTCACAGGTAAAACGCGGCGCATTGTACACCCGTAACCCCCTGCTGCCAGACCCGCTGGACAAGCGTGTCTATGGCCGGGATTGCCTGTGTCCGCCCCGAGAAGCTCGGGCGGCTGCAAAAAATGGGTCAGACCCTTGCGGATCATCGACGGGAAAGGCAGGAAAACCGCCCCTCGCAGAGAGATGGAGATGGAATACGGCGTTCATTGCGCCTCCTTTTTGTTATGCACCTGCACGACAGGCATGGCGCGCATAACACCCTGCATGGAGCAGTGAAACAAGCGGGATAGAGCGCTGGAAGGAGGAAGGAAGACGCTGATGCGTAAGCGTTTTCTTACAGTATTCGGGGAATGGCGATTTCACGGGGTTAACCTGCTGATTTCGTCATGAATTCTTTACAGTGCGTAATTTTGGCTTTCCACTTCGGGCATCCCGGTGCGGCAACTGGCGCTATCGCGAGCAGGCTCGCTCCCACAGGAGAGCGGCTTGTTTTGCAGAAATGCGATCCCTTGTGGGAGCGAGCCTGCTCGCGAAGGCGGCCTCAAAAACAACACAGACATAAAGCCAGGCCCAAAAAAAACGCCAACCCGAAGGTTGGCGTTTTTCATGAAGCGCTCAGCCGATTATTCCGGCTTGCGACGACCAAAGCCCGGACGCTGGCCGGAACCGGCCGGTGCGCCACGGCGCTTGCCCGATGGCGTGTCGCCGTCGACCAGTTTGATCCCCGGACGCTTCGGCGCAGGCTTGGCCGGACGCTTGGTGTCGGCCGGGCGATCGGCTACCGGCGTACCACGACCTTCGCCACGCTCGGTACGGCCATTGGCCGGACGTGGCGTGCGCGGACCGCGCTCGCCGTCCTGACGGGCAGCTGGCTTGCGCCCTGGACGCTCGCCTTCGATCTGTGGCTCGCGGTTGGCACGCGGCGCGGCAGGTGCCGAAGCTGCACCAGTGGCTGGACGCAGGGTACGCACACGCTCGGTCTTGGCCATCGGACGCGACGACTTGCGCTGCATCCGGTCAAGCTTGTCCTTGCTCTTGGCGTTCATCTGCGGCATCGCGACCGGCGTCAAACCGACCTCGGCACTCAGGATGTCGACTTCGTACTGGCTCATTTCGCGCCAGCGGCCCATCGGCAGGTCGGAGTTGAGGAACACCGGGCCGAAACGCACGCGCTTCAGACGGCTGACCACCAGGCCCTGGGATTCCCACAAGCGACGAACTTCGCGGTTACGGCCTTCCATCACCACGCAGTGGTACCAGTGGTTGAAACCTTCACCGCCTGGCGCCTGCTTGATGTCGGTGAACTTCGCCGGGCCATCTTCAAGGACCACGCCAGCCTTCAGACGCTCGATCATCTCGTCATCGACTTCGCCACGCACACGCACCGCGTATTCACGGTCCATTTCGTAAGAAGGGTGCATCAGGCGGTTGGCCAGCTCACCGTCGGTGGTGAACATCAGCAGACCGGTGGTGTTGATGTCCAGGCGACCGATGTTGATCCAGCGACCCTCTTTAGGGCGCGGCATCTTGTCGAACACCGTTGGGCGACCTTCAGGGTCGACACGGGTGCAGATCTCACCGTCCGGCTTGTTGTACATGATCACGCGGCGCACCGACTCGGCGGCCTCTTCGCGCTTGATCACCTTGCCATCGATGGTGATGGCGTCGTGCATGTCGACGCGCTGACCAAGGGTGGCGTCTTTGCCGTTGACCTTGATGCGGCCGTGGCTGATCCAGGCTTCCACGTCACGGCGCGAGCCGACGCCGATTCGGGCGAGGACTTTCTGCAGTTTTTCGCCTGCTGGGCCGATTGGCTGGTCGTCTTGCTGGTCTTTGATACTCATCTGGGCACCTCCCGGTGTGGTCTGAAAACTGGGTACTTGGGCGAAGGGATCGCCGAAGGGTCGCGAATCATACGCGCATGAGGGCGTTTGCGCATCAGAGACTAGCTGATCAAGGCAAGGTTATTTGTTTTTCCGCTGGCCGGTGACACACAGCTTGCTTATGGACACAAACCTTGTGGGAGCGAGCCTGCTCGCGATGACGGTGGCACATCCAACATCGAAGTGACTGACCTGCCGCCATCGCGAGCAGGCTCGCTCCCACAGTGAATCTCCATTGTTCATGAGAATCGTATCAGTCTTCGAATTGGCGGCGTTCTGCTTCGATGGCTTCGGCAAGGGCCCGAGCTTCGGCCTCTTCGTCCGACAGTTCCGGCTCGGGTTTCGGCTGTTCGAGGGCCGCAACGGCGGCCAGGAGTTTTTCCCGGGCTTCGGCAACGCCGAGGATGTCGTCGTCCTGCTCCGGCTCGATTTCGGGTTCTGGCTCGCCGTCCGGCTCAGGCTCGGGCTGTGCCGCTTCGATTTCTGGTTCGATAACCGACTGTTCCGGATCGAACTCAGGTGCCGCACCATCACGCAGCAAATCGTCGAAATCGGTCTTGATCCCCTCTTCCATGCTGTCCAGTTCCAGCAACAGCGTGTGGAAACTGGTCTCTTCTTTCGGCTCTTCCGGCTCGGCGCTGGCGTCGGCCAGCTCTTGCAGCCCGGCGGGTACGGGGGCGTCGTCGAAATCGAGCACCGGATCCGGTTCCAGCTCACGCAGTTCCGCCAGCGGCGGCAGGTCATCGAGGTTCTTCAGGTTGAAGTGATCGAGGAACGCCTTGGTGGTGGCGAACATCGCCGGTTTGCCGGGCACGTCGCGGTAGCCGACGATGCGGATCCACTCGCGCTCCATCAAGGTCTTGACGATGTTGCTGTTGACCGCCACGCCCCGTACGTCTTCGATTTCGCCACGGGTGATCGGCTGGCGATAGGCGATCAGGGCCATGGTTTCCAGCATGGCCCGGGAGTAACGCTGCGGGCGCTCTTCCCACAGACGTCCGACCCACGGCGCAAACTTCTCGCGAATCTGCAGGCGATACCCCGAGGCCACTTCCTTGAGTTCAAACGCGCGGCCATCGCACGACTTGGCGAGAATCGTCAGGGCCTTCTTGAAGACCTGCGGTTCCGGCCGCTCGCCTTCCTCGAAGAGTTCAAACAGGCTTTCCAAAGATTGCGGCTTTCCCGAGGCCAACAGAAAGGCTTCAAGCAGGGGTGCCAGATCGCGGGGTTCAGTCAGGTTCATGTTTCGACTCGTTATTCGGCTCGGGCTCGCACGTGGATCGCGGCAAATGGCTCATTCTGCACCAGCTCGACCAGCGACTCCTTGACCAATTCAAGGATCGCCATGAAGGTCACCACCACCCCAAGGCGCCCTTCTTCAGCGGTGAACAGCTCGACAAACGGCACGAAACCGCCGCCTTTGAGGCGTTCCAGCACATCGCTCATGCGCTCGCGGGTCGACAGTGCCTCGCGGCTGACCTGATGGCTTTCGAACATGTCGCCACGGCGCAAGACCTCGGCCATGGACAACAGCAGCTCTGACAAGCGCACGTCTGGCAGCAGCTTGCGCGCCCGGGCTTCCGGAGCGTCAAGCTTGGGCACCACCACATCACGGCCAACGCGACTCAGGCCGTCGATGCCTTCGGCGGCAGCCTTGAAGCGCTCGTATTCCTGCAAGCGGCGGATCAGTTCGGCGCGCGGGTCTTCCTCTTCGTCTTCGACGGTTTCGGCCCGTGGCAGCAGCATCCGCGACTTGATCTCGGCCAGCATCGCGGCCATTACCAGGTACTCGGCGGCCAGCTCCAGGCGTACCGACTGCATCAACTCGACGTAGCCCATGTACTGGCGAGTGATTTCCGCCACCGGGATGTCGAGGATGTTGATGTTCTGTTTGCGGATCAGGTACAGCAGCAGGTCGAGCGGGCCTTCGAACGCCTCGAGAAAGACCTCGAGGGCATCCGGCGGGATGTACAGGTCCAGGGGCATTTCCATGACCGCCTGGCCATAGACCATGGCGAAGGGCAGTTCCTGCTGGGCTCCGGCCTGACTGTCGACGGGTTCTACTGCGGACATCTAGGCCTCGACCATGAACGGCGCAGGGTCGCCGCAACCGACGCGAATGACTTCCGGCTCGCCGTCGGCGAGGCTGATCACGGTGGACGCCTTGATCCCGCCGAAACCGCCGTCGATGATCAGATCGACCTGGTGTTCGAGCAACTGGCGCATTTCGTACGGGTCGCTCAACGGATCTTCATCGCCTGGCATGATCAGGGTCACGCTCATCAAAGGCTCCCCCAGTTCAGCCAGCAACGCCAGGGCAATGGGGTGGCTCGGCACGCGCAGGCCGATGGTGCGTTTCTTCGGGTGCAACAACAGCCGCGGCACTTCGCGGGTGGCGTTGAGGATGAAGGTATACGGCCCCGGCAGATGAGCCTTGAGAATGCGGAACGTGCCGGTGTCGATCTTGGCGAACAGGCCCAGTTGCGACAGGTCGCTGCAGATCAGCGCGAAATTGTGCTTTTCATCGAGCTGTCGCAGGCGCCGAACGCGTTCCACGGCCACCTTGTCGCCGATCTGGCAACCTATGGCGTAGGAAGAGTCCGTGGGATAAATCACCACCCCGCCCTTGCGGATGATTTCGACTGCCTGTTTGATCAGGCGCGCTTGCGGGTTTTCCGGATGAATCTGGAAAAATTGACTCACATTCTCTACCTGTTCAGACGGCGGCAATAACTGGGTCATGTTTGAATCGACACCATAGCGGTGGCAGATCCTCCGGGAGTGGCCGGTATTCACCGATTTCCGACCAGCCTCCTGGGCCATGAAAATCACTGCCGGCACTGACCAGCAGACCAAACTCACGGGCCAGAATGGCCAGGCTGCCCACTTGCTCGGCAGGCTGGTAACCATTGACCACTTCGATGGCGTGGCCCCCTGCTTGAATATAGTCGGCAATCAGACGACGACGCTTGCTGCGGGTGAATTCATAGTGCCATGGGTGTGCCAGGCTGACCCAGGCCTTGGCCGCGCGCAGGGTTTCGACGGTTTCCTCCAGGGTTGGCCAGTGTTGCTTGACGTCGCCCAGCTTGCCGGCGCCCAGCCATTTGCGGAACGCCTCGGCGCGGTCCTTGACGAAACCTTCTCGCACCATCCAGTCGGCGAAATGCGGGCGGGCCGGTGCGTTTGCGCTGTCGCCCAGTTCCTGCTGGATCTCCCGGGCGCCCTCCAGCGCCCCCGGCATGCCTTTGAGCGCCAGTTTGCGGCTGATTTCCTCGGAGCGTAGCCAGCGGCCATCATGCAATCTGGCGATGGCCTCGACCAACGGCGCGGCGTTCACGTCAAAACCGTAGCCCAGGACATGAATGGTTGCGCCGCCCCAGGTGCAGGACAATTCGACGCCGTTGACCAGTTGCATCCCCAGCGCGGTAGCCGCGTGCCGGGCCTCGTCGAGGCCTTCGAGGGTGTCGTGATCGGTCAAGGCCAGGACTCGCACGCCTTTCTCGAACGCCCGCGCCACCAGAACCGCAGGCGCCAGGGCGCCATCGGAGGCCGTGCTATGGCAGTGCAAATCAACATTCACAGGGCTTTGTAACCTCAAATCAGCTGGCGCTATCGCGCGCCCATATGTTTGTTATTATGCCGCCACATCCTGCTTCTGGCTGCCACTGTGAAACAATTCATCGATTTCATCCCGCTCCTGCTGTTTTTCATCGTCTTCAAAATCGACCCACGGGTCGTCGACATCGCCGGTCATCAGATCACTGTAGGCGGTATTTACAGCGCCACCGCGATGCTGATCGTCAGCTCCCTGGTGGTCTACGGCACACTGTTCGTCAAGCAGCGCAAGCTGGAGAAGAGCCAGTGGCTGACCCTGATCGCCTGCCTGGTGTTCGGCAGCCTGACGCTGGCGTTCCACAGCGAAACGTTCCTGAAATGGAAAGCCCCGGTGGTCAACTGGCTGTTCGCCCTGGCGTTCATCGGCAGCCACTTCGTCGGTGACAGCCTGCTGATCAAACGCATCATGGGCCACGCGCTGACCCTGCCGGAGCCGGTCTGGACACGCCTGAACATCGCCTGGATCGCCTTCTTCCTGTTTTGCGGTGCCGCCAACCTGTTTGTCGCGTTCACCTTCCAGAGCTACTGGGTCGACTTCAAGGTCTTCGGCAGCCTGGGCATGACTTTGCTGTTCCTGGTCGGCCAGGGCATCTACCTGTCCCGCCATCTGCACGATGCCGACACCACAACGCCAAAAACCGAGGACTGACATGCTTTACGCAATCATTGCCACAGACGTCGCCAACTCCCTGGAAGCCCGCCTGGCCGCCCGGCCTGCACACCTGGAGCGCCTGCAAGTGCTCAAGGGCGAAGGTCGCATCGTATTGGCCGGCCCGCACCCGGCAATCGACAGCAATGATCCGGGCGCGGCGGGTTTCACCGGCAGTCTGATCGTCGCCGATTTCGACTCCCTGAGCGCCGCCCAGGCCTGGGCCGACGCCGATCCGTACATCGCCGCGGGCGTCTACGCCAACGTTCTGGTCAAGCCGTTCAAGCAAGTCCTGCCGTAACTTTCTACTCGCATTTGCCCCCACGCGGTGAACCATATCGGTTCATCGCGCTCTCAATCGCTCATTATTCTCGTTTGCCAGCCGACAACTTCACCAATACTCGTATTGGAACCAGGAGTCGCCATGCGCAAGGGTCCGTTGTGCCTGATGTTGGTCACGTTGTCGATCGGGGCGCCCGCCCACGGTGAAGAATCCGCCGAGGGTGGCAACTCGACGCCGCTCTCCTTGAGCGCCGGCGGCCAGATCACCGAGCTGCAGCAACGCTTGAAAGAAAGCGAACGGCAACGGGAAGAACTGAACAAGCAATTGCAAACGGCCGATGGCGAACGCGAAAGCCCGCTACTGGCCCGGTTGCGCCAGGAGAACCAGCGATTGAAGCTGCAACTCAAGGAAGCCCAGGCCAGCAGTCCCCTGCCGCGCCTGCTGACCGACCAGCAACAATGGTTCGTCATTGGCGCCGGGGTAGCGCTATTGGCTCTGCTCTGCGGTATCTTCGCCAGTGGAGCAAGTCGAAAACGTCGACAATGGCTAAATTGAGTGAGTCATGAGCGAGCTGTTACTTATTGATGATGACCAGGAGCTGTGTGAGCTCCTGAGCAGTTGGCTGAGCCAGGAAGGGTTTCAGGTACGTGCCTGTCACGACGGCCAGAGCGCACGCCGCGCGCTGGCCGAAACCGCCCCGGCGGCCGTGGTGCTGGATGTGATGTTGCCCGACGGCAGCGGCCTGGAACTGCTCAAGCAATTGCGCAGTGACCACCCGGATTTGCCGGTGCTGATGCTCTCGGCCCGGGGCGAACCCCTCGACCGCATCCTCGGCCTGGAACTCGGCGCCGACGATTACCTGGCCAAACCCTGCGACCCACGGGAACTGACAGCCCGCCTGCGCGCAGTCCTGCGTCGCAGCCACCCGGCGGCGGTGTCCAGCCAGATCGAACTGGGCGACCTGTGTTTCAGCCCGGTGCGCGGCGTGGTCAGCATCGATGAACAGGAATTCACCCTCACCGTCTCCGAAAGCCGCCTGCTCGAAGCCTTGCTCAAGCAACCCGGCCAGCCCCTGGACAAACAGGAGCTGGCGCAGATCGCCCTCGGCCGCAAGCTGACCCTGTACGACCGCAGCCTGGACATGCACGTCAGCAACCTGCGCAAGAAGATCGGCCCACACCCCGATGGCCGACCGCGCATCGTTGCCCTGCGCAGCCGCGGCTACTACTACAGCCTGTAGGTTTTGTCAGGTCAGCCGAAAATCATGTTTACCAAAGCTTTACCCTCCGCTGACCGCCGCTGACCTTGATCTGCGTAATCTTCACTCATCCGGAACGTACCGGGAACGAGACAAGGAGATACACCATGCGCAAGACTCTTATCGCTCTGATGTTCGCTGCCGCCCTGCCGACCGTTGCCATGGCCATGCCTGAAGGCGCGGGCCCCATGGATGGGTCGATGGACGGTTCGCGCCACGGCGGTCAGATGCACGGCATGCACGGCAAAGGCCCGTACAGTGAACTGGACCTGAGTCGCGAACAGCGCGAGCAGATCCGCAAGATCATGGGCGAGCAGATGCACGAGCGTAAGCAACTGGTCGACAAGTACCTGGAGAAGCTCTCGCCAGCCGACCAGAAAGCCATGAAAGACGAGATGGCGGCCAACCACAAGAAAGCCGAAGCTGACGTGCGCGCAGTGCTGAAACCGGATCAACAGAAGAAATTCGACGAGATCCAGAAAAAACAGGCTGAACGTCGCGCCGAGTGGGCGGAGTTCAAGGCCTGGAAAGCGCAACAACCGCAAAAGGCGCAATAATGCGCTGACCCCGGACCCAACGGTTTTTCACCGCTGGGTCTGGCACCACACTACTCACTGTGGGAGCGAGCCTGCTCGCGATGGCGTTCTGTCAGTCACATCGATGTTGAATGTGCCGACGCTATCGCGAGCAGGCTCGCTCCCACATGGATTTGTGATCGTTTGAGGATTTTCCGTGCGTTCATTGTTCTGGCGTATCCTGGCCAGCTTCTGGCTGGCCATCGCTCTGGTTGCAGGGCTTTCCATCCTGCTCGGGCACATGCTCAACCAGGACGCCTGGATTCTCAGCCGCCACCCGGGCCTCAACACACTGGCCGAAGAGTGGACGCAAACCTACGAAAGCCAGGGCGAAGACGCCGCCCAGGACATTCTCCAGCAACGCAAACGCCAGTATCACATCGACGTTCAGGTGCTTAACGAAAGCGGCGATCCGGTGGTGCGCGGCACCTTCCCCAAACGTGCGGCGGCCTTTGAGGCGCGCCAGAACAAGGATGACCGGCGCCTGCCATGGCGGCGTCTGACCGATGAGTTCACCAGCGAAAAAACCGGTGACACCTACCTGTTCATCTACCGCATCCCGCATCCGGAACTGAACGCCTGGCACCGCGAGAGCCTGCTTTGGCCGCTCAGTGCCCTGGGAATCGCCCTGGTGGTGCTGACACTGTTCAGCCTGCTGGTGACCTATTCCATCACTCGCCCGCTCAGCCGTCTGCGCGGAGCGGTGCATGACCTTGGACAAACCACCTATCAACAGAACAGCCTGGTCAAACTGGCCAACCGTCGCGATGAGTTCGGCGTCCTGGCCAACGACTTCAACCGCATGGGCGCGCGCCTGCAAAGCCTGATTGGCAGTCAGCGACAACTGCTGCGGGATGTGTCCCACGAACTGCGTTCGCCCCTCGCCCGCCTGCGTATCGCGCTGGCACTGGCCGAACGGGCCACCCCGCCGGAACGGGAACAGCTGTGGCCGCGCCTGACCCGCGAGTGCGACCGACTGGAAGCACTGATCAGCGAAATCCTGGTATTGGCGCGGGTCGACTCCGATAACGCCAGTGCCGAAGAGGTGGACCTGAACGCCTTGCTCAATAGCCTGCAAAAGGATGCGCAACTCGGTTCACCCGAGCAACTGGTCCACCTCGAAGCCGAGTCGCAGCTGAATCTGAAGGGCTGGCCGACCATGATTGAACGGGCCGTGGACAATTTGCTGCGCAACGCCCAGCGTTTCAATCCGGTGGGTGGCCTGCCGATCGAAATGCAGGCGCTGCGTCAGGGTGAGCGGATCGTCGTGACCGTGCGCGATCACGGGCCGGGGGTCAGTGCCGAATATTTGAACCAGCTCGGTGAGCCGTTCTATCGGGCACCGGGGCAGACAGCAGCCGGACACGGCCTGGGCCTGGCCATCGCCCGCCGCGCGGCGGAGCGACATGGCGGCAGCCTGGTGCTGGCCAATCACCCGGAAGGCGGGTTCATTGCCAGCCTGGAGTTGCCGTTGGTGCCGGGGGCTGTCGTACAGCCCTGAGCCGGCTCAGAACCACCCGGATCTACTGTAGGAGCGAGCCTGCTCGCGAAAGCGGTGTGCCAGCCAACTCAATACTGGATGGACCGACGCCTTCGCGAGCAAGCTCGCTCCTACAGGGTTTACGGTCTACCCGGCCAGGCGCTGACGAATTCTGCGAGATCGACTTTCTCGGCCACTCGCGGCTCTTTCTGCGGCGTGCCCAGATACAGGAAGGCAATCACCTCTTCCCCCTCAGCCAAACCCAAGCCCTTGGCCACATGGGCCGAGTAAGCCAGGTCACCGGTACGCCACACCGCACCAATGCCCTGGGCATAGGCCGCGAGCAATATCCCGTGTGCCGCACAACCCGCCGCCAGCAACTGCTCGGACTTCGGATATTTGGCGTGATCCTGCACGCGAGCAATCACGACCACCACCAAGGGGGCCCGCAACGGACCATTGCGCGCCTTGTCGAGGGCCGCTTCGCCGACTTCGCTGTCTTGCAACTTCGCCGCTTCGGCCAGCAATTCGCCCATCTGCTCACGCGCCGCGCCTTCCACCGTCAGGAAACGCCAAGGCTGCAAGTGACCGTGATCCGGAGCGCGCATGGCAGCGCCAAACAGCACCTCGCGCTGCTCGGCAGTGGGTGCAGGGTCAATCAGTCGTGGAACGGAAACACGGTTGAGCAAAGCGTCGAGAGCCTGCATCGGCCACCTCCTGAAAAATTTGTGCGGCTATTCTAGCGGTAACTGCCGCGACAGTGCCGGTTTACATGCCCTGCCCCGCAGGTAGAATGGCGCCCTTTCCACTATCAGCCGAGCGGACCTCATGGCGTTGCCGACCTTACGGATCATTGGTTTCATCATCGGCATCTTCCTGATCACGCTGGCGATCTCCATGGTCGTGCCCATGGCCACGCTGGTCATTTTCGAGCGCACCAGCGATCTGCCGTCGTTCCTCTGGGCGAGTATGATCACCTTTGTCGCCGGTCTGGCGCTGGTGATTCCGGGGCGCCCCGAACACATTCACCTGCGCCCCCGGGACATGTACCTGCTGACCGTCAGCAGTTGGCTGGTGGTGTGCATCTTCGCCGCGCTACCGTTCCTGCTGACCCAGCACATCAGCTACACCGATTCATTTTTCGAAAGCATGTCCGGCATCACCGCCACTGGCGCAACCGTACTCAATGGCCTGGACACCATGTCCCCCGGCATCCTGATGTGGCGCTCGTTGCTGCACTGGATCGGCGGCATCGGTTTTATCGGTATGGCGGTGGCGATCCTGCCGCTGTTGCGCATCGGTGGCATGCGGCTGTTCCAGACCGAATCGTCGGACCGCTCGGAAAAGGTCATGCCCCGCTCGCACATGGTGGCGCGTTTGATTGTGGCGGCCTACGTCGGCATTACCATTGTCGGCAGCCTGGCGTTCTGGTGGGCCGGGATGAGCCTGTTCGACGCCATCAACCATGCGATGTCGGCGATTTCCACCGGCGGTTTCTCCACCTCCGACCAGTCTTTGGCCAAGTGGCCGCAACCGGCGGTGCACTGGGTCGCGATCGTCATCATGATTCTCGGTGCCCTGCCGTTCACCCTGTATGTCGCCATGTTGCGTGGTAACCGTCGGGCGCTGATCAAGGACGAACAGGTTCAAGGCCTGCTCGGCATGCTGCTGGTGACCTGGCTGGTGCTCGGCACCTGGTATTGGTGGACGACCCAGCTGCATTGGCTGGAGGCGTTGCGGCATGTGGCGCTGAACGTGACGTCGGTAGTGACCACCACCGGTTTTGCACTGGGGGACTACAGCCTGTGGGGCAATTTCTCGCTGATGCTATTCTTCTACCTGGGGTTTGTCGGCGGTTGCTCCGGCTCGACCGCGGGCGGTATCAAGATTTTCCGCTTCCAGGTGGCCTATATCCTGCTCAAGGCCAACCTTAACCAGCTGATTCACCCGCGGGCGGTGATCAAGCAGAAGTACAACGGTCACCGCCTCGACGAAGAAATCGTGCGGTCGATCCTGACCTTTTCATTTTTCTTCGCAATCACCATCTGCGTGATTGCACTGCTGCTGTCGCTGCTCGGCGTGGACTGGATGACCGCCCTCACCGGCGCGGCCAGTACCGTGTCCGGTGTAGGCCCGGGGCTCGGCGAAACCATCGGCCCGGCGGGCAACTTCGCCACCCTGCCGGATGCCGCCAAGTGGATTCTCTCGTTCGGCATGCTGCTGGGCCGACTGGAGATCATTACGGTGTTTGTGCTTTGTATTCCGGCATTTTGGCGTCATTGATCGCTTCAGCTGATTGCATCAGCCGCATCCGGTACTCGCCGGGTGTGGCATCGAACCAGCGGCGGAAAGCACGGAAGAAGTTGCTCGGATCGGCAAACCCCAGCAAGTAGGCAATTTCCAGCAAGGTCATGGTCGGTTGCGCCAAATACTGCTCGGCCAGTTCGCGCCGGGTATCGTCCAGCAGTGCCTGAAAACTCGTGCCTTCTTCCTGCAAACGCCGTTGCAAGGTGCGCTGGGACAGATGCAGCGTCTGCGCCACGGTGTCGCGCTTGGGTTCGCCTTGGGGTAGCAGGCGACACAACACCTGCCGCGCCTTGTGGGTCACGCGGCTTTCGGAAAAACGCGCCAGGTACTCGCCGGCAAAGCGGTCATGCAGCAACGCCATGGCTTCGTTGGCCGTCGGCAGCGGCGCTTCCATATCGGCGCGTTCGAAAATCAGCGCATCGAAAGGCGCGTTGAACACCAGCGGTGCATGGAAGGCTTGTTTATAGGGTTCCAGGTTGGCCGGCTCGGCGCCTTGCAACAACACTTTGCGTGGTTGCAACGTACGCCCGGTCAACCAGCCGCACAGCCCCAGGGCACAGGCCAGCGAAGCTTCGGCGCTTTGCCGGGTCGGCGGCAGATGATCGCCATGGACCGTCAGAATCAGCGCGTAACCTTCTTCCAGTAGTTGGAAGCTCAGGTCGGCACTTTCGGCGATGATCCGCTGATAACGCACCAGACGCTGAAATCCTTCGGCCAGGGTCCGGCTGGACATCAAGGCGTAACCGGCCACATGAAACTGCGCCGGTCGCACCACCTTGCCCATGTTCAGGCCGATGGCCGGATTGCCGGACAGCTCGACCGCGCGCTGCCACAGCCGTGTCATGGAGTCTTGCGTGAAGCGTGCGTCGAGATCATCCAGTGCCGCGTAGTCGAGTCCCAGCTGCTTGAACAGAACCCGGCAATCCAGGCCGTCCATCTCCAGCGCTTTGACAATCCCCATCGCCCAGCTTGCAGAAGTCGTTCGTTCGCTCATGGCGTTTTCTTACATGGTGGCCGAATGCTACGGCTATTGACCGAAGGATACTAAAGTGGCGCCTATTGTCACTGGCTGATGCCTTTGATCACTCTAGACTCAAATAGGCTAGCCGCAGAACAACTTGCAGCAAGAACAATAACCACAGAGATCGCTGTCGTGGAAAACGTCAAACGATTCAACAGCTTCGCTGAGTTCTATCCTTACTACCTCAGTGAGCACAGCAACAGTACCTGTCGCCGTTTACACTTTATCGGCACCACCCTGGTTATCTTGATTCTGACGCTGACCATTGGTCGCGGAGCCTGGATGCTGTTGTGGACCCTGCCGCTGGCAGGCTACAGCTTTGCCTGGGTCGGACATTTTTTCTTCGAAAAGAACCGCCCGGCAACGTTCCAACATCCCATCTATAGCCTGCTCGGCGATTTCGTCATGTACCGGGACATGATCCTGGGGCGCGTACCGTTCTAGCTGACACCCGTCACAAGAGAGTTGCCCATGAATGCCAATGCCCGCTTCACCCACATGAAGGACGGCACACAGGAAGACTGGGCGATCATCGCCGCGGACTTCAGCGCGTACGCCCGACAATTGCCGACAAGGATCGTGGCGCACCTGAAACTGCTGGAGGGTGATTTTGGCGGCTTCCCGGTGGATCGCCTGACCCACTCCCTGCAAACCGCCACCCGCGCCTGGCGCGATGGCCGCGATGAAGAGTACGTGGTCTGCGCCCTGCTCCATGATATCGGCGACACCCTGGGCTCCTACAATCACCCGGACATCGCGGCGGCGATCCTCAAGCCGTTCGTCAGCACCGAGAACTTGTGGATGGTGGAAAAGCACGGGATTTTCCAGGGCTACTACTTCTTCCATCACCTGGGCATGGACCGGCATCTGCGCGAGCAATTCCAGGACCATCCGCAGTACCAGGCGACCGTCGAGTTCTGCGCCAGGTACGATGCGGCGGCGTTTGACCCGGCGTACGACACGCTGCCATTGAGCTTTTTCGAACCGATGATGGAGCGCCTGTTTGCGCACCCCAGAAATTCGATCTACAAGGCGGCGATGCAGGAGCATTCGCCAGCCTGACAGATCCAGCGGGACCGCTTCGCGGTCCATCGCGAGCAAGCTCGCTCCTACAGGGTTTTGCGGCGCGAGCAGATTCTGTATTCAGCAAAAATCAACTGTAGGAGCGAGCCTGCTCGCGATGAGGCCCGCACAGGCACATTGATCATCAGGCCAACTCTGCAACCCCGGCCGCCTTCAACTGCGCCTCGCGCGCCTGGGCATCCGCCAACCGGTACAGCTCGATCGAACCATCCCAGTGCTCGATCAGCGCGGTGCACGATTCCACCCAGTCGCCGCAATTGAGGTAGTCCACCTCGCCGACCTTGCGAATCTCGGCATGGTGAATGTGCCCGCACACCACCCCGTGCAGTTCGCGCTTGACGCATTCATGGGCGATGGCTTCTTCGAAGTCGCTGATGAAGCTGACCGCGGTTTTCACCTTGTGCTTGAGGTAGGCCGACAGCGACCAGTAGCCGTAGCCATATCGCGCGCGCCAATGATTGAGCCAGCGGTTGAGGGTCAGGGTGAATTCGTAGGCCGAGTCACCGAGAAACGCCAGCCAGCGGTGGTAACGGGTGATCACATCGAACTGGTCGCCATGGATCACCAGCAGATGCCGGCCGTCGGCGGTGACGTGCACGGCTTCGTCGACCAACTGGATGTTTCCCAGGATCAGTTTCGAATAGCGGCGCAGGAATTCGTCGTGGTTGCCGGTGACATAGATCACCTCGGTGCCACGCTTGCTCATGGTCAGCAGGCGGCGGATGACGTTGGTGTGCGCTTGCGGCCAGTACATGCCGCCGCGCAGTTTCCAGCCGTCGATGATGTCGCCCACCAGGTAGATCTTGTCTGCGTGGTAGCCCTTGAGAAACTGCGACAGGTGTTCAGCCTGGCAATCCCGGGTGCCCAAATGCACATCGGAAATCCATAAAGTCCGTACGCGTTGCTTACGGGTGGGTTTGGCGAGCTCGGCGCTGGTCATGGGCAACCCTCTGGCAAGTTTTGCCAAGTCTGCCTCGAGCCGGTTAATGGTCCATGACAGCACCAAGTCAGTCCTGTGACAGCGCTTGTTGGCCCGCTCGGTGTAGACTGATGCCCTGAACCGGGAGACCCGCGATGAGACCGATCCTCACGCTTCGCCAATACAGCCATGACCTGATCGTCCATAGCCACGAACACGCGCAACTGGTGTTCGGGCTTTCGGGCGCGCTGGATTTCGAGGTCGACGGCCGTGGCAGCCAGGTGGTCCAGCAGAGCTTCGTGGTGGTGCCCTCCGGAGCGCATCACGCCTGTGGCAGCGCCAATGGCAGCCGCTGCCTGGTGCTGGATGTCCCCGGCGAACAATGGGTCGCCCAGTCGTTGGGCGATCACGCCGAGCCCAGCCGACGCCTGCTCGACAACGCCGGGCGCCTGCCCCTGGACGCCGGGCAAAGCCAATTGGTCAGTTGGCTGGCGAACAGTCCGGTGGATGATCCGCTGATCGCTCAACAAGGCGCGGTGCTGTTGCTGGCCAGTCTCAACAATACCAGGCCAGAGGCCGTCGGCGGTCGGCGCCTGCCCTATGCGGCGCTGAATGCACACATCGATCAGTACGCGGCGTACCCGTTGCAAGTGGCCGACCTGGCCCGGGTCGCGGGCCTCTCCAGTGCCCGTTTGCATGCACGGTTCATGGCCGAATGCGGGCAGACGCCGATGGATTACATCCGCAGCCGACGCCTGCACATCGCGGCGGGCTTGCTGCGTAGCTCGGCGCTGCCCATCGGCGAGGTTGCCAGCCGCGTCGGCTACAGCTCCCAGAGTGCCTTCGCGGCGGCGGTGCTGCGCGAGTTCGGGGCATCACCCGGAAAACTGCGGCGCGAGGCTGGCGACAAATAACGCGAGTTTGCCGACAGACTTGATGAGCCAATACGCGCTTCAATGAGGCCTCTGTTCGTTTGTCGTTAAGGATTGCAATGACTCCCCGTACCGCCCTTGGCGCCTTGCATATCGGCGCATTGATGTTCGGCCTGACCGGCGTATTCGGCAAACTGGCTGCCGCGTCCCCGGCGATTATCGTATTCGGCCGTGCCGCGTTTGCCGTGCTCGCACTGGCGTTCTTTGCACGGTTCGCCAGCCAGACACGCTGGCAGAAACTCGAAGCGGTGGACTGGCGTCGGCTGCTGCTCAGCGGCTTGTTGCTGGCCGGGCACTGGGTGAGCTTCTTCATTGCGGTGAAAGTCGCAGGCGTGGCGATTGCGACGCTCGGCTTCGCCAGTTTCCCGGCCTTTACCGTGATCCTCGAAGGGCTGATCTTCCGCGAGCGCATTCGCGCCAATGAAATTGTGCTGGTGCTGCTGGTGAGTGTCGGCCTGGTGTTGGTCACACCCGATTTTGACCTGGCCAGTGGCGCCACCACCGGCCTGCTGTGGGCCGTGGGTTCCGGGTTGTTGTTCGCCTTGCTGTCACTGACCAACCGTGCCAGTTCCGGGCGAGTCCCGCCGGTACAGGCGGCGCTGTGCCAGAACGTGGTGGTTGCCCTGTGCCTGCTGCCGGTGGCGGCGCCTCAATTGAGCGAAGTGCGTGCCATCGACTGGCTGTGGATCGGCCTGCTTGGTGTGTTCTGCACCGGTGTCGCCCACAGCCTGTTCGTCGCCAGCCTCGCGGTGATCAAGGCACGCACCGCCGCCGTGGTGTTTGCCCTGGAGCCGGTCTACGGCATCACCGTCGCGTGGCTGCTGTTCAACGAAAACCCGACCCTGCGCATGTTGCTGGGGGGCGTGCTGATCATTGTGGCAATTGTGGTGTCCAGCCGGTTCGCGAGCGGTTCAAGCAAGACAGCCATTGCAGCCGAGGCCGCGTCTCACTGAGTGCGGTCGTTGTGCCCCAGGTCGCGGTCCGGGTCGATCTGGTCGCGGACCCGCTGCTTGAGCACTTTGGCCTCGGGGAAGCCACCGTCGGCCTTGCGCTCCCAGATCTGTACGGCGTCACAGTAGATATGAAAGACCCCGCCGGTGCCCGGCACCAGGGAGACTTTGCCCAAATCATCACCAAAGGTGCTGAGCAGTTCCTGGGCCAGCCAGGCCGCACGCAACAGCCACTGGCATTGCGTGCAATAAGTGATGACGATTTCCGGTTTGCTGACGGCCATGATGGAACGTGACTCCAGAGTTTGACGACACCGCTATGATAGCCCGACCGGAGGCTGTCGAGACGGCGGAGCGAATTGCGCTTCCAACTCGAACCCAGGCTCGATCACGGCCAGAGCAGCCGGCTGCGGGTTCCCGCCTGGGCTGATCACGTCCCAATTCGACGCCATGGATAGCTCATCCAGGTTGAGCCGGTACTCATCGTCAGTGGTGGATTCCCCGGTTATCGCCAGACCCGGAACCACCGCCACGGCAGCAGCGACCGAGGTGGAACGACTGCTGTCGGCCCACTCCAGCTCATCGTTGGCCGGCACCACGACTGGTTGCCTGACGGTGGGCCACGTCACAGGCTCGGTAAAAAGCTCCGCCAACGGTTCAGGCTGCGACGGCAGCGCCTCTGAAGCTGCGGCCTGATACTGCTGGTGTCGACGGCGAACAAACCAGCCCAGCGCCAGCAACGCCATCACGCCGGCAATCGGCAACCAGCCAATCCCGGGGTTTTCAGCAATGGCGGGGGCTGGCGCCGCCACGTCGGATGCAATGGGTTGCGCCTTTACCCTTTTGAGTTCCGCCAGTTGTGTTTGCAGTTCAGCCAACTGTTTTTTCTGGTCGGCGATCAGCTCATCCTGGCCTTGTAGCTTCGCGCTGAGCTCATCGACCGTGGTTTGCAACTGATGGTTTTGCAGGGTGCTGGCGGCCAGTTGCTCGACCGCGGGATCAACCACGGCGACGTCCGTTTCGGGCAGCGTCTTGGCCACGGGTGACGGTGCCACGACCGGTTGAACACGGGGGAATGCTGACGTAGAGGAACTCGAAACCGGTTCATCGGCGGCCGGAACAACACTTGGGGAACCCGGCGGATCGATGAGTACCGTGTACTCACGCAGCAATCGCCCATTAGGCTGATTGAGTTGCACGAGGAAATTCAGGAAGGGTTCACTGACCGGCTTGCCGGAGGTCACCTGGATCACGCTGCGATTACCACGCAGCACCGGGGTGAACGTCAGGTTGTTGAGGAAAAATGCCCGGTCGACCCCGGCACGGCTGAACTCGTCCGCCGTTGCCAGGCTCACCGACAGCTGGTTTTCCTCCACGCCAGCGGCATCCACCAGTGCGATGTCGGCACGCAGCGGTTGATTCAGCGCCGAATGCAGGGTGATTTCACCCAGGCCCAGCGCAGGCGCCCATGCCGAGTAAGTGACAGCGGCCCCAGCCAGCAACCACTGAGAACCACCGCGTAAAACCAATCGCCAACACTTGAGCATGAGCATCCTTGAGATCTACAGAAACTACACGTACGCGTTCGTACATCCGTTACGAACACGATATGGCCGAGTAGTTCTTATAGTTTGCCCAATGCGCTATCTCAAAAACCTGGCGTTCGGTTATGCCTCAAGACTTTTCAAGATTGCCCAGGATGTGCCCGTGAACCCGCATGCACACCTTCAAATCCGCCTCATCGACGCCTTCGAACAGTTCGTGACGCAGTTGCGTGGCAATGGTTTCAATTTGTTCGATCAGGGGACGCGCCGGGGCGCAGAGCACGATTTTCTTCGCCCGACGGTCTTCCAGCACTGCCTGGCGTTGCACCAGGCCCTGGCTTTCCAGACTGTCGAGCAAACGGGCCAGGGTCGGGCCTTCAACGCCAACGCTTTGTGCCAGCTCACGCTGGGTCGGTGCTTCTTCGAAACGGGCCAGGTGCAGCAGCACCAGCCAGCGCGCCTGGGACAAGCCCATGCCCGCCAGTCGGCGGTCCAGTTCGGCACGCCAGCCACGGGACATCTGGGCCAATTGCATGCCAAAGCGGTGTTGATCGGTTAACGGCATAAAACACTCATGATCAGACTGAAATAAATAAAAGCTAATTATTAGTCAGCTAAGCATGAGCCTCGACTTGAGGCAAGGCTTGATCTGTAGTGAATCGTTACATCAGCACTACGGATGTCTCAAATCTCGAACTCCGACTGCAACGCCGCCCGAACGCAGTACAACACCCCTTCCGGCACCCGGCCCGCAAACAGCGCGGCGATCTCGGAAACCGGCGGCAACTCACCTTCGCCGTCGAGGAAGGCGTCCTGCACTTCACCCATCAGATCTTCAGGCAGATCCAGCGCCTGTTCCAACGACAACTGCTGCTTGCCGATCGCTTCGGCCAGCATGGTGTAGACGTTCTTTTCCGAGCACTGCAACTGACCGGCGATCTGCACCGGCGTCATCCCGGCCCGCGCCAATGTGATCAGTTCGTGACGCACGTCGGCCACCGGTTTCGGCGCCTCGACCTGGCCGCCGAGCACTTCGAGGAAGGCCTCGCCGTAGCGCTCCAGCTTGCGCGCGCCGACACCGCTGACCCTGGCCATTTCCGCCAGCGAGGTCGGCTGGCTGCGCAGCATTTCCAGCAAGGTCGAGTCGGGGAAGATGACGTACGGCGGCACGCCATGTTCTTCGGCGAGTTTGCGACGCAGGGCGCGCAAGGCTTCCCATTGTTCGCGCTCCTCGCCACGGACCAGTTGGCTCGCCTGGCTCTTGCTGCTTTTCGCCACGGTTTGCGCCTTGAGATCGCGGCGCAACTCCAGGGTCACTTCACCCTTGAGCAGCGGCCGGCAACTGTCGCTCAGGCGCAGGCCGCCGTAGCCTTCAAGGTCGATGTCCGCCAGGCCACGGGCCACCAGCTGGCGGAACAACGAACGCCATTCGCCCTCCGCCATCGTCTTGCCAACACCATACACCGACAGGTGCTGATGGCCGAAGCTGCGGACTTTTTCGTTGTCCTTGCCCAGCAACACATCCACCAGGTGCCCGACGCCATAGCGTTGACCGGTGCGATAGATCGCCGACAGCGCCTGACGCGCAGGCTCGGTGGCATCCCAGGTCTGCACGCCGTCGACGCAGTTGTCGCAGTGGCCGCAGGGCTCGGGCATGTCTTCGTCGAAGTAGGCCAGCAGCGTTTGCCGACGGCAGCGGGTTTCTTCACAGAGCGAGAGCATGGCGTCGAGCTTGTGTTGCTCCAGGCGCTTGTGACGCTCGTCGCCTTCGGAGTTCTGCAGCATCTGCTTGAGCATCACCACGTCTTGCAGGCCGTAGGCCATCCAGGCATCCGCCGGCAGGCCGTCACGGCCGCCGCGACCGGTTTCCTGGTAATAGGCCTCAAGGGATTTCGGCAAATCGAGGTGCGCGACAAACCGCACGTTGGGCTTGTCGATGCCCATGCCAAACGCCACGGTGGCGACCATGATCAGGCCTTCCTCATTGAGGAAGCGTTTCTGATGGTAGGCCCGCAAATCGTTGGGCAGCCCGGCGTGGTAAGGCAACGCCGGGAAGCCTTGCTCACTGAGGAACGCGGCGACTTCCTCGACTTTCTTGCGCGACAGGCAATACACGATGCCCGCATCGCTACGGCGCTCGGCGAGGAACGCCAGCAACTGCTTGCGCGGTTGTTCCTTGGGCACGATGCGATAAAAGATGTTCGGCCGGTCGAAGCTCGACAGGAAGCGCTCGGCGTCTTGCAGGTGCAGTCGGGTGACGATTTCTTCCCGGGTGCGCTTGTCGGCCGTGGCGGTCAGGGCGATGCGCGGCACGTCGGGGAACATTTCCGCCAACTGCCCCAGCTGCAGGTATTCCGGACGGAAATCGTGGCCCCATTGCGACACGCAGTGGGCTTCGTCGATGGCGAACAGGGCGATGTCCAGCCCCTGCAGGAAGGACAGCATGCGCGGCTGGACCAGACGTTCCGGCGCCAGGTAGAGCATCTTCACTTCACCGCGGCGGATGCGCGCGGCGAGGTCGCGCTGCTGCTCGGCACTGAGGGTGGAGTTCAATGCCGCCGCCGCCACGCCCAGCTCTTCGAGGGTGGCGACCTGATCATCCATCAGTGCGATCAGCGGCGAGACCACCACGGCCAGGCCTTCGCGCAACAGCGCCGGCACCTGGAAGCACAGGGACTTGCCGCCGCCGGTAGGCATCAGGACCAGGGCATCGCCGCCGCTGGCCACGCGCTCAATGATTGCACCCTGGCGGCCACGGAAACTGTCGTAGCCGAAGATGTCCTTGAGGACGCGTTGAGCCTGTTCGAGCATAGAAACTCCAAAAATCACCGAAACATCCCTGCAAGGCTGGCTCAGAACCCGCAACGCCGCACCGACAAATCGTAAGTGCGCATTGCATGACGCTTTACATTTCAGCCGTGACGCCAGCAGGGCATCACAAAACGCGCGAGTATACCCGAGCCCCGTCCGGCAAAGGGCACCGCTGATAAGACACCGGCAAACCTGATGTGCAAAAAAACTGTGGGAACACTGTGTGCGAGCCTGCTCGCGATGAGGCCATCACAGTCAACATTGACTTCGCCTGAACCACCGCTATCGCGAGCAGGCTCGCTCCTACAGGGAATACGGTGCAAATATGCCGTGCGGCTGGCCCAAGCGCTCAAGAAGGCCTAGAATTCCCGCATCGAACATTCCCCAAGGTAGCCCTTTAATGTCCTTCGCTGAGCAACTAACCCGCCTGCAAGTCTTCCTCGACGCCGATGAACTGCATGACGAGGCGCTGGACTACGTGGCCGCCCACGGCTACCTCACCGCGCTGTCGATCTGTTCCGAAGTCGTTCCTGATCGTGAGTGGATCGACGCCCTCTTCGCCGAAGAGCCGCATTACAGCGGCGAAGCCCAGCGCGAAGAGATCGAAGCCACGCTGATCGGCCTCAAGGCCCACATCGCCCGCCAACTGGCCTCCGACGAAGAGTTCGAGCTGCCGTGCGACCTCGACCTGGGCGACGACCCGGACGACTCCGAACTGCGCGGCTGGTGCATCGGTTTCATGGAAGGCGTATTCCTGCGCGAAGCGGCCTGGTTCGAAAGCGCCGAAGAAGAAGTCAGCGAAATGCTGCTGCCGATCATGGTCGGCTCGGGCCTGTTCGACGAGCAGCCGGAGTTCGAAGACATCGCCAAAGATGCCAACCTGATGGACGACATGATCGTGCAGATCCCGGAAGCCCTGACCGCGCTGTACCTGCTGTGCAACGCACCAGACGAAAAACCGGCGATCCTCAAGCCCCGTCACCACTAAGATCCGGCCTATGGACAACCCCATAGGCAACCGCCCTCTGATGTTGCGCTACGGGCTGCTGGCCATCGGCTGGCTGAGCGTGGCGCTGGGGGTGATCGGGATTTTCCTGCCGGTATTGCCCACCACCCCTTTCCTGCTACTGGCGGCCGCCTGCTTCGCCCGCAGTTCGCCGCGCTTTTATCAATGGCTGGTCGAGCATCCACGGCTTGGCCCCTGGATTCGCGATTACCTCGACGGTAACGGCATCCCGCTCAAGAGCAAGGTCTACGCCATCGGCCTGATGTGGGCGAGCATCCTGCTCTCCTGCTACCTGGTAGCGCAGCCCTGGGCAAGGGGTTTCATGCTGACCAGTGCGGTGCTGGTGACGGTTTACATACTGCGGCAGAAGACCCTGCAAAGACCGTGAAATACCCCCTTCGCGCCCTGTCTGTATCACCCTCCCCCCTGGCTGCAGATCTCGCTACCACTCATCGGAAACCCCTCCAAACCTGTCAGATCTGACAGTAGGCAGCCCCACCCCTTCAGGCTTTAAATCACTCCGTCCCCTTCCCTCGACCGGAGTCCCGCCCATGGCCTCGTCCCGTTCCCCCGACAACCACATCAACCTCCTGCGCGAGCTGGACATTCCCGGACGCACCAGGGAGCCGATCTCCAGCAACCCCGATGTCTGGGGCCTGAACATCGCGGCGGTGCTGGACAACTTCCCGCGCCATGGCCTGCAATGTCTGGCCGGCCCGTGGGGGGTCATGGGCCAAGGCGACCGCCTGGCAATTTTCTGGGGCCTGGGCAATCAGGTGCTGCAAAAGACCGTGGACGTTTCAGAGGTCAACACGGAACTGCGGATGTTCGTGGAGGCACGGCACATCCTTGCCGGCAACGTCGATGTCTCCTACGCCGTGACCCGTCTGGGCCAGACGGCCGAGCCCTCCGAAGTGATGAAGGTGTTGGTCAAACTCACCCGCCCCGGCGGCAAGGATGACAACGACACGCCGGGCCACTCCAAGCTGATCATGCACATTCCCCGCGAGATTCTCGAGGGTGGCATCGATCAGGACAACGTGGCCGATGGCGTCGACATCGGGATTGACCTCTACCCGGACATTAGCCCCGGCGATGTGATCCGCCTGAGCTGGGGCGGCGTTTTCGTGCTCAACCCGCCCCTGACCCAGGATCAGGCCGACGGCAAAACGCCTATCGTCATTCATGTCGACGAGGCCACGATCCGTGACGCGGGGGACTCTGACAGCACCGGGCTGGCGGTGGTGTTCGAACTCTACGACAAGGTCGACAACCGCTCCGAAGACTGGAGTGCCGCCCAACGGGTGGTGGTCAGCATCGACGCGGCGCGCCCGGAGGCGCCACTGCTCGAGGAAACGCTGAACAATGTGCTGGATCTCGACAAGCTGGGCGATGCCGAGGGCACGGGGCAAGTCATTGCCATGGACAAAAAGTTTTTCGCGGTGGGCGACACCATCTTCCTCAAGCTCAAAGGCACGCCGGTGGAAGGGACACCGATCGACCAGGAACTGCCGGGCAAGGTCCTGGAGAGCGTTCCTACCATCCTTGAAATATCGATCGACAATGCGCTGCTGCGACGCCTGGCCAAGACCCAGATGGTGCTGTCGTACCGCCTCCAGAAAGCCGATGGCTCGGCCGAATTTCATTCCAAAGGGCAGTTCATCAGCGTCATCGGCGAACTCCAGCGCCTCAAGGCGCCAATCGCCAAAGACGCCTCGCAAGGGGCACTCGATCCGGACCTGCCACACACGCGCATCGAAATCCCGTTCGATGCCTCGTTCGAGGCCGGTCAGGCGATCAAACTGTTCTGGCTCGGCACCCTGCCGGATCTCACCCCGTACCTGCCCGACCTGCCATTGCGCCCCATCACCCATGGCGATATCAGCGCCGGAGAGTCGCTGTACATCACCGTTGACGGCGTCCACATCAAGCCCCTGGAAGGCGGGACGCTGGAGCTCTATTACCAATTGCTGAGCGACGACAGTGTGCTGGCCAAGCTGGATCACTACAGTGCGCTCAATGCGGTCCGCGAGTCCGAACATGCCGCACTGCTCAATGTTGGCGAGCCGCGCCTGGAACTGCCGCCGCCGACGGTAGCCGGTGTGGTCGACAACGTTCTCGACCCGGACCGCAACGGCACCACGCTGACCGCCACCTGGCTCAATACCCTGGCCAACGACACGGTGACACGCGAGTGGGTGGGGTCGAAAACCGGCCTGTCCAGCGACTTCGTCACCCTGAGCTCGATCACCGCCGGTAAACCGGTGCCGTTCACCATCAACGCCGATTTGATCAAGGGCAACGAGGGCGGCACCGTACGGGCGAGGTACTTCGTCGAGCGGGCGGGGGAACGCACCCGGCATTCACAGCCACTGGACTTCAGTGTGGGCGCGGCACTGGCGCTCGACCCGCCGAAAATCCGCCAGGCCGAACCGGACGGCAAAACCTTGCTCCCGATGAACGCCGTGGAAGCGCTGACGGCCGAGGTGCCGCCGGAAGGGTTGCTGCTGACCGACCTGCTGAGCGTGACCTGG
>NZ_MRCS01000048.1 GCF_002303925.1 Pseudomonas sp. ACN8
GGAGTAACTTGTGATGCTGATAATCTGTTGACTAGCAGTCTGACTCCACAAGCACCCACACGAATTGCTTGATTCAGTTGTTAAAGAGCGGTTGGTTAAGATCTTTCGTCTCAACCGAGGCGCGCATTCTACAGCAGCCTCATTTGCTGTCAAGTGATTATTTTCAGAAGTTTTCAAAGTTTCGCTTGGAAATCCTTAACAACTTCAACCACTTGCGCTTCAGATCTCTCGTCAGCGGGAGGCGAATTCTACAGCGTTACACGCTGCTGTCAACACCTCTTTTTCAACTCCCTTTCGGCTTCGATGAACTGAAGCAACCTGCTGCCGAAAACTGCGTAACTCGTTGTTTACCAAGGAGTTTTCCGTTTCGACTGCGCCGGAAGTGGGGCGAATTATAGACACCTGGAATCTGCCGTCAACCACTATTTACGCCTTTTTGGCAGAAGAGCCCTTTTTAGCCATCAGACGCGGGATTCGACGAGCCAAAGGCGGTAGCCGCAGCACTAACAGCAACGCACCTATAGAGGCATAGATCACCCACTCCTTCAGGTCGGCGCGCACAATCCAGAGCATATGCAGCAATCCAAGCCCGAGAATGACATACGCCAGGCGATGCAACTTCTTCCAGCCGGCCCTCAATCGTCGCTGACTGTATCGATTGGAAGTCACCGCCAATGCCAGCAAACCAAGAAAACCCAACACCCCGACAATAATGTAAGGCCGCTTGCGCAACTCGACACCCAACTGCGACCAGTCAAAGCCAAGTATGAATGCGCAATAACTACCGAGATGGAGCAGCACATAGGTAAAGCACCACAACCCCAACTGTCGCCGCACGGCATTCCACCCCGCCCAACCGGTGAGTTTCTGCAAAGGGGTCATGCTCAAGGTTACAAGCAGCAGAACAAGCGCCCCCAAACCCAGCCGATCAACCAGCACCTTGCCCGGATCCGGCCCAAGGACATCCTCCCAGGCCTGGTACAACCACAGCAGCGGCCACACCAGCACCACGACAAAGAGACCGATACGCCAAAACGGATAGCGCATCAGTAGTTCTTCCTCAAGTCGAGCCCCGTATATAGAGAGGCGACTTCCTCTGAATAGCCATTGAACATCTGCGTGTCACGCACATTCGGCTTGAACAGACCACTGGGCAGGCGGCGTTCACGCGCCTGAGTCCAGCGAGGATGATCAACGGCGGGATTCACGTTCGCATAAAAACCATATTCATCCGCAGCGATGCTCTGCCAGGTGGTTTTCGGCTGCTCGCTGACCAGACTGATGCGCACGATGGACTTGATGCTCTTGAAGCCATATTTCCAGGGCACCACCAAACGCAACGGCGCGCCGTTTTGATTAGGCAACTCACGCCCGTACATGCCCACCGCAAGAATCGCCAACGGGTTCATCGCCTCATCCAGACGCAGCCCCTCTATATATGGCCAGTCGATCAAGGCAAAACCGGAGCGTTGACCCGGCATGCTCTTGGGATCCTGCAGGGTTTCGAAGCGGATGAATCTGGCTTTCGAGGTTGGCTCGACTTCCTTGAGCAAGGCCGAGAGAGGAAAACCGATCCAGGGAATGACCATCGACCAGGCTTCCACGCAGCGCAGTCGGTAGATTCGCTCCTCCAGCTGATACGGTTTCATGAAGTCTTCCAGCGCATACCGACCGGGCTTGCCCACCTCCCCGTCCACCACCACCGACCACGGTTCCGTCTTCAGCGTGCCGGCATTGGCGGCCGGATCACCTTTTTCGGTGCCGAACTCGTAAAAGTTGTTGTAGTGGGTCGCATCCTTGAACGGGGTGATCGCCTCATCCTTGACGACAACCGCCCCCCACTTGACCGAGGAAAGCTTTTCGCTGAACCAGGAAGGCGCCTTGCCAGGCTCGACGCCCGCATAACGCGCCACATCGTCGGCAGCCGCCCACCGAGGAAGGCCGCTCACGGCCAAACCGGCAACAGCAACACCCAATACATTGCGTCGAGAAAGGTAGATGGATTCTGGCGTGACATCCGACTCATGGCAGTCGGATGCTTTAGGGACTTTGATCAGCATGGCTACTCCGCAGCATTGGAGAACAGATGCACCAACAGACTGCGGAGTATGAGGGAAATTACATCACTCGACGCTTTTACGCCGACGAAGATGTAACAGGTATTGAACCGGGCCGGACGCGGCATAGGCGAGGAAGACCAGCAGCAGAATGCGTGGCGGATCACTGAAAACAACCGCAAACACCAACACTACCGCGAGAATCGCCACGAAAGGCACTCGCCCCTTCAGGTCCAGCTCCTTGAAGCTGTTGTACTTGATGTTGCTGACCATCAGCATGCCGGCCGCCGCCACCATCAGCGCAACCAGGAAAGACATCTTGGAACCCTGGATGCCGTAGTCGCTGAACGCCCAGACGATACCTGCAACCACACCCGCAGCGGCGGGACTGGCCAGACCGATGAAGTAGCGCTTGTCCGCGGTGCCGACCTGGGTGTTGAAGCGCGCAAGGCGCAATGCCGCGCCCGCTACATAGATGAAGGCGACCATCCAGCCAACCTTGCCCATGTCACCCAAGGCCCAGCCGAAGGCCAGCAATGCCGGGGCCACACCAAAGGCAACCATGTCCGACAGCGAGTCGTACTCGGCACCGAATGCACTCTGGGTATTGGTCATGCGGGCTACGCGCCCATCAAGACCATCGAGCACCATGGCGACGAAGATCGCGATCGCCGCGAACGCGAAATACTTGCTCGCATTGACCGAGTCACCAGCACTCAGGGCCGCCTGGGCGCTCATCGAGTTGATGATGGAATAGAACCCCGCGAACAGGTTCGCAGTGGTGAACAGATTCGGCAGAAGATAGATACCGCGATGCCGGACTTTACGACCTTCGGCGTCATGCCCTTCTTCGACATGCTCATCGATGGGCAGCAGGCTTTCGGCGTCAGAAGGCTGGTTTGGCTCTTCGGGGCGTTCGCTCATGGACATTACCTTGCAACGGGTGGAAAGTTTGGACAGGTGTCTGGGACGAGGGTTCGGCCGCAAACGATGCAGCTTTATACCAGAACCGGTCTCCCAAACGAAAAAACGCGGCCTAAGCCGCGTTTTTCGTACAAGCGCGTGACTTAGTTTTTGGCTTTGTCGACGATCTTGTTGGCACCGATCCACGGCATCATGGAGCGCAGTTGCTCGCCGATGATTTCGATACCGTGAGCGGCGTTGTTACGACGCTTGGCGGTCATCGAAGGATAGCCGGTAGCGCCTTCGCTGATGAACATCTTGGCGTATTCGCCGTCCTGAATACGTTTCAGGGCGTTGCGCATTGCCTGACGGGATTCGGCGTTGATGACTTCAGGGCCGGTCACGTACTCGCCGTATTCGGCGTTGTTGGAGATCGAGTAGTTCATGTTGGCGATACCGCCTTCGTACATGAGGTCAACGATCAGCTTCAGTTCGTGCAGGCACTCGAAGTAGGCCATTTCCGGCGCGTAGCCAGCTTCAACCAGGGTTTCGAAACCGGCCTTGACCAGTTCAACGGTACCGCCGCACAGAACGGCTTGTTCGCCGAACAGGTCGGTTTCGGTCTCGTCCTTGAAGGTGGTTTCGATGATGCCGGTACGACCGCCACCAACACCGGCAGCGTAGGACAGAGCGACGTTCTTGGCGTTGCCCGAGGCGTCCTGGTAGATAGCGATCAGGTCAGGGATACCGCCGCCCTTCACGAACTCGGAACGTACGGTGTGGCCTGGAGCCTTCGGCGCGATCATGATCACGTCGAGGTCAGCGCGCGGTACAACCTGGTTGTAGTGAATCGCGAAACCGTGGGAGAAGGCCAGGGTGGCGCCCTTCTTGATGTTCGGCTCGATTTCGTTCTTGTACAGGGAGGACTGGAACTCGTCCGGGGTCAGGATCATGACCAGGTCGGCAGCTGCAACGGCAGAAGCAACGTCGGTCACTTTCAGGCCATGGGCTTCAGCCTTGGCAACGGTAGCCGAACCTTTACGCAGGCCGACAGTCACGTCAACGCCGGAGTCTTTCAGGTTGCACGCTTGAGCGTGGCCCTGGGAACCGTAACCGATGATGGCAACTTTCTTGCCCTGGATGATCGACAGGTCGCAGTCTTTATCGTAGAAAACTTTCATGAATTTCCCCTATATCAGGCCGTTCAGGCCGTTCGCTAATTTGGTTTAGATGCTGAGTACTTTGTCGCCGCGGGCAATGCCGGTCACGCCGCTACGGACGGTTTCCAGAATCGAGGCGGTGCCGATGGACTGAATGAAGCTGTCGAGCTTGTCGCTGGTACCGGTCAGCTGAACGGTATACACGCTGGCGCTGACATCGACGATCTGTCCACGGTAAATATCGGTAGTGCGCTTGATCTCGGCACGCTGGGCGCCGGTGGCCTTGACCTTGACCAGCATCAGTTCGCGCTCGATGTGAGCACTCTCCGACAGGTCGACCAGTTTTACCACTTCGATCAGCTTGTTCAGGTTCTTGGTGATCTGCTCGATGACTTCATCGTGACCAACCGTGGTCAGCGTCAGACGCGACAGGGTCGGGTCTTCGGTCGGGGCCACGGTCAGGCTTTCGATGTTGTAGTTGCGCTGCGAGAACAGGCCAACCACACGAGACAGAGCGCCGGGTTCGTTTTCCAGAAGCAAGGAAATAATGTGCCGCATGATTAGGTACGCTCCGTCTTGCTCAGCCACATATCGCGCATGGAGCCGTCTTTGATCTGCATCGGGTAGACGTGCTCGCTGGTATCGACCGAAATATCGATCACCACCAGGCGATCTTTCATGGCGAACGCTTCTTCCATCTTCGACTTCAAATCTTTCGATTCAGTGATGCGCACGCCAACGTGGCCATAGGCCTCTGCCAGCTTGACGAAGTCAGGCAACGACTCCATGTAGGAGTGCGAGTGACGGCTGCCATAGCTCATGTCCTGCCACTGACGAACCATACCCAGAACGCCGTTGTTCAGAATGACGATTTTTACCGGCAAACCGTATTGCAGGCAGGTGGACAGTTCCTGGATGTTCATCTGGATACTGCCTTCGCCCGTTACACAGGCGACGTCCGCATCCGGATAGCTCAACTGAATGCCCATGGCCGCCGGAAAACCGAAGCCCATGGTGCCCAGGCCACCGGAGTTGATCCAACGGTTCGGCTTGTTGAACTTGTAGTACTGCGCCGCGAACATCTGGTGCTGACCCACGTCGGAGGTCACAAAGGCGTCGCCCTTGGTCACTTCGCACAGGGTTTCGATCACGGTCTGCGGCTTGATGACGCTGCCGTCGCCCTTGTCGTAAGGGAACAGACCGCGATCACCGCGCCACTCGTCAACCTGCTTCCACCAACTGGCAACGGACTCCTTGTTCGGGGTCTCGCCGATTTCCTTGAGGATCGCGACCATTTCGGTCAGGACACTCTCGACCGGACCGACGATAGGCACGTCGGCCTTGATGGTCTTGGAGATCGAAGCCGGGTCGATGTCGATGTGAATGATCTTGGCGTTCGGGCAGAACTTGGCCGGGCCGTTGATCACGCGGTCATCGAAGCGCGCGCCGACGGCGAGGATCACATCAGCATGATGCATCGCCAGGTTGGCGGTGTAGCTGCCGTGCATGCCGAGCATGCCGATGAACTGACGGTCGGTGCCAGGGAAGCCACCGAGGCCCATCAGGGTATTGGTCACTGGCAGGTTGAGCATCTTCGCCAGTTCGGTCAGTGGTGCGGAACCACCGCCGAGAATCACACCGCCGCCCGAGTACAACACTGGGCGCTTGGCCGCCAGGAGCATTTCTGCCGCCTTGCGGATTTGACCGGAGTGACCGCGAACAGCCGGGCTGTAGGAGCGCAACTTGGCTTTTTTCGGGAAGACGTATTCGAACTTCTCGGCCGGATTGGTCATGTCTTTCGGAATATCGACGACGACCGGACCAGGACGACCGGATTGCGCCAGGTAGAACGCCTTTTTCATGACTTCCGGGATTTCCGACGCATGCTTGATCATGAAGCTGTGCTTCACGATCGGCCGGGAGATACCGATCATGTCGGTTTCCTGGAACGCATCCGTGCCGACCATGGTGCTAGGCACCTGACCGGAGATGATCACCATTGGAATGGAGTCCATGTAGGCGGTCGCGATACCGGTAATGGCGTTTGTTGCGCCAGGACCGGAAGTCACCAGTACCACACCGGCTTTACCGGTGGCACGGGCGTAGCCGTCAGCCATATGGGTAGCCGCTTGTTCGTGACGAACCAGGATGTGGGTCACTTCCGGTTCTTTGAACAGGGCATCGTAGACATGAAGAAGAGCACCACCCGGGTACCCGTAGATATATTTGACGCCTTCGTCACGCAAGAAGCGGACGAGCATCTCACCGCCAGATAAAAGCTCCACGTTGCTCACCTCTAAAACGCCAGAATACCGCCCACGAAAAATGGGACGGGTCTTAATAGGTTTACTTCTCGGCAGAGCATGAGCGACGGTGGTCGCCGACTACGTCAGCACTGACTGAGCAAGTATTGGGATCGTCCCAAGTGTTGCGGGGCTTTCCCACCCAGCGCGAGGTAACGCGTTGCGGGTGTAACAGGTCGACGCGGATATGCGCCTCATGATCTGCTGAGAGGGTCTGCTTCTGGCAGTCCCTGTACAGCGGACTTTGGATTCTTCTGTTTCGTCCTTCGCAAGTCAAGTCGTCTATGTGCTTTATTCTACTAAGCACATGAGAACGCAAGAAAAAACCCGTAAATCAGCCCTGTGTTAGCTTCGATTGCGCAACTTTTGGCAAAAAATTGGCACTCGAATGCACTTCCCCTGCAGCGGCTGACAAAATAGAGAGATATTGTGAACAACTGCCAGCGGATGCTGGCAGCTTCTGGCTCAGCGGGACGCTGTGATCAACTGATCAAACTGCTTGAGCAATACCTGCAACTGCCGATCCTTGCCCTGGACATTGCGCCCGGCAAAAACCATTTCAGCCATTTCCTGAATGCCCGAAGCGTTGGGTAGCGGCAAATCCTGCTCGAGGATCATCTTCATGCGTGGCAGGAAGATCCATTGCAGCCATTGCTCGAAATCCAGTGTATCGACCGAAAACGGCTCGACACTGGAAAGCGCTTCGGCAGAGGGCGAAACTTCATCCCACCACCCTTGCATCCGCAACTCGCGCTCGATCAACAACAGTTGATCGGCGATTTTCAGAAAGCGCGCATCCATCACAGCGTTACCTTGGCCTTCTGGCGAGCCAATGCAGCACCCTGGGAGTCACCCTGCTTTTCGCGCGCCTGGGCAATCAGCTCCCACAAGTTGGCCTGAAGGGCTGGACGGCCGCTGGCGAAGGTCAGCCCACGGCGAGCGAACTGTTCGGCCTGGGCGGCATCACCTTGAGCCATGCGCACCTGCGCCAGACGGTAAAGCACCTGCGGCTCACGCGGGGCAACGCGTTGTGCGCGTTCGAGGCTGGAGGAGGCACCGTTGAGATCACCGCTCGCCTGTTGCTGTTGAGCGGTGGTCAGCAAAGCCAATACCGGGCTGTCCAGTTGCTCGTCGGCGGAAAGTCCGCCCGAACTGGCCGATGGAATCCCGCTTGGCGACGACGGCATGCTGTAGCTGCCCTGATTGATCGGCGCCGATTGGACCGGCGACGTGTCAATCGGCCCCGGGGTGATCGGACCCGGGGTGATCGGCGTGGTGCTGATCGGCGTCGACGTCGTTGCCGCGCCTGGCACCATCACCACAACGCCGGTGTCGCCCTGCGGAATCGCCTGGGTCTGCGACTGACCTTGCGCAGGACGCTTGACGGTCGTCTGGCGGAAACCGCCATTGGCCGAGATCCGCTCACTGTTGGATACGGCGGTGCCGGAATCCACGACCGGAATCGAGCCACGTTGTACGCTGGAACAGCCGCTGAGCAAAGCTACGGCGGCAACCGCTGGAATCAACCACTTGTTCACTTGAAACCCTCTTTGCTTAATTCATCCAGCCCTTGACCCAGTCCATCACCGACTCAGCAGGGTTTTCACCACCGCAAGCGGCGCCGGGAGGCGGTTCGCTGCCGCGAATATACGGCATCTGCACGGCACCCGGGCAACCGGCGTCAGAACCTTGTCCGGTTCGCGAGTCCACCCAGGCCTGAACGATATTATCCGGCTGCGGCATGTCCAGCGGCAACGGGTCGGCCTTGCGCATGAAGCTGGTCCAGACCTGCAAGGCCCCGGTGGCGCCGGTGAATGGCGTCTTGCCATTGTCGTCGCGACCCAGCCAGACCACCGCCAGCAAATCCTGGCTAAAACCGGCAAACCAGCTGTCCCGCGAGTCGTTACTGGTACCGGTCTTGCCCGCCAGGGTCAGGGTCCTTGGCAGCACGTTATAGACCGAGCTGCCCGTACCTTCACGCATCACCCGCTGCATGGCGCTCTGGATCAGGTAAATGGAGGCCGGATCGAAACGCTGCTGAATCTGGAACGGATAACGCTTGAGCGGTTCGCCCTCGGCAGTCAGCACGCTACGAATCCCGCGCATCGGCGTATTGAAACCGCCGTTGGCGAGGGTCTGGTACATGGTCGCCACTTCGATCGGCGTCATGCCGCCAGCGCCAAGCAACATCGACGGGAAGGCAGGGAATTCACGGGTCACACCCAGGCGCTCCACCGTCTTCAGGACGTTCGGCACACCGACCGCCAAACCGAGACGCGCGGTCGACAGGTTGTAGGAATGCGCCAGACCTTGATAGAGGAACACCGTACCGTGAGACCGACGATCATAGTTCTGCGGTTTCCAGACCTGACCGTCCGCGCCTTTGACCGAGAAGGATTCGTCCGACAGCCAGCTGGTCAACGTGTACTGGCTCGGTTTCTCCAGTGCGGTCAGATAAACCGCCGGCTTGATCAGCGAGCCGATCGGCCGTACCGCATCCAGCGCCCGGTTGAACCCGGCAAAGCTGGCCTGGCGACTGCCGATCATGGCCTGCACTTCCCCGGTCTCCGGGTTGGTCACGACCATTGCCGCCTCGACGTCATCGGAACCCTTGCGCCCCGCCAGACGCTTGAAGGTGTCGTTGACCGAGGCTTCAGCCTTCATCTGCAGGATCGGGTCGAAGCTGGTGAAGATCCGCAGACCTTCCTCGGTCAAGTCTTCGTCGCGATAGTCTTCGCGCAACTGACGCTTGACCAGATCGAGGAAGCCGGGGAACGAGCTGTCCGCCAGACTGCCGCGCTTGGTCACGCCCAGCGGCATTTTCTTCGCCGCCTCAACCTGCTCGGCAGTCGCAACGCCCTGCTCTTGCAGCACATCGAGTACCAGGTTGCGCCGCTCGAGGGCACGCTCTGGATAACGACGAGGGTTATAGGAAGAAGGCCCCTTGACCATGCCCACCAGCAGCGCGACTTGATGCAGCTTGAGCTCGGCCAGCGGCTGACTGAAAAAGAACTGGCTGGCCAGACCGAAACCGTGCACCGCGCGCTGACCATCCTGCCCGATAAACACTTCGTTGAGGTAAGCCTCAAGAATTTCGGACTTGTCGTAATGCAGTTCAAGCAGCAGCGCCATCATCGCTTCGGTGAGTTTGCGGCTCAGGCTGCGCTCGTTGGTCAGGTAGAAGTTTTTGACCAACTGCTGAGTCAGGGTACTGCCGCCCTGACGCATGCGCCCGGACGAACCGTTGACCCAGATTGCACGGGCGATCGACTTCGGCGACACACCAAAGTGATGATAGAAATCACGGTCCTCGACCGCCACCAGCGTTTCAAGCAGGTACGGTGGCACCTGATCGATCTTGATCAGAATCCGGTCTTCGAGGTTTTTCGGGTACAGGCCGCCGATCAGCAGTGGCTCCAGGCGCACCACCGACAGTTTCGAGCCTTTTGCCCCCGCCAACTCGGCTACGTAATCGCCGGAGAAACGCACCCGCACCGGTTGCGCTTGCTCCATGCCTTCATAGAACTGGAAGCCACGGGTGTTCAGATCAACGGTATTGCCGTTGACCGACGCCGCCCCCGGACCATTGGCCACGCTTTCACGGCGATAGCCCAGGGCATCGAGCTCGGTCAGGAAATCATCCCTGCTCAGTTTCTGTCCGACGAACAGTTCGAGCGGGCGCGCGTAAACCTTGGCCGGAATGGTCCAGCGTTTGCCGGAGAACTTCTCCTGGACGATTGCATCAAGGTAAACGGCGAATCCGGCCAGCACCACAAGGGCGACCAGACTGAGTTTAATGGCCCAGCCCAGCCACGGGCGCAGGCCCCTGGAGGGTGGTTTTTTCGGGGTGCGGGGAGTTCGAGTACGAGTCATGGCGGCGGATTATACGCACTTTATTCATCCTCAACAGGAGCGCTCCGAGGTTTGCGTCAAGCGGACTTGCGGCCATAATGACGGCCTTGAATTTTCCAGACTCTGAAGGATCGCCTGTGAGCCAGTCCCTGATCGCTGCCCTGCAAAACCCTGCCCTCTACCCGCATCCTGTAGAGGGATTCCAGGTCATCGAGACCCATATTTCCTGGGTACTGCTCACCGGCCCCTATGCCTATAAAGTGAAGAAGCCGGTCAATTTCGGTTTTCTCGACTTCACCAGCCTTGAGGCTCGCGAACACTTTTGCGCTGAAGAGCTGCGCCTGAACCAGCGCCTGACCGACGATTTGTACCTTGAAGTGCTGCCCGTCACCGGCAGCGCCGAGGCTCCGCAACTGGGCGGCGAAGGCCCGGCCATCGAATATGTACTGAAGATGCGCCAGTTCTCGCAAACCGGCTTGCTCAGCACCCTGCAAGCCAATGGCGAACTGACCACCGCGCACATCGACGAGATGGCCGAGCAAATCGCCCGCTTCCACCTCAACGCACCGAAAGTGCCGGCCGGGCACGAAGCCGGCACCCCGGACAGCGTCATGGCGCCAGTGCGGCAGAACTTCGAACAGATCCGTCCGTTCCTCAGCGACAAGGCCGACCTGTTGCAACTCGACGCCCTGCAAGCCTGGGCCGAAAGCAGTTTCGAACGTCTCAAGCCGCTGCTCGCCCAGCGCAAGGCCGAAGGTTTCATTCGTGAATGCCACGGTGACATCCACTTGGGCAACGCCACCGTGATCAACGGCAAGGTCGTGATCTTCGACTGCATCGAATTCAACGAACCGTTTCGCTTTACCGACGTTTACGCCGACACCGGCTTCCTGGCGATGGACCTGGAAGATCGCGGCCTGAAGTGCCTGGCGCGTCGCTTCATCAGCCAGTACCTGGAACTGACCGGCGACTATCGCGGCCTCGAACTGCTGAACTTCTATAAAGCCTACCGCGCACTGGTTCGCGCCAAGGTTGCCCTGTTCAGCATGCCGGCCGACGCTACTGCGGTGCAGCGCGCCACGACCCTGCGCCAGTACCGCAATTACGCCAACCTGGCGGAAAGCTACAGCACCATTCCTTCACGCTTCATGGCCATTACCCACGGTGTTTCCGCTGTCGGCAAGAGCCATGTTGCCATGCGCCTGGTCGAAGCCCTGGGCGCGATTCGCCTGCGTTCCGATGTCGAGCGCAAGCGCCTGTTCGGCGAGCAAACCGTCGAGAACGACGTACAGGCCGGCATCTATAGCGCCGACGCCAGTGCAGCGACCTATGCCCGCCTGCACGAAATCTCCGACGTCATTCTGCGCGCAGGCTTCCCGGTGGTGGTCGACGCCACTTACCTCAAGCAAGATCAGCGTGACAGTGCAGCGAAGGTTGCCGAAGCCACCGGCGCACCCTTCCTGATCCTCGACTGCAATGCGCCACAGGCCGTGATCGAAAGCTGGCTGGCCATGCGCCAGGCGGACAAAAAAGACCCGTCCGACGCCACCCTGGCCGTCATCGCAGCCCAGCAAGCCAGCCGGGAAGCGCTGACGCCCGCGGAAATCCTCTGCAGCAAGCGCGTCCAGACCAATGAAAGCGGGACGCTCGATACCGTTGTCGCGCAAATTCGTCAGCGCCTTCCGGGCCTGTAAGGAAGTTTTTCAGCCGTGAAGCCTCCGCTGGCTTCACGGCCGTCAAATAGTGGCACTATACTGGCGTCATAAAACCAACAGGTGATGCGACATGAGCCAGCCGAAACTTCTCGACACACCGCTGTATGCCCTGCTGCACAAAGACGACATCAAAGGCTTCAACAGTGAACGCCCCAAGGATGGCCCCATCGACATGGTGGGTGGAGATTTCCGGGGGCTGGACCTGCGCGAGTTGAATGCCGACGGCGTGGATTTCAGCGACGCCTACTTCCGCTCCGCCGACTTGCGTGGCATCGATTTTCGCAAAGCTAACCTGGAAGGTGCGAGCCTGGCTCACGCGCAAATCTCCGGTACTTACTTTCCGGTGGAACTCAGTGCCGACGAAATCCTGATGTCGATGAACTTCGGCACGCGATTGCGCTATCGCACCCGCTGATCATCGTCGCTGACTGAAACCTCCAGCGTCTCTCGTTGCGCTGGGCTGCGGGGATGTTCGCCCTTGATTCCCAGACTCTGCCCCGCCTCTTTCTCCTGCACTCACAGTCTTATGAGCGCACTGCCAATACTCGTTTCTTAGAAGCTTTTGCGTCGTAAACGAGCAAACAATCACGCTTTTCCTACTGATGGCTACACTCCTCAGAAGATTGCCCACGCTCTCCATTCGGCCATCGCAAGGAGGCTTGATGAATGATGAACTGCAACACCTGAAGAATCTTGGCAAGACGTCAGCGCAATGGCTGCATGCCGTGGGCATCCATAGCGCTTCGGACTTGCGTCGCCTCGGGGCGGTGGATGCCTATCGGGCCGTGCGCACGCGCGGTTTTCGGGCGTCCAAGGTGTTGTTGTACGCAATTGAAGGCGCCCTGATGGACGTTCACTGGAATGATATTCCAGCCGAGCGCAAGGAAGCCCTGAACAAACAACTGGAAGCCATTTCTACACGCCACAAGAATTGATCCGACAAATATTTCTGAAGCTTTGCAACCTGAAACCCAATGATTACGAGGCCGGCAGGCACAATTGCGGCGAATCGCAAAGAAATCGAAAAACAGCGGTTGACTTGGTAATGAGAATCGATATGATTATCACAACTGGTCGCGAGACTGGTCGATATTCTGAAAAGCCCTTGGTTCGGACTCTCGGATTATCTCCTCATCAGGCTAATCACGGTTATTTGACCCGGCTCTTGCCGGGTCTTTTTTTGCCTGTGGAAAAGTACTGACAGGGTCAGGCGTAGCGTCCTTCCAAGGATTCCACGGGCAAGTCCGCCATTTGATAGCATTCAACACTCAAGCTCGGACATATCCGGTCACGAGCCGCGGGACCGAGGACAGACATGAAGTTGCTTTGCGCAGGTGCCGAGCTGGTCAATGACAGCAGCCGCGGGTTCGACATCGATGGTCAAAAGTTTTTTGCAGTGCGCCGCAATGGCCAGGTTTACGTCTACATCAATCGCTGCCCGCACCGGGGCGTTGCCCTGGAGTGGCATCCCGACCAGTTTCTCGACCCCAGCAACAGCCTGATCCAGTGCGCCACCCATGGCGCACTGTTCCTGATCGAAGACGGTGAATGCGTCGCCGGCCCTTGCGCGGGGCAAACCTTGACCAGCGTGGCCTGCCGCGAGGATGAACAAGGAATCTGGATCAGCCGTTAGCCACCCGGCAACACGTCCAGCCGCCGCTCGACCAGCATTTCTTCATGGCTCAACCGCACACCGTAGGCCAACACCTCGACCCCACAGGCAATCGCCTCACTCAGGGCCTGCGCATAAACCGCATCGATTTCCTGTGCCGGGCGCACAGCCTCGATGTCGGTGAGGCAAACACAGTACAACTGCACCGCGCGAATACCGTCCCTGGCCAGGTGCGCCAGCTCCCGCAGATGCTTGGCGCCACGCAGGGTGACCGCATCGGGAAACGCCGCCACCGCCGTACCATCGAAGCCCAGGGTCACGCTTTTGACTTCGACGTAGGCCGGCCCTTCGGGGTAATCGAGGCGAAAATCGATACGACTGTTTTCCTGACCATAAGCCACTTCGCGTTTGAGCCCGGTAAACCCGTTCAGCTCGGTGATGACGCCCGCTCGCAGCGCCTCTTCGATCAAACCATTGGCACGGGCGGTGTTCACGCAAAACAGCCGCCCTTGCGGGGTTTCACCGACCTCCCAGGTACCGGGCAACTTGCGTTTCGGATCGTTGGAGCGACTGAACCAGACCTGCCCGCCTTCGACCTGACAATTGAGCATCGAGCCTGTGTTCGGACAGTGAATGGTCAGCAATTCGCCGCCAACGGTTTCGATATCGGCGAGAAAACGCTTGTAACGTCGGATCAGGCGCCCTTCTTCGAGGGGAGGATGAAAACGCATCAGCCTTGCCAGCTCCGCAACCCACGGGCAATGCGCTCGACCGCCTCCTGCAAACGCTCGAGATTTTGCGTGTAGGCGAACCGCACATGATGTCCGGCCTGATAACGCCCGAAGTCCAGCCCCGGGGTGAATGCCACATGTTCGGTCTCGAGAAAATGCTTACAGAACGCGAAGGCATCGCCGCCGAACTTGCTGATATCGGCGTACAAATAGAAAGCCCCTTCGGGCTCCACGGCAATGCCGAAGCCCAATTCACGCAAGGCCGGCAGCAGGTAATCCCGACGCCGGCCAAATTCGGCGCGACGCTCTTCGAGAATGCTGATGGTTGCCGGCTCGAAACAGGCCAGCGCAGCGTGCTGTGCCATGCTTGGAGCACTGATATAGAGATTTTGGGCGAGTTTTTCCAGCTCACCGACGGCCGCGTCGGGGGCCACCAGCCATCCGAGCCGCCAACCGGTCATTCCGAAGTACTTCGAGAAACTGTTCAGAACGAATGCACTGTCGTCGACTTCCAGCACGCTGGCCGCATCGGTGCCGTAGGTCAGGCCGTGATAAATCTCGTCGACCACCAGATGACCGTGGCGCTCCTTGATCGCGACAGACAGCTTCGCCAACTCGTCGCGGGTCAGGATCGTGCCGGTCGGATTGGCTGGCGACGCCACCAATGCGCCGACGCTGTCGTGGTCCCAATGACGCTCGATCAGGCCCGGCGTCAATTGATAACGCACATCCGGGCCGACCGGCACCAGTTGTGCCGCGCCTTCGACCAGTCGCAGGAAGTGCCGGTTACACGGGTAGCCCGGGTCCGCCAGCAGCCAGTGTTTACCGGGGTCGACCAGCAAAGCGCTGGCCAGCAGCAATGCGCCGGACCCGCCAGGCGTGATGAGGATGCGCCGCGGGTCGATGTTCAAGCCATAACGCTGCTGATAAAAGCCCGAAATGGCCTCACGCAGCTGCGGAATGCCGCGCGCGGCAGTGTACCGGGTCTTCCCCGCTGCAAGCGCAGCCTGGCCGGCCTGGATGATCGGTTCGGCGGTGGTGAAGTCCGGCTCGCCGATTTCCAGGTGAATCACATCGTGACCGGCCGCCTGCAATTCATTGGCCCGCGCCAACAGCGCCATGACATGGAAAGGTTCGATCGCGCGACTGCGGGCACTGTAGGACTGAGCCATTGGCCTTCCTTCAACGGAAAAAAAACCGATTCTACCCAAGCGCAGGAACGAGCGAGAACCTAAAGCGGTCAGAGGCCTTGTAACACCGATCACAAACGACTCAAGCGCGCGCGCAAGGTTTGACTAAAATCAATAATTGAGCACGGTTCCAGAGCCACCAGACAACGGTTTGTCATCATTTGCAAGCACCCTGTGCCGCGAGCTCGACATCCGGGAGTAGCGCGGCCCGAGTTGATCTGGTAAGTTCGCCCGCTTGCAGCCGCAGGGCCGGCAGGTGTCGGTGATGGAGCAATCCTGCGCAGATGGATTACAAGAGTAGAGGCGGTCTATTTCATGTCCACCCAAGCAAAGCAGCAAAACCAGACGATCAGCGGCTTCGAGCCCTATGTTCAGAAAACCGGCGAAGAGTACATGGGCGAGCCCATGCGCAAGCACTTCACCAAGGTCCTGAATCAGTGGAAAAAAGAGCTGATGGAAGGTGTCGACAAGACCGTGGACCACATGAAGGACGAAGCGGCCAACTTTCCTGATCCGGCAGACCGTGCCAGCCAGGAAGAGGAATTCGCCCTCGAACTGCGTGCCCGCGACCGTGAACGCAAGTTGATCAAGAAGATCGACAAGACACTTCAGTTGATCGAAGACGAAGAGTACGGCTGGTGTGAATCCTGCGGCATCGAGATTGGCGTCAAGCGTCTCGAAGCGCGCCCTACCGCCGACCTGTGCATCGACTGCAAGACCCTGGCGGAAATCAAGGAAAAGCAAGTCGGCAAATAATGGCGACTTGAACGAAGAACGGAGCGTGCGAACGCTCCGTTTTTGTTTCCAGAATTCGCCTCGGCAATACACTGTGGGAGCGAGCCTGCTCGCGAAGGGGCCATCAACTTCAACATCGATGCTGGCTGATACACCGCATTCGCGAGCAAGCTCGCTCCCACAGGTGCCTGGCGCAAGCCCGAAACAAGTGACATTGTATTCATGACCGCCACCTCCCCCACTTACATCGGGCGCTTCGCCCCCACCCCTAGCGGCCATCTGCACTTCGGTTCGCTGGTCGCCGCACTGGCCTCCTACCTCGACGCGCGCTCGGTGGGCGGACGCTGGCTGATGCGCATGGAAGACCTTGATCCACCCCGCGAGGAACCCGGCGCCCAGGCGGCCATTCTCAAGGCCCTGGAAAGCTATGGCTTCGAATGGGATGGCGACCTGGTTCGCCAAAGCGATCGGCACGATGCCTACGCCGAGGTGCTCGATCGCCTGTTCAATCAAGGCCTGGCCTACGCCTGCACCTGCTCGCGCAAACAGCTGGAGCCGTATCACGGGATTTATCCGGGGCTGTGCCGAAATGCCGGCCATGGCACTGAGGATGCAGCCATCCGCCTGCGCGTACCGGAACTGGAATACCACTTCATCGACCGGGTGCAGGGCCAATACCGCCAGCATCTGGGGCGGGAAGTCGGCGATTTCGTGATCCGCCGCCGCGACGGGCTCTACGCCTATCAATTGGCCGTGGTCCTGGACGACGCCTGGCAGGGCATCACCGATATCGTTCGCGGTGCCGACCTGCTGGACTCCACGCCCCGCCAGCTCTACCTGCAAGAACTGCTCGGCCTGCCGCAACCGCGTTATCTGCATATCCCGCTGATTACCCAGCCGGATGGCAACAAACTCGGCAAGTCCTACCGCTCGCCACCGTTGACCGAGGATCAGGCTACGCCCCTGCTGCTGCGGGCGTTGCGGGCGCTGGGACAGAACCCTGGAACCGAACTGACGTACGCCACGCCACGGGAAGTACTGAATTGGGGCATTGTCCACTGGGATGCCTCGCTGATCCCGCGCACTCTGAGCCTGCCCGAGGCACAGCTATTGTGATCGCACTTGCAGTGGCGCGCCCATCCGTTACCATCGCCGCACGTTATCGGGCACACGCATAAAAAAGAGAGGCCGGGATGTACATCTATCGCTTGGTCCTGCTTTTGGTAGTGGGCATTTACCTGTTTTCCCCGGCCATCATGGATTGGTGGATCGACGCCACTGGCGCCTGGTATCGCCCTTATCTGCTCTGGCTGATTCTGATCGTCGTGACCTTCATCCTGCAGAGCCAAAAAGATGCCGATGAGCTTTAGCCTGACCCAGATGATCCTGATCAGCGCCGCGTACCTGGCGGTGCTGTTCGGCGTTGCCTGGATCAGCGAACGGGGCATGATTCCCCGGGCGATCATTCGCCACCCGCTGACTTACACCCTGTCACTGGGCGTCTACGCCAGCGCTTGGGCGTTTTACGGCACCGTGGGCCTGGCCTATCAGTACGGCTACGGCTTTTTGTCCAGCTACCTGGGGGTTTCCGGGGCATTCCTGCTGGCGCCGGTGCTGCTCTACCCGATCCTGAAGATCACCCGCACCTATCAACTGTCGTCGCTGGCGGACCTGTTTGCCTTCCGCTTCCGCAGTACCTGGGCCGGCGCGCTGACCACGATTTTCATGCTGGTCGGCGTACTGCCGCTGCTGGCCCTGCAGATTCAGGCGGTCGCCGACTCCATCGGTATCCTCACCCAAGAGCCTGTACAACATCGCGTGGCCCTGAGCTTCTGCGCCTTGATTACGCTGTTCACGATTTTCTTCGGCTCCCGCCACATCGCCACCCGCGAAAAGCATGAAGGCCTGGTGTTCGCGATTGCCTTCGAGTCGGTGATCAAGCTGATCGCCCTCGGCGGTGTCGGGCTGTATGCGCTGTACGGCGTGTTCGACGGCCCGCAACAGCTTGAACTGTGGCTGTTGCAAAACCAGACCGCTCTTGCTGCCCTGCACACGCCCTTGCAGGAAGGCCCGTGGCGTACATTGCTGCTGGTGTTCTTCGCCTCGGCGATCGTGATGCCGCACATGTATCACATGACCTTTACCGAGAACCTCAACCCGCGCTCGCTGGTCAGTGCGAGCTGGGGCCTGCCGCTGTTCCTGTTGCTGATGAGCCTGGCGGTGCCGCTGATTCTCTGGGCCGGCCTGAAGCTCGGCGCCACCACCAACCCGGAATACTTCACCCTGGGCATCGGCATTGCCGCCAACAGCAAGGCTTTGGCGTTGCTGGCCTATGTCGGCGGACTGTCCGCCGCCAGTGGCCTGATCATCGTCACCACGCTGGCGCTGTCCGGGATGGCCTTGAACCACCTGGTGCTGCCGCTGTATCAACCACCGGCCGAAGGCAACATCTACCGCTGGCTGAAGTGGACCCGCCGGGCGCTGATTGTCGCCATCATCATGGCCGGCTACGGCTTCTACCTGATGCTCGGTGCCGAGCAGGACCTGGCCAACCTCGGCATTGTCGCTTTCGTCGCCACGCTGCAGTTCCTGCCGGGCGTGCTCTCGGTCCTGTATTGGCCGACCGCCAACCGTCGCGGCTTCATCGCTGGCTTGCTGGCGGGGATCCTGGTGTGGCTGGTGACCATGCTGTTACCGCTGGTCGGCAACCTGCAAGGCTTCTACATTCCGCTGCTGAACATGATCTACGTGCTGGACGACACCAGCTGGCACATGGCGGCGATTGCCTCGCTGGCGGCCAACGTGCTGATGTTCACCCTGATCTCGCTGTTTACCAACGCCAGCACCGAAGAGGCCAGCGCTGCCGAAGCCTGCGCCGTGGATAACGTGCGCCGTCCGCAACGCCGGGAACTGCACGCCGCCTCGCCCCAGGAATTCGCCACGCAACTGGCCAAGCCACTGGGTGCGAAAGCGGCGCAGAAAGAGGTGGAACAGGCACTACGCGACCTCTATCTGCCTTTCGACGAACGCCGACCCTATGCCCTGCGCCGCCTGCGTGACCGCATCGAGGCCAACCTCTCCGGCCTGATGGGCCCGAGCGTGGCCCAGGACATGGTCGAGACGTTCCTGCCGTACAAGGCTGGCGGCGAAAACTACGTCACCGAAGACATTCACTTCATCGAAAGCCGGCTCGAGGATTACCACTCGCGATTGACCGGCCTGGCCGCCGAACTCGATGCCCTGCGCCGCTATCACCGCCAGACCCTGCAGGAATTGCCGATGGGCGTTTGCTCGCTGGCCAAGGATCAGGAAATCCTCATGTGGAACAAGGCCATGGAGGAACTGACCGGCATCGCCGCGCAGCGCGTGGTCGGTTCGCGCCTGAGTACCATTGCCGACCCATGGAAAGAACTGCTGCAAGGCTTCATCAATCTGCCGGACGAACACTTGCACAAACAGCACCTGGCCCTAGACGGCCAGACACGCTGGCTGAACCTGCACAAAGCGGCGATCGACGAACCCCTCGCGCCGGGTAACAGCGGCTTGGTGTTGCTGGTGGAAGATTTGACCGAAACCCAGATGCTCGAGGATAAACTGGTGCACTCCGAGCGTCTGGCCAGCATCGGTCGACTGGCGGCCGGCGTGGCCCATGAAATCGGCAACCCGATCACCGGTATCGCGTGCCTGGCGCAGAACCTGCGCGAAGAACGTGAAGAAGACGGCGAGTTGAAGGAAATCAGCGGCCAGATCCTCGAGCAGACCAAACGCGTGTCGCGCATCGTCCAATCGCTGATGAGTTTTGCCCATGCCGGCAGCCATCAGCACAGCGACGAGCCCGTCTGTCTGGCCGAAGTGGCTCAGGATGCCATCGGCCTGCTGGCCCTGAACCGACGCAATTTCGAAGTGCAGTTCTACAACCTGTGCGACCCCGAACACTGGGTCGAAGGCGACCCGCAACGGCTGGCCCAGGTATTGATCAACCTGCTGTCAAACGCCCGTGACGCCTCGCCTCCCGGCAGTGCGGTACGAGTCAAGAGCGAAGCCGGCGAACACACGGTCGATCTGATCGTGGAAGACGAAGGCAGCGGTATTCCGTCGAACATCATGGACCGATTGTTCGAACCTTTCTTCACCACCAAGGACCCTGGCGAAGGCACCGGTCTGGGCCTTGCACTGGTCTATTCCATCGTTGAAGAGCATTATGGACAAATCACCATCGACAGCCCGGCTGATGTTCAAAGCCAACGCGGCACCCGAATCAGGGTTACCTTGCCGCGTCATGTCGAAGCGACGTCCGCTGTGAACTGAGACCGTCGAGAGTATCGAATCAATGCCGCACATTTTGATCGTCGAAGACGAAACCATTATCCGCTCTGCCTTACGCCGCCTGCTGGAACGTAACCAGTACCAGGTCAGCGAAGCCGGATCAGTGCAGGAAGCACAAGAACGCTTCACCATTCCCTCGTTCGACCTGATCATCAGTGACCTGCGCCTGCCGGGCGCGCCTGGCACGGAGTTGATCAAGCTCGCCCAGGGCACGCCGGTGCTGATCATGACCAGCTATGCCAGCCTGCGCTCGGCGGTCGACTCGATGAAAATGGGTGCGGTGGACTACATTGCCAAGCCATTCGACCATGACGAAATGCTGCAAGCCGCCGCACGCATCCTGCGTGACCGACAAACGGTACAAGCCGGCGGCGAAGCGGTTACCGGCAAAGCCGCCAACGGCGCGGCGAAATCCGGGACCGACAACAGCAACGGTGAAATCGGCATTATCGGCTCGTGCCCACCGATGCAGGACCTGTACGGCAAGATCCGCAAAGTGGCACCGACCGACTCCAACGTTCTGATCCAGGGCGAATCGGGTACTGGTAAAGAACTGGTGGCGCGCGCCCTGCACAACCTGTCCAAACGCGCCAAGGCACCGATGATTTCGGTGAACTGCGCGGCGATTCCGGAAAGCCTGATCGAATCCGAACTGTTCGGCCACGAAAAAGGCGCATTCACCGGCGCCAGCGCCGGACGCGCCGGCCTGGTGGAAGCGGCGGACGGCGGCACCTTGTTCCTCGACGAAATCGGCGAACTGCCACTGGAAGCCCAGGCTCGCCTGCTGCGCGTATTGCAGGAAGGCGAAATTCGTCGCGTGGGCTCGGTGCAGTCGCAGAAAGTCGATGTGCGCCTGATCGCCGCGACTCACCGCGACCTCAAGAGCCTGGCGAAGATCGGCCAGTTCCGCGAAGACTTGTATTACCGCCTCCACGTTATCGCGCTGAAGCTTCCAGCCCTGCGCGAACGCGGTGCGGACGTCAACGAAATCGCCAATGCGTTCCTGGCGCGGCAAAGCGCGCGAATCAACCGCACCGACCTGAAGTTCGCCGCGGATGCCGAGCAAGCCATTCGTCACTACTCCTGGCCGGGTAACGTTCGCGAACTGGAAAACGCCGTCGAGCGCGCCGTTATCCTGTGCGAAAGCCCGGAAATTTCCGCCGAGCTGCTGGGCATCGACATCGAACTGGGCGACCTGGAAGACGACGAGTTCATTGGCCTGGCGCCCCAACAAGGCAACGGCAACACCGGTAACAGCAACCACGAACCGACCGAAGACCTCTCCCTGGAAGACTACTTCCAGCATTTCGTCCTCGAACATCAGGACCACATGACCGAAACCGAGCTGGCCCGCAAGCTCGGAGTCAGCCGCAAATGCCTGTGGGAGCGCCGTCAGCGCCTGGGCATCCCGCGGCGCAAGACCGGGGTGGCCAGCGAAAGCTGAACCGCACCTGTCTCATGTGCGGGGTAACACGTGACTTTGTGAAAAAACTGTTACCTCAGCTTTTTCACGTAACAAAAGCCGGGGCTTACGGTAACGAAGCCCCGGCTTTTTTTGGCCATCGAAATACCTGCAGACCGGCCTAACCCCTTGTTTTATTGGGTTTCGCAAAAGTTGGCACGCACCCTGCTATATGTTTGGTACAAGAACAATAACAAGCAATGCACAAGACAATAAAAATAAGACGAATCGACTCACGCACAATAAAAACAAGACGGCGAGAGGCGCAGCTAACTGATTCTTTTGGAGAGGCGTTGTATTTGGGGCTTGCCCCACGACCAGGCCGAGAACAACAAAAAACTGTCTTAAGACAGAGCCTGTACTGGTTGGATCGAAAGATCACTGCAATTCAGCGACCAAAGCAATCCGTTTGCTCTTGGCTCCCGATTGGGAGGGTCATGAAGGAAAGCTTCATGGCGAGGGCGCTCAACAAAAACAAGAAGCCCGAAACCAAAAATAAAAATAGAGCATGCAACTACTTCTTGGGGAGCTTCGGCTCCCCTTGTGGTTTCTGCGATTCGGAAAACCCCTGTGGGAGCGGGCCTGCTCGCGAAAAACCCATTGGCGCCGCTGGACACCTGATTCCCGCATTATCGTTAACGACCATCGCGAGCGTGCTCGCTCCTACAAGGTCAATTTGCGCCGTCCTACACCATCCCCCGACTAAATGCTAGAATCCCCGCCCATCATGCGGTCATTCTTCTGTTATGGCCGAATATTCCTTCAAACAGTGCATCCCATGCTGAAGAAGCTGTTCCAGTCATTCCGTACTCCCAAGCGTCCTACGCAACACATTCGCAGCACGCCTGAAGTGCTCAACAGCGGCCAACACTCGCTGCAGAAGGCGCAATTCAGCCGCTACGCGGTGAATATCGTTGAACGCCTGCAGAGCGCCGGTTATCAGGCTTACCTGGTGGGCGGTTGCGTGCGCGACATGCTGTTGGGTATCACACCGAAAGATTTCGACGTAGCCACCAGCGCCACACCCGAGCAGGTACGGGCCGAATTCCGTAACGCGCGAATCATCGGGCGCCGGTTCAAACTGGTGCACATCCACTTCGGCCGCGAAATCATCGAAGTCGCGACCTTCCGCGCCAATCACCCGCAAAACGAAGACGAGGAAGACAGCAACCAGTCTTCGCGCAACGAAAGCGGGCGCATCCTGCGCGATAACGTCTATGGCACCCTGGAAGAAGACGCGCAACGTCGCGACTTCACCATCAATGCCTTGTATTACGATCCGGTCAGCGAACGCATCCTCGATTACGCCAACGGCGTACACGACATCCGCAATCACCTGATCCGCCTGATCGGCGATCCGACGCAACGCTACCAGGAAGACCCGGTACGGATGCTGCGGGCCGTGCGCTTCGCCGCCAAGCTGAACTTCGGCATCGAAAAACACAGCGCCCTGCCGATCCGCGGCCTGGCGCCGATGCTGCGCGAGATCCCGTCGGCCCGCCTGTTCGAAGAGGTGCTCAAGCTGTTCCTCTCCGGCCATGCCGCCGATACGTTTGAAATGTTGGTCGACCTGCAGTTGTTCGATCCACTGTTCCCGGCCAGCGCCGAAGCACTGGAATACAACCCGACGTACACCCATACCCTGATCAGCGAAGCCCTGATCAATACCGACCTGCGGATCAAGCAGAACAAACCGGTAACCCCGGCGTTCCTGTTTGCAGCCCTGCTCTGGCCTGCCCTGCCGGCCCGAGTCCTGCGCCTGCAGGAGCGTGGCATGCCGCCGATTCCGGCGATGCAGGAAGCGGCACACGAGCTGATCGCCGAGCAGTGCCAGCGCATCGCGATTCCGAAACGTTTCACCATGCCGATCCGCGAGATCTGGGACATGCAGGAACGCCTGCCCCGCCGCAGCGGCAAGCGTGCCGATCTGCTGCTGGACAATCCGCGCTTCCGTGCCGGCTACGACTTCCTGCTGCTACGCGAAAGCGCCGGCGAGCAGACCGATGGCCTGGGCGAATGGTGGACGGACTATCAGGACGCCAACGAAAGCGAGCGTCGCGACATGATTCGCGACCTCAGCGGCAAGGACGAAGGCACCGGCGCCCCGCGCAAGCGTCGCCGCAGCGGGGGATCCAAGCGAAAACGCACCGCCGGCGCGTCGAGCACCACGGGCGAGTAATCCATGGAACGCATCTACATCGGCATGGGCAGCAATCTGGCTGACCCCGCCGAACAATTACGCAGCGCCGTCGAGGCGCTGGCGCAGTTGCCGCAATCGGAGCTGGTCGGGGTATCCGCGTTTTATCAAAGCGACTCGCTGCTACCCGGACAACCGCGCTACACCAACGCGGTGGCCGCTCTCGACAGCACGCTGGCGCCGCTCGACCTTCTGGATGCCTTGCAAGCCATCGAAAACGGCCAGGGTCGCGAGCGCCTTGAGCGCTGGGGACCGCGCACACTGGATCTCGACATCTTGCTGTTCGGTGATCGCCTGATCGACGAACCGCGCCTCAAGGTTCCCCATTACCACATGCAGGAACGGGCCTTCGTGCTGTATCCGCTGGCGGAACTGACCCCTGCGGATCTGCGCCTGGCCGATGGCCGGATCTTGGCCGAACTGCTCAAGGCATGCCCGTTCGTCGGCCTGGAACGCCTCCCCCAGATTTGACGAAGATCCCCTGTGGGAGCGAGCCTGCTCGCGATAGCGGTAGTACATTCAATATTGATATGGACTGACACACCGCCATCGCGAGCAGGCTCGCTCCCACATTGGTTTGTGACGAACACAAAAGTGCAGCCAACCGCCGAATCGAACAAACCTGCTGAATCGCATCAGTTACCCCGGTAACACCCCACCCGTAACAATGCGGTAACACACGCAATTGACTTCCCTCGTTCTCCTCACGACTATAGGCGTCCCGCTGCCGCCTACACGGCGTTCAAGGGCGCAATCCAGGCCTTAAAAGCACGACGAAAGAGCGTGCGCCTGTATTCAACGAAGAATCACGCGCGTTACTCGCAGTAGTTTCCACAGCGCCTGAATGAGGAACTTTTCATGCCAGCCATCACCCTGACCACCCTGCAAGGTCTGAAGCAAAAAGGTGAAAAGATCACCATGCTGACCTGCTACGACGCGACCTTCGCCCACACCTGCAACCAGGCCGGTGTCGAAGTGCTGCTGGTGGGCGACTCCCTCGGCATGGTTTTGCAGGGCCACGACAGCACCTTGCCTGTCACCACTTCCGAAATGGCTTACCACGTGGCCGCCGTCAAACGCGGTAACAGCGATGCCCTGATCCTCGCCGACCTGCCTTTCATGGCCTACGCCACCACCGAGCAAGCCATGACCAACAGCGCCCTGTTGATGCAGGCCGGCGCGCACATGGTCAAGGTCGAAGGAGCGTTGTGGCTGGCCGATTCGATCCGCCTGCTGGCCGAGCGCGGCATCCCTGTCTGCGCGCACATGGGCCTGACGCCGCAGTCGGTGAACATCCTGGGCGGCTACAAGGTCCAGGGTCGCAATGAAAACCAGGCGCGGCAGATGCGTGCCGACGCGATCGCCCTGGAACAGGCTGGCGCGGCAATGCTGCTGCTCGAGTGCGTCCCGAGCGAACTGGCGGAAGAAATCACCCAGGCGGTGAAGATTCCGGTGATCGGTATTGGCGCCGGCAATCGCACCGATGGCCAGGTGCTGGTTCTGCACGACATGCTGGGCCTGTCCATTACCGGGCGCATGCCGAAATTCGTGAAAAACTTCATGACCGGCCAGACCAGCATTGAAGCTGCATTGAATGCCTACGTGACTGAAGTCAAAGCGGCGACTTTCCCTGGAATCGAACACGGATTCTCTGCATGAACACCGTAAAAACCGTACGCGAACTGCGGGCCGCCGTGGCCCGAGCCCGTAGCGAAAGCAAGCGCATCGCCTTTGTGCCAACCATGGGCAACCTGCACAGCGGCCACGTGGCGCTGGTGACCAAAGCCTCCCAACGGGCGGACTTCGTGGTGGCGAGCGTTTTCGTCAACCCGCTGCAATTCGGTGCTGGCGAAGACCTCGACAAGTACCCGCGCACCCTCGCCGCCGACCAGGAAAAACTGCTCCAGGCCGGTTGCCATCTGCTGTTTGCCCCGACCGTTGAAGAGATGTATCCCGACGGCATGGCCGGCCAGACCCGCGTCAGCGTCCCGCAATTGTCCGAAGGCTTGTGCGGCGCCAGCCGTCCGGGGCACTTCGAAGGCGTGGCGACTGTGGTCAGCAAGCTGTTCAACATGGTCCAGCCGGACCTGGCGATTTTCGGCGAGAAAGACTTCCAGCAACTGGCGGTGATTCGCGCACTGGTTCATGACCTGAACATGCCGATCCAGATCATCGGTGAGCCTACTGTTCGCGCAAGCGATGGCCTGGCGCTGTCGTCGCGCAACGGTTTCCTCAGCGAAGAGCAACGCGCTGTGGCACCGGTGGTCTACCGCACGCTGAATGCGATCGGCGAAGCGATCAAGCAGGGCGAACGCGACTACCCGACGCTGATCGGCACCCAGATCAAACAGCTCGAAGCAGCCGGCCTGCGTCCTGATTATCTGGAAATCCGCCACGCCCTGACCTTGCGCCCGGCAACGGCGCAGGATCGTGACCTGGTGATTCTGGTGGCGGCGTTCCTCGGTACGACGCGGTTGATCGACAACCTGCACCTGAACCTCGACGCGCCAAACTAATCACCGAAATTCACCTGTAGGAGCGAGCCTGCTCGCGATGAACTCCGACGCGCCGCGTACATTCAGGAAACACGCGTAATCGTTAACGTCCATCGCGAGCAGGCTCGCTCCCACAGGGGCGCTTCTGCGTCCAAAAAGACTGTATTGCCGCCCACAACCCCTTCGGGCAAACTGCCCGCCGTTCGATTCCGACCTGGGAAATACTCATGCACGCCATCATGCTCAAAGCCAAGCTGCATCGCGCCGAAGTCACCCACGCTGTACTCGATTACGAAGGCTCCTGCGCCATCGACGGTGAATGGCTGGACCTGTCCGGCATTCGTGAGTACGAACAGATCCAGATCTACAACGTCGACAACGGCGAGCGTTTCACCACCTACGCCATCCGTGGCGAGGAAGGTTCGCGCATGATCTCGGTCAACGGCGCCGCCGCGCACAAGGCCAAGGTTGGCGATCGCGTGATCATCTGCGCTTACGCCCATTACAGCGAAGCCGAACTGCTCAACTTCAAACCGCGCATGCTCTACATGGCACCGGGCAATGAACTGAGCCACACCAGCAACGCCATTCCGGTCCAGGTCGCCTGACCCGAGCCTGTCTCTTCCGTTTGTCGGACCATTCCTAACTTCGATGTTAAAAAAGTACCGGAAACAGGTCAGACAAAGTCAAGACAGATCATTGCGCGGGGTTTACTGTAGTCGCCCTGCGCCATGAAATCGTGTCGACGCAGTTGACCGGAACGCCCACCCACAGCGCTCCGGGATTTTTAGTGTTCAAAAGGCCGTTCAAGTAATAAGGAAACCCGCAGCGATGGCGTATTACCGCACTCCTCATGACGTTACCGCTCTGCCTGCCTGGCAAGCGTTGAATGACCACCGCCAAGCCATGCAGGATTTCAGCATGCGCGAAGCCTTCAATGCCGATCCGCAGCGTTTTACCCAATTCACCCTCAGCAGCTGCGGCCTGTTTCTCGACTATTCGAAAAACCTGATCAACGCCGAGACCCGCAATCTGCTGGTGGGCCTGGCCAACGAAGTCGACCTCAAGGGCGCGATCAAGTCGCTGTTCGATGGCGAAATCGTCAACGCGTCCGAAGGCCGTCCGGCCCTGCACACGGCCCTGCGCCGCCCGGTCGGCGACAAGCTGTCGGTCAACGGCGTCAATGTGATGCCCGAAGTGCACAAGGTGCTGAACCAGATCACCGACCTCGTCGGCCGTATCCACGACGGTCTGTGGCGCGGTTACACCGAAAAACCGATCACCGACGTGGTGAACATCGGCATCGGTGGTTCCTTCCTCGGCCCTGAGCTGGTGTCCGAAGCGCTGCTGTCCTACGCCCAGAAAGGCGTGCGTTGCCACTATCTGGCAAACATCGACGGCAGCGAATTCCACGAACTGGCCATGAAGCTGCGCGCCGAGACCACGCTGTTCATCGTCTCGTCGAAATCCTTCAACACCCTCGAAACCCTGAAGAACGCCCAGGCCGCCCGTGCCTGGTATCTGGCCCAGGGTGGTTCGGAAGCCGAGCTGTATCGCCACTTCATCGCGGTATCGAGCAACAACGCCGCCGCTGTGGCGTTCGGCATCCGCGAAGAAAACATCTTCCCGATGTGGGACTGGGTCGGCGGGCGCTACTCGCTGTGGTCGGCCATCGGATTGCCGATTGCCCTGGCCATCGGCATGTCGAACTTCAAGGAATTGCTGTCCGGTGCCTACACCATGGACCAGCACTTCCAGACCGCGCCGTTCGAACAGAACATGCCGGTGCTGCTGGCCCTGCTCGGCGTGTGGTACGGCAACTTCTGGGGCGCGCAAAGCCACGCGATCCTGCCATACGATCACTACCTGCGTAACATCACCAAGCACCTGCAACAGCTGGACATGGAGTCCAACGGCAAGAGCGTGCGCCAGGACGGCAAGCCGGTTTCCACCGACACCGGGCCGGTGATCTGGGGCGGCGTCGGCTGCAACGGTCAGCACGCCTACCACCAGTTGCTGCACCAAGGCACCCAACTGATCCCGGCCGACTTCATCGTGCCGATCGTCAGCTTCAACCCGGTGTCCGACCACCACCAGTGGCTGTACGCCAACTGCCTGTCACAGAGCCAGGCGCTGATGCTCGGCAAGACCCTTCCTGAGGCCGAAGCCGAACTGCGCGACAAAGGCATGAGCGAAGACGATGTGCAGAAGCTCGCGCCGCACAAGGTGATCCCGGGTAACCGTCCGAGCAACACCCTGGTAGTCGAACGCATCAGCCCCCGTCGCCTCGGCGCTCTGGTGGCGATGTACGAACACAAAGTCTTCGTGCAAAGCGTGATCTGGGGCATCAATGCCTTCGACCAGTGGGGTGTGGAGCTGGGCAAAGAGCTGGGCAAAGGCGTCTACAACCGCCTGGTCGGCAGCGAAGAAACCCCGGCCGAGGACGCCTCGACCCAGGGGCTGATCAATTACTTCCGTGGTCGTCACCGCGGGTGATTTGAAGCCTGCCCACAGAGTGTGTATTGAGTACAAACTCTGTGGGCAACGAATATCCAATGTGGGAGCGGGCTTGCTCGCGAAGGCGGTGGTTCAGTCAACAAGAATGTTGAATGTACCGGCCTCTTCGCGAGCAAGCCCGCTCCCACAGTTGTTTTGTGTACGGCTTGAACCCATTGACCTCTCGGCGCATCTTAATCTTTGTCGCAAAACAAGATTAAGGAACCGTCATGTTCGATATCAGCACGTTCCCCAAAGCCGATGCCGTCCGCCGGGCCGCACAATTGAGTCAAGACGACTATCAGCGCCTGTACCGCCAATCCGTTGAACACCCCAGCACCTTCTGGGCCGAACAGGCCACGCGTTTTCTCGACTGGAGCGCGCCCTGGGAAACCGTCCAGCGCTACAACCTGAAAACCGGTGAAGCCAGCTGGTTTGCCGGTGCGCAATTGAACGTCAGCTACAACTGCATCGACCGGCACCTGGAGAAACGTGGCAATCAGGTCGCCATCATTTGGGAAGGCGACGACCCTGCCGACTCGACATCGATCACCTACAAAAAACTGCATGAAAACGTCTGCCGCCTGGCCAATGTGCTGAAAAGCCGTGGTGTGAAAAAAGGCGACCGCGTGTGCATCTACATGCCGATGATTCCCGAGGCGGCCTACGCCATGCTGGCCTGTACCCGCATCGGTGCGGTGCACTCGGTGGTGTTCGGCGGCTTCTCCCCGGACTCGTTGCGCGATCGCATTCTCGACGCCGACTGCCGCACCGTGATCACTGCCAATGAAGGCGTGCGCGGCGGCAAGGTCGTGCCACTCAAGCAGAACGTCGACAAGGCGCTGCAAAGCTGCCCGGACGTGAGCACCGTGCTGGTGGTCGAGCGCAGCAAGGGGCAGGTGAACCGAGTCGAAGGACGGGACATCACGTATCAGCAGGCCCTGAGCGAAGCCAGCGCCGATTGCCCGCCCGAGCCGATGGACGCCGAAGACCCGCTGTTTATCCTCTACACCTCCGGCAGCACCGGCAAGCCCAAGGGCGTACTGCACACCACCGCAGGCTACCTGCTGCAAGCCGCGATGACCTTCAAGTACGTGCTGGACTACCGCGACGGCGAAGTCTTCTGGTGCACCGCCGACGTCGGCTGGGTCACCGGCCACAGCTACATCGTCTACGGTCCGCTGGCCAACGGCGCGACCACGCTGATCTTCGAAGGCGTGCCGAACTACCCGAGTACCTCGCGCTTCTGGCAGGTGATCGACAAGCACAAGGTGAACATTTTCTACACCGCCCCGACGGCCCTGCGCGCACTGATGCGCGAAGGCCCGGAACCGTTGAAGCAAACATCCCGCGCCAGCGTCAGGCTACTCGGCACGGTTGGCGAGCCGATCAACCCGGAAGCCTGGGAGTGGTATTTCCATGAGGTCGGCGAAGAGCGTTGCCCGATCGTCGATACCTGGTGGCAGACCGAAACCGGCGGCATCATGCTCAGCCCGCTGGTCAGCGCCCAGCGGATCAAGCCTGGTTGTGCGACACAGCCGATGTTCGGCGTGCAACCGGTGCTGCTCGACGAGCAAGGCAGGGAAATCAAAGGTGCCGGCAGCGGCGTACTGGCCATAAAGTCGAGCTGGCCGGCGCAGATCCGCAGTGTCTATCGCGACCCGCAACGCATGGTCGACACCTACTTCAAGCCCTACCCCGGCTACTACTTCACCGGCGACGGCGCGCGGCGCGATGAGGATGGCGACTACTGGATCACCGGGCGCATCGACGATGTGATCAACGTATCCGGCCACCGTATCGGCACCGCCGAAGTGGAAAGCGCCCTGGTGCTGCACGAGAGCATCGCCGAGGCTGCCGCGGTCGGTTACCCCCACGACATCAAGGGCCAGGGCATCTATGTCTTCGTCACGCCCATGAACGGCGTCGATACCAACGATGAACTGAAGAAGGAATTGCTGGCCCTGGTCAGCAAGGAAATCGGCAGTTTCGCCAAACCGGACTTGATCCAGTGGGCGCCGGCCTTGCCGAAAACCCGCTCAGGCAAGATCATGCGGCGCATTCTGCGCAAGATCGCCTGCAACGAACTGGACAGTCTGGGTGATACTTCGACCCTGGCCGATCCGAGCGTGGTGCAAGGCTTGATCGATAAACGCCTGAATCAATGACGTATTGTGCCCTGTAGGAGCAAGCTTGCTCGCGATGAACGCCGACGCGCCGCGTATATTCAGGAAGCACGCGTTATTGTTAACGTCCATCGCGAGCAAGCTCGCTCCTACAGGTTCACCATGGAATTCATCCGCACCCGCATCGAAACCCAGATCATGAGCCTGACCGGTTTGTCCCTGGGCAAACTCGACCTGGAAAACCCCAAGGGCGACCCCGGGCTGTTCGGGCCGGACTCGGTGAGCTGGCAAGTCCATGGCGATTTCAGCAGCATGCTGATCGGCGGCATCAGCGCCCTGATGCTGCAGGCGCTGCACCCGCTGGCATTAGCCGGGGTCTGGGACCATTCGAACTTTCGTCAAGACATGCTCGGTCGCTTGCGCCGCACCGGGCAGTTCATCTCCGGCACCACCTTCGGCTCACGCCAGGACGCCGACTGGCTGATCGAGAAAGTCCGCACCATTCACCTGCAAGTGACCGGTACGGCGCCGGATGGACGCCCTTACGCAGCCAGCGATCCTGATCTGCTGACCTGGGTGCACGTCGCGGAGGTCAGCAACTTCCTCGCCGCGCACCTGCGCTATCGCAATCCACATTTGTCCCTCGCGGATCAGGATCGTTATTACGCCGAGATTGCCCTGGTTGCCGAACGTCTTGGGGCGCGTGATGTGCCCCGTTCACGGCAGGAAATTTCCGATTACCTTGAGCGCGTTCGCCCACAATTGTTGTGCGACGAACGCAGTCGGGAAGTTCTGCGCCTGTTGCTGAACGCCCCCTCCCCCAGTCGTCTGGCCAAGCCTTTCGGCGGTCTGATGATGCAGGCCGGGATCGACCTGCTGCCGGACTGGGCCAGCGACATGCTCGGCGTCAGCCAGAACCCGCTGCAACGCAAGCTGATCCGCGCCAGCGTCAATCGCAGTGCGCCGATGCTGCGCTGGGCGGTGCGGAATGGGTCGGTGCAGCGGGCCAGACGGCGGATGGGGTTGCTGAGTTAGAAACCACTGAAAAGCATCGCGAGCAAACTCGCTCCCACAGGGGGCTTTTGTTGTTCGAAAATCCCGCGTACGACACGAATCCAGTGTGGGAGCGAGCCTGCTCGCGAAGGCAGCGCCTCGATCCCGAGCCAAAACTGTTAAACTCCCGCGCCCAATTCCCTCCTGCAAGGCGCCCAGCATGTCTTCCTTGAATCAGGCGCTGCGCGCCGCCCTCGAACGTCGCCAGGATCTGCTGGCGGAGCTGCACAGTCAGGGCACCGATTGCTATCGCCTGTTCCACGGCAGCCAGGAAGGCGCCGGTGGCTTGACCATCGACCGCTACGGCCCGCAACTGCTGGTGCAAAGTTTCCACCAGGCACTGGAACGCGAGACGCTGCTGCAACTGCACGAAGCGATCAATCAACACTTGGGTTTTGAAACCCTGCTGGTCTACAACGACCGCTCCCGTGGCAATTCGCGCATCGATCGCGAAGACATCGTCTACCGCGCCGACGAAGCCGCCCTGCAAGACCTGGTCGGCCACGAATGGGGCCTGAACTATCGGGTGCGCGGTCGCCATGCCGGACAGGACCCGCTGCTGTTCCTCGACCTGCGCAACACTCGCGGCTGGGTCAAGGACCACAGCAAGAACAAAAGCGTGCTGAACCTGTTCGCCTACACCTGTGGTGTCGGCCTCAGTGCCGCCGCCGGTGGCGCGCGCGAGGTGTGCAACCTGGACTTCGCCGAAGGCAACCTGGCGGTCGGTCGGGAGAACGGCCAACTCAACCCGCAGTTGCCGACCATGGAATTTATCCAGTCCGACTACTTCCCGGCCATTCGCCAACTGGCCGGCCTGCCGATCAGCCAGCGCCGCGGGCAAAAACTGCCGAGCTATCAGCGCCTGGAACAGCGCCAGTACGATCTGGTGCTGCTCGACCCTCCGGCGTGGGCCAAGAGCGCATTCGGCACCGTCGACCTGCTGCGCGACTACCAGAGCCTGCTCAAACCGGCCTTGTTGACCACCGCCGACAATGGCGTACTGATCTGCTGCAACAACCTGGCAAAAGTCAGCATGGATGACTGGCGCGAGCAGGTTTTGCGTTGCGCAGAGAAGGCCGGACGGCCGGTGCGTGAATGGACCGTGATGAAACCGGGCGCCGACTTCCCGTCGATGGATCAGCAACCACCGCTGAAAACCCTGATTCTGCAGCTTTGACCGCTGTGGGAAAAATCTGAAACTTACTGATCAGGCCAATCACTTGGGAACCGGAAACGCGTGCCATACTCCAAGGCACTCCGACCCAGACAGATGAAGCCGCACATGTACAAAGGATTGATTCGCGCCATTGGCGCCTTGTTGACTGCTCTGGCCCTCTACAGCTTGCTGGGTTTTCTGATTTTACCGGGTGTCGCGTTACGCGTTGCCAACCAGCAACTGGCTAACTACGCCACCACACCCGCGACCATCCAGCGGATCGAATTCAATCCGTTCAGCCTTGAACTGACCCTTTGGGGCTTGAACATCGGCGAGCCCGGCAAAGAGCAGGTCGGTTTCGAACGCCTGTATGCCAATCTGCAACTCGACAGCCTGTGGACCAGGGCGGTGCACCTGTCCAATGTCGAACTGGACAAGCCCAAGACCGAAATCCTGTTCAGCAAGGATGGCAAACTCAATCTGCTCGGGCTGTTCAAACTGCCAGCGAGCGAGCCCACACCCGCCGACCCGGATGCCAAGCCGTTTCCGCTGCGCATCGAGCGGATCAAACTGGCGGGCGGCGCCGTGCACTTTGAAGATGCCCGGCCCAGCGAGCCCATCGAGTTTCTCTACGACACACTCGATTTCGAGCTGAAGAACCTCAGTACCCTGCCCGATGACAGCGCCGACATGACCCTGGTGGCCGTCGGCCCCAATGGCGGACAGATTGACTGGACCGGTAACTTCAGTCTGGTCCCGATCGCCTCCGAAGGTAAGCTGAAAATTACCGATGGCAAGATGAAAGCCTTTTGGCCCTATGTGCGCGATGCCGTGCCACTGGACCTCGAAAACGGCGTCATGAGCATCAGTACCGACTACAAATTCAGCCTGGCCAAGGAAACCGAGCTGTTGCTGAGCAATGTAGCGGTCAACATTGCACCCTTCGCGATCAAGGCCCCGGATGGCCGGCCGCTGGTGAAGCTCGAGCGCCTGGACGTCAGCGAAACCACCGTGGACCTGGCCAAACAGCAAGTGGTGGTCGGCAAGATCCGCAGCCACAAACTGGAAACCTGGGCCGCGCTGGAATCGGACGGCCAACTCGACTGGCAGAAACTGTTCGCCAGCCAACCGTCAAAACCCACCGCCAAAGCCAAGGCAGATGCCGAACCGGCCCGCACTCCGGCGGCGGCAGACTCACCGAAGCCCGAACCGGCCGCCCCAGGCAAACCCTGGCAGGTGCTGCTCAAGGACGTACAGTTGCGCGATTACCAGGTGCATCTGGCTGACCGAAAGGCACAGCCTCCCGTCGCCCTGGATCTGGCTCCGCTGAACCTCGACCTGCAAAACTTCGACAGCCTCAACGGTTCTCCCTTTACCCTCAAGCTCGATACCGGCGTGGGCAAGCAAGGCAAGATCATGGCCGACGGCGAGGTCAACCTGGCCCCGGTCAGCGCCAGGCTGAAGGTACAGACCAGGGACATCGACCTGCGGGTTGCCCAGTCCTACATCACGCCATTCATTCGCCTGGAATTGCGCAGCGGCATGCTCGGCAGCGATCTGGCGGTCGACCTGAAAAGCACCGAGCCCCTGGCGTTCAACGTCACCGGCCGCGCCCAGGTCGATCAGTTGCATACCCTGGACACCCTGAAAACCCGCGACTTCCTCAAGTGGCAACAGGTCGTGGTCGAAGGTCTGAACTATCAGCATGGGGACAGCCTGTCGATCGACAAGATCAACCTGTTCCAGCCCTACGCGCGCTTCATGATCAACGATGATCGCACCACCAACATCGATGACCTGCTGATTCCCCAACCGGCGGACTCCGGGGCAAAACAGGCGGTAAGCAAATCCGCCGGCAACGAGAAACCGCTGGGCATCCACATCGGTGGCATTTTCATCAATGACGGTTCGGCCAACTTCGCCGACTTCAGCCTGACGCCGAACTTCGCCACCGCCATCCAGCAACTCAACGGGCAGATCGGCACCATCGACAGCCGTCAGCAGAAACCGGCCGGTGTCGACGTCAAGGGCAAGGTCGATCGCTACGCACCGGTGACCATCAAGGGCTCGGTCAATCCGTTCGACCCGATGGCCAGCCTCGACATCGCCACCAGCTTCAAACGTGTGGAACTGACCACGTTGACGCCCTATTCCGGCAAGTTCGCCGGCTACCGTATCCGCAAGGGCCGGCTCAATCTCGACCTGCACTACCAGATCACCAAGGGTCAGCTCAAAGCCGAAAACAAAGTGGTGGTGGAACAACTGCAACTGGGTGAAAAAGTCGACAGCCCGGATGCCGTGAGCCTGCCGCTGAAACTGGCCATTGCCTTGCTCAAGGACGTCGACGGCAAGATCTCCATCGAACTGCCGGTCACCGGCGACCTGAACAACCCTCAGTTCAGCGTCATGCCGATTATCTGGCAGACCCTGCGTAACCTGGTCGTCAAAGCCGCGGCGGCACCGTTCAAACTCATTGGCGGGTTGGTCAACGGTGGTGGTTCGGAAGACCTGGGCAGCGTTTCATTCGCTGCGGGCTCCAGCGACCTGAGCAAGGACGCCGAAGGTGCCTTGGACAAACTGTCCAAGGCGCTCAAGGAACGCCCGGCCCTGCGCCTGGAAATCGAAGGCACCGCCGCCCAGAGCAGCGATGGCCCGCTGATCGCCGAACAACGCCTGGAACGTGAATACCAATACAACTACTACAAAATGCTCCAGCGCCGCGGTGACAAGGTCCCGGCCCAGGCTTCGTTACTGGAAGTGCCTGACGACGAAAAAGGCCCCCTGCTTGAAGGTATCTACCGCACTCGCCTGAAAACCCAGCCCCCTGCCGAATGGAAGGATCTGGGCAAGGAAGAACGCACAGCGAAAATGCGCGCCGAGGTGATCAAGTTCTGGAGCACCAGCGACGTGCTGTTGCGTCAACTGGGCCAGGAACGCGCCAGCAGTATCAAGGATTACCTGGTCGACAAGGCCCAACTGGAAGATGACCGGGTGTACTTCATCGACGCCAATCTGGGCGAGGCGCAAAGTGATGGCCGCGTGGTAACACAGATGCATCTGGATGCCGAGTGATGAATCGCCGGCTGGAGTCTGCTCGCGATGGCGACAAAACAGTCAACATTGATGTCGCCTGAAAGACTGTCATCGTCGGAACGCCGCCCGGAGCAGGCTCACTCCTGCAAATTGATTTTCAGCGCTACACATAGAACAGGCCCCGGCAAAAATGCACGGGGCCTGTGACGGCCACATCCTTATGGCCCTTCGCATGAACACTCAGGTGGCAACAGACGTAAGACTCGGCCCGTCTGTCGCGCCTTCTCCCGGTCCAGGCGAGAAGTCTTGCCTTACTCGGCTTTGAGGCCGTCAGCGGAGACCGCCTTGACCCCTTTGATTTTCTTGGTGATGGCCACAGCCATCTCTTTTTGCGAATCGGTCACAGCGGTGGTCGACGACAGCGATACCACGCCTTTGTTTGTTTCAACCTTGATGTCGCTACCTGGAATGCCTTTTTCGGTCATCAGGTCAGCTTTGACTTTGGTGGTGATCCAGGTATCGGAAGTAGCTTCTTTCGCTTCGGTCATTTCACCGGCAGCCAGCACCATTGGCGACTGGGTTGCCTGGGTGGTTTGAGCAAACGCAACGTTGGCCATGGTCAGGGTCAGCGCGGTAGCAGCAGCGGCAGTGATAGCGAACTTCTTCATACGAGTAACTCCTGTTTTTCGGAAAGTTACCTGGAATATTGCGAACGCTGTGCCAACTCTGAAACAGAGAGTAAATACATATTAATCAACAAGTTATAAAATCAGCCAATTTTCGGAATCATGCAAAATGCACGAGAAGCACAATCACTGCATGCAAGTTGCGGGTTTGTGGAAAGTTCCTAAGATGCTGAATTTCCGAGCTTTATCTGCGGCATTTGACGACAGGTCGACAAACAGGAAAATCCCCGCAAAAGCGGGGACTTGATTCAGCAATTCATGCCGCAGAACCGGTACACCCTTTAGGCAAGTAGTCCTGGGAAACGCTGCTCTTACATGACCAGCCTTTGTCTTCGTCCCGTGTCAAGGTGACGGTTTTGCCCTGGACCACCCCAGGGGCATTGTGCAACGTACAAACGATTGATCCCCCTCCCGCCTGCGTTGTGCCCGTCACAGACAGGGCGCAATGGTTGGTCGATGTCTCGCCGGCGGGCGCCACGTTGGCAATTGTCGGGGTTTCCCCCTGGCTGATCACATCCTCGAACGGCACCTTCATTGCAGTCAGCTCGGCCATCGCCGCCGTGACCTTGGCCCGCGCCTGGTACTTGGAATACATCGGCAGACCCAGTGTTGCCAGGATCCCGATGATCGCCACTACGACGAGCAACTCGATCAGGGTAAAACCTTTCTGATTGTTCATGTACAAGCTCCATGCATGAGTCGAAGGCTCATGACCTGCCCCATGGCAGCACAGCCTGTGCCAAGGCCAGAAGCCCCTGTTGGCAGGGGATATGGTGACAGCAAAGCCCTCACCTACTACCTGGATCAGCACTATCTGACGTTTTTTGTCACCTCACCCTTCCGGGTTTGGCCCCGTCCCCTGACTAGGCTATAAGAGCAATTCAATCGGAATACCCAGGACTGAACATGGCGGTCAAGGCAGCGAAAATCAGCGTGTATGCATGGGAAGGCATCGACCGCAAAGGCACAAAAGTGACCGGCGAACTCAGCGCTCAAAACCCGGCGCTGATCAAGGCGAAGCTGCGCAAGCAAGGCATCACTCCCGGCAAAGTCCGCAAAAAAAACCATTCGGTTTTCAACATGGGCAAGCGCATCAAGGCCCAGGACATTGCCCTGTTCACCCGGCAAATAGCGACGATGATGAAGGCTGGCGTACCGTTGTTGCAGTCCTTCGACATCATCGGCGAAGGCTTCGACAATCCGGCCATGCGCAAACTGGTGGACGAACTGAAACAGGAAGTTGCAGCAGGCAGCAGCTTCGCCGCCGCCCTGCGCAAGAAGCCCCGGTATTTCGATGAGCTGTATTGCAACCTGGTGGATGCCGGCGAACAGGCCGGTGCCCTCGACACCCTTTTGGAGCGGGTCGCGACCTACAAGGAAAAGAGCGAAAGCCTCAAGGCCAGGATCAGGAAAGCCATGACCTACCCGCTGGTGGTGGTGTTCGTCGCTGCGATTGTCACCGGGATTCTGCTGGTCAATGTCGTGCCGCAGTTCGAATCGGTGTTCAAAGGCTTTGGTGCCGAACTGCCGGCCTTCACCGTGATGGTCATTGGCCTGTCGCAATTCATGCAGGCCTGGTGGTGGGTGGTCCTTGGCGCGCTGATCACAACGGCCTTCGGCGTGCGCCACGCCCTCAGGACATCCCCGGCCTTCCGCGACCGGATGGACACCTGGCTGCTGAAACTGCCGCTGGTGGGCACCCTGATGCACAAGTCCGCCGTGGCCCGGTTCGCCCGTACACTGTCGACCACTTTCGCTGCCGGCGTGCCGCTGGTGGAGGCCCTGGAATCAGTGGCCGGAGCGACCGGCAATAGCGTGTTCAAGCGCGCGGTATTGCGCATCCGGCAGGACATCTCGACCGGCATGCAATTGCATTTCGCCATGCGCACCTGCGGCGTCTTTCCGAACATGGCGATACAAATGACCGCCATCGGCGAAGAGTCCGGCACCCTGGACGCTATGCTCGATAAAGTCGCGGGGTTCTACGAAGACAACGTCGATAACATGGTCGATAACCTCACCAGCCTGATGGAGCCGTTCATCATGGTGGTGCTGGGTGTTATCGTCGGTGGACTGGTAGTTGCCATGTACCTGCCCATCTTCCAACTTGGCTCAGCGATCTGACATGCCCTTGAATGAAATCCTGATTCACTCTGCGCTGGCCTTTGTCCTTCTCGCAGGCATCACTGGCCTGCTGGTCGGCAGTTTCCTCAATGTCGTGATCTGGCGCCTGCCGAAAATGCTCGAACGCGACTGGCGTGAGCAGGCCCATGACATTCTCGGGCTGCCTGGCGAAACACCGCTGCCGACCTACAACCTGTTGCTGCCCCACTCCCAGTGCCCGCACTGCGGTCACCGAATCCGCGCCTGGGAAAACATCCCGCTGCTCAGCTACGTTTTTTTGCGCGGCCGCTGTTCAGCCTGTGCGGCAGCGATCAGCCCGCGCTATCCGTTGACCGAACTGGCCTGCGGGCTGTTGTCGGCGTTTGTTGCCTGGCACTTCGGCTTCGGTTGGCCGGCCGGCCTGATGCTGATCCTGAGCTGGGGGTTGCTGGCGATGAGCCTGATCGACGCCGAACATCAGATTTTGCCCGATGTACTGGTGCTGCCGCTGATATGGCTGGGGTTGATCGTCAACAGTTTCGGCCTGTTCGTGTCGTTGCACGACGCGCTTTGGGGAGCGATCGCCGGCTACGGCCTGCTGTGGTCGGTGTTCTGGCTGTTCAAGCTGATCACCGGCAAGGAGGGCATGGGCTACGGTGATTTCAAGCTGCTGGCGATGCTGGGCGCCTGGGGTGGCTGGCAAATTTTGCCGCTGACCATCCTGCTGTCCTCGCTGGTGGGTGCCATTATCGGGCTGATCCTGCTGCGCTGGCGCAATGCAAAAACCTCGACGCCAATCCCTTTCGGCCCCTATCTGGCCATTGCCGGCTGGATTGCGTTGCTCTGGGGTGGTCAAATAACCGACCTCTATTGGCAGCTTGTCGGTTTGAAATGAATAGCCCTGTGGAAAAACCCTGGATTCTCGGCCTGACCGGCGGCATTGGCAGCGGCAAAAGTGCGGCCGCCCAACACTTCATCGACCTGGGTGTGCATGTGGTCGACGCCGATCATGCTGCTCGCTGGGTAGTGGAACCCGGTCGCCCGGCACTGGCACAAATCGCCGAACACTTCGGCCCTGGCGTGTTGCAGGCCGACGGGCAACTGGACCGCGCCGCGCTACGCAAATTGATCTTCGAGGTACCTGAAGAACGCCGCTGGCTGGAGGCCCTCCTGCATCCGCTGATCGGCGAGGAGATCGCTCACCACCTGGCGCTGGCAAAATCGCCTTATGCGATTCTGGTTTCGCCGCTGCTGATCGAGTCCGGGCAATACGCCATGACCCAACGGGTATTGGTGATCGATGCCCCCGAACAATTGCAGATCGAACGTACCCTGCAACGTGACCAGACCAGCGAGCAGCAAGTCCAGGCGATCCTCAAGGCTCAGTCCAGCCGCCAGGATCGCGTGAGCCATGCCGACGACGTCGTGGTCAATGACCGCGACCTTACCTGGCTGCACAGCGAGGTCGAGCGCCTGCATCACTTTTATCTTTCATTGCGTGGAGGCCAGTCATGAGCCAACCAACAACCGTCGAATGCCCAACCTGTGGCGCCCCTGTGGAATGGACCGCCGAGAGCAAATTCCGGCCATTCTGCTCCGACCGCTGCAAACTGATCGACCTGGGTGCCTGGGCGTCCGAAGAGCACAAGATTCCAGTGGCTCCCGATGCCGAGGACGAAATGTTCAGCGGTGACTTCGACCCGCGTCACTGATCCATCGAATGGGCGATTCCAGGTCTTGATGCGGATCAGGACTTGGGATCGTCGTCCTTCCAGGGAGCCGAGAGATAGCGGGTGCGGTTGAACGTCTCAAGCCACTCCGGACAAAACACCACCAGCGCACTGACGATCATGCCGTTGATAAACGCTTCGGGAAAAATGATCAGCCACAGATATCCGACAAAATCTTCCAGCCAGTACGGCATCTCGAAACGCTCGTCGAACCATAGCAACCATAGCGCCAGCAGCAGACACAGCAACGCCGACAGCGCGGCGGCAAAGAATCCGGAAACGAAGATATACACAAAGGGATTTCGTGGCTGCGCCCGCTCCACCAGGATCGCGCAGCACTCGGTGACCAGCACCGGCAGCGCAATCAACAGCGCGCCATTGACCCCGACAGCCGCCAGGTCCTGTCGGTCGAGTAACACCAGCCCCGTTTGCGCAACCAACCCGCCGACCAGCGCCAGCGGCCAGTCCAGCAGTAGCGTCACCGCTGTCATGCCGATGAAGTGGTAAGACACGCCGGTATCAAAGTCGCGCCGCACCAGCCACAACAGAAACAGCGCAAACACCGTTCCAAACAGCAGATGCTGACGACGGCTGTCGGTGAACAGTTCAACCCACGGCGCGCGGCAGATCGCCCAGATCAACACCGGCACATAGATCAGCCAGCCGACCGCAAGGGTTTGCGATGACAGCAACTCGGCACCGATCATGGCTACGCGCGCCTCCCAGGCGAAGAACAACAGGCACTCAGTCTACACCGCCGCTCTCCCGCCCTTCGACTTCAGGCCCAATGCCGCGGATCGTTCACCACTGCATCATGCTCGGCGAATAGTTTCGGTAGCTCAGACTTGAGAAAGTCCACCCAGGTGCGGACCTTGGCATCGAGAAAGCGTCGCGAAGGATACAGCGCGTACACATTGCGTTCGCGCAGACGCCATGCCGGTAACACGCGTAGCAAAGTGCCGTCGCTCAAGGGCCGCATCGCGGTGTAGAACGGCAGCAGGCTGATACCCATGCCCGCCTCCGAAGCCTTGACCATCGACTCGGCAACATTGCACTGAAAGGTCTTGGCCGGGCTGACGGCGTGCTTGCCGTGCTCGTCCTGGAAAAGCCATTGATCGCTGTACAGCGGGTCGAGCATGCGCAGGCATTGATGATCGTTCAGCGCCAGCGGCTGCTGCGGCACACCCCGGCGTTGCAGGTAAGCCGGGGAGGCACAGGGCACGCTGTAGATCTGCCCGACGGCCTGCGCAACCATTTGCGAGTCGGCCAGTTCGGGAGCGATCGAAATCACCACATCGTGCCCCTCCTCCAGCGGGTCGGGATTGCGTTGCGACAAGGTCAGTTCGAACACCACATCGGGATAAAGCTCGCTGTAGCGGGCGATCAACGGCGTGAGCAGCACACCCAGGCCGTTCATGCTGTGCACCCGCAGGCGTCCGGCCGGATTGGTATGAGCGCCACGGGCCTCGGCCGTCGCCTCATCCATGGCATCGACGATTTGCCGGCTGCGCAGCAGGAAGCGCTCGCCAGCGTCGGTCAGGCTCAAGCGCCGCGTGGTGCGTTGCAGCAGACGCGCCTGTACATGCTCCTCCAGATCCGCCACCAATCGGGATACCTGCGCGGTCGACAGATCCAGCGCATCGGCAGCCCCGGTGAAACTGGCGCAGTCCACCACCCGGATGAACACACGCAAGTTGTTAAGCACATCCATAAGCCCCCCTCGGGCGATGACTGTTACGTTTTATGTAAGGCTGCATCCGCCGTTCGCCCCTTTATCCGTCGGTGGCAAAGACTAAAATTCAGACATCAGAACCAACACGGAGCACGCCAACATGAAAACGTTGATCAGCCTCTTGCTGACCGTCATCGCCACCTCGGCCATGGCCGCCGACAACGAACCCCTCGCGGTCCTGTATAACCCGGCGCAGCCACTGGACATCGCCAGCGTGGTTTCTGTGTCGGACACCGCGACCGCATGCGGGGTTGTACCGGCGACCATGGAGTATGTCGATCATCAGGGCCAGACCCACCGTGTGACCTACAACGTCATCGGTGATTGCACCAACAACCTGTGATCAATGGCTCACAACAAGGTCCACGTGTAGCTGAGGATCAAGCGGTTCTCGTCGATATCACTTCGGTAATTGGAACGCGCCATCGCGTTGCGCACACGGATGCCAAGGCCTTTGAGGCTGCCGCTCTGCAATACATAGCCGATATCCAGGTCACGCTCGCGGTCCTTGCCTTCATAGCCCTTGCCGGTATCGACGTTATTGCCGCTGATGTAGCGCACGGTGCTGGTCAGCCCCGGTACGCCGAGCGCCGCGAAGTCGTAGTCGTAGCGCGCCTGCCAGGAACGCTCATCGGTGAAGGCGAACTCGTAGGTCGGCACTTCGTTGCCCAGTGGTGAGATGTTGGCGAACACCCGTGGGAACGCACTGTCTCCGAACATGCCCTGATAGCCGACGTAAAACGTATGGCCGCCACGCTTGGCCGACAGCAACGAGAAGAACGCCTGGTTGTCGATGTTGCCCAGCAGTTTTTTGCCGTCTTCGCGCGAATCGTAGTAACCGAGGTTGGCGCCGAGGATCCAGTCACCCATCGGCTCACTGTGCTTCAAACCCAGAAAACGCTGGTTGTAGATATCTTCCAGTTGCCCGTACCAGGCGCTGACCGAGCTGCGCTTGTCGTTGAAGACATAATCGGCGCCGGCAAAATTGAAACCGTCACTGCTGACCTGGCGCTGCGGCACGTGCCCCAGCATCGCTTGCATCTTTTCGTCGCCAGCCTCGTTGCGCAGGCTGGTTGAACTCAAGTGACCACCCTGCAGCGTCAGGCCGTTGATCTCGTTGGAGGTGATGCTTGCGCCCTGATAACTCGGTGGCAGCAGGCGAATATCGCTGAAGGCCAACACCGGCAGATTGGGTTGCAGCTCACCGACTTTCAGCTCGGTTTTTGAGTAGCGCATCTTCAACGCGCCTTCCAGACGGCTGTAGTTGTCCGCCGCGCGGCCGTCGCTCTGCACCGGCAGCAAACCGGTATTGGTCCGGTCCGGGGCGCTGTCGAGCTTGAGGCCGAGCAAGCCGATGACGTCCACCCCAAACCCGACGGTGCCCTGGGTGTAACCGGACTTCACGTTGAGAATGAAACCCTGGGCCCACTCTTCAGCCTTCGATTGCTGATTGGCGCCGACGATGTCGGAATAGTCGCGGCTGAAGTAGTAATTGCGCGCCTGCAACGTCGCGGTGGTGTCTTCGACAAAGCCTTTTTCAGCGGCCATCGCGCCTGTGGAAAAACCCGAGACGACAGCCAGGGACAACGCCGAACCGGTGGTTGGGAGAATCTGTTTCATCGTTTTTCTCTTATTGTTATTGATCGACGGGTTGAAGGACTTCAGTTGCAGTGGATTTTCGACGGGGAACGGAACGACGGGCGCTCAACAGCACATGGGTGACCATGCCGAAAATCAGCCCCCAGAACGCCGCGGACAAACCGAACAACGACATGCCCGAAGCCGTGACCAGAAAGGTCACCAGCGCGGCTTCGCGATCGCTCGGCACCGCCATCGCGCCCGTTAACGCGCCGGCAATGGCGGCGAACAGGGCCAGCCCGGCCAGCGCCGCGATCAACTCTTTGGGGAACGCTGAAAACAGCGAGACCAGCGTGGCGCCGAAGATCCCCAGCAGCAGGTAACACAGCCCGCCGACGACCCCGGCCACGTAGCGTTTGCGAGGATCTTCGTGGGCTTCGCGGCCGGTGCAGATCGCTGCGGTGATCGCCGCCAGATTCAGTCCATGGCAACCAAACGGCGCCAGCAATGCCGTGCCCAGCGCGCTGCTGGCGATGATCGGGCTCGCCGGCGTTGGATATCCACTGGCGCGCAGCACCGCCATGCCGGGCACGAACTGACCGGTCAACGCCACCATCACCAGCGGCAAGGCGATGTTCAGGATCGCGCCCAGGCTGAACTCGGGCGTGATCCACACCGGCGTGGCCAGGCCGATCACCAGCGCTTCACGGTGCAAATCACCGGTGAACGCGGCAATCGAACAGCCCACCAGCAGCACCATCATCACTGCATAACGCGGCATCACCCGCTTGCAGATCAGGTACGTGGCAAACATCGCCAGGACCAGCAACGGCTTGCGCTGCATCGACACGAACAACCCGGTGCCGAAACTGAACAGGATGCCCGCCAGCATTGCCGCCGCGATGGCTGCCGGCAGTTTGCTGATGATCCGGTCAAACGCCCCCGAGATCCCGACCACGAAAATAATCAGGCTGCTGACCAGGTAAGCGCCCACCGCCTCTGCCATGGAAATCTGCGGCAACAGCGCCACCAGCAGCGCCGAGCCCGGCGCCGACCAGGCGATGATCACCGGAACTCGGTAGCGCAGGCTCAAACCGATCCCGAGCACGGCGCTGCCAATGGAGATCGCCCAGATCCAGGACGACAACACTTCCCGCGAAAGCTGTGCCGCTTCTGCCGCCTGAAAGATGATCACCAACGGCCCGGCGTAAGAAATCACCGTGGCAATGAATCCAGCCACGGCGGCTGACAACGAGAAGTCCTGGAAGAACGCTTTCATGATTCAGGCACCGGTCGCTGACAACACGGGGTTGACGCCAGCAGCGCTGCGTCGGCTGCTGATGGCGAACACGGTCATGGCCAGGGCCGCTACCGCGCCGGGCAAGGCAAACGCCATGAAGTTCAGTTGCAGGGGCAGGCTGATCCCGAGCAAGGCACCGCCCAGCAGCGGACCGACGATGGCCCCGTTGCGCCCGATGCCCGAGGCCCAGCCCAGGCCGGTCGAACGAATCGTCATGGAGTAGAACTGCGCGGCGCAGGCGTACAAGAGAATCTGCGAGCCAATGGTGGTGGCACCCGCAATCGCGATCAGCAAGTACAACACCGGCATCGGGCTATTGAAGCCCAACAGGGTGATCGACACCGCCGCCATGGCGAAAAACACCGACAGCACTCTCGGCAGATTGAGTTTGTCGCCCAGCACCCCGCCACCGACCGCGCCGAAGATCGCTCCGAAGTTCAACACCAGCAGGAACGACAGGCTCGAACCCAGGCTGTAACCGGCGTTGGCCATCAGTTTCGGCAGCCAGGAACTCAGCGCGTACACCATCAACAGGCAGCAGAAAAACGCCAGCCACAACATCAGCGTGCGCAGCGCACGGCCTTCACGGAACAACTGCAACACCGGGGTGCCCGTACCTTTCACTTCGGCCATGTGCAATTGATCGGACGTTTGCGCGACGTAGGCCGGATCGATGCGTTCAAGAATGTTGCGCGCCTCTTCATTACGCCCCTGACGCAACATGAAGCCCACCGATTCAGGCAGGAAATACATGATCAGCGGCAACAGCAGCAATGGCAGGATCGCCACGTAAAACACCGACTGCCAGCCGAAACTCGGGATCAGCACGATGCCCAGCCCAGCAGACAGCATGCCGCCCACCGAGTAACCGCTGAACATGATCGCGACCAGCGTGCTGCGGATTTTTTTCGGTGCGTACTCGTTCATCAGTGCCACGACGTTAGGCATCACGCCGCCAATGCCGAGCCCGGCAATGAAGCGACAGAGGCCGAACTCGGTGGGGTTGCGGGCAAAACCGTTGAGCACGGTGAAGCCGCTGAAGAGCATCACGCAGATCGTGATGGCTTTCTTGCGGCCGATCCTGTCCGACAACGGACCGAAGAACAGCGCGCCGAACATCATGCCGAACAGTGCATAACTGCCCAGTGCACCGGCTTGCAGAGGACTGAGCCCCCACTCTTTCATCAGCATCGGCAAGACCACGCCGTAGATCACCAGATCGTAACCGTCGAAGATGATGATCAGGGCACACCAGAACAGCACCATCCAGTGAAAGCGGTTGAAACGAGCGTTGTCGATAACCTCATGTACGTCGATCTTGCGCATGGCATATATCTCTTGTTGTTGTTTTTTTAGAGCGTCGGTAACACGGCTTACGTCCGTACAGCCGAGGGTAGAGCTGCCCGATACGTGGCAATAGCCAGTGAGCGCAGATCACTATCCGTTTTGTGCAGAGCCCTGGAACGGGCGTGGGAACGGGAGGCGATGGGCCTCGCCGATAAATTGTCTTCTTTGCGAACACATTTGAACGCTAAGCTTGGGCCTATGGATGACTCAGATTATTTACGCCTGCTGACCATCGCGGCCGAGCAAGCCAACGCATTCCTGTCCAATGCCCGCAAATGGGAGCGTGAGCGTTGGGTGTGCCAGCGCCTGCTGCAAGGCTTGAACATTCCCTATCGCGCCGACGAGTTCGCCCCCGCCGGGGAGCCGCCGGATGTGTTGTTTCGCGATGCCAGTTTCGAGGTGTTCTTCGTGCTCGACGAGGGTCGGCGCCTCAACGATGAATGGCGCGATGAACTGCAACGTCGGCGCAGCGCGTTTTCCCTGAGCCAACTGGTACGCCGCGAGGCCAAGCCACGGCGCATCCCCGCCAACGAGTTCTTGCTGCGATTGGCGCCGACTTTGCGCAAAAAAGCGCACAACTACAAAGAACGCGGTATGGATCTGGGTGAGCTGGACATCATTGCCTTCGCCAGCCTCAAACGCGAAGTGCTGGACCTCAACAGCCATTTCCCGCCACCGACCGAATACCTGCGCCAGGGCTGGCGCTCGCTGTCGCTGGTCGGGCCGACCTTCGCCCGTGTACTGTTCGCTCACCCGGATGCTCCGGACTTTTTGCGCAGCAACCTGGGGCGCAGCATTGTTTTTGATGTCGGGATCAGTCTGTGAGACTCGAGCCTTTCTCCGCTCAGCAGCTAAGCTCCGTTCACAGCTGAATAATTTCCCTGTAGCTTCCAGACATTCAGCAACGTCTACTCCTGACGAGGCCCGATATGACCAGCCGCCTGAACCCCGACGACCAAAAGCATGTCGAAGAGTACCTGCAGTTGTCCCAGCATCAAGTCGAGCGCCGGCCTTTTCGGCCGTGGATGCTCCTTGTACTGGTATTGGCAGTGACCATTGGTCTGGGCCTGCTGAGCCGACTTATCAGTTATCTGACGCTATGAGCTGCCTTGCGCTCGCTTGGGTAACCGTACCGATTTCTTTTAGCCTTGCGAGTTATCCCCATGTCCCATCGTATTGTCATTGTCGGCGGCGGCGCCGGCGGTCTGGAGTTGGCTACCCGTCTGGGTAAGACTCTGGGCAAGCGCGGCACAGCCAGTGTGATGCTGGTCGACGCGAACCTGACCCACATCTGGAAACCGTTGTTGCACGAAGTGGCGGCCGGCTCCCTGAATTCTTCCGAAGACGAACTCAACTATGTCGCCCAGGCCAAATGGAACCACTTCGAGTTCCAGCTGGGACGCATGAGCGGTCTCGATCGTGCGAGCAAGAAAATCCAGCTGGCCGCCACCTATGACGAAGCCGGTCTGGAGCTGGTGCCGGCCCGTGAAGTGCCTTACGACTCGCTGGTGATCTCCGTCGGCAGTACCACCAACGATTTCGGCACCCAGGGCGCGGCGCAACACTGCCTGTTCCTCGACACCCGCAAACAGGCCGAGCGTTTCCACCAGCAATTGCTCAATCACTATTTGCGCGCTCACGCCGGTCAGACCGACACGATCGAGCAAATCAGCGTAGCCATCGTCGGCGCCGGTGCCACCGGGGTCGAACTGGCCGCCGAACTGCACAACGCCGCCCACGAATTGGCAGCCTATGGCCTGGACCGGATCAAACCGGAAAACATGCACATCACCCTGATCGAAGCCGGTCCACGGGTGCTGCCGGCGCTGCCGGAGCGGATTGGCGGGCCTGTGCATAAAACCCTGGAGAAACTCGGGGTCAACGTGATGACCAATGCAGCGGTCAGCGAAGTGACCGCCGACAGCCTGATTACCGCGGACGGTAAAGTGATCAACGCCAGCCTGAAAGTCTGGGCCGCAGGGATTCGTGCACCGGGTTTCCTCAAGGACATCGATGGCCTGGAAACCAACCGCATCAATCAGCTGCAAGTGCTGCCGACCCTGCAAACCACCCGCGACGAGAACATCTTCGCGTTCGGTGACTGCGCCGCCTGCCCGCAACCGGGCAGCGACCGCAACGTGCCGCCACGCGCCCAGGCCGCTCACCAACAGGCTTCGTTGCTGGCCAAATCACTGAAACTGCGCATCGAAGGCAAGGCCCTGCCAGAGTACAAGTACACCGACTACGGCTCGCTGATCTCGCTGTCGCGTTTTTCGGCTGTGGGTAACTTGATGGGCAACCTCACCGGCAGCGTGATGCTCGAAGGCTGGCTCGCGCGGATGTTCTACGTGTCGCTGTACCGCATGCACCAGATGGCGCTGTACGGGCCGTTCCGCACGGCGATGCTGATGCTGGGCAGCAAGATCGGACGTGGTACCGAGCCACGGCTCAAGTTGCACTAACACCTGTAGGAGCGAGCTTGCTCGCGAAGATCGTTAACGAAAACGCAGCGTTTCTGGTTTAACGCGGCGCTCTCAGGTTCT
>NZ_MRCS01000049.1 GCF_002303925.1 Pseudomonas sp. ACN8
TCGCGAGCAGGCTCGCTCCCACAGGGTTCACTGGCAGGCTCAGGCTTTTCGGGTAAGCCTGGTCAAAATCCGGTCCAGCGCATTGGCGAACGCCTGCTTCTCACGGTCGCCAAACGGCGCCGGTCCACCGCCCATTTGCCCCTGTTCGCGCAAGTCAGTGAACAGGTTGCGAACCGCCAGCCGCTCACCCATGTTCTGCGCATCGAACTCCTTGCCCCGTGGGTCGAGCGCTGCCACGCCCTTCTTCACCAGGCGATCGGCCAGCGGCACATCGCTGCAGATCACCAGCTCACCAGGCACCGCGTGCTCCACCAGGTAGTCATCGGCCGCATCCGGGCCGCTCGGCACCACGATCAGCTTGACCAGTGCCAGCCCCGGCTTGATCTGCGGCTGCCCGGCCACCAGCACCACTTCGAACTGGCGCTTGAGGGCGAACTTCACCACCAGATCCTTGGCAGCCCGCGGACAGGCGTCGGCATCGATCCACACACGCATTGGTTTTTCCTCAACCATAGAATCTCCCACAGGTTATACCCAATCCTGTGGGAGCGAGCCTGCTCGCGATAGCGGACTTACAGACAACATCTATGTTGAATGTGCCGGCCCCGCTCCTACAGTTCTGAACCGTGTCAGGCGTCGTTTTCGTGGGTCAGTTCGAGCACGCGGTCGACCAGTTTATTGATGCCTGACGCCGCTTCACTGATCGATTGCGCCAGCATGTAGGCCGGGGTGCTCACCAGTTTGCGTGCCTTGTCCTCGACGATCTCAGTGACCGCGCAATCGGTATGGGTCGCGCCCATCTTGTTCATCGCGGCAGCCGTGTCGGTATCGTTGCCAATGGTGCAGGTGACGCCCGGGCCGTAGATCTTTGCCGCCAGGGCAGGGGAGATGCACATCAACCCCACCGGTTTGCCGGCCTCGGCAAAGGCTTCGGTCAGTGCCAGGACATCCGGTTGAACGGTGCAACCGGCTCCTTCGATGGCGAAGCTGGACAGGTTCTTGGCCGAGCCGAAGCCGCCGGGCACGATCAGCGCATCGAACTCATCGACGTTCGCGTCACGGATATCCTTGATGTTGCCCCGGGCAATCCGCGCCGACTCCACCAGCACGTTGCGCGATTCGGGCATTTCTTCGCCGGTCAGGTGGTTGATCACATGCAACTGCGCGATGTCTGGTGCAAAACACTGCACTTGGGCACCGCGCTGGTCCAGGCGCAGCAGGGTGATGACGCTCTCGTGGAGCTCGGCGCCGTCGTACACGCCACAACCGGAAAGGATCACTGCAACTTTTTTGCTCATGGGCTTTTCTCCAGATTCATGGCGTTAAATGTCCACTAATTTGTCCTGCGTTGCCATAGGGTTAATTCACGGCTGCACATAGCATCTGTCCTCAAGATTCCGATCAGGGCGCGTCATGGACTTCATTCTGTATGCGGTGCCGTTTTTCTTTGTGCTGATCGTCTTCGAGTTGCTGGCCGACCGTTGGCGCGGGGTAAGCAATTATCGGGTGGCGGACGCGATCAACAGCATCAGCACCGGCGTGCTGTCGACCACCACGGGTCTGTTGACCAAGGGTGTGGGGCTGGTGATCTACGCCTTTGCCCTCAAGCACCTGGCGCTGTTCGAGCTGTCGGCCGACAGCGTCTGGACCTGGGTGTTTGCCTTTGTCTTCTACGATTTCTGCTACTACTGGCTGCATCGCATGGGCCACGAGCGCAACATCCTCTGGGCCGCCCATTCGGTGCATCACCAGAGCGAGGACTACAACCTGTCCACGGCGTTGCGCCAGACCAGTACCGGATTCCTGTTGAGCTGGATCTTCTATCTGCCGATGGCGGTGTCCGGCGTGCCGCTGCCGGTATTCGTCAGCGTCGCGGCGCTGAACCTGCTGTACCAGTTCTGGGTGCACACGCGGCACATTCCCAAGCTTGGCTGGTTCGAATGGTTCTTTGTCACGCCGTCCAATCATCGGGCTCACCATGCGCAGAACGCTCTCTACATGGATCGCAACTACGGCGGCGTGTTCATTATTTGGGACCGCCTGTTCGGCTCGTTCCAGGAAGAAGACGACAACGAGCCGGTGGTCTTCGGCGTGACCACACCGCTGGCGAGCTGGAACCCCGTGTGGGCGAACGTGCAGTTCTACGCGCAGTTGTGGGCAGACGCGTGGCGTACCGAAAGCACCTGGGACAAGCTGCGGATCTGGTTCATGCGCACCGGCTGGCGCCCGGCTGACGTGGCGGCCAGATACCCGATGAACAAGCCGGACCTGAGCCAGTTTCGCAAATTCGAGGTGGCGCTGGACGGGCGTCAGCAGCTCTACGTCTTCTTGCAGTTCTGCGTCTATATTGCGCTGGGCAGTTACTTGATGAATCTTGAAGCGAAGCTGCCAGTCGCCGCCCTGGTGTTGGGCTGGGGGACGGTGGCGTTCGGTCTGTTTGTACTGGGCGTGGCCCTGGAGAATCGCCCGTGGGCGTTGAAGCTGGAGCTGGTGCGGCTGGCGTCGAACCTGCCATTGGCATGGCTGGCCCCGATGGTGGGGCTGTGGCCGGCCAGCGTCGTGGGCTGGGTCGGCCTGTTCAGTTACAGCCTGTTGAGCGGCGTCGGTCTCTACTGTTGCAGGAACCGCATCACTCGGCTGGCGTCGTAGGACCTTCAGTGTTGGTCCGCGCAGCTTTCAGGGCTTGTTCGTCGGCGTAGACCTGCCTGGCCAGGCGGGCATTCTTGAAGCGCCGACGCAGCCACAGCACGAAGCCCAGGACCAGCAGCGCGCCAAGCACCCAGAGTTCATACTTCTTCACACTGCCGAGCATACCTTCGAGCACCGCGCCGAAATGGTAAGCGGCAGCAGCGAGGGCAGCGGCCCAGATCGCCGCGCCAATCCCGTTGAGCAGCAGGTAACGGCCCGGCGGATAGCCCGACAGCCCGATGGCCACCGGCATGACCGTGCGCAAACCGTAGACGAAGCGAAAACTCAGTACCCAGATGTCCGGGTGCTTGCGAATGTGTTCCAGCGCCCGGTCGCCCATCATCTGCCAGCGGGGTTTGCGCGCCAGCAGTTTGCGGCCGTGCTTGCGTCCCAGGAAATACCACAGTTGGTCGCCGGCATAACTGCCGAAGAAGGCCACGACCACTACCAGGTTGATGTCCATGTATCCACGGAACGCGAGGAAGCCCGCGAGCACCAGGATGGTTTCGCCTTCGAAGAACGTGCCTAGAAAAAGGGCAAAGTAGCCGAAGTCATGCAGAAATTGTTGGAGCATTGTCTGGGTGCTGGCGAAATGAACGCGCAGCCTAACCCTTCGGACACATTCAGGAAAGTGTCCAAATGTGTCTCGACGTGAACATTTCCTACAACGACAATGGAATGCGGCTACCTGTCGCAGCGTGCACATAACTGTCACGCGTTCGTCATAATGGCCGCTTATAACTGTCACGCTCGCACGTCTGCGGGCTCAGGAGTCTGCCGTGAGCTTTACCCCCGCCAACCGTTTGTTCCCAGCAACCCGCCTGCGCCGTAATCGCCGTGACGACTTCTCGCGTCGTCTGGTGCGGGAAAACGTCCTGACCGTCGATGATCTGATCCTGCCGGTGTTCGTGCTGGATGGTGAAAACCGTCGCGAAGCGGTGGCTTCGATGCCGGGCGTCGAACGCCTGACCATCGACCTGTTGCTGGAGGAAGCGGCCAAGTGGGTCGAGCTGGGGATTCCGGCGCTGGCACTGTTCCCGGTGACGCCCTCGGAACTCAAGTCGCTGGACGCCGCCGAAGCGTGGAACCCCGAAGGCATCGCCCAACGCGCGACCCGTGCGTTGCGTGCGCGATTCCCTGAGCTGGGGGTGATCACCGACGTCGCCCTGGACCCGTTCACCACCCATGGCCAGGACGGCATCCTGGATGAAGAAGGCTACGTGCAGAACGACATCACCGTCGACGCACTGGTCCGGCAAGCCCTGTCCCACGCTGAAGCCGGCGCTCAGGTCGTGGCCCCATCGGACATGATGGACGGTCGCATCCAGGCGATCCGCGAAGCCCTCGAAGTGGCCGGTCACGTCAATGTGCGGATCATGGCCTACTCGGCCAAGTACGCCAGTGCCTATTACGGTCCGTTCCGCGATGCGGTCGGTTCGGCGCTGAACCTGGGTAAGGCCAACAAGGCCTCCTATCAGATGGACCCGGCCAACAGCAACGAAGCGCTGCACGAAGTGGCCGCGGACTTGTCAGAAGGTGCAGATATGGTCATGGTCAAGCCGGGCATGCCGTACCTGGACATCCTGTGCCGGGTAAAAGAAGAATTCAAAGTGCCGACGTTTGTTTATCAAGTCAGCGGCGAATACGCCATGCACATGGCGGCGATCCAGAATGGCTGGTTGAGCGAAGGGGTTGTCCTCGAGTCCCTGACCGCTTTCAAACGTGCAGGGGCTGATGGCATCCTGACGTACTTTGCCGTTCGTGCCGCTCAATTGTTACGAGAGCAAAAATAGCCCTCCCAGGAACATTCGATGAATACCGAAGTACTCACTGAAGTTGCCGTAAAAGACGCTCAACCTGTGGTGGAACAGGTCGCCGAGACCCCGCCGGCGCTGGAGCCAGCTCCGCCCGCGGCGGTCGTCGAAACCGCCGTGACAGCGCCAGCGCCGGTGCTGGCCATTCCCGGCCTGGATGACAGCAGCCTGTACATCCACCGCGAGCTCTCGCAACTGCAGTTCAACATCCGCGTGCTGGAGCAGGCGCTGGACGAGTCCTATCCATTGCTGGAGCGGCTGAAGTTTCTGTTGATCTTCTCCAGCAACCTGGACGAGTTCTTCGAAATTCGCGTCGCCGGCCTCAAGAAGCAGATCACCTTTGCCCGTGAACAGGCCGGCGCCGATGGTCTGCAACCGCATCAGGCCCTTGCACGCATCAGCGAGCTGGTCCACGGTCACGTCGATCGCCAGTACGCGATCCTCAACGATATTCTGTTGCCGGAACTGGAAAAGCATCAGGTCCGCTTCATCCGTCGCCGTAACTGGACGACCAAGCTCAAGACCTGGGTCCGCCGCTATTTCCGTGACGAGATCGCACCGATCATCACCCCGATCGGCCTCGACCCGACTCACCCGTTCCCGTTGCTGGTGAACAAGAGCCTGAACTTCATCGTCGAGCTCGAAGGCGTCGACGCCTTTGGTCGCGATTCCGGTCTGGCGATCATCCCGGCGCCACGCCTGCTGCCGCGCATCATCAAGGTGCCGGAAGAAGTCGGCGGCGCTGGCGACAACTATGTATTCCTGTCGTCGATGATTCACGCCCACGCCGATGACCTGTTCCAGGGCATGAAGGTCAAGGGTTGCTACCAGTTCCGCCTGACCCGTAACGCCGACCTGGCGCTGGACTCCGAAGACGTCGAAGACCTGGCCCGCGCCTTGCGCGGCGAGCTGTTCTCCCGTCGCTACGGCGATGCGGTGCGTCTGGAAGTGGCCGACACGTGCCCGAAACACCTGTCTGACTACCTGCTCAAGCAATTCAACCTGAGTGAGTCGGAGTTGTATCAGGTCAACGGTCCGGTGAACCTGACGCGGCTATTCAGCATCACCGGCCTGGACAGTCAGCGCGAGCTGCAATACCTGCCGTTCACCCCGCAGATTCCGAAACTGCTGCAGAACAGCGAGAACATTTTCAGCGTGGTCAGCAAGCAGGACATCCTGCTGCTGCACCCGTTCGAGTCGTTTACCCCGGTGGTCGACCTGCTGCGCCAGGCCGCCAAGGACCCGCACGTGCTGGCGGTGCGCCAGACCCTGTACCGCTCCGGCGCCAACTCGGAAATCGTCGATGCGCTGGTGGATGCGGCGCGTAACGGCAAAGAAGTCACGGCGGTTATCGAATTGCGCGCGCGGTTCGACGAAGAGTCCAACCTGCAGCTGGCCAGCCGTCTGCAAGCGGCCGGTGCGGTGGTGATCTACGGTGTGGTCGGCTTCAAGACCCACGCCAAGATGATGCTTATTTTGCGGCGCGAAGCGGGTGAAATCGTGCGTTACGCGCACCTCGGTACGGGTAACTACCACGCCGGCAACGCCCGCCTGTATACCGACTACAGCCTGCTGACCTCCGACGACGCCTTGTGCGAAGACGTCGGCAAACTGTTCAGCCAGTTGATCGGCATGGGTAAGACGCTGCGCATGAAGAAACTGCTGCACGCGCCGTTCACCCTGAAGAAGGGCATGCTCGACATGATTGCCCGGGAGACCCAGTTCGCCCTCGACGGCAAACCGGCGCACATCATTGCCAAGTTCAACTCGCTGACCGATCCGAAGATCATCCGCGCGCTGTACAAGGCCAGCCAGTCAGGCGTGCGCATCGATCTGGTGGTGCGTGGCATGTGCTGCCTGCGGCCGGGCATCGCCGGGGTTTCCCACAACATCCACGTGCGCTCGATCATCGGCCGCTTCCTGGAACACACCCGGGTCTTCTACTTCCTCAACGGTGGCGATGAGCAGATGTTCCTGTCCAGTGCCGACTGGATGGAACGCAACCTCGACAAGCGCGTTGAGACTTGCTTCCCGGTGGAAGGCAAGAAGCTGATCATGCGGGTCAAGAAAGAGCTGGAGTTGTATCTGACCGATAACACCCACAGCTGGAGCCTGCAGTCGGACGGCCGTTACATCCGTAACACACCGACCGGCAACCAGAACCCGCGCAGCGCCCAGGCGACGTTGCTGGAGCGTTTGGGTAGTCCGATTCTGGCTGTGCGGTAACGGGAGTCAGCGGGTGAAAAAAGGGCGATCCATGTGGATCGCCCTTTTTGCTGTAGGAGCGAGCTTGCTCGCGAAAAACGTGAGGGCAACGCGTATCCAGATAACACGCGTTATCGTTAGCCTCCATCGCGAGCAAGCTCGCTCCTACAGGGGGATTAGCGAGCGCTCAACACGATATCGACCCGGGTCAGCCATTGCGCTTCGATTTCGAAGTCGGCCTGGGTCAGCTGGTTTTCGTCCAGCCAGTTTTCCGGGAACACCACTTCCAGGCTGTTGCCATGGGCGTTCAGTTCCACCTGAGGCATTTGCTGGGTGCCACGGATGTGGTGGAACAGGATCGCAAAGCGCAGCAGCACGCACAGGCGAATCAGCTTGATGCCGTCATCGCCGAAATCGGCGAACTTGTCCTTGGGAATGTTGCGTCGGTGGCCGCGTACCAGCAGCGCGAGCATCAACTGGTCTTCGCGGGAGAACCCGGCGAGGTCCGAGTGCTCGATCAGGTAGGCGCCGTGCTTGTGGTACTGGTAGTGAGCGATGTCCAGGCCCACCTCATGGACCTTGGCTGCCCAGCCGAGCAGTTCGCGCCAGACGCCGTCTTCCAGATCCCAGTCCTCGGCCACCTGATCGAACGCATGCAGTGCCTTGCGCTCGACCCGTACCGCCTGTTCCTGATCGACGTGGTAGCGCTCCATCAGCGAAGTGAGGGTGCGTTCGCGCACGTCTTCGTGATGATGGCGGCCCAGCAGGTCATAAAGCACACCTTCGCGCAGGGCACCTTCGCAGTGATCCATGCGTTGCAGTTCGAGGGAGTCGAAAATTGCTTCGAGGATCGCCAGGCCCGCCGGGAAGATCGCCCGGCGATCCGGTTTGATACCTTCGAAATCGATTTTCTCGACGTCGCCCATCTTGATCAGTTTGCGCTTGAGCCAGGCCAGGCCTTCGGCGTTGACCTCGCCGGTACCATGACCGCCAGCCTTCAGCGCCAGACCGATGGCGCGGATGGTGCCCGAGGAGCCGATGGCTTCATCCCAGGTCAGGCGGTGCAGGGCGTGCTCGATGCTCATGATCTCCAGCCGCGCCGCGGTGTACGCCTGAGCGTAACGGGCCGGGGTGATCTTGCCGTCCTTGAAATAGCGTTGGGTGTAGCTGACGCAGCCCATTTGCAGGCTTTCGCGCAGCAGCGGTTCGAAGCGCTGGCCAATGATGAATTCGGTACTGCCGCCACCGATGTCGGCCACCAGGCGTTTGCCCGGGGTATCGGCGAGGGTGTGGGACACGCCGAGATAGATCAGGCGCGCTTCTTCACGGCCGGAAATGACTTCCACCGGGTGGCCGAGGATTTCTTCGGCGCGATGGATGAATTCGGCGCGGTTGCGGGCTTCACGCAAGGCGTTGGTGCCGACGATGCGAACGGCGCCGGTAGGCATACCGCTGATCAGTTGGGCGAAGCGCTTGAGGCAATCGAGCCCGCGCTGCATCGATTCTTCGCTGAGATGGCGCTCTTCGTCGATGCCGGCGGCCAGCTGAACCTTCTCCCCGAGACGCTCGAGAATACGGATCTCGCCGTTCTGGGCTTTGGCCACGACCATGTGAAAGCTGTTGGAGCCCAGGTCGATTGCTGCGATCAGGGACAGATTCTTGGCTTTGGATTGCGGCATGGTCAGGAGTCTCGGTCGATAACCTCGACATCGTGCCACGATCAAAGGCTGGCGCCAACGCGCAGTGTTCAAAGCCTTGATCCAGTGCATGCAAACGGTGACCGCTGCGCGGTCAATCGCTAGCAGGCTAGCTCCCACATTGGAATGCGTCCCCCTGTGGGAGCTAGCCTGCTAGCGATGGCGGCCTTCCAGACACCGAAGATCTGTCAGCCCGCCGCCTCAACCGTCCCAATGAAGTTCGCCAGCTCCGCCGTCTGCGGATTGGCAAACAACACTTTCGGGTCGCCCACCTCATGCACCTTGCCCATGTGCATGAACACCAACTTATCCCCAACCTCCCGGGCGAACCGCATTTCGTGGGTAACCATGATCAACGTCATGCCTTCCCTGGCCAGTTGCCGGACCACGCTCAGCACTTCATTGACCAGTTCCGGGTCCAGCGCCGAGGTAATTTCGTCGCAGAGCAAAACCTTCGGCGACATCGCCAGTGCCCGGGCAATCGCTACGCGCTGTTGCTGCCCGCCGGACAAGCGATCCGGGAAAGCATCGAACTTTTCCCCCAGTCCGACCCTTTCCAGCATCTGCCGCGCCAGTTCGGCGGCCTTGGCTTTCGGTACTTTCTGCACCACTTGCGGCGCGAGCATGACGTTCTCGCCGACGGTCAGGTGCGGGAACAGGTTGAACTGTTGGAACACCATGCCGACTTTCTGCCGCAGGCTGCGCAGGTCGGCGCGGGCGGCGTCGAGGTACTCGCCGTCGACTTCGATCACGCCGTCGTTGATCGATTCCAGGCCGTTGAGGGTGCGCAGCAGGGTGGACTTGCCCGAGCCGCTGCGGCCGATGATCGCCACCACCTGGCCTTCCTCGATGCTCAGGTCGATGCCTTTGAGCACATGGTGATCGCCGTAGTATTTATGCAGGGCGGAAATTCTAAGCAGAGGCATGCAGTCTCCTTTCCAGATAGCGCGCACTGAGCGACAAGGGGTAGCAGAGCAGGAAGTAGCCGAGGGCGACGAGGCCGTAGACCATGAACGGTTCGAAGGTGGCGTTGGCGAGCATGCCGCCGGTCTTGGTCAGCTCGGTGAAGCCGATGATCGAGGTGACGGCAGTGCCTTTGACCACTTGCACCGAAAACCCCACGGTCGGCGCCACGGCGATGCGCAACGCCTGAGGCAGGATCACATGGCGCAATTGTTCCAGCGGGGTCAGCGCCAGGCTCGATGAGGCTTCCCATTGGCCGTTTGGAATCGAATCGACGCAACCGCGCCAGATCTCCGCCAGATAAGCGCTGGTGAACAACGTCAGTGCAATCGCCGCCGCCATCCACGGCGAAATCTCTATCCCGGCCAGCGCGACGCCGAAAAACACCAGGAACAACTGCATCAATAGCGGTGTGCCCTGGAACAGTTCGATGTAAGTGCGGGCGAAACTGCGCGGCAGGGATTTTTTCGAGATGCGCATGATCATGATCAACAAGCCGATCAGCCCGCCGCCAATGAACGCCACCAGCGACAGCGCCAGCGTCCATTGCAGACCCATGAGCAGGTTGCGCACGATGTCCCAGAAGGTGAAGTCGCTCATCGGCTGCTCCTTGCAATGAAGCGGTGGCCGATCCAGTTCAATAGCTGGCGGATCAGTAGCGCCATGCACAGGTACAGCAGCGTGGTGAGTGCGTAGGTTTCAAAGGCGCGGAAGTTGCGCGATTGAATGAAGTTGGCGGCGAAGCTCAGCTCTTCGGTGGCGATCTGCGAGCAGACTGCCGAGCCGAGCATGACGATGATGATCTGGCTGCTCAGCGCCGGCCAGACTTTACCCAGTGCCGGCAGCAGCACCACATGACGGAACGCTTCGAAGCGTGTCATCGCCAGTGCCGCGGCGGCTTCCAGCTGACCCCGGGGAATCGCCTGGATGCCGGCGCGGATGATCTCGGTGGAATAAGCGCCGAGGTTGATGACCATTGCCAGCACCGCCGCCTGCCATTCGGAAATCTGCACGCCCAGGGACGGCAAGCCGAAGAAGATGAAAAACAACTGCACCAGGAATGGCGTGTTGCGGATCAACTCGACGTAGACCGCGAAAATCCCCGCGAAAGGCCGGATGTTCCACGCCCGCACCAACGCCCCGACGATGCCCAGCCCCACGCCGAGCAAAGCGCCGATGGCGGTCAGCTCAAGGGTGAACAGCGCACCGCGCAGCAACAGGTCGGTGTTGTTCACCACCGGCAGGAAATCGAACTGATAAGCCATAAAACGTCTCCAGCGCGCCGAATCAGAGATCGGCCGGCAACGGTTCTTTCAGCCAGGTCAGGGCGTTCTTTTCCAGCGCGCCGTCGCTCTTGGCGGTCACGAGGATCTGGTTGACCTTGCCCAGCAGCGCCGGCTCGTTCTTGTTGACGCCGACGTAGACCGGCGAATCCTTGAGCTTCAGTTTCAGCGCCGGCACGCGTTTCGGGCTTTTCTCGCTGATGGCGACCATCACCACGTTGCCGCTGGCGATCAGGTCGACTTGCCCGGCCAGGTACGCGGCAATGGTCGAGTTGTTGTCTTCGAAACGCTTGATGGTCACGCCTTCGGGGGCGACCTTGGTCAGCTCGATGTCTTCGATGGCGCCACGGGTGACGCTGATGGTCTTGCCCTTGAGGTCGTCCAGGCTCTTGATGTCGGCGTCTGGCGGACCGAACACGGCGAGGTAGAACGGCGCGTAGGCACGGGAGAAGTCGATGACCTTTTCACGCTCCGGGTTCTTGCCGAGGCTGGAGATCACCAGGTCGACCTTGCCGGTGGTGAGGAACGGGATGCGGTTGGTGCTGTTGACCGGGGTCAGTTCGAGTTTGACCTTGAGCTGGTCGGCCAGCAGTTTGGCTGTATCGATGTCGAGGCCGCGGGGTTTCATGTCCGGGCCGACCGAACCGAAGGGCGGGAAGTCCTGGGGCACGGCCACCTTGAGGACGCCGCGCTTGACCACATCCTCCAGGCCGTCGGCGTGGGCGGGTGCCTGGCTCAGCATCAGGCTGGCAAACAGGGCTTTGATGAGGGCGCTGTAACGCTGGGTCATGGAAAATCTCCGGATCGGCAAGAAGTGATTTCTGCGGATCGACAGAGCATGGGCCATGCCAACTTAGGGTTTTGGGGGCGCCAGAGCGCGGTTTTGCTGGTGCCGAACGGTCTTACTGGTCTGAACAGTCAGGTTGTATTTCGCACTCCGATAGCGCAGCCAGGAAAATTGCCGAACCCCCATGGGGCACGACTTGCCGGGCGTCGTGAATAGCTTTACAACTGGGGCCACCTTGGCCTGGTTCGTCTGGAAAACCATGAACTCGATCTCTCGCGCCGTACCTGAAGTGGCGCTGCAAGCCATCCGCAAACTGATTACCGAACAGGGCTTCGGGCCGGGGGATGCCTTGCCCTCGCAACGGGGCCTGGCGGTGCAATTGGGGGTCAGTCGGGCGTCGTTGCGCGAGGCGTTGTCATCGCTGAGCGCACTGGGCGTCATCAGCATCCAGCCGGGCAAAGGCGTGTTCGTGCAGTCGCCGGTGGAGTTGCCGCGCGGCGATGCGGTGCCGGGCTGGCCGTTCGCGGCACAGGCTTCGCCGCTGGACATCTTTCAGTTGCGCTATGCGCTGGAAGGTTTTGCGGCGGGGTTGGCGGCCGTAACCTTGAGCACCGACGAACTCGATGCACTGGAAGACAATGTCGCCGCCATGCGCAACGAGTTGAAGTCCGGCGACTTCGAAGCCGCGGCCCGCCTGGATTTCGAATTCCACCGCCGCATCCTGCTGGCCAGCGGCAATCAGGCGATGCTGAGCATCCTGACCGCCAGCGCCGACATCTTCCTGGAAAGCCAGAAGCTACCGTTCATCCGGGTCGAGCGGGCCATGGAAACCTGGCAGGAGCACCGCAAAATCCTTCGTGCGCTGGCCCGCCGAGCGTCTGGCGCCGCACAAAAGGCCATGCAGGAGCACGTACGCAATGCCGCGTTGCGCACCGGAATCGCGTTCATCGCTCCCGTCACTTCATGACCTGAGCTATACCCAAACTCATGAATCACCATAGCGAGACTCAATCATCTGCACCTTCCTGAACGAGGGAAGGGCAGCTATGATGGGCCACGTTTTTTTGCTTACAACCTGGAGAATTCCATGAGCAGCGATCTTATCAAACACGTTAGCGACGCTAGCTTCGAGGCCGACGTACTCAAGGCCGAAGGCGCTGTACTGGTCGACTACTGGGCTGAATGGTGCGGCCCTTGCAAAATGATCGCTCCGGTTCTGGACGAAATTGCCGAGACTTACAAAGGCAAGCTGACCGTTGCCAAGCTGAACATCGACGAAAACCAGGAAACCCCGGCCAAGCACGGCGTACGTGGTATCCCGACCCTGATGCTGTTCAAGAACGGCAACGTTGAAGCGACCAAGGTCGGCGCACTGTCGAAGTCGCAACTGGCTGCCTTCCTCGACGCCAACATCTAAGCGTCGCTGCAAAGTATCCTGAAAAAGCCCCGCAAATAGCGGGGCTTTTTGCGTATTCAGGGCTAGACGCTCCTAAACTCAGGTGGTACATTCGGCCCCGCACTGGTTTCTCCACTGCCCCCTGCTAGCCGTCGCCGACGCACTCCTTTTCGAATAAGTACGCGATCCTGTCGCCTTCTCTGCGGCGCGGCCTCATTAAGCCAAAAGCTTAATTTCCCCCCTCCATAAATGATTACGTCATTCCTATATGAATCTGACTGAACTCAAGCAAAAGCCGATTACCGAACTGCTCGAATTGGCCGAACAGATGGGCATAGAAAATATGGCCCGTTCGCGCAAGCAGGACGTGATTTTCTCCCTGCTCAAAAAGCACGCTAAAAGCGGCGAGGAAATCTCCGGTGATGGCGTGCTGGAGATTCTCCAGGACGGCTTCGGCTTCCTGCGCTCCGCTGACGCTTCCTATCTCGCCGGTCCAGACGATATCTACGTCTCGCCGAGCCAGATCCGTCGTTTCAACTTGCGCACCGGTGACACCATCGTTGGCAAGATTCGCCCTCCAAAGGAAGGCGAGCGTTATTTCGCGCTGCTCAAGGTCGACACGATCAACTACGACCGTCCGGAAAACGCGAAAAACAAGATTCTCTTCGAGAACCTGACTCCGCTGTTCCCGACCGTGCGCATGAAGATGGAGGCCGGTAACGGTTCCACCGAAGACTTGACCGGTCGTGTCATCGACCTGTGCGCCCCGATCGGTAAAGGCCAGCGCGGTCTGATCGTTGCACCGCCGAAAGCGGGCAAGACGATCATGCTGCAGAACATCGCCGCGAACATCGCGCGTAACAACCCAGAAGTTCACCTGATCGTGCTGCTGATCGACGAACGTCCGGAAGAAGTAACCGAAATGCAGCGCACCGTGCGCGGCGAAGTGGTTGCCTCGACGTTCGACGAGCCGCCAACCCGCCACGTGCAGGTTGCCGAAATGGTGATCGAGAAGGCCAAGCGCCTGGTCGAGCACAAGAAAGACGTGGTGATCCTGCTCGACTCCATCACCCGTCTGGCTCGCGCCTACAACACCGTGATCCCGAGCTCCGGCAAGGTACTGACCGGTGGTGTCGATGCCCACGCCCTGGAGAAACCGAAGCGTTTCTTCGGCGCGGCGCGGAACATCGAAGAAGGCGGCTCGCTGACCATCATCGCCACCGCGTTGGTTGAAACCGGCTCGAAGATGGACGAAGTGATCTACGAGGAATTCAAAGGCACCGGCAACATGGAGTTGCCGCTGGATCGCCGTATCGCTGAAAAGCGCGTCTTCCCGGCCATCAACATCAACCGTTCCGGTACCCGCCGCGAAGAGTTGCTGACTGCCGACGACGAGCTGCAGCGCATGTGGATCCTGCGCAAGCTGCTGCATCCGATGGATGAAGTCGCTGCCATCGAGTTCCTGGTCGACAAGCTGAAAACGACCAAGACCAACGATGAATTCTTCCTGTCGATGAAACGCAAGTAACATCGCCCGTTGAGTTCAAGAGAATGGCGCCCCGGTGGGGCGCCATTTTTTTTGCCTGCAATTTTTTGCCCGGACCATGGGAGGTTTTTGATTGGCCAGGGTCAGTTGGTTAGCACTTCAACCAGCCGCGTCAGCAGTCATCTCCGGGGACGATGCTCAAGCGCGCTGAAACAACGATCTGACTGGTTTAATTTTTATGAGCTCACTGGCTTATCGAAGGGATATCGACGGCTTGCGCGCAGTGGCGGTGATCGCTGTCGTGCTGTTTCATTTTGGCGTTCCGGGGTTTACCGGCGGCTTTGTCGGCGTGGACGTGTTTTTCGTGATTTCCGGTTACCTGATCACGTCGATCATCTGGAATCAGCGCCAGACCGGGCAATTCAGCTTCGTCGATTTCTGGGCCCGGCGTGCGCGGCGGATTTTGCCGGCGTTGTTCGCGATGATCGTCGCGGTGCTGGCGGTCGGCTGGTATTTGCTGGCACCGAAGGATTACGAGGAACTGGGGCGGTCGGTGCGTTACCAGGTGATGTTCGTGTCCAACATCCTGTTCATGCGCCAGGACGGCTATTTCGATGTCGCCTCCGATCTCAAACCTCTGCTGCACACCTGGTCGCTGGCGGTGGAGGAGCAGTTTTACATCGTCTTCCCGTTGCTGCTGACACTGCTGTCGAGTCGTCTGAAACATTGGCGGCCGGCGCTGTTCGGCGTATTGCTGCTGTCTTTTGGCTTGAGCGTGTGGGCCGTCGCCCATCATCCGGAAAAAGCCTTCTTCCTGCTACCGATGCGTGCGTGGGAGCTATTGGCCGGTGCGATGCTGGCGGTAGTGCCCAAGTCTGCATGGCGTCTCAAGCCGATGGCGGCGCAGTGGCTGAGCCTGTTTGGCATGGTGCTGATCCTGTTGGCGGTGTTCGGTTATGACAAGGCCACGCCATTTCCTGGCGTCGCGGCGTTGCTGCCGGTGCTTGGCGTGGTGCTGATGATTTTGACCAACGGTCATCGTGAAACCTGGATTGGTCAGTTTTTGAGCAGTCGGATAATGGTAGGCCTCGGCCTGATTTCTTATTCCTGGTACCTGTGGCACTGGCCGGTGTTCGTATTCTCCCGCTATGCCAGCGTCAGTGAACCGGGTGCTTTCGACAGTGCCGGGTTGATTCTGCTGACGCTGGTGCTGGGTTATCTGTCGTGGAAGTTCGTCGAAACCCCGTTTCGTGAGCGTCGCCTGTTCGCTGGACGCCGGCAGATTCTGCTCGCCGGCGCCTGCGGTGTCCTGGTACTCGGCCTGGCCGGGCAGACCTTGCGATGGACCGACGGCATGCCGTGGCGTCTGTCTGACCAGGCCCTGCAATACGCCAAGGGGCGCGAATGGCGGCCAGAGCTCATGGCCTGCCTGGCCGATGACAAGACACCGGATGACAAATTGTTCTGTCGTTATGGCGCGCAAAACCGCCTGCCCCCAGCGCTTGTCTGGGGCGATAGCCATGCCACGGCGTTGATTCCGGTTTTCAACGAGGGGGCCAAGACCCATGGCGTCAACGTGATGCTCGCCAGTTCTGCTGGTTGTTTGCCTGTCGAAGGCCTGGAGCATGATGCGCGTTGTGCGCGGTTCAATCGACGCGTTGAACAGGCCTTGAAGCCGCAAGCTATCGCCGATGTGGTGTTGGTCGCGCACTGGAGCCTGTACCTCTACGGCGACGGCAAAGGTGATCTGGGCCACGCGCTGAAAAACACTGATGGGCACTACGACCGCGCCCGTGCCGAACAACGTCTGGCCGATGGCTTGCGTGCACGAGTCGCGCAATTGCGTGCCGGCGGGCATCGGGTCTGGCTGGTAAAAGAGGTGCCGTTGCAGGCCTTCAGTCCACCGTATCGTCTCACCCGTCTGGCAATGCTGGCCCGTCCTGTCGACGATGTCGGGCTGGCACTCGCAGAGCACCACACGCGCCAGGCATTCATCAGTCAATTGTTCGCACAACTGGCGCAAGACCCGGCGGTACAGGTGGTGGACCCGGCGCCGAGGTTATGTGATGCAAACGGCCTGTGCCGCGCCGAACGCGGCGGCTACTCGTTGTACACCGATGACAATCATCTCTCGGAAGTCGGTGCGCGGTGGGTGGCGCCGATCCTCGAACCGCTGTTTGTCAGTCTGCAAGCCGAGGTAAACCCGGGAAATGCATCCAGATAAGCAGCGATAAGCTGCCAGCGGCCGGCAGAGCAGGTAGGATGTACGCCTATTTTTCGAGTGCCATCATCAATGAAATTCAAGGATCTTCGGGATTTCGTGCAGCAGCTTGAGCAGCGCGGAGAGTTGAAACGCATCCAGATTCCCGTCTCTCCAGTGCTGGAGATGACCGAGGTGTGTGATCGCACGCTGCGTGCCAAAGGCCCGGCGCTGTTGTTCGAAAAGCCGACAGGCTATGACATCCCGGTGCTCGGCAACCTGTTCGGCACCCCTGAGCGGGTCGCCATGGGCATGGGGGCCGAGTCGGTCAGCGAGCTGCGCGAGATCGGCAAGCTGCTGGCGTTCCTCAAGGAACCCGAGCCGCCGAAAGGCCTGAAGGATGCCTGGTCCAAGCTGCCGATCTTCCGCAAGATCATTTCGATGGCGCCCAAAGTCGTCAAGGACGCGGTGTGCCAGGAAGTGGTCATCGAAGGCGACGACGTCGATCTGGCCATGCTGCCGGTGCAGACCTGCTGGCCGGGCGACGTCGGTCCGTTGATCACCTGGGGCCTGACCGTCACCAAAGGCCCGAACAAGGATCGCCAGAACCTCGGCATCTATCGTCAGCAGGTGATTGGCCGTAACAAGGTCATCATGCGCTGGCTGAGCCACCGTGGCGGCGCGCTGGATTACCGCGAGTGGTGCGAAAAGCACCCGGGCCAGCCGTTCCCGGTTTCCGTGGCCCTGGGCGCTGACCCGGCGACCATCCTCGGTGCCGTGACCCCGGTGCCCGACAGCCTTTCCGAATACGCCTTCGCAGGCCTGCTGCGCGGTAACCGCACTGAGCTGGTGAAGTGCCGTGGCAACGATCTGCAAGTGCCGGCCACCGCCGAAATCATCCTCGAGGGCGTGATCCATCCGGGCGAAATGGCCGATGAAGGTCCGTACGGCGATCACACCGGTTACTACAACGAAGTCGACAGCTTCCCGGTATTCACCGTCGAACGCATCACCCACCGGATCAAGCCGATCTACCACAGCACCTACACCGGCCGTCCGCCGGATGAGCCGGCAATCCTCGGCGTGGCATTGAACGAAGTGTTCGTGCCGATCCTGCAGAAGCAGTTCCCGGAGATCACCGACTTCTACCTGCCGCCCGAAGGCTGCTCGTACCGCATGGCCATCGTGACCATGAAGAAGTCGTATCCGGGCCATGCCAAGCGGGTAATGCTGGGTGTCTGGTCGTTTTTGCGACAGTTCATGTACACCAAGTTCGTTATCGTCACCGACGACGATATCAACGCCCGGGACTGGAACGACGTGATCTGGGCCATCACCACGCGCATGGACCCCAAGCGCGACACGGTGATGATCGACAACACGCCGATCGACTACTTGGACTTCGCCTCGCCGGTGTCCGGCCTGGGGTCGAAAATGGGCCTCGATGCCACGCATAAATGGCCGGGCGAAACTACCCGTGAATGGGGGCGGGTCATCGTCAAGGACGATGCCGTGACCCAGCGGATCGATGCCATCTGGAATCAGTTAGGAATAGATTGATGCGTGTAACCTTGCAGCCCTCCGGAGCAGTGCTTGAGACATTGCCCGGCGAGCGGATTCTCGATGGCGCGCGACGTCTGGGCTACGAATGCCCGCAAAGCTGCCGCAACGGCAATTGCCACGTGTGCGCGGCGCTGCTGGTGGAAGGACGGGTCGAGCAGGCCGGCGATGTGCGCGACCATGGCGAGTTCTACACTTGCATAGCGGAGCCGCTGGAAGACTGCATCGTGCTGTGGGATGGCGTGCTCGCGCTGGGAGAACTGCCGGTGCGCAGCGTGTCGTGTCAGGTCATTGAGTGCAAGGAGGTGGGCGGCGACACCTGGCGCGTGCGTCTGCGGGCTCCGGCCGGCAAACCGCCGCGCTACCACGCCGGTCAGTACCTGATGATCGAACGCGAGAACGGCGAAAAATCCGCCTTCTCTCTCGCCTCGGCCCCGCATGCGGGGCGCGACCTGGAAATCCACGTACTGGCGCGCGAATCCAGTGCGTTGAGTCTGATTGAACAGCTGCAGCGCAACAACATGGTGCGGGTCGAATTGCCGTTTGGTGATACCCACCTGGAGGAGTTGCCGGACGGTCCTCTCGTGCTGATCGCCGCGGGTACCGGCATGGGCCAGGTCCATGGCCTGATCGAACATTGCCGGGCCTCGGGTTTCAAGCATCCGGTGCATCTGTATTGGGGCGTGCGTCGTCCTGAAGATTTTTATCAAATCGAGCATTGGGACGAATGGCTGAAGTTGCCCAACCTGTTCCTGCACAAGGTCGTCAGTGATCAATGCGGTTGGGAAGGGCGGTGCGGCATGTTGCATGAAGCGGTCTGTGAAGACTTCCCTGACCTCAAGCCGCTGCACGTATACGCCAGTGGCTCTCCGGCCATGGTCTACGGCACGCTGGATGCGCTGGTGGAAGCGGGGATGGACGCTCACCAGATGCGCGCCGACGTTTTTGCGTATGCCCCCAGATCCTGATATTGCCCCTCCACACTGTAAGAGCGAGCCTGCTCGCGATGGACTCAAGAGCGCCGCGGACAGCCTGACTCCCCGCGTAATCGTTAACGATCATCGCGAGCAAGCTCGCTCCTACAGGTTATAACTCTCTATATAGCCTATCGGTATTTATAATCTTTTATAAATCTCGGTAGGTTATATCTCATTCAGGCATTTAAATAAGTGCGGTGCCATGGCATTCAAATTGCCTTAAAACTTATGTGCCTTATTGTTACAGCTGTGCGTTCTATTAAGTAATTCTTCACCCGCGGGGAGCTGAACGCTATTCGCCATGAGCGCCATTGAATCTGCTTTTTTGAATCTGGCTTACCCTCCGCGGCTCGATCTGGGACCGCAGCTCACTCACGAACAATTGCTCGGCTCGATGCAATCGACCATGGCGCGCCACAAGGGTGGGCCGGTCTGGTTGTTTGCGTATGGTTCGCTGATCTGGCGCCCTGAATGCACGGCGGTTGAGCGGGTTCGCGGCCGAGTGCATGGCTATCATCGCGGGTTGTACCTGTGGTCCCACGAACATCGCGGCACGCCGGAAATGCCCGGCCTGGTGTTTGGCCTGGATCGTGGCGGTTCTTGCAGCGGTTTCGCCTATCGCTTGCCAGAGGAGCAACTCGAAGCCTCGCTCTATGCACTTTGGCAGCGCGAGATGCCTTTCCCGTCCTACCGCCCGCACTGGCTCAACTGCCGTCTCGAAGATGGCAGCCAGGTACAGGCATTGGGTTTTGTGCTGGAGCGACACCTGCCCAGCTATGCTGGCAACTTGCCGGACCATGTGCTGAGCCATGTGTTCGAAAACGCCTGCGGGCGCTACGGCACCACTCGCGATTATGTCGAGCAGACCGCGCACGCCCTGCGCAGCCACGCCATGCCAGACCGGAATCTGGAGGCGCGGCTCAAGCGCTGTAAATCAAAGGCCGATCAAGCGAGTGCTTCGCGGCCCTGACTGGCGATTTGTTTGTGCCGTAGTGTCGGGGCCAGGAAGGCCATCGCCAACAGGCAGGCGCCGACCAGCAGCACGAAGCCGCCGTCCCAACCGAAATGGTCCACGGTGTAGCCCATTGCTGCACTGGCCGCGACCGAACCGCCCAAGTAACCGAACAGACCGGTAAAGCCCGCCGCCGTACCGGCCGCTTTCTTCGGTGCCAGTTCCAGTGCCTGCAGGCCGATCAGCATTACCGGGCCGTAGATCAGGAAGCCAATGGAAAGCAGCGCGATCATGTCGACCATCGGATTGCCGGCCGGGTTGAGCCAGTAAACCAGCGTCGCGACCGTCACCAATGCCATGAACACCATGCCGGTCAGGCCACGGTTGCCACGGAAGATCTTGTCCGACATCCAGCCGCACAGCAGCGTGCCCGGAATACCTGCCCACTCGTAGAAGAAGTAAGCCCACGAGGTTTTATCCACCGTGAAACCCTTGGCTTCCTTGAGGTAGGTCGGCGCCCAGTCCAGTACGCCGTAGCGCAGCAGATAGACAAAGACGTTGGCCAGGGCGATGTACCAGAGCATTTTGTTGCGCAGCACGTATTTGACGAAGATTTCCTTGGCGCTGAATTCCTCTTCGTGGCTGGCGTCGTAGCCTTCCGGGTAATCGTTCTTGTATTGCTCGATCGGCGGCAGGCCAACCGATTGAGGGGTGTCGCGCATGGTCATGAAGGCAAACACCGCTACCGCCAGCGCCACGGCTGCCGGCACGTAGAACGCGGCATGCCAGTCATTGAACAGGCCCATGCCGATCAGGAACAGCGGGCCGATCAGGCCGCCGCCGACGTTGTGCGCCACGTTCCACACGGACACCACGCCGCCACGTTCCTTCTGCGACCACCAGTGCACCATGGTCCGGCCACTCGGCGGCCAACCCATGCCCTGCGCCCAGCCGTTGATGAACAGCAGAATGAACATCATGGTCACGCTGGACGTCGCCCACGGCGCGAAACCGAAAACGAACATCACCCCGGCCGACACTAACAGGCCGAACGGCAGGAAGAAGCGCGGGTTGGAGCGGTCGGACACCAGGCCCATCAGGAACTTCGACAGGCCGTAGGCAATCGCAATGGCGGACATCGCCAGACCCAGCTGACCACGGGAGTAGCCCTCGTCGATCAGGTACGGCATGGCCAGGGAGAAGTTCTTGCGCAGCAGGTAGTAACCGGCATAGCCAATGAAAATGCCGGCGAAAATCTGCCAGCGCAGGCGTCGGTAGGTGCTGTCTATTTTTTCTTCAGGCAATGGAGCCTGATGTGCGGCAGGACGAAAGAAAGCAAACATTCAAGAGCTCCAGATTTCTTGTTTTGACTGCGGATACGAATGTTACAGTTTCGTTACCGAAAATAGCACCGGTTCTCATCGGCAAAACAGCGGAAATGTTGGATATCGCGCGTTCCTTTATGAACATGTCGCTCAGATGTAAGTGAGGGGCGTTGTAGGAAGCGTTACCTGTTTAGTTAGCGGGCGCTTGATGTACCTGAATTAGGGCGGGTCTTTAGGAAACGTCCTTCGTTTAAAGCGGAAGTCATGGCGTTATGCCGAATGCCCCGGCGCTTTAACCTTTTTGCTGTTGCCAGGTCTGGCGTTGCAGGCGAAGGGAGAGGGACATGCGGTGGTGGGTATGCGTGCTGTTGTTGGTGTCGTCCATGGATGTCAGGGCCGGGGAGGTGTTCCTGATACCCGAGAATAATCCGAAGCCGGTCTATCCGGTGGCGCTGCATCGGGCGGGTGTCACCGGCATGGTGCGTGTCAGTATGACGGTGAATGCCGATGGATCAGTCAGTAATGCCGTTATTGTGCAAAGTGCACATCCCGAACTCGAAGAGGCGTCATTGGCCGCAGTCAACCAATGGCGATTCAAGCCGTGGACAATTACCGAGGATCAGCCTGCGCAAATCATCGTGGTCGCACCCATGGAATACAGGCTGGACAGAGAACATCCCTTCCACGTCAACAAGGAATTGGAGCGGCTGAAATGCAGTGCTGTCGCACGGGCATCGCTGAACATCGCCACTTCCTCATGGGTGGACCTGCCGGTTTTCAGCTGGACCCGTAGTTACCTGACTCACTCGCTTTCACCGACGCAATTGCCGGAAGAGAAACGTCTGGCTCTGATTGCCAAGCTCAACGCCAGCGTGCGTTCGATTGTGCAGCGGTGTAACGCACATCCGGCGAGTCGGTATGTGCGGTTTTTGCCGGAGGAGATTCGGGTGTTGCTTTGACGGCAAAAAGAGCGCGGCTAAATGGCCGCGCTTTTTTACAGAGAGATTCAGCGAACCTGCACCACCACTTTCCCGACCGCTTTACGCTGGCCAAGGTCATTGATCGCCTGCGCCGCATTGCTCAGCGGATACACCTGGGACACCAGCGGCTTGAGCTTGCCTTCGGCAAACCAGCCAAACAGTTGCTGGAAGTTCGCCGCGTTGTCCTGCGGTTGGCGTTGGGCGAACGAACCCCAGAACACGCCGAGCACTGCCGCGCCTTTGAGCAGAGCCAGGTTGACCGGCAATTCGGGAATGCGCCCGCTGGCGAAGCCGACCACCAGCAGTCGGCCGTTCCAGGCGATGGCGCGGATGGCCTGGTCGAACAGGTCGCCGCCGACCGGGTCGTAGATCACGTCGGCGCCCTGGCCGTCGGTCAGGCGCTTGATTTCGTCCTTCAGGCTGGTTTCGCTGTAGTTGATCAGTTCGTCGGCGCCGGCGGCCTTGGCCACGGCGAGTTTCTCTGCGCTGCTGGCTGCGGCGATCACCCTGGCGCCCATGGCTTTGCCGATCTCTACTGCCGCGAGGCCGACGCCACCAGAAGCACCGAGCACCAGCAGGGTTTCACCCGGTTGCAGGTTGCCGCGTTGCTTGAGCGCGTGCATCGAGGTGCCATAAGTCATGCTGAAGGCAGCGGCGGTGTTGAAGTCCATCGATGGCGGGATCGGCAGCACGTTGTAGCCCGGCACGGCGACCTGCTCGGCAAAGCTGCCCCAGCCGGTCAGGGCCATGACCCGGTCACCGACTTTCAAGTGACTGACTTTTTCACCCACTGCGCTGACCACGCCGGCCGCTTCACCACCCGGTGAAAACGGGAAGGGCGGCTTGAACTGGTATTTGCCCTCGATGATCAACGTGTCGGGGAAGTTGACCCCGGCGGCGTGCACCTCCAGCAGGATTTCATTTTTCTTCGCGACAGGACTGGCGACGTCTTCCAGCACCAGCGATTCGGCAGGGCCGAAGGCTTTGCACAGCACGGCTTTCATCAGGGCTATTCCTTTGGGAGTGATGGCCGATAAGTGTAGGTGTGTGGGTCGACGGGTCAACGAGCATGCCCGGCCCTGATAGTCAGCCATAAGCTTGTGCTTGCGCGGCGGGTCGTTATGCTAGGCCGCAAACCGGATAAGGAGCGAATTTTGAAAGCGTGGATCATGTTGATGCTGGCCCTGTTTCTGCCTGTGGCAGCGGTGGCCGAAGAAGCCAAAGAAGATGCTGCTCCGAAGGTCAGCTACATCACCCTGAGCCCGCCGTTCGTGGGTAACTACGGGTTGGACGGCACGCAGAAACTGAAGGTCTACAAGGCTGATGTGGCGTTGCGGGTGACCGGTGACGAGGCCGCCAAAGCGGTGAAGGCCAATGAGCCGTTGATCCGCAATCAATTGGTCGCGCTGTTCGCCCAGCAGACCACCGAAACGATGAACAACGTCGAGGCCAAGGAGAAACTGCGTCAGGAAGCGCTGAAGCAGGCCCAGCAGGTGATGAACGATGAAACCGGCAAACCGGTGGTTGAGGATCTGTTGTTCAACAACCTGATCATTCAGTAAGGTTTTCGCTGCTCCTGCCGGCCTCATCGCGAGCAGGCTCGCTCCCACAGGGTTCTGTGGTGGATATGTGATTGTGCTTCAACACAAATCCACTGTGGGAGCGAGCCTGCTCGCGATGAGGCCAGTCCAGGCGATAAATGACTCAAGGCTTTAAAGCAATCACCATCGCCCACTGCTCGGGGGTTACGGGCATCACCGATAACCGCGAGCCTTTCTGCACCAGCGGCAACTCAGCCAGCGCTGTCTGCTGCTTCAGATAATCCAGTTTCAGCACCCGGGCAAAGGTCTCGACATGCGCGACATCAATCGCGCTCCAGGCGTTTTTGTCCGCAGTTGCCTTGGGGTCGTAGTAATGACTTTCCGGCTCCAGCGCCGTCGGGTCCGGATACGCGGCTTCGACAATCCTGCCGATTCCGGCGATGCCCGGCTCAGGGCAGCTGGAATGATAGAAAAAGAACTCATCCCCCACCGCCATGGCCCGCAGGAAATTGCGTGCCTGATAGTTGCGAACCCCGTCCCAGCGCGCTTTGCCGAGCTTTTCCAGCCCTTTGATCGAGAGTTCGTCGGGCTCGGATTTCATCAGCCAATAGGCCATGTCTTTTGCTCCTTGCGTGGTGATTGAGCAGCTTGTCGGCGATTTTATGACAAACCGACAGTCGGTTGGCGTCAGCATTTGCGCAGCGGTTCACGTTGTCGCAAAATGCCGGCCTTTAAAGCTTGACGCTGCTGCACGGCCTACAAACGGAAACCGCTGCTGTCATCGTGTTGATGTGCCTTTGGGGGGCAATCGATGAAACGCAAACCGGATTTACTATGGATTTTGGTCATTTTGTTTGGCCTTGGCGTCGTGACCACTGGCTATGCCCAAAGCCTGTGGGCCAACAAGACCGATGCACCGGTCGAGCTCGCCCAATTGCAGCAACAGTCGACAGCCTTCAAGCGCTGATCCTGTTGCCTCGGCGCCGCTGATCGAAGTGGCGCCTAGCCTGCGTAATACCAGGCCTTGTCCGTCACCGTTCCTTGCAGCGGCACATCCCAGCTCGCCTGAGCCAATCGCGCCACCTTCTGACATTCATGGGCCAGCCCCAGCAGCGTCGGCTTGCGCCAGTCGTTTCGTCGCGCCAGGTAGGCCAGGCTCCGGTCGTAGAAGCCACCGCCCATCCCCAGGCGTCCGCCGACATCGTCAAAACCCACCAATGGCAACAGCACCAGATCCAGTGCCCAGATTTTGCGCTGCCGGGCGAGGTTGGCCCGAGGTTCGAGAATGCGGAAGCGGTTGGGTTTGAGTTTTTCCCCGGGACGGATGCGCTGGAACACCATTTTGGTTCGTGGCCAGGCGCTCAGCACCGGTAGATAGGTGGCTTTGCCCCGGCGTTGCGCGGCGCGCAGCAACAGGCGCGGATCAATTTCACCGTCGGTGGGCAGGTAGAGCGAGATGTGTTTGGCGCGGCGGAACAGCGGTTGCTGGGCCAATTGCTTGTACAGCCCGCGAGCGGCCTGGCGCTGCTGACTGGGAGTCAGTGCGCGGCGGGCCTTGCGCAGCATGCGTCGAAGTTGCGGGCGGGGGAGCAGCGCAGGTTCGGTCATGTATTCGGGCTTCAACAGTGCGGATACGTGAAGCGTACCCGTAAAAACGCCAATGCCGGTATCAGAACCGGCATTGGACTGAAATCAGGCTCCCCGAATGTGCCGCTGTCGACTTAGCCCTTGAACCCGAAAGTTCAAGGTGGAAGATGCAGTAGGCTTTAAGGCTTTCCGTCTAGCGGACATGCACACCAGCCCAACGTGCAACCTCCAGGGTATAGCAAATCGGCTCAGGGACATCGCCAACTGGCAAGCACCCCAGGGAGTGAGGGGATTATACCGCAAGCGGCGGCGCGAATCAGCCTTTGGTGACGTCCGGATCGGTGGCGAGTGCCAGATCGACGCGATCGAGCAGGTCACGCACCTGTTCGCGGGTCGAACCGCTGGCCTGGATATCCGGGCGTTCTTCCTTGTGCAGCAGGTCATGGGTGATGTTCAGCGCGGCCATCACGGCGATACGGTCGGCACCGATGACTTTTCCGCTGCTGCGGATCTCGCGCATCTTGCCGTCCAGATAACGGGCGGCGCTGACCAGATTGCTGCGCTCTTCCTGAGGGCAGATGATCGAATACTCTTTGTCGAGGATCTGCACGGTGACGCTATTGCTTGAACTCATGAGTCTTGCTCCAGGGCCTTGAGGCGCGAAATCATCGATTCGACCTTACGCCGGGCGATTTCGTTTTTTTCAATGAGGTGCGCGCGTTCCTCGCGCCAGGTCTTTTCCTGAGCTAGTAAGAGTCCGTTTTGACTCTTAAGTTGCTCGACTCGTGTAATCAGCAGCTCGAGTCTGGCCATCAGCGCTTGCAGGTCGGTGTCTTCCATTGTCTTCACTGTCTGATGGGTGTTGGACTTGTAGGAGCGAGCTTGCTCGCGATGAACCTGGGAGCACCGCGGGGCGTCAGGTACCCAGCGTTATCGTTGGCGACCATCGCGAGCAAGCTCGCTCCTACAGGGGTAGTCGATGTAGGATACAAGGCCTTCATTCTAGACATAGCGCCGTCTGGCGCCTAGCTGCCCATGACCATTCAGAATTCCCCGTACCAAGCCTTCGCCACCCTGCTGACTTCCAGCGGTCACAACGTCTCGCCTGCCGAACTGCACGGCCTGTTGCTCGGCCGCAGCTGCGCCGGCGCCGGTTTCGACGCCGAAGGCTGGTTGATCGACGCCGCCGAACTGCTCGAAAGCGAGCCTCAGGACAACGTTCGCAACGCCCTGATCGGCCTGCAAGAGATGGTAAAAGGCGAGCTCACCGGCGATGACGTGACCGTCGTTCTGCTGCTGCCGACCGACGATGCGCCGTTAGCCGACCGTGCCGCCGCACTGGGCCAGTGGTGCCAGGGTTTCCTCAGCGGCTTCGGCCTGAACTGCCGTGACAGCAGCGCCCTGAGCACCGAGGCCACCGAGGTGCTGCAGGATCTGGCGGCCATTTCCCAGGTGCAAGATGCCCTGGAAGAGTCCGACGACGGTGAAAACGACTATATGGAAGTCATGGAGTACCTGCGCGTCGCACCGCTGCTGCTGTTCTCCGAGACCAAAAAAGACGTGCCGGCCGCCGCCAAACCGTCTTTGCATTAATCGTAAGAAAGGGAAAACCATCTGCCCATGATCCATATCCCGAAATCGGAATACAGCCGTCGCCGCAAGGCCCTGATGGCGCAGATGGAACCCAACAGCATCGCCATCCTGCCCGCTGCCGCGGTGGCCATTCGTAACCGCGATGTCGAGCACGTCTACCGCCAGGACAGCGACTTCCAGTACCTCAGCGGTTTTCCCGAGCCCCAGGCCGTACTGGTGCTGATGCCGGGGCGCGTGCATGGCGAATACATCCTGTTCTGCCGCGAACGTAACGCCGAGCGCGAGCTGTGGGATGGCCTGCGTGCCGGGCAAGAGGGCGCTATTCGCGACTTCGGCGCCGATGACGCCTTTCCGATCACTGATATCGACGACATCCTGCCGGGCCTGATCGAAGGCCGTGACCGGGTGTATTCGGCCATGGGCAGCAACCCCGAATTCGACCGCCACCTGATGGAGTGGATCAACGTGATCCGCTCCAAGGCCAACCTCGGTGCCCAGCCGCCGAACGAATTCGTTGCCCTGGATCATCTGCTGCACGACATGCGCCTGTATAAATCGGCGGCAGAAGTGAAAGTGATGCGCGAAGCGGCGCGGATTTCCGCCCAGGCGCATGTACGGGCCATGCAGGCCTGTCGCGCCGGGTTGCACGAATTCAGCCTGGAAGCCGAGCTCGATTACGAATTCCGCAAGGGCGGGGCGAAGATGCCGGCCTACGGGTCGATCGTCGCGGCGGGGCGCAACAGCTGCATCCTGCATTACCAGCAGAATGACGCGGTGCTCAAGGAGGGTGATCTGGTGCTGATCGACGCCGGATGCGAGATCGACTGCTACGCCAGCGACATCACCCGAACCTTTCCGGTCAGCGGCAAGTATTCAGCGGAACAGAAAGCGATTTACGAATTGGTGCTGGCCTCCCAGGAAGCCGCCTTTGCCGAAATCGCCCCGAACAAGCACTGGAACCAGGCGCACGAGGCCACGGTTCGGGTCATCACCGCCGGGCTGGTCAAGCTGGGGTTGCTGCGGGGCGACGTTGACGAACTGATCGCCAGCGAAGCCTACAAGGCATTTTACATGCACCGCGCCGGCCATTGGCTGGGCATGGATGTGCATGACGTCGGCGAATACAAGGTCGGCGGTGAGTGGCGCGTGCTGGAAGTCGGCATGGCGCTGACTGTGGAGCCGGGGATCTATATTGCCCCGGACAACCAGAATGTTGCGAAGAAATGGCGCGGCATTGGCGTGCGCATCGAGGACGACGTAGTGGTCACCAAAACCGACTGTGAAATATTGACGAGCGGCGTGCCGAAAACTGTCGCCGAGATCGAGGCCCTGATGGCCGCCGCGCGGACACAGGCAGCATGAGTCGCGTCAACCTGGCAATTATCGGTGGCGGGCTGGTCGGTGCAAGCCTGGCACTGGCGCTTCAGGCCGGGGCCAAGGCCCGGGGCTGGAAGATCGTGTTGATCGAGCCGTTCGCCCCTGGCGACAGCTATCAACCGAGTTACGATGCCCGTTCCTCGGCGTTGTCCTTCGGCTCGCGGCAAATCTATCAACGGCTGAGCGTCTGGCAAGAAGTCTCGCGCCGCGCCGAGCCGATCAAGCAGATTCATGTTTCCGACCGTGGGCGCTTCTCCACCGCCCGTTTGTCGGCGATGGAAGAGGGTGTTCCAGCGCTGGGTTATGTCGTTGAAAATGCCTGGCTCGGCCAATGCCTGTGGCAAGGCCTGGACAAGGACGTGATCAGTTGGCGTTGCCCGGCGGAAGTCACCCGCATGGAGCCGCTGACCGACGGCTACCGCCTGACCCTCAACGATGAAACCACCCTGGAATGCGACCTTGCGGTGCTCGCCGATGGCGGGCGCTCCGGCTTGCGCGAGCAACTGGGGATCGGCATCCGCAAGCGTCCGTACAACCAGAGCGCGCTGATCGCCAACATCACCCCGAGCGAAGCCCACAACGGCATGGCCTTCGAGCGTTTCACCGACGAAGGCCCGATGGCGCTGCTGCCGCTTCCTGATAATCGCTGCGCACTGGTCTGGACCCGCCTGGGCATGGACGCGCAACGCCTGGCGGCCCTCGATGAGCGCAGCTTCCTCAGCGAGTTGCAGGGTGTGTTCGGTTATCGCCTCGGCACATTGAAGCAGGTCGGTGCGCGGCATCTGTATCCGCTGACACTGGTCGAGGCCGAAGAACAGGTGCGCCCGCATCTGGCCATTCTCGGCAACGCGGCGCACAGCCTGCATCCGATTGCCGGCCAGGGGTTCAACCTGTCCCTGCGCGATGCCCAGGCCCTGGCCGATGCCTTGCTCGCCAGTGAGAAACCTTTGGGCGACTTCGCCACGTTACAGGCCTATCGCGAACGCCAGCGTCTCGATCAGGACCTCACCGTGGGTTTCTCCGATCAGGTTACGCGCCTGTTCGGCAGCACCCAGCCGTTGGTGTCCCTGGGTCGCAACATCGGCTTGCTCGGCCTGGATCTGCTGCCACCGGCCAAACGCTGGTTTGCCCGGCAGGCGATGGGGCTGGGTACGCGACCGGATGCGTGACTGGCTGATCCGCGGACTCGGCAAGGCGCGATTGATAAAAATACCTGCCTGCAGGTTCGACATTCATGACGGCTCCTGCCACTTGGTGGCGTGTGTCGGGAAAACCCTTTACGTGCGGCTCAAGCCGCAAGAGAGACAGGCTTAAAGCATGGAAATGCGCGCAGATCTGCTGATTGTCGGGGCCGGAATGGTCGGCAGCGCCCTGGCGCTGGCGTTGCAGGACAGCGGGCTGGAAGTCCTGCTGCTGGACGGCAGCCCCATGAGCGTCAAACCGTTCAACGCGCAGGCTGCGTTTGAGCCGCGGGTGAGCGCCTTGTCGGCCGCCAGCCAGCGGATTCTCGAGCGCCTTGGCGTGTGGGAAGGCATCGCCGGGCGACGCAGCAGCCCCTATACCGACATGCAGGTCTGGGATGGCAGCGGCACCGGGCAAATCCACTTCTCGGCGGCCAGCGTGCATGCCGAAGTGCTGGGGCATATCGTCGAAAACCGCGTGGTCCAGGATGCCTTGCTCGAGCGCTTGCACGATTGCGACCTGGGGCTGCTGGCCAATGCGCGGCTGGAACAGATGCGCCGCTCCGGCGACGACTGGCTGCTGACCCTGGCCGACGGCCGCACCTTGCGCGCACCGCTGGTGATCGCGGCGGATGGCGCCAACTCGGCGGTGCGACGCCTGGCCGGTGTGGCGACCCGCGAATGGGATTATCTGCACCATGCCATCGTCACCAGTGTGCGTTGTGCCAAGCCGCATCAGATGACGGCCTGGCAACGCTTCACCGATAACGGTCCGTTGGCGTTTCTGCCGCTGGAGCGAGACGGCCAACAAGATTGGTGTTCGATCGTCTGGTCGACCACACCCGGCGAAGCCGAACGTTTGATGGCGATGGATGAACAAGGTTTCTGCAAGGAACTGGAGCGGGCCTTCGAAGGTCGGCTCGGCGAGGTGCTCAGCGCCGACCCGCGCCTGTGTGTGCCTCTGCGCCAGCGGCATGCCAAGCGTTATGTGGCTGAAGGCCTGGCATTGATCGGCGACGCGGCCCACACCATTCACCCGTTGGCCGGGCAGGGGGTGAATCTCGGGTTCCTCGATGCCGCCGTACTGGCAGAAGTGTTGCTGCAAGCGGCAACGCGTGGCGAACGCCTGGCGGATGTGAAAGTCCTTAGCCGTTACGAGCGTCGACGCATGCCCCACAACCTGGCGCTGATGGCCGCAATGGAAGGCTTTGAGCGCTTGTTCCAGGCCGATCCGTTGCCGGTGCGTTGGTTGCGTAATACCGGGTTGAAAATGGTCGAGAAAATGCCGGAAGCCAAGGCGTTGTTCGTGCGCGAAGCGCTGGGGTTGACCGGAGATTTGCCGGCGCTTGCCAAAGCCTGACTTCTATATTGAGGCTGATGGCCTCTTCGCGAGCAGGCTCGCTCCCACCCTGGAATGCATTTCAAATGTGGGAGCGAGCCTGCTCGCGAAGACGGCGGCACATTCGCCCTCAATTTCTGCTTGTGCAACATCCGGTAACTCCTCCGCTGCCAGCTTCGATTGAGAAGCTAAATGTGAGTCCTTATCATTTGCCCTCATTTTTCAATCGAGAGACCGCTCCCATGTTGGCACCGAAGCGTCTACTGACTGCACTGGCCTTGACCCTGATCGGCAGCACCGCCGCCCAGGCCGCTGACGAGGTGGTGGTCTACTCCTCGCGAATCGACGAGCTGATCAAGCCAGTATTCGATGCCTACACCGCCAAGACTGGCGTGAAGGTGAAGTTCATCACCGACAAGGAAGCGCCGCTGATGCAGCGGCTCAAGGCCGAAGGCGCGAACACGCCGGCCGACCTGCTGCTCACCGTCGATGCCGGCAACCTCTGGCAAGCCGAGCAGATGGGCATCCTCCAGCCGTTCACCTCGAAAACCATCGACGCCAACATTCCGCTGCAGTACCGGGCCGCCTCCCATGCCTGGACCGGCCTGAGCCTGCGGGCGCGGACCATTGCCTACTCCACTGATCGGGTGAAGCCGGGTGAACTGACCACCTACGAAGCGCTGGCCGACAAGCAATGGGAAGGCCGGCTGTGCCTGCGCACGGCGAAGAAGGTCTATAACCAGTCCCTGACCGCGACCATGATCGAAGTGCACGGCGCTGATAAGACCGAGGAAATCCTCAAGGGCTGGGTCAAGAACCTCTCCACTGACGTGTTCTCCGACGACACCGCCGTGCTGGAAGCGATCAACGCCGGTCAGTGCGACGTTGGTATCGTCAACACCTACTACTACGGCCGCCTGCACAAGCAGAGGCCAGACCTGCCGGTGAAACTGTTCTGGCCGAACCAGGCTGACCGTGGCGTACACATCAACCTGTCGGGTATCGGCCTGACCCAGCACGCGCCACACCCGGAAGCGGCCAAGGCCCTGGTGGAGTGGATGACCACCCCTGAAGCGCAGAAAATCTTTGCCGACGTGAACCAGGAGTTCCCGGCGAACCCGGCCGTGCAGCCATCGGCTGAAGTCGCCGCATGGGGCAAGTTCATCGCTGATACCTTGCCTGTGGAAATCGCCGGCAAGCGCCAGGCCGAGGCGATTCGCCTGATGGACAAGGCTGGCTGGAACTAAGTCGCCCTATATACTGCGCCCCGCCTATGCGGGGCGTTTGTTTTTGCGTTGCGCGCCTCTGACGATGTAGGAGCGAGCTTGCTCGCGATGAGCGTCAGGGCACCGCGGACCGTCAGGTTCCCCGCGTTATCGTTGACGTTTTTCGCGAGCAAGCTCGCTCCTACAGTGTCGATCTCATCCATTAGATAGTAGAGAACCAAGCCTTTGGCCCATCCCGCCCAACGCCGCTGGTATCCAGTCGTCTTCGCCATCGCTGCGCTGGTCCTGTTGCCCCTGAGCGTTCTGCTGCTTTCCTGGCAAACCGTCGATCAACAGATCTGGTCCCATCTCTGGGACACACAGATGCCGCGTTTGCTGGGCAATACCTTGACCCTGGTGCTAGGCGTCGGTGTCGGCGTGACAGTCCTGGGTGTCAGCCTGGCATGGCTCACCAGCCTTTGCGAATTCCCCGGCCGGCGCTGGCTGGACTGGGCTCTGATGCTGCCCTTCGCGATCCCGGCCTATGTGCTGGCCTTTGTTTTCGTCGGCCTGCTGGATTTCGCCGGGCCCGTGCAGACCTTGCTACGAGAGTGGTTTGGCAGTGGTCTGCGGCTGCCGGGCGTGCGTTCCACGGGCGGTGTGATTGTGGTGCTGGTGCTGGTTTTCTATCCCTATGTCTATCTGCTGGCGCGCACGGCTTTCCTCGCCCAGGGCAAAGGCCTGATGGAAGCCGCGCGGGTCCTTGGCCAATCGCCCTGGCAAGCGTTCTGGCGGGTGGCGTTGCCCATGGCACGACCAGCCATTGGCGCGGGCGTGGCATTGGCGCTGATGGAAACCCTGGCGGACTTCGGCGCCGTGTCGGTGTTCAACTTCGATACCTTCACCACTGCCATCTACAAGACCTGGTACGGTTTTTTCAGCCTGTCGTCCGCCGCGCAACTGGCCAGTCTGTTGCTGCTGGTGGTGATGCTCGTGCTCTACGGCGAACGGCGTGCCCGTGGGGCCAACCGGGCGAGCAACGAGCGACCACGGGTCAAGGCGCTGTATCACTTGCGAGGCCTCAAGGCATTGGCGGCGACGACTTGGTGCGGTCTGGTGTTCGCCTGCGCTTTTGTTATCCCGATGCTGCAGTTGGCAGTGTGGTTCTGGCTGCGCGGGCGCTTCGATCTCGACGAGCGCTACACCGGGTTGATCGTCCACACCTTGTACCTGGGGGCGATGGCGGCGTTGATCACCGTCAGCGTCGCCTTGTTACTGGCGTTTGCCCGACGACTGGCACCCACCCGGGTCATTCGTTCCGGGATCAGCCTGGCCAACCTGGGCTACGCCTTGCCTGGTTCGGTGCTGGCGGTGTCGATCATGCTGGCGTTCAGTTACCTGGATCGCGAGCTGGTGATCCCGCTCTCGGGCTGGCTCGGTGGCGCGGGCAAGCCGCTGCTGCTGGGCAGTCTGTCGGCGTTGCTGCTGGCCTATCTGGTGCGCTTCATTGCAGTGGCCTACGGGCCGCTGGAAAGCAGTCTGGCGCGTATACGGCCATCTTTGCCCGAAGCGGCACGTAGCCTTGGCGTCAGTGGGCCACGACTGTTTTTCAAAGTGTATCTGCCATTATTGCTACCCGGCACGTTGAGCGCCGCGCTGCTGGTGTTCGTCGATGTGCTCAAGGAAATGCCCGCGACCCTGCTGATGCGCCCGTTTGGTTGGGACACGCTGGCGGTGCGAATCTTCGAAATGACCAGCGAAGGCGAATGGGCCCGGGCGTCTTTGCCGGCATTGACCCTGGTGCTGGTCGGGCTGTTACCGGTCATCGGATTGATCCGTCGTTCAGCACATCGAAACAGCTAGGTGTCAGTCCTACACCTTGCGGCTACAATGCGCGGCATTCGGTGCGGTCCGTCTGACAGACCAGGTGGCTGAAATCGGTTGAAGGCCCTTTGTATCAAGGCATTCAGTCCGTGCAGCGCTTGTCCGCACCTTCGCCACGCCCGGAAGGAGAAACCCATGGGACAGCGTACGCCTCTGTACGACCTTCATCTCGCACTCGGCGCGAAGATGGTCGATTTTGGCGGTTGGGACATGCCTCTGCATTATGGATCGCAGGTCGAGGAGCACCATCAGGTGCGCCGCGATTGCGGTGTCTTCGATGTATCCCACATGACCGTAATCGACGTCGGCGGCGCCCAGGCCAAAGCCTGGCTTCAGCATTTGCTGGCCAATGATGTCGAACGCCTGCACAGCCCCGGCCGTGCGTTGTACAGCACCATGCTCAACGAGCAGGGCGGCATCGTCGACGACATGATCGTCTATCGTCTCGATGAGGGTTATCGTCTGGTGGTGAATGCCTCCACCCGCGACCAGGACATGGCGTGGATGCAAGCCCATCTCAACGGTTTCGACGTGCAACTTCGCGAGCGTTCAGAGTTGGCGATGCTGGCCATCCAGGGCCCCCACGCCCGGCAGAAAATTGCCGAACTGGTCAGCCAGTCCCGCGGCAACCTGATCCAGCTCCTCAAGCCCTTCGAAGGCCTGTCCGATGGTGACTGGTTCATCGCGCGCACCGGTTATACCGGCGAAGACGGGCTGGAAATCATTCTGCCGGCCGATCAGGCGCCAGGCTTTTTCAACGACCTGGTCGGAGCCGGGATTTCTCCCATCGGCCTCGGCGCGCGGGATACCTTGCGGGTCGAAGCCGGCATGAACCTTTACGGTCAGGACATCCAGCAAGACATTTCACCGTTGGCCTCCAATATGACCTGGACCATCGCCTGGGAACCCGCCACCCGGCAGTTCATCGGGCGCAAGGCCCTGGAAGCCGAAAAGGCCGCCGGTGTGCAGCACAAACTGGTCGGTCTGGTCCTTGAAGAACGCGGTGTTTTGCGCGCTCATCAAGTAGTTCGCATCGCCGATGTTGGCGAAGGGGAGATCACCAGTGGTAGTTTCTCTCCTACGCTTAGCAAGTCGATTGCACTGGCGCGCGTGCCGATGGCAACAGCCGACCGCGCTGAAGTGGAAATCCGTGGCAAGTGGTACCCGGTCCGGGTGGTCAAACCGACCTTCGTACGTCACGGCAAAACCTTGATCTAACCTTTTCTGGCGGGCATGACCGCCGACCCTTTTCCTGAGGACACAGAACATGAGCAATATCCCTGCCGACCTGCGTTTTGCCGAAAGTCACGAATGGGCACGTCTGGAAGCCGATGGCACCGTCACCGTGGGCATCAGCGATCACGCGCAGGAAGCGCTGGGTGACGTGGTGTTTGTCGAGCTGACTGAAGTCGGCAACGTGTTTGCCGCCGGTGATCAGTCGGGTGTCGTTGAGTCGGTTAAAGCAGCTTCCGACATTTATGCACCGATCAGCGGTGAAGTGATCGCGGTCAACGAAGCGCTGAGCGGCGAGCCTGAGCTGCTCAACTCCGATCCGTACGGCGCGTGGATCTTCAAGCTCAAGCCAAGCGATACCGCCGAGCTGGAAAAACTGCTGGATGCCGCCGGCTACAAGGCCGCCATCGGCGAATAAGCTTCAAGCGTCACCCCCAAAGCCCCGACCCGTCGGGGCTTTTTTTTGCCTGACAAATCCTTACCTGTAGGAGCGAGCCTGCTCGCGATGGTCGTCAACGATGGCGCTGGAAGCCTGACACCGCGCGGTGTTCTTAGGTTCATCGCGAGCAGGCTCGCTCCTACAGGATTCGCGTCCGGTACTGGCTGCTATGCTGGTTTGACCGTGTTGCATCGACGCTGAGCGCCAGTCAAGAGAGAGCCCGTCATGTCCCAATTGCCGTCCCTGAGCCAGTTACGCGACCCCAATGCCTTTCTGCGCCGCCACCTCGGGCCCGATGCCGCCGAGCAACAGGCGATGCTCGACAGCCTCGGCCTGGGCAGTCGGGTCGAATTGATCGAGCAAACGGTGCCGCCGGGCATCCGCCTCAACCGGGCGCTGGACCTGCCCCCGGCACTCGATGAAGAGGCCGCGCTGGCCAAACTGCGCGGTTATGCCGAGCAGAACCAGGTCTGGACCAGCCTGATCGGCATGGGCTACCACGGCACCCTTACACCGGCGGTCATTGTGCGTAATGTGCTGGAAAATCCCGGCTGGTACACCGCGTACACCCCCTATCAGCCAGAGATCGCCCAAGGGCGGCTCGAAGCGCTGCTGAACTTCCAGCAACTGACCATCGACCTGACCGGCCTGGAGCTGGCCAATGCCTCGCTGCTCGATGAAGCCACCGCCGCGGCGGAAGCCATGGCCCTGGCCAAGCGGGTCGCCAAGTCCAAAAGCAACCTGTTCTTTGTCGACGAAAACTGCCACCCGCAAACCATTTCCGTGGTGCAGACCCGCGCTGAGGGTTTCGGTTTCGACCTGATCGTCGACGCTGTGGATAACTTGAAGCAGCACCAGGTGTTCGGCGCGTTGCTGCAATACCCCGACACTCACGGTGAAATCCACGACCTGCGGCCGCTGATCGATCACCTGCATGCGCAACAGGCCCTGGCCTGTGTCGCCACGGATTTGCTGAGCCTGTTGTTGCTGACCCCACCGGGTGAACTGGGTGCCGATGTGGTGTTCGGCTCGTCCCAGCGATTTGGCGTGCCCATGGGCTACGGCGGGCCTCACGCGGCATTTTTTGCCAGCCGCGATGAATACAAGCGAGCGATTCCCGGGAGGATCATCGGTGTTTCGAAAGATGCGCGGGGCAACACCGCCCTGCGCATGGCCCTGCAAACCCGCGAGCAACACATCCGCCGGGAGAAGGCCAACTCCAACATCTGCACGGCCCAGGTGCTGCTGGCCAATATCGCCAGTTTCTATGCGGTCTACCACGGCCCCGAAGGGCTCAAGCGGATCGCCCAGCGGGTTCACCGGCTGACCTGCATCCTGGCCGCCGGGCTTGAGCGCAACGGTATCACGCGGGTCAACCGGCACTTCTTCGACACCCTGACCCTGGAAGTCGGCGGAGCTCAGACCGCGATCATCGACAGTGCCCGGGCCGCGCAGATCAACCTGCGCATTCTCGGGCGCGGCCAACTGGGCCTGAGCCTCGACGAGACTTGCGACGAAGGCACCGTGGCGAAGCTGTTCGATGTGTTCCTGGGGGCCGATCACGGGCTGAGCATCGATGACCTGGATGCCGAGGTCCTGCCTGGCGGAATTCCCGAAAGGTTGGCGCGAACTTCGCCTTATCTGCGCCATCCCGTGTTCAGCGCCCATCACAGCGAAACCGAGATGCTGCGCTACCTCAAGCAACTGGAAAACAAGGACCTGGCGCTCAATCAATCGATGATTCCGCTGGGCTCCTGCACCATGAAGCTCAACGCCACCAGCGAGATGATCCCGATTACCTGGCCGCAGTTCGCCAACCTGCACCCGTTCGTGCCCAAGGAGCAGGCCGCCGGTTATGGGCTGATGATCGAAGAGCTGGAGCGCTGGTTGTGCGCGATCACCGGTTTCGACGCGATCTGCATGCAGCCCAATTCCGGTGCCCAGGGCGAATACGCCGGGCTGCTGGCAATCCGCAAATACCATGAGAGCCGTCAACAGGGTGGCCGCGATATCTGCCTGATTCCTTCGTCGGCTCATGGCACCAATCCCGCGTCGGCGCAAATGGCCGGGATGCGCGTGGTGATCGTCGAGTGCGACGAGGCGGGCAATGTCGACCTGGATGATCTCAAGGAAAAAGCCGCGCAGGCGGCAGACAAACTCGCCTGCCTGATGGCGACCTATCCTTCGACCCATGGGGTGTATGAGGAAGGCATCAGCGAAATCTGTGAAGTGATCCACCGGCATGGCGGTCAGGTGTACATGGATGGCGCCAACCTCAATGCTCAGGTCGGGTTGGCGCGGCCAGCCGATATTGGCGCCGATGTCTCGCACATGAACCTGCACAAGACCTTCTGCATTCCCCATGGTGGCGGTGGGCCGGGCATGGGGCCGATTGGTGTTCGGGCACATCTGGCGCCATTCGTGGCCAACCATCCTGTGGTGCCGATCGACGGGCCGCACCCGCAAAATGGCGCCGTCAGCGCAGCGCCCTGGGGAAGCGCAAGCATTCTGCCGATCAGCTGGATGTACATCGCGATGATGGGGCCGCAACTGGCGGACGCCAGTGAAGTGGCTATCCTGGCCGCGAATTACCTGGCGCGGCATTTGTCCGGTGCCTTCCCTGTGCTCTACACCGGACGCAACGAGCGGGTGGCCCACGAATGCATCCTCGACCTGCGACCGCTCAAGGCGTTGACCGGCATCACCGAAGAGGATGTGGCCAAGCGCCTGATGGACTACGGCTTCCATGCCCCGACCATGTCGTTTCCGGTGCCGGGGACGCTGATGGTCGAACCGACCGAAAGTGAATCGAAGGCGGAACTGGACCGTTTTATCGGGGCGATGCTAAGCATCCGCGCGGAAATCAACGAGGTGCAGAACGGTAACTGGCCAGCTGAAGAAAATCCGTTGAAAGGTGCGCCGCATACGTTGGCCGATATCACCGGCGTGTGGGAGCGGCCGTACAGCATCGTGCAAGCGGTCACGCCGGACGCGCACACCAAGGCGCATAAATACTGGCCGGTGGTGAACCGGGTGGACAATGTGTACGGGGACCGGAACCTGTTTTGTGCGTGTGTGCCGGTGGATGATTACCGCTGACACCCCAGGCAACTCATGACTCCTGTGGGAGCGAGCCTGCTCGCGATTGCGGTGTGACAGTCACTGAAGATTTCACTGATCCACCGCAATCGCGAGCAGGCTCGCTCCTACAGGGAGGCTCGGTGAACATGGGATTTGTATTCGCAAGGCAAAAAAATGCCGCTCATGTGAGCGGCATTTTTCATTCGCAACGCTTACTCCGAAGCCACGGCATTCTTCGCCAGGATCGCATTCGCCAGTTCCATGTCCGTGGCTTGCAGGCCCGGGTTGTCGGCGCGGACTTTCTGCATGGCCGCTTCCAGGTATGGACCGCGGATACTGCCATCACTGGCAACGAAGCTGCTGGCATCGTCCTGAGCCGCGACGACCAGCTTGTTATCCTTGGATGTCAGATAGCTCGAACCGGTGGTTGCACCGGAGGTAAGAACGTTACGCCAAAAAGTATCGGCCATCGCCGAACCGACAGGCAAAGACAACAGCGCGACGGTAGCGACAGCAAGTTTGAAACGCATGACAGGGTGACTCCACTGGGTTGACTACGCGGTTGGATTGCCAACCCCCAATCGAGTTCCGTGGTCGCCTAATCCGTCGCTTCGACCAGCAGGATCGCGCCTTGCTGGCCGACCACCCGTACGCGGCTGCCAATGGCGGCATCCGGCCCGCGAGCCATCCACACACCGTCGGCCACCTTGATCTTGCCGCGACCGTCGACAATCGCTTCATGGACCAGAAAGGTTTTGCCGATCAGTTCCTGGCCGCGCAGATTCAGGTGCGGCTGTTCGCTCGGACGCCTCGCCGTGCGCTGACGCCGCCACCAGTACAACGCGGTGGCGATCGACAGCAGGCCGAACAACAGAAACTGCCATTCCCAGGGCAGGCCCGGCAGGAGAAAGGTCAAGACACCCACGGCTGCTGCCGCCATGCCGATCCACAACAGGTAGCCGCCGGCGCCGAACACTTCAAGAATCAACAGCACCGTGCCCAACGCCAACCAGTCCCAGAACGAAAGGTGCTGCAAAAATGCCCACATGGTGCGCCTCAGGCTTTCTTGTTATCGAATGTGGCCTTGACGATTTCGCCAATGCCGCCCACCGCGCCGATCATCGAACTGGCCTCCAGCGGCATCAGGATCACCTTGCTGTTGTTGGCCGAAGCCAGCTTGCCCAGCGCATCGATGTACTTCTGCGCCACGAAGTAGTTGACCGCCTGCACGTTGCCGCTGGCGATGGCTTCGGACACCACTTTGGTCGCCTGTGCTTCTGCCGCGGCTTGCCGTTCGCGGGCTTCGGATTCCAGGAAGGCGGCCTGGCGACTGCCTTCTGCTTCGAGGATCTGTGCCTGCTTCTTGCCTTCGGCGGTCAGGATCGCTGCGGCACGCAGACCTTCTGCTTCGAGGATTTGGGCGCGCTTGATCCGTTCGGCTTTCATCTGCCCCGACATCGCAGCCATCAGGTCGGCGGGTGGGCTGATGTCCTTGATTTCGATCCGGGTGATCTTGATGCCCCACGGTGCGGTCGCTTCATCGACAGTGCGCAGCAGTTTTTCGTTGATGCCGTCACGCTGGCTGAGCATGGCGTCGAGTTCCATCGAGCCGAGCACGGTGCGGATGTTGGTTTGCAGCAGGTTGCGGATGGCGTGTTCGAGGTTGTTGACCTCGTAGGCCGCCTGGGCCGTGTTGACCACCTGGAAGAAGCACACGGCGTCGATTTGCACCGTGGCGTTGTCGGCGGTGATGACTTCCTGCGGCGGAATATCCAGCACGCTTTCCATCACATTCATCTTGCGTCCGATGCGGTCCATGACCGGAACGATGACGTTCAGCCCTGGCTTGAGCGTGTTGGTGTAGCGCCCGAAACGCTCGACGGTCCATTCAAAGCCCTGGGGCACCACCTTGAAACCCATGAACAGAATGGCGACCACCAGGCCGACAAAAAGCAAAAGCACACTACCGATCTGCATAACGATTCCTTGTTGATGTGTGGATCTGTTGAGTTGCAATCGCTGGAGTGTAGCTGTGCCGATGCTGGATAAGTACCGCCGGGCTCAGTTCTGTTCGCTCTGGGGTGTCACTCGCAGTACCTCCTCGATGGTCGTCAGCCCGGCAGCGACCTTTTGCGCTCCTGACAACCGCAGGCTGCGCATGCCTTCCTTGAATGCCTGGCGCCGCACGGCCAGCAGATCGGTGTCGGGACTGATCAGCGCCTTGATGCCTTCGCTCAGTTGCATGATTTCGTAGACCCCGGCACGGCCGCGATAACCAGTGTCGCGGCACTCCACGCAACCGGTGGCTCGCTGGGCATTGGTCGGCAAGGGTGCTTGCCAGGGGCGGGTCAGGGTTTGCCAGTCGTCTTCGCCCAGCGTCAGGGTTGCCTTGCAGTGCGGGCACAGGGTCCGCACCAGTCGCTGGGCCATGACGCCGAGCACCGTGGCCTTGATCAGGTAGTGCGGCACGCCGAGTTCCAGCAGGCGGCTGATGGCGCTGGGGGCGTCGTTGGTGTGCAGGGTCGACAGCACCAGGTGCCCGGTGAGCGCGGCCTGGATCGCCATCTCCGCGGTTTCGAGGTCGCGGATCTCGCCGATCATGATGATGTCCGGGTCTTGCCGCATCAGCGCGCGTACGCCGGCGGCGAAGGTCAGATCGATGTTGTGCTGGACCTGCATCTGGTTGAACGCCGGCTCGACCATTTCAATCGGGTCTTCGATGGTGCAGAGGTTGACCTCGGGCGTCGCCAGTTTTTTCAGGGTGGTGTAGAGGGTGGTGGTCTTGCCCGAACCCGTCGGCCCGGTGACGAGGATGATGCCGTGGGGCTGGCGGGTCATGTCTTGCCAGCGGCGCAGGTCGTCGGCGGAGAAACCAAGCTGGTCGAAGTCCTTGAGCAATACTTCCGGATCGAAAATCCGCATGACCATTTTTTCGCCGAAGGCCGTGGGCAGCGTCGACAAGCGCAGTTCGACTTCGCCGCCGTCCGGGGTCTTGGTTTTGACCCGGCCGTCCTGGGGTTTGCGTTTCTCCGCGACGTTCATGCGTCCAAGGGTTTTCAGGCGACTGACGATGGCCATGGTGACCTGGGGCGGGAATTGATAGACGTTGTGCAGCACGCCGTCGATGCGAAAGCGCACCGTGCCTTGCTCGCGCCGGGGTTCGATGTGGATGTCGCTGGCGCGCTGCTGGAACGCATACTGGAACAGCCAGTCGACGATATTGACGATGTGTGCGTCGTTGGCGTCCGGCTCCTGGTCGCTGGCGCCGAGGTTGAGCAACTGTTCGAAATTGCCGAGGGTACTGACTTGCGGGTCGGCGCTGTTCGCCCCGGTGACCGATTTGGCCAGGCGGAAAAATTCGACGCTGAAGCGCTGGATGTCTACCGGGTTGGCCACCACACGCTTGATCGGTAATTTGAGCACGTGGGTCAGGTCAGCCTCCCAGCCACTGACATAAGGCTGGGCGCTGGCCACGGTGACCGCATCGCGGTCGATCGCTACCGCGAGGATCTTGTGGCGCTGGGCGAAGGCATAGGACATCAGCGGGGTCACGGCCGCGACATTGATTTTCAACGGGTCGATGCGCAGGTAAGGCTGGCCGGCCTGCCGGGACAGCCACAGGGTCAGGCTCTCGAGGTCCAGCGGTTTGCCGGGACGGCTGAGATCGTCCAGCTGTTGGCTGGCAATGAACTCCAGCGGATGCATCTGGCCAAGGGAAGCATTGCGGCGGCGGGCATTGAGCGCGTGTTCGGCCGAATCCTGACTGATAAAGCCCTGAGCGACCAGTTCGCGCAGCAGGTCATTGAGATCCAGCCAGCGGTCCTGAAAGGCGAGTTGTACGGACATGCGGGCTCCTTTTGAACGACAGTGCGCAAAGGATAGCCGTGACCCGGCTGACCGCTGGGCCACTACCCGATGAAGCCGTTTCGGAGTTTTTCAGCCCGCCGCTTGAGCCGCTTCGGCCCATGGGGAATCAGCTTCTTGCAGCTCCACCGAGCAGACGCTGATCAGGTTACGAAGTTTTTCCGCAATCACTTGCGCGCGGTGCCAGCTCAAACCGTCGATGACGATCTCGATGCTCAGCCAGTCGTCCTGGCGGTGCGCGTTGACTTGTTCCGGCGTGAGCAATTGCAAAGCGAACAAATTGAGAGCGCGACACAGCAGATCCGGTTCTGCCTCGGCCAGCATTTGATAGCGAACCCGGCAATGGGTGTTGCCGACGTTCCAGACATCGGCGCGGGCAGGTGGGGTGTTCACGGCTTCGAGATGCGGCATGGTCAGGCTCCAAAATCATTGGAGAAATGTTTACATCCTGTGCGGGGTATTTCTTCTCTATGATTGGCTGTATTGCACAAATGAAGAATCAATCAATTCAGTTGTTACTCGGTTAAGGGTTTTTTTATGCAAAGCGAACTGGACAGCTACGACCGCAAGATCCTCGCCTTGCTGCAAGAGGATGCTTCGCTTTCCAGCGCACAGATCGCCGAGCGGGTGGGTCTCTCGCAATCGCCGTGCTGGCGGCGGATTCAGCGGATGAAAGAGGAGGGCATCATTCGCGGGCAGGTGACCTTGCTCGACCGCAAGAAAATCGGCCTGAACACGCAGATCTTCGCGGAGGTGAAACTCAATGCCCACGGGCGTTCGAACTTCACCGAATTCACCGAGGCGATTCGCGGCTTTCCGGAGGTGCTGGAGTGTTATGTGCTGATGGGGGCGGTGGACTTCTTGCTGCGGATTGTCACGGCGGACATCGAGGCTTATGAGCGCTTTTTCTTCGAGAAACTGTCGATGGTGCCGGGGATTCAGGAGGTGAATTCGATCGTGGCGTTGTCGGAGATCAAGTCGACTACCAGTTTGCCGGTCTGAAACTTTGTGGTGACTGTGCCGGCCTCATCGCGAGCAGGCTCACTCCTACAGGATTTCGGTGATTTCCTGTAGGAGCCAGCCTGCCGGCGATGGCGGTATTACAGACGCAAGAGCATTTTCCAGGCACGGTTCTGATACACCGCAATCGCCTGCTGCTTGCGCGCATCCAGGACTTCGTCGGTGATCGATTCGTTGGCCAGTTGCGCCAGTTTGTTCAGCTCGCCGTACAGGCGATCCATTTCCGGGATCTCCAGCACGTTGCGCGCATGGTGCAGCCAGACCTGGATGCGTTCGATGCGCGGCAGTTGCTCGGCCAGGTCTTCCGGTTGTTGCTGGTAACGTTGCAGTTGCAACGAAGTGGCTTCTTCGCCCAGCAGGCGCGGCAACCAGCTGCCCAGTTGCGCAGCGCCCTGGCGATTGCCACGGGTGTTGCGGTCGGCGGCCCAGGTGCGGGCCAGCAGCCAGCGCGAGGTAGTCAGGGAGAACAGGCCCCAGCGCGGGTCTTCGAGTTCTTCGAGGAACTGCTCGGGCGCGGCTTTGCGCACGTCTTCATCTTCCAGGCCGGCCTGGACCAGCGGACGCCAGTCTTCCAGCAAGGCATCGAGGGCGATACGCAGATCGTGGGTCGACTGACGTGGTGCGGCCTGGCCCAGGCTGCTGATCAGCGCGCGCATTTCCGCGAGGCATTCGACCCAGTCCTGCAACAGGCGCCAGTGACCGTTGAAGCGATACTGCTCGGCCAGACGCTGGCTGCTGCCGAGCAAATGCCAGCTCAGCGCGACGAACGCGTCGTCCAGCGGCGTTTCGGCGGTGATCTGCGGCGCGGGCAGGCTCAACGAATAACTGTGAGCGTCGTACAGGCGATAACCGCGCTCGGCCTTGCTGATGTCGCAAGGCATCAGGGCCAGTTTCTCGGCCAGCTCGGCGGCCAGTTCCAGCAGGGCTGCCGGCTCGCCTTCGCGCAGTTCCAGTTCCAGCTCGCAGATTTCTTCTTTCTGCTTGCCGACCACGACGTGACCCAGGTCCAGCGCGGCTTCGATGACCACTTTGGTCTTGCCGCGACCCCAGGCGATTTCCGCGCGTTCGCGGACGAAGTCGGTGGTGAAGATCGGCTTCAGGGTCTTCTTGTCCAGCTCGGCCAGTTCCTCGGGCCAGCATTCGCCGTCGAGTTTCTTCAGGTCGAGCTTGGCTTTGGGCAGGTTCCAGTCGTACTCGTTACGCACGGACAGGCCGGCAACGCTTTGGCCGCGGGTCTTGAGGGTCTGAATCACTTCTTCGCCATCCTTGCGCAGGCGCAGGGCGACTTTGGCCTGGGCCAGGTCGCGCTCGGGCGTGTCGAAGTACTGGTTCATCAACTCACGGCGTTCCCAGCCACTTTTGTTGCGTTTCTTCAGTAACGGGTGCTCGCGCAGGGCGGCGAGGGTTTCGCGGCTGACGCGGAGTTTGATTTCGGTTTCTTTCTGCATGGCCGGAAAATCCAGGATCGGGAGCGCAGCCGGGGGAATGTGTGGCTGCCAAGGTCGTGCAGTGTACAGGACTCAAGGTTAGTACGCGCCGAGACGGTTTATTCCTGTCATCGGTTGGTTCTATGATGGACCTCAATTCGGGTGCCGGGAGTCAGCGATGCCATTGCCATCGATGAAAGAACAATTCGCTGCGTTGATCGCCGCACCGTCGGTCAGTTGCACTCAGCCCAGTCTCGATCAAACCAACCGCCCGGTCATCGATCTGCTGGCAACGTGGCTCGGTGAGCTGGGTTTTACCTGCGAGATCCAACAGGTCAGCCCCGGCAAGTTCAACCTGCTGGCCAGTTTCGGCTCCGGCCCCGGCGGCCTGGTGCTGGCCGGGCACAGCGACACCGTGCCGTTCGACGGCGCGCTGTGGCAAACCGACCCGCTGAAGCTGACTGAAGCCGACGGTCGTTGGATTGGCCTGGGCAGTTGCGACATGAAGGGCTTTTTCGCCCTCGCCATCGAGGCGGTCAAACCGCTGCTCGATCAGCCGTTCAAACAGCCTTTGCTGATTCTCGCCACTTGCGACGAGGAAAGCTCGATGTCCGGCGCCCGCGCGCTGGCCGAAGCGGGGCGACCGCTGGGGCGTGCCGCGGTGATCGGCGAGCCGACCGGGCTCAAGCCGATCCGCATGCACAAAGGCATCATGATGGAGCGCATCGACATTCTCGGGCAGAGCGGCCATTCCTCCGACCCGCGCCTGGGCCACAGCGCCCTGGAGGCCATGCACGATGCCATCGGTGAACTGCGCGGCCTGCGCCTGTTGTGGCAGCGCGAATTCCGCAATCCGCAGTTTGGCGTGCCGATGCCGACGATGAATTTCGGCTGCATCCATGGCGGCGACAACCCTAACCGCATCTGCGGTCAGTGTTCGCTGGAATTCGATTTGCGGCCGCTGCCCGGCATGGACCCCAAGGTCCTGCGCGCCGAGATCCTGCAGAAGCTCAAGCCGGTTGCCGAGCGGCATCAGGTCAAGATCGATTACGCGCCGCTGTTCCCTGAAGTGCCGCCGTTCGAGCAGGCCGAGGACGCCGAGTTGGTGCGCCTTGCCGAAAAGCTCACCGGTCACAGCGCCGAAGCAGTGGCGTTCGGCACCGAAGCACCTTATCTTCAGCGCCTTGGCTGTGAAACGCTGGTGCTTGGCCCGGGTGATATCGCCTGCGCCCACCAACCGGGGGAATACCTCGAAATGTCACGTTTGCAGCCTACGGTGCATCTATTAAGGCAACTCATCGAACACTATTGCCTGACCCCCGTGTAGGAGCGAGCCTGCTCGCGATGGACGTTAACGATGACGAGGGCAGCCTGGATAAACGCGGTGCCCTCCTATCCATCGCGAGCAAGCTCGCTCCTACAGGGTTTTGCAGTTAAATTGCCGATGTTCCAACCCGTATTCATGAGGAGAACGCGCGTGTCGCCAAGCCTGTTCCGACGATAACCATCAGCCCGCTGTGCG